>NZ_CP100455.1 GCF_024228315.1 Halomarina pelagica
CGTCAGCAGGCGATACAGACGCAGAATATCACCCGCGATATATCTGTTAGGTATAGTTGATGAGTATAGCCACCTAGTATAGTCGCCAATTATAGCCATCTAGTATATCCGAAACCCTCCAGTTATGCTCCTTCGGGGCGCGCACGTACCGTATCGAGGGCGTCGCACTCGACGGTGGGGTCTCCGCCGAGGTCCTGCCGCCCGAGACGTCATAATCGACGGTGTACAGTCGCCGGAGGCGGTAGCGGTCGGCGGGACTCGGACGTTACCAGTGAGGAGTATAGTTAGATAGTATAGATATATACTATAGTTCAGCACAATAGTCGTATCTCGTAGCGACATTGTCTGACTTAAGCTTATATCACTACTTCTCGACAGTCACACGTGATGCTCACCTACACCCCCGTTTCGGAGGCGGGCGGCGTCGGAAAGACGACGACGGCCGCGACGCTCGCGGCGAGTCACGCGCGCGCGGGTCACGACGTCCTCGCGATCGACATGGACACGCAAAACGGGAGCCTCACGTATTTCTTCGGTCCCGACTACGACCGCGGCGACCCGACCGTCGATAATCTCGTCCGTCACCTGGTCGGGCGTCCGAAAGGTGACTTTCACGATCTCGCTCTCGAAGTCGAAGGCGGGATCGATCTGATCCCGTCGCACAACATGCTCGAGGACCTCCACGAGTTCCTCCTCAACGAGAAGGACCAGGCCGAGAACTTCGGGGAGTCCTACAGCATGTACCACCAGCTCCACCGCGTCCTCCGCGAGGCGAACGTCCGCGACGAGTACGACGTGGTGATCGTCGATTCGGCCGGGAAGGCGGGCCCGATCCTCTACAACGCGCTGGTCGCGGTCAGGAACGTCGTCATCCCGTTCGAGGCGACGGCGAAGGGCCAGGAATCGATCGAAGGGCTGGACGACCTCGTCGACGGACTGGAACAGAGTATCGACGTCGACGTCGGCGTACTGGCGATCGTGCCGATCGGATACAGGGACACGCGCGATCAGCGAGAGATCCTCGGGAACCTGCGCGAGAGCGGATTCCCGGTACCGGTGGTCGTCGGCGAGCGCGGTTCGCTGATGGAGGGTAGCTGGAAGCAACAGTGCAGCCCATACGCCTACGTCGAGGACCACCGCGAGCGAAAACGCGACTACGAACTCGAGACGCTCGACCAGTTCGACGAACTCGCCCGGCATCTCGAACGCGAAGCGGGCCTGGACACGCCGGAGGTGGTGGCGTAATGGGGCTCAAGTCCGGTTCGCGGGACGCCGGTTTCGACGAATCTGCGGACGACACAGAGCGATCCACACGGGAGACGGACGGGGCAAAGCCGGAACGAGAGACGGCCGCCGAGTCGTCGCCTACCGGTAGGAGTGGAGGGGACGCGAACCCCGCGTCCGGTTCCGAAACCGGGGCGCAGCGCCCCACGATGGACTCGATTCCGTACAAACTCCGCCGCGAGAAGGTAAACGAAGGGCGCGAACAGGTTCCGTACTTCCTTCGAGAGGAGATCATCGACGCCGAGGCCGATCTTCGGGATACGCTCGAAGCGCTGCTCGGCGAGGACGTCTACAAGTCGGATTATCGGGAGGCCGCGATGGTCGTCGCGCAGCGTAATCCAGAACTCATCGCCGAGGTCCTCCGCGAGTGGGGATACGACCTCGACGCTACTTGACCGAGGTCCACTGGAAGGCTCCAGAGGGGGAGTCGTCCAGGCCCGGAACTCGCCGTCTTTTCGCCGTTCGTCCCCCGGGGCGACCAAGTCCCCACCGGTGATCCCCTCCTGCGGGCCCGCGGTCGGCCTCCGAGTTCGCTTACGCCGGCCACTCCGTTTTCGGTACCCCCGATCCTACCGCGTGCGTGATTTCGCCGCCCCCTCCCGAACCGGATCACGTCTTCCACTCCTCGAAGGACCGTTCCGCTAGGCGCTCTACCGCGAACGTATTATACGCTTTCCGCCCTCGTCCCAGTCGATTCGGCCAGAGAGTCAGTCCCTCACGGCCGGTCATGAGACATGAACCACATTCACCAGCTATAGCGTATCGCTATACTATACAACTATACTCTATCGCCGTGACTGTCGTCCGACGCTCATCGGACGGGGGGAGGAGATCGCGGATCGAATTGCTCTATTGAAAATGCGGTACGGCAGTGGGGTCATAGCTTCTTGGTCATCTTCTTGATGTTGTGGATCGCAAACATCAGGACGATTTCACGGAACTGGCGGTACCAGAACCGCGAACGCAGGGCGGAGTCCTGCGTTCGCTTGGTCGTTGAATAGGACGTTTCTGCCATCCAGCGCTGCGTGTACCCGGTCAACTGGTTGAGCGTGTTGTGTGCGACAGCCATCGGTGTCGATCCGCGGTGGTGAACACGGTACTCGAGATCGTATGCGGAGAGCTCGTATTCGGTGTGCCAGTCTTGAAAGCCGTTGTCGGCGACCACGGCCCGCAGGTCGTCCGCGTTCCGGCGGACGACCCGCGGGCCAGCCTGTGTGTCGGGTTCACGCTCGATACAGCAGTGCACGTCCAGCACCGCGAGCGATGCTGTATCGGTCAGTGTCGTCGCTTTGATCGTCGTGACGGTGCGCCCGCGTCGCTGGAGGTAGTACTGGGAGGCTTGCTTGCGTTCGAAGAACGTGCTGTCGAGCGCGACGTGGCCAGACTGGCGGAGTTGCTGCGCGGACGCGCGCAGCAACGCCCGCCAGACGTACATCGCATACCGATCCAGTGAGTAGTAGAATGTCGTTGGATCGGGGAGCGCGTCCGGATGTAGTCCGAGGAGGTCACACACCGCAGGCATAAGACTGAGGCGATCGACGAGTTCGGTGAAGGTGTGACCCTCTTCCTTGCGAAGACAGTGGGCGACGATGTGAGCCTCGCGGGGAAGCCCGCCAGAGGCGGGCCTCCCCGCTCGATTCCCTAACGCTTGTTTAGCTACGCGGAGTACGTTCTGGACGAAGTCGAGGAGTGCGATTGCCATATCCACCTTCTCGACTTCATCTTCTCAAACTCTTCCGGAGTGATCCCGACGCTGTCTGTCGTTTTCAATAGAGCAGATCGAATAGAAATCCTAGCTGTAGTTACCAGTCATATCTCACGGCTATAATATATAGCTATAACAGAGGGTGGACCGGTGAGGTTGTTATCCGGCAGGGCAGTCCCCATCTACACAGGACGCTACTCCCATCGCGGACGGCGTCGGGGGTCGCTTCGAGTACCGACCGGACGGATCGTGGTAATTATCTGCGTCGATGCTGCGGAAGCGGATCGAGGCCCCGTCAGGATCGTCATTCCGGGGGATCAGCCCGCGTATCGACACGGAAACGTGCGAGAACGCCGACGTCCGGTAGAGAAAACGCGTAGTTCGACCGCTGTACGGTCTGAAGTCGGAATGTTCCGAGACTATAAATCTTATGTCGCTATATCAAGTGTTGGGTTCGGGGGGCACACAGGTTCGGAGGATAGGCCGTTTTTGAGCCAAATTTCGCGGAGTATAGATGCTATCTGGCAGTGAGGAGCCGCATTTGAACGCTTTGGACAATTGACCATCGCAGAGGCGGTGGACGCAGTCGAACAGACGCGCCCGGCCGATTCGTCGACATCGTCACGCACGAACGACACGGGCCACCGTCGTCGTACCTCTATCAAACCGTGGATCGGTGAATCGGTTCGTCGAGATCTCGGATCACGGACGGGCCCCTGTGGCGGATACGGTACTCGCGTGAGCATCGAATCGACCGACTGAGGGGTTCTCCAACGTGGGCGGTGCGTTGCGATTCACCCGAGGTTTGCCCGCGACCACTCCAACGCTTTGCGGAGAAGCCCAACGCCTACGACCACCCACGCAGCGAGTGCGATGTACACAAAGACTCGAGGGAGTATGTGAAGTATTCCGATCCCCGCTTCGCTCGCGAGGCGGGACGTACTCACTGTGTACATCCCGAGCGGGAAGACCATCCCCCAGTACCGTGGGTCGTACCCCTCTGGGCGATGCGGCAGTGCGATTCCGCTGACGGCGTGTCGCCAGATACCGAGTGCGACGAGCAACGGGATCCACCACGTGGCCGTCGCCCAGAAGAAGAACGTGAACCCGAGGAGGAACGGACGAATCTCGGTGATGAACGGCCACGACGGCCCGAGCTGGAGGAGCAACGCGCCCGCCAGCGTCGTGATCGCGACGGCGCCCATGTTGATCCAGTACGGCGGCGTCGCGGACGCCGGGCGGAACGCGAAGAACGTCATCCGGTAGAACACCAGCGTGAACAGTACTAGGTAGAACCCGCCGCCGATCAGGTACAGGACGAGTGCCACCAGGCTGACATTCTCGAGCACCGACGGATACTGCGGAGCGAGCAACGCGGTGAGCACGGCCACGGACTGCGTGGCGACCACGGCGAGAAACCAGCCGCCGTCGAGCGTCTCCTCGATGGGATCGTCGACGTCCCTGATCGTCAATCCCACGAACACGGTGTACGTGAGAACGAACCAGAGACCGCCTGCGAAGACCAGTAGCGCCGTCGCGGCGGGAATCGACTGCTCGAAGACGACGAACTGACTCCCGAGTATGCTGGTCGCTGCGACGGCGGTGAACGATCCGACCGCCCGGTCCGGCGAGACGAGGTCGTGAAGCGCCGATCCGAGGGCGCGGCCGATCCGCGCCACCGTGAGGACGCCGATACCTACGTACGCGACAGTATTGACCACGAACAGTGCCCGACCGATCCGCTCGAACCCGACGAGAGACGCACCGATGGAGACGATGCCGGTCGCCATGACGAGCGCGAAGTAGAGCGGATCCCAGTACTCCAGAAGTCCGAGTACGTCCCCGACACGGCTGGCACTGTCGACGGGCGACTCGCCGGGGTCGTCCGGATCAGTGCTCATTGAAAGACTGGAGGCCCGACGCCGACGCGAGAGCGGAGACGGCCATCGGCGTCTCAGATGTCCGCGCTGTTCGGGTAGTAGTGGAGGACGTCGTCGCGCCACCCGCCCTTCCCCTTGCCGATGTCCTCGAAGTCCTCGACGAACTCGATGCGGGTTACCCACTTCGCCATCTTGTACCCGAGCTGACTCTCGATGCGGAGCCGGTAGGGAGCGCCGTGGGCCACGGGAAGGTCGCCGTCGTTCATCTCGTAGGCGAGGATCGACCGGGGTTCCCGGGCCTTGTCCATCCGGATGGCCTCGTAGTAGAACTCCGGGACGTCCTCGGCCTTCTCCTCGAAGGGACCGTCCTCGGAGTACTCCCACTTCTCGTCGAGCGTCCAGAAGACGAGCCACTCCGCGTCCTCCGTCGGCTCACACCGGTCCACGATGGCCGACAACGGGACGCCGCCCCACTTGGCGTAGTACGTCCAGCCCTGGATGCAGTCGTGGCGGGTGACGTGTTCTTGCTTGTCCATCTCCCTGATTTCCTCGTTGGTCAGGTCGAGTTCGTTCCCGACGAGCCCGTCGACCGTGATCGTCCAGTCATCGAAGTCGTTCTCGTAGTGGGCGCGGTACTCGTCGTTACGTGGCGGCTTGCCGTTGACCCGTGCGAAGTTCGACACCTCCGGCCGATCGTCGCCGTCGTAGAACGAGACGTGGTGGAACAGCCCCTTCAACAGCGGGTCGACGCCGATCTCCAGCAGGTTCTGGGTGAAGTACGGACGCTTCAGGGTGATCCACGTCGCGAATCCCGCGAACCCGAAGACGATCGCGACACCCAGCACGGTGAGCGCGATGGTCAGGTCGGTCGAGGCCGCCTCGCTCCCGAGGACGATCTTCCCCATCTCGGACCAGAACCCGTGGGCCGCGACCAGGGCGACGTGACCGAACAGGAAGACGTTGAACGCGACGAACCCGATGAAGTGGATGCTCCGGTTGAGCTGTCGGTTCCAGCCGAACCAGTCCGGCCAGTGCGCCCGGAAGGCCGGTGCCTGAAGGAGGCCGGTGACGATCATCACCGGCGACAGTACGAAAATGACACCGAAGTACGTGAGTTGCTGGAGCGCGTTATAGCCAGCGGCGTGGGGGACCTGTAGTTGCGCGTACGTCACCAGCGCGTTCCACGCCTGCGGGAAGATGTCGAGCGACGTCGGAACGAGGCGCATCCACTCGCCCGAGATGAAGAGCCCCCCGACGTAGAGGAGTCCGCAGAGGGTCCATCCGAGCGCACCCCAGAAGTGCCAGTGGCGACCCATCCCGATGGCATCGCGACCGGGAAGCGAGATGAGCGCCGACGGCGGATCGATCTCGTCTTCGGCCGCCCAGAGGTCCTCGTCCTCGATGACGTCCTTGTCGAAGTCGGTCCCGCGCTTCCGGTCGCCGGTGCGGAGCCACTCGTCCCCCGGCTCGGCGTCGTCCGACCAGTAGAGCTTGGGATGACTCATGAGGATCTCGTACCCGCTGCGGAATAGCAGGATGACGAAGAAGAAGTTGAACCAGTGTGTGATCCGAAGCCACCACGGATACGAGAGCGGGCCGGTCACCATACGTGCCCTCTCGCGTCGGCAGGCTGTTAAACCTACACACGAACGTGTTCGGCATGGTCCGCACGGTCGAGCGAAACCGTCGTCGGATCTCGGTCACCCACTCGGCGGCAGCGCCGGTGGCGGGGACCGCCTCGACGACCGCGGGACGAGTTCGTCCAGCGATCCCATCCTTCTAGCGTCCCGACCTAGCCATCGCGCCGAGGCATCTCCCGATCGAGTCGAACGTCGACTCGCTAGGGGATGAGAGCGACCTCGGTGAGGGTATCGAAACGCACCACGTTGCCCCCGTCGATCATCGGGTGGCGAACGCTCGACGTCGAGCCACCGGTGAGACGTCGGTCGACGATGGGACTCGGCCCTTCGTCGTCGCCTACTCGAGGAGCGACTTCGGTCGCGTGGCGATCCCAATCCGACACCTCCACGGGAGGTGTGTGAACGAACTGCGGATTCCTACGCGCTGGAAAGATACCGAAGTACGGAGTTTTGGGCGCAAAGCATCGGCTTCAGGACGGAGAGGATGGCCCCCCGGTTCGCACGGATCCGGCGGGCGCAGAACTGATAACGTATCTGATAATACGAGTCCCGACGTCAGTTCAACACTACCCCCAGCGAATTAAGAGAGCTGATTAGCGTTTCTGACTAATTGACATTGGTAATACAATTCGATAGAGACAAGGGGCCATCACCGCGATAGGAGAAGTAATAGAATGGCGGCGACGAACCTCCGACCGACAGAATCAGGCTCGCGTGACTCCCCCGACGGGTTTCGAATAGGGTACGTTTCCGTCCTCGCCGGCGTCATAGGCGTGGCTGCGGCCGTGATCGCATACCTCATCTACCACTTCATCGGTCTTCTCTACAACCTCTTCTTCTACCAGCGGGTCGCGTTCGAGTTCGTCGAACCCACCGAATCGGCGGGGAGCGTCCTCGTCGCATCGGACGGCACCGTGAACTCGCTTCTGTTTCCGCCGAGCGGTCCGCCACTCTGGATCGTCCTCGTCCCGGCGCTGGGTGGTCTCATCGCCGGGGTGATGGCGCAGTACGGCTCGCGACGGATCATCGGTCACGGTATCCCCGAAGCGATGGAGGCCGTCTGGAGTAACGACAGCAGAGTCCGTCCACGGATACTCGTTTTGAAGCCGATCTCCGCCGCGATCGCCATCGGTACCGGCGCGCCGTTCGGTGTCGAGGGGCCGATCATCCAGAGTGGGGGCGCGATGGGATCCGTCTTCGGTCAGTGGATCAGTACGACGGTGGCCGAACGTAAGGTGCTCCTTGCGTGCGGGGCGGCCGCGGGGATGGCGGCGACGTTCAACACGCCGCTCGCGGGAATTCTCGTCGCGATCGAACTCCTCGTCTTCGAGTTTCAGGCCCGGTCCTTCGTTCCGATCAGCATCGCGAGCCTGATCGCGACTGGTGCTCGCCGCCCGCTCATCGGCGTCGGACCGATGTTCCACGTCGATGAGATCACCGCCGAACTCTTTCCGAACCTACCCTACCTCGTCGCGCTCGGCATCGTCATCGGCGGCGCTGCGATCCTCTTCAAGGACGGCTACTTCTCCGCCGAGAGGTACATCCATCGGATTCCGGTCAACGACGTCCTCCTGCCGGCGATCGGAGGCCTCATTTTCGGCGTGATGGGACTGCTCGTGCCCCGGACGTTCGGCGTGGGCTACGGGGTCGCCGAAGAGATCCTCAACAACGAGCTGGCCGTCGGCCTCGTCTTCGTCGTCATGCTCTTCAAGGTGGTCGGCGTCTACGTCACCCTCGGTTCGAAAACGTCGGGGGGATTCCTCGCGCCGGTGTTCGTCGCAGGGGCAGCCATCGGAAGCGTGTTCGCCCACGGCGTGAACGCCCTCCTCCCCGGGGTGACGATCCCCGTCACACTGTTCGCGTTGGCGGGACTCGGAACGCTGTTTGGCGTCGTGAGCAACGCCACGTTCGGCTTCACGCTGTTCGCCATCGAGGTGACTGGGCAGTACGAGGCGATCCTCCCCGTGTTCCTCGTCGGGGTCGTCGCCGACGCGGTTGCCACGCTCTATATGGATTCGGACCTGATGACCGCCGAGTTGTCAGACCGGGGGATCGACGTCAACCAGGACTACGAGGTCGACGTCCTGAAGCGGTTCAACGCGGGGGAGGTGATGGACGAGAAGCCGGCGATCCTGAATCCGGGCGTGACCGTCGCGCAGTTAGCGGCAACCATCGCTGAAACCGAGAACGCCACGTCCCAATCGCCGATCGCCAACGGCGGACTCGAACAGGCGGTCGACGAGTCCGGTGCGATCGCGGACGCAGAGCCACTCGAGTTGGCGGAAGATCCCGAGCGGACGATCCACGACGGCTTTCCGATCGTCGATTCGGGCGGTGCGTTAGAGAGCATCATCACCTACGGCGACCTCGTAAGGGCGATCGCTCGAGATCACGGGGATCGAACGGTCGGCGAACTGGGAACGAGTGACCTCGTCGTCGGCCATCCCGACGAACGGTTGTTCGACGCCGTCGTCAGAATGGCGGATCACGATATCGAGCAGTTGCCGATCGTCCCCCGAGACGACGAGACGACACTCGTCGGATGGCTCGATTCACAGGATCTGATGACGTCCGCCCTCCGGAAGCTAGAAGAAGAGCAGATACGCGAGGAGGGACGTCTCAGCGGATACGTACGCACGATAACGGACTACCGACGAGAGTCGTGACGGTGGGGCCGTCGTTGAAGTGACTCCGCAGGCTACGGTTCGACATGTACGACGACATCCTCGTTCCGACCGATGGCAGCGACGAAGTAGCGACAGCACTCACCCAAGCGTTCGAACTCGCGAGCACCTACGACGCGACCGTCCACGCCCTGTACGTCGTCGACGACAACCGTGGCAGTTCGGGGCTGATGGGGATCAATGATTCAGATCCGCTCGAACCACTCCAGCGACGGGGCCAAACGGCAGTCGAAGACATCGCCAAGAACGCGAGAGATGTAGGGGTTTCTGTCACGACCGCTGTTCGGCGACAGACTCCCCACGAAGGCATTCGGATCTATGCGGACGAACGGGACGTCGATCTCATCGTTATGAGTTCGCGTGGCAACTCGGGTATCAGTCGCGCCCTGTTCGGAAGCGTGACGGAGCGCGTCCTTCGAACCACCGAGCGCCCCGTGTTGGTCGTCAGCCGTACGAACGCCATCGAAGCGAGCGAGTGATCCGTCCACTCGACGGACTCGAATAAGCACGGGCGGGAACGACGCCCCGTTTTTATCACCCTACTCGAGGAGCGAGACGTGCGGTCCGAGCGTATGTGGGTTGTCCACGTAGTCGCAACCAGCCCTCACGGCCAGGGGTATTACTACTTCGTCGTTCGTGAGTCGAGACCACGATGAAACGACCGTCGGTCGGTTTCGACATAGGCACGTACGTAGCGTTTCACTTCGCGATTCTCGGTGTGCTCTCGTGGTTTACCGGGTTCGGGTTTCTGCTTCCGAGCCTCGGACCGTCGATATTTCTGTTCGCGACGTTGCCTGACGACGAGATGAATTTCCCCCAGCGGATAATCGAGGGCCAGTTCATCGGAGTGATTTCGGGGATCGTCGCATTCCAGTTACTCGTCGCCTAACCGATAGTCGGAGAACCGATTCCGCCGCGTTCCCTCCGGGGGCTTCTCCAGGTATGTGCCACGTTCCTCGCCGCGATACTCACGACCGCAGGGATGTTCGCTACCGGGTTCGACCACCCTCCAGCGTACGCCACCACGCTCATCATCTCTCTCGGGTTCGTCGATGATCTCAAGGGGGCGGTCGCGTTCTTCCTGGCGGTTCTAATCGTAGCTGGGGCTCACAAACTGTTCGGAAAGCAACTCTCGGTATGGGACCTCCCGTATCAACGCGGGTCGTAAGTAACCGAGTTCCACACGGGGAACTCGGCTGAAAGTGGAAACCCGCCCCCGATACGTTACCATCGTACGGTCAGTCGACCCGCCGAATTGAGCGCACAGGTGAGAATCGAATCCTCTGTCCGAGGATAGGTCATAAAGTGTTATCATCGGAGTTGAACATGATGTACTATGCGTCTCGTCCAGATACGGGTCAGAAACGAATCTCAGGAGAGCGTCCTCGGCGTGCTCGATGACGCAGACGCGGACTACGTTATCGCCGACGAGGCGGCGGGTAACGAGTCGTCGATCATCTACTTTCCACTCCCGGATGGCGCGGTCGACGAGATGCTGGATCGACTTCGAAGCGACGGGCTCGAGGATGACGCATTCACCATCGTTACCGAGATCGAGACTGCGACGACGCCCGGCCTCGACGAACTCGAAGGGCGCTACACCCAGGGTCCCGATGACGAGGTCGGCCTCTCGCATGCGGAACTGCGGACGAAGGCCCGAGAGCTGACCCCCCAGCGATCGATGTTCGTTCTCTTCGCTGCGGTCAGTTCCATCGTCGCGGCTGCCGGTCTCCTGCTCAACTCCGCGATCGTGATCACCGGGGCGATGGTGATATCCCCGTTTGCCGGGTCGTCACTTTCCGCAAGTGTCGGCGCGGTCATCGGTGACTACGAGTCGATAATCGACAGCTTCGAGTCACAGTTACTCGGACTCGTGGTTGCCATCGCCGGGGCGGTCGTTGCAGGGTTCGTATTCAGATGGGGGTATCTCGTGCCACCGACGATCGCCGTCGAGAACATCGGACAGGTCAGCAGTTTCAGCGCACCCGCCGTACTCACGCTCACGATCGCAGTTTTCGCTGGCGGCGCGGGCGCGCTCGCGTTGGCGACTGATCTCCCGGTCTCGATCGCCGGCGTGGCGGTCGCTGCCGCGATCGTCCCGGCCGCTGCCGCCGTGGGTCTCGGCGTCGTTTGGCGGCAACCGCTGTTGGCGCTCGGCGCACTCGCTTTGCTCCTCATAAACGTCGTCCTGATCAATCTCACCGCGTATCTGGCTCTGTGGGCGTTCGGCTATCGATCGTCCAGTTCGAACGAGCTCCGTAACGCTGTTTCGTTCGACCGTCGAACGGTCGCTGGGATCCTCGGTGCCGCCGTGGTCGGGATTCTCATCGTGGGCGTCCTCATCAGCACCTATCAGTATTTCATCTTCACTCAGACGGTTAATCGGAACGTCAACGACGTATTGACACAGTCGGAATACTCACGGCTGGAGCTCGAGCGAGCACACGCCGCCTACGGAGGGGCGTCGTTGGTCGGCGATCAACGACCCGCATCGATCACCGTCGTCGTCAGCCGTTCCTCCGGCGAGCGGTATCCGAGGCTGTCTCGTACGCTACAACGACGAATCGTCGAGGACACGAACCGGGCGGTCACCGTACAGGTTCGCTTTCTCGATTATCAACGGACGGATCCCACTCGAAATCGGCGACGCGTGTCCAGTCGGCCGCGCTATCGGGGTGCGACCACTGTGTGACCGTTCACGGGACGTTCCGTATGATTACTCGAACCATCGTCCCTCTCGAACCCCGAGGTCGTCTCTCTCTGCGTTCGATCAGCGTCGTACCGCCGGTCGAATTTCGGGGACGATCGGTGGGCAGAGCGCTGTACTCCCGCGTCGCGTCACTTCTCCGCCTGAATCTCGCTCGACGCTTCGTTTCGGACGCCCTCAACCTGCTTGGTCTCCCGGAGGATGAAGGGTCCGATCGCGAGCGTTCGCTTCATGACGGTGAGGACGCGGAGGAGGTAGGCGAGCAGTACGGCGAACGGAACGAGCGTGAGTACGTACAGCGCACTGACGACGAGGTAGGCGGTGCTGACGCCGAACGTCGTGCCAGCGAGTTTCGCAGCGTCGAACTCGAGCATCATGTAGCCCGCGAGCGCGAGGGTCGGTAGCGCGCCGTAGAGCACTCCTCGTGAGATATTGATGATCTCCCACTGGACGTAGAGCGTCTTGAAGTGCTCGCGTGCAGGGCCGAAGAACCGTAGCGACGTTATCAGCCCCTCGAACGCCTCGTCCGCCTCCTCGGGAAGCGATCCGTCGTACTTGTCGCGAAGGGTCCGAGCGGTGAACACCTTCCACGAGTAGTTATAATCAAGTACGGGAAGCAGCGTCTGAAACGATCCGAACGTCGCGTCCTCTAGTTCGTCACTGATCTTCTGACTGTGCTCGACGAGACCACGTGCATAGTCGGTGACTTCTTCCAATTGCCCCGGGTTCGAGCTCTCTGCAACCGCGTCTTCGAGTGCTCTCGCGTACGTATCCGCCGTTTCGATGAGCGTCCGCAGGAACCGAGACGGCTGTGCCGGACTCACCCCGATGCCCGCGGTCTCCTCTACCTCCTCTCGAAACCCGGTTTCGTTCGACATGCGTTCGCGCTGTTCGCCGAGTGGACCGATCTCTTCGGCGAGCACGAACTGGGAGATCGAGAGGACGAGCGTGACACTCGTTACGATCGCGATGACCATCGATCCGAATAACGAACCGATCGCACTGCTCGTCACGAGTTTTTGGGGGGAACTAGGGCCGAAGACGTGCACGAGGAGCAGAATCGCATACGTGACCGCGAGTATAATACCGGTAACGAGCCATCGGTTCGCGCTAATCAGGAACCAGATCTTGACACGGGTCTCACCGACCCGCTCTCGCATCGTGTCGGCCGGCCGTGAGATCGTCTCTGTGTCACTCATCGGGCACCGGTCGTACTCCAGCCTGTACGTTAAACCGATCGAATCGGGACCCTCGCCGCAGTCTATCGATCAGACGATCGTCGAACTGGCGACAGCGCGAGCGTGGCGTTCCCCGTTTTGCCCTCCAGAGTATCAAGCCGCCTCCATGGCGTGTCTCGGAGACGTCGTCGAGAACGAGCGTTTCGGGATCGATTTCGCATGATACATACCGGGAGCGTCCGCCACCCTTAGACGATGGACGAACACGGTCAGCTAACGAATAAACACGGTGTCACAGGTACGCCGAACCGGGGGCTGCTCATGGCTACGCTCGGGTTCTTTGCCGGACTCACTACGATCGTCTTCTACGGTGCGGCCGGACCGATACTGGAGGAGCATCTCACCCTCCCCGGAATACTCCACGGACTGTTGTTGGGTTCGCCCCATCTCAGCAAGGCGGTTCTCCGGATTCCGTTCGGAGCGTGGGTGGACGAGGTCGGGGGAAAGAAGCCACTCCTTATCCTCTTGGCGTTGACGATCGTCGGAACGGGGGGACTCGTCGTCACGTTGTTTCTAACCTACCCTGAGGACTTCGACATGAGCCTCTACCCACTTCTGGTACTCTTCGGATTTCTCGCCGGAGCTGGCGGTGCGACGTTCTCCGTCGGTATCACGCAGACGTCCTACTGGTATCCGAGTAACAAGCAGGGTTTCGCACTCGGTGCGTTCGCCGGCGTCGGAAACATCGGCCCCGGGATGGTGGTGTACGTTCTTCCGGTACTGATCGGAATCTGGGGCTTGACGATGGCGTACTCGACGTGGTTGGTGTTCCTCATCGTCGTCACCGTCGTGTATGCGTTGTTCGCCGTGGATCCGTATTTCTTCCAGCTCCGCAAGAAGGGAAAGGACGACGCCGAAGCGAGGCAGACCGCTACCGAACTCGGCCAGGATATCTTCCCCTCGGGGGGGACGTGGGACTCGCTGCGAACGTCCGCGTCGAATCGACGAACGTGGATCCTCGTGTTCCTGTACACCGTCTCCTTCGGCGGTGGATTCACCTCACTGTCCGCCTGGTTTCCCACGTACTGGGATCTGTTCCACGAGTTGACGCTCGCCAACGCCGGTCTCTTGGCGGGGGTCTTCATCGTCTATGGGTCGCTCATCAGAGTGCCGGCAGGAAGCGTCAGCGACCGATTCGGCGGTGAGAACGTGACGATCGTCAGTTTCGGCATCATGGCGGTCGGCGGCGCGATCATGACGAGTGCGACCGGGTTCTGGCCAGCCATCGTGGGGATGATGGTACTCGGGACGGGGATGGGGATCGCCAACGCGGCGGTGTTCGAGCTCGTCCCGAAATTCGTCCCGGAAGCCGTCGGAGGAGCCTCGGGGTGGATCAGCGGTATCGGTGGCGCCGGGACGCTCGTCATCCTTCCCGCCCTGGGTCTCTTCGTGGACGTGTATGGCGAAATCGGCTACGCGTGGGGGTTCTCCCTCTTCGTCGCCCTCAGCGTCATCTGCGTGGGGGTCGCGGTCGCGCTGAAACTGTTCGTCCCTGAACCCGAAGCGTCCGCCGACGATACTGCTCTACACTGAGAGCCCTGCGGGGCGGTCGCGTATCACCTCCCGATGGTCGATTCGGAGTGGAGGCGGGGACGGAATCGACGTGACGCTCCTACTTCTCGGGTTCTCGATGTACGGTCAGAACCGGGATCTCCGAGTGTCGAACTACGTCTTCGGTCACACTTCCCCACAGTGCCCGTTTGACTCCCGTTCTTCCGTGAGTCCCCATGACGATCAAGTCGATCCCGTGATCGTTAGCATACGCGAGGATGTCCTCGTGGGGGTTGCCCCGCCGAACGGCGGTCTCCGTCTCGACATCGCCCTCTCTGGCCCGATCAGCGATCGCATCCGTCGTCCGGTGACCCTGTTCTTCGAGTGCGTTCAGGAGGTTGTCCAGCCCACTGAATCCCTCCGCTGTACCGGACACGGAGACGGGCTGGTCGACGATGAAGAGTACGTGAAGCGTTGCGTCGTGTGTTCTGGCGAGACCGAGCGCCATCTCCACCGCTGGCCTGGCCGCGTCACTTCCGTCGGTTGGAACGAGTATTCGGTCGAACATACCCTGGGACACTCCTCCGGGTGCTAGCTCGTGGCGAGTAATAACGTTAGCTACGATCCACCGCCCGACAGAGCTGTAACCTGCGGTGGGAACGCTTATCGGCAGTCGCGGAGGATGCGAGATAACAGACCACAAGGGTTAGGCCAGACGGGTCGGTAACACCATGGCATGTACGACTCAGTGCTCCTCGCGACAGACGGAAGCGGGGATCGACGAGCCATACGGCACGCGTTGGATCTCGCCGAGCAGCACGCTGCTACCGTCCACGTACTCTACGTCATCGACATCGTTCAGAGTGGACCCGGAATCATCGGGCGCACGCGGGCTACGTCAACTCGGTCAACGCTTCGTGATGAGGGTCAAGAAGCACTGAGGGCGATCAGAACGGCCGCACGGCGGCGCGGCATATCGGTCGTAACTGAGATCCGTGAGGGGATACCGACCCGGGAGATCCGAGCCTACGGGGACGAAGCGGGCGTCGATCTACTGATTCTCAGCCCCCACGGACGGACTGGCTTCGATCGATTGCTCCAGGGAAGCGTCACGGAGCAGGTTCTACGCCGAACGGACCAGCCCGTTCTCGCGATTCAGAAGGGGACGTAGAGAGCCCGCACTGAAAACGGCTGATACCGAAACGGGCGCTCTGAAAGATAGTCACTCGACAGTGAAGATGGCCGAAAGCCAGCCCGTAGAGCGGATCACCACTCGCAGTCAGTCGACTGTTTCGCCAGTGTGCGAGTCCAGGAAGGGGATCTCCTCTTCGATGATCTCCCGCTCGAAGTAAAGGAGTTCTGCGAGAAACACCACGACGGCGATGATGAGCACCAAGTAGAACGTGCGTCGTTCAGCGGCGTAGAGGTGATAGAACATCAGGACGAAGAAGAGCGTGGCCCCGACCGTGCCGACGGCCGGCCAGACGGCGGTGATCTGATCGACATCCCGCTGCGTGAACGCGAGAAGACTCATCGCGCCGAATACGACGATGAAGGAAAGTGACGCGAAGGAAGTGATGGCCGAGAGACTCCCGTAAGCGGTGAATATCGCGGTAATCACCCCGATGAGGAGCAACGTCTGCGAAGGAACGCCACTTGCGCTCGAATCCCCCGTACGATCTGGGAGCAAGTCGTTCGAGAGCATCCCCTTGGCGAAGTAGCCCGCGGAGAACAGAGTCGCGTTGATCGCGCTCCCAGTCGAAAACAGCGCCGACAGCGAGAGGACAATAGCACCCGTGCTCGCCAGTCCGACGACGCCCGCGATCGTCGCGGCAGCGTCGGTCAGTGCAGTATGCGGATGACTCTGGATCGCCGCCGGTGCGAGATTGTAGGTCGTCAATGCGACGATGACGTAGATGAACACGGCGGTCGGGATGGCGATATACACTGCCCTCGGGATCTCATCGAGAGGATTCGCCATGCTCTCTTGGTCGTAGAACAGCAACTGCCAGCCCTGAAAGGCGACGAAGGAGATGGCCGCTGCCATGATCGGACTGAACGACGTAAGCCGGGTAAGTCCGAGCTGAACGGGTGCAGGAGAGACGACCAATGCGTAGAGGATACCTCCAATACCGAACAGTACGAGTACGAGTACCTTCGCCACGACAAGGACGTTCTCCGCCTCGCCGGTCGCACGCGCTCCGAGCAAATTTAGTCCGACGAAGCCGGCGATCGCGAGGACGGAGATGACCGGCCGCAGGGAAAGTCCTGCGAGCGACACGGGAACGACGGGAAGCGCGATGGCGAACTCCGCGAACGCGAACGCGTACATCGCCATCGACCCGATATATCCGACGAGCAACGTCCAGCCGACCATCCCGGCGAGCGTCGAGTTGCCCGTGAACGACTGGACGAACGTCACCGACCCGCCGCCAGTATCGTCGGTACCGTCGGTGACGAGTTCGTTCAAACCGATATACGAATACCCCGCACACACCGCGACGACACCCGCAAGAAGGAATGCAAACCATGTCGCAGCGCCCGTTATCTGGGTAACGACGCCCAAAACGGCGTAGATCCCACCGCCGATCATCCCGCCAAGTGCGATTGACACCGCCTCTGTTAGCCCGAAGTTTCCATCACTCATGACCCACCTTGGAGTAGCTGCTGGAGTACTGTATAAGTGGTCACGGCGACGGACGTCGGTCTCCAACGTGACGTACCAGGATAGCACCGTTCGCTCCCGAAGCCACTGACGTTCGGTACTTTGCCGCCTGCGCAGCGATAGCTCCGAGCGCCGTCTGCCATCCGCCACTCTTTACCGACGGTAAGTGGTACAGTGTATCACATCAGCCCCTCAAGCCATATCGGCGATACGAAGACCGCATTTTGTGATGCGGTTCTATCCACAATCGAATCGAACGATTCGGAAATCAACCATGTATCGATTCACCGGTTCGCTACCCCCGGTCGGTGTCCCAGCGTCCGTTGACGGGGGAAACGGTCCTTCGGACGATGCCGGGCGCAAAACGATGGCGATACGCCCAAACAGAATCTGTGCAATATTTAACCCCGGAGGGATATCATTGCATCCCGTAATGGAGTATATTAGTGACGATTGGGCTATCTACGGTCTAGTCATCATCCTAACGATTGCAGGGATCAATGGACTGGCAAATGCCCAACAGAGTTTACAGCACGCGGGGGTGGGGCAGGCAGTTCTGAATACGACCGCTGGAGTCCTCCTCCTCGCGCTCGTAGCCGGGATCGTGTGGTTCCGGTAGATCTGCTGTCTCGTGAACCGCGCTTGAACCCCCAACCGGCGTACTCGACGGAAAATCATGCTGACCCTATAGTAGTGATCAGAGATAATTGCTCATTTTTGGATTGAGAGTTGGTCGAGAGCGGTATCGATCACTGTTGTAAGCTCGTCGAGCGAGTCAAAGAAACGATTGCTGAGAGCCGCTTGCAGCTGTCTCCAGCATTCCTCGACAGGGTTCAGCTCCGGCGAATACGCTGGTAACGTCACGAAGGCGAGGTCGTCATGGGCCGCCAGGTCCGTGACGACCGACGCCTGAAAATATGGCGCTCCATCCAACACGACGATCAAGTCATTTTCGAATTCTTCGCATAATGCTAAAATGAAATGTTTCGCGTGTTCGGTCGTGACGTCCTCGGTGAATCGAGAGAAAAAGCGATCACCGTCCTCGGTGATCGCGCCCAGTAAACACGTCCAGTCGCGTTGGTCTGAAAGTTCGACGGAGGGTCGCGTGCCGCGCAGAAACCACGCGGTACGCGGCTTGACTTGCACGGGTTTCTTGGTCTGATCGATACAGACTACGGTGGCGTCCATCTCCCGCCGCTTTTTTTTGAGCTCGTCGTGGAACGCTTCTTGCTCGTCTTCGTCGGCTTCGTCGGCTGACCGGCGCGGTTTCTGATAGCTCAATCCCGCTTCTTTCAGCAGCCGCCGACAACTTGGGATTGAATACTCGACGCCGTACGTTTCTTCGAGATACTCTTGGACGAGCGCCGGCGTCCACGCCGGCGCGTCGGTCCCGACCTCTTCAGGTGGTTCGTGAACGATTTCTTCGAATTCTTCTTGCTGTGTTTCTGAGGGTTTTCTCTTCCTTCCAGTTTGTTTATCGTCAGAAACGGCTTGCTCACGCGACTCGTCGGTGTCGAGTCGCTTGAGCCAACTGTAGATCGTCCGCCGTTGAACGTCGTACCACTCGGCTAGCTCGGTCTGCGTTACACCGTTCTTGCACGCGATGGCTGCTAAGAGCCGTTGTGTCGGCTTCTTTCCGTCCACGTTGTCGAGAGCGTCTTGCAATTCCTCAACGGAGATCTCGTCGAGATGATTCACTATCTCTTGTAACAGTCTACGAGCAAAAAGTTCTAACGGATACTATAGTCGCAAACGAGTACTCCCTGTTCTCCCTCGATCCGTTTCGACTCGACCGGTTCGGCGATCGTTCGCCGGACTTCGAGTTCAGGAGCATCAGCGCGGGTGGGAACTGGTCGGCGAGTTCGTAGATCTCTCACTCCCCGGTATCTCGGAATCCCTTCTCGAGCGAGTCGAAAGACGATCTACGGAGGGCGACGGATTAGTCGCTTCTCAATCGTCGAAGGTTTCGGTGATGGCGTCGTCGAGGACCGCCAGCCCCCGTTCGAGGTCGTCCCGCCCCGCGATCAGGGGCGGCGAGAGGATGAGCTGGAACGCCGGCCGCCCGCCGCCGACGAGCACCCCCCGTTCGCGAGCGGCCGCGATCACGTCGCTGACCGGGTTCTCCCCCTCCTCGACGCGCGGATCGTGAAACGGCTCGCCGGTGTCGGGGTCGGCGAACTCGACGCCCCAGAGGAACCCGCGCCCCCGGACCGCACTCACCACCTCGTGGTCGGCTTCGATGGTTCGGAGGCCGTCGCGCAGGACCGGCTCGAGCGCCCGGACGTTCTCGATGACGCCGTCGGCGTACTCGTCGATGGCGGCGACGCCCGCAGCACAGGCGATCGGGTGGCCGGCGAAGGTCTGGCCGAGGTCGAACCCCTCCCGCTCGACGAACGCCGCCAGTTCGGGACTGATGGCTACGCCGGCCAGCGGCGAGTACGCGCCCGTAACGCCCTTCGCGAACGTCAGCAGGTCCGGTTCGACGCCCTCGGTGCCGATGCCGAACCAGTCGCCGCACCGACCGAAGCCGGTGATGACCTCATCCGAGATCAGCAGGATCTCGTACTCGTCGCAGAGGTCCCGGACGCGCTCGAAGTACCCCGGCGGGGCGGGAAACGCCCCGCTGGTCCCGGCGATCGGTTCGGTGAGGATCGCGGCGATCGACTCCGGGCCCTCGTTGCGGACGACGAACTCGAGGTGTTCGCCCGCCCGACGGGCGAGTTCCTCCGGGTCGTCGGTGTCGAACGCCCGCGGGAGCGGGGGGAGGAACTTGCCCACGCCGGAGGTCGCCGCGTGGCGCTCGAGCGTCGCGCGCGTCGCCGGATCGCCCGTCAGGCTCCCCGCGCCGTAGGTGCCGCCGTGGTAGGAGCGCCACCGGGTGAGTACTTTCGGGGCGTCCTGGTAGGCCCGGGCGAGTTGGATCGCGATCTCGTTGGCTTCGCTCCCCGAGACGGAGAAGAAGGTGTGAGAGAGGTCCCCCGGCGTAATGTCGGCCAATCGGTCGGCGAGTTTCTCGCGGATGGGCGACTGTTTGGCGGAGGAGACGTAGGGGATTCGCCGCGCCTGCTCGGCCATCGCCTCGATCACGGCCTCGTTGTCGTGGCCGAGGTTCGCACAGTACAACTGCGAGCAGAAGTCGAGGTATTCGCGCCCCTCGTCGTCCCACACCCGCACGCCCTCACCCTCCGTCACGGTCATACCGTCGCTCTTCGGGTCGTACCAGTGGGGAATGCTCGTCACCTCGGCCCGCGCCGTCGGTTCCTGTCGTGACATGGGGCGATAGTCCGCCTCCGAGCACATAAGTGTTGATTGGACTGTGTCCAAGTCTCCTCGAAGTCCTTCGATTTAGTCCAGGGGGACGCCGTCCGGAGTCAGCGCGGGCGGACGTCGTTCCCGCGTTCGGGGAACGACGATGGTCGATGAACCGCTCAGAGTAGCAGGTCGAGGAGCGTCTCTAGCTCGTAGTCGGCCACCGCGTTCGACTCGCTCTTCACGGTACTGATGACGAACGTGGAGCTAGTTCGCTGGATCTCGTCGGTCGCCTCGAACCGTTCGACCAAGCGTTCCACTTGCTGTCGCGAGGAGAGGTGGGAGACGACGACGAAGTCGGTATCGCCGAGCGTGAAGTACACCTGGTTCACCCCTTCGATCTCGCTGAGCTTTTCGCCGACTGACTCGTGATACCCCTCCTTAAACTCGGCCCACACCTCCGAGATGAGCGTTATCGAGAGCCCGATCTTATCCAGATCGACGTCGAGCAGGTCGTTCGTTATTACCCCCTTCTCCTCGAGCCGCTGTATCCGGTAGTGAACCGTCGATTTCGGAATGCCGGACACCTCGGCGATCGCGTCCGGACTCCCCGTTTTCTGCTTCGCGATCGCGCTCAGAATCCGGATATCTTTCTCGTCGATGGACACAGTTCGATCCTCCTCGTGTCGTTCGTTCTCCGGTAGAAAAGCGTTGTTGCTGTTACGTACACCGGTCAGGACGCCGGAAGAGAACCTCCCGCTGAACGGGATTCCGCCGTCCTCGTCTCTGATTCCGAGGAACCGGTACGAAACGGTTCGGACCACGTCCAACTTTTATCGAACCAGTCGAACTTGATTAAATTTATATTGCACGGGGGTTGGTTCCGTACGTATGAGTGGTGAGGGATCACGTGGCAACCTGGAACGGGTACTGACGAAACGGGACGTCTTCGTCCTGGCGTTCGGAGCGATGATCGGTTGGGGATGGATCATCCAGTCCGGCTACTGGATCGACGAGGGGGGCGTCGGCGGATCGATACTCGCCTTCGTCCTGGGCGGGGTGATGGTGTCCGTGGTCGGCCTCATCTACGGCGAACTGGCGTCCGCGATGCCGTACGTCGGCGGCGAACACGTCTACAGCCTGCGGGCGCTCGGGCCGATCGGCTCGTTCGCGTGTACCTGGGCGCTCGTACTGGGGTACGTCGGGGTCGTCGTCTTCGAGGTCGTCGCGTTGCCGTCCGCGCTCGCGTACGTCGTCCCGGGTTTCAACGCGGTCCACCTCTGGACCGTCGCCGGGAACCCCGTCTACGCGACCTGGGTGCTCGTCGGAGGCGTCGGGGCGATCGTGATGACGTATCTGAACTATCGCGGCGTTCGCCCTGCGGCGCAGTTCCAGACGCTACTCGCGGTCGTGATCGGGCTGGCGGGGGTCACGCTGGTCGCCGGCGCGGTCCTGAACGGTACCTCGCCGTCCGGGCCGCCGTTCGGCGGGGCCGGGATGGCCGGCGTGTTCACGGTCGCCATCATGACGCCGTTCATGTTCGTCGGCTTCGACGTGATCCCGCAGGCGGCGGGCGAGGCCGACGTCTCGCCGCGGACGCTCGGACTCCTGATCCCGATCGCGGTCGGCTTCGCCGCGCTGTTTTACATCGGCGTCATCTGGGCGTCCGGCCAGTCGATGACGGGCTCGCAACTCGTCGAGAGCCCACTGCCGGCCGCCGCGGCGATGGAGAGCCTGTTCGGCAGTCGGCTCGTCGGCCGCGTCATGGCGATTGCGGGCATCGCGGGGATCCTCACGAGCTGGAACTCGTTCATGCTCGGCGCGAGCCGCGCCGTGTACGCGCTCGCCGAGTCGGAGATGCTGCCCCGGCCGCTGAGCGAACTCCACCCCGAGTACAACACGCCCGCGAACGCCCTCCTCCTCATCGGGGGGATCTCGGTGTTCTCGCCGATGTTCGGCGAACAGATGTTGATCTGGATCGTGAACGCGGGCGGGTTCGGGCTCGTCTCCGCCTGGGTCCTGGTCGTCGTCTCGTTCTTCGTGCTCCGCCGGCGCGAACCCGACATGGACCGGCCGCTCGAACTCCCCTTCGGCCGCGCTCTCGGCGCGCTCGCGCTCGCGTTGACGCTGTTCTTCGTCGGACTCTATCTCCCCGGCGCGCCGTCGGCGCTCTCGTGGCCCTTCGAGTGGGGCATCGTCCTCCTCTGGACCGTCCTCGGCGTCGGCCTGTACGTCTTCTCGAGGGGGTCTCGCTCGCGCGCGGGGACCGGTGTCGAAGAGGTCGACGGCTGATCGTTAGGCGTCGACGTTCCGGTCGGAGCCGCCTCAGGGGCTCGGGACCGGCGTGTCCCGCTCGCGAGCCGCCTCGACGAGCGCCCGCTGCTCTTCGTCGCTCATCTCCTCGTAGTTCGACGCGGCCGCCGCGATCGCGGGCACCAGTTCGGGGTCGCCCGCGTTCGTGACGGTGGTCAGCCCCCGCGAGAGCGCGAACCGCAGGCACGCCTCGATCTCCTCGCGCGTGTCGTAGGGTTCGTACCACGTGTCGTAGGGCCGTTCGGATTCGGGGAGATTCGCGGGCCACGGCGCTTTCGCGAACGCCTTGATGCCGAGCGTACCGACCCCCTGCTCCCGGGCGAGGTCGAGGACGGCCCCGTAATCGTACTCGGGACCGTCCTTGCTCAGCAGGGTGTAGTTCAGCGGGAACATCACCGTCTCGAGTTCGTCGATGCGTTTCATCGCGGTCCGGATGAGGCTCGGATCGCCGTGACTGGTGAGGCCGATGTGGTCGATGAGCCCCTCCCGCTTGGCGTCCCTGAACGCCGCGAGGGCACCCGGATCGGGTCCGTTCGCACCCTCGCCCTCGCCGACGATGGTCTCCAGTTCGTCGTATCGCGTGACCGCGTGGAACTGGTAGAGATCGATCGAGTCGGTCCCGAGACGATCGAGCGACCGGTGGAGTTCGCCCCAGGCACCGTTGTACGTACGCTCCTGGGTCTTACAGCCGAGGAAGATCTCGTCGCGATGCGCGTCGAGCGACGGCGCGAGCTTCAGTTCCGCGTCGCCGTACGTGGGCGCGACGTCGACGTGGTTGACGCCCTCGTCGAGGAGGTCCTCGACCATCGCGTTCGCCTCGTCCTGTTCGACGTAGTTCAGCGCGATAGCGCCGAACGTGAGGACGGAACTGTCGTGACCGGTGTTCCCGAGCGGGCGCGTTTCCATGCTGGTATCGCTCGGAGCGGACGGATAACTCTTCGCCCATCTCGCTCCGAGAGGCGACTTCTCGGGGAGAGACTCCGTGGAGCGCGAGGCGACGACCTCGACACGGACCTGGCTACCGACTCTCGTCGAGCGACAGGTAACCCGTGGCGGCCCGTCTCAGTGTCCGCCTGGTTCCTGTTTCGCCCTCGAGCCGCGTTAGTAGTACACGAGTGTCAGAAGTAACTACTCGCTGTGTACGCGAAGTCGAGCGACGTGGTGTCCGTTACCCTGGAAGGATCGACGGTGAACCGTGACTCATCGGGGGGGATGTAATTCTTGAGGCGCTGTTGAAACCCTATCAGTCGACGCCTCGTCGCTGGAACAGCCGTTACGTCGGTGTGCGAATCTATCGAACACGCGGGGATGAACTTCGAGCACGTACGTCACACGACTCGGATGAGAACGTGGGCAATTAGCTGAATTGAGGCGCTAAGCCCCCTTCCTCAGCGAGCGCCGACCGAACGGGAGGCGCGAGCAGGGAGGGGATACAGCGTCCCCAGAACGCTTCGCGTTCTGGTGTGCGGACGAGACGCGGAACGTCTCGTCAACGCCGCACGGTTCTCATACACTCTACGATGGCAGGCCCACTGGCCCACAACATTCTATCGGTATCTTTATCGAGTATCGTGTGTATCATACTTGTGTGGTAACGCGCAAGAACATCACCGTCCGCGACGACCAAGAGGAGTGGATTCAGGAGAACCACCTGAATCTCTCTCGTTTCGTCCAAGACAAATTGGACGAACTCATCGGGGAACGCGAGTAGCGTTATGTACTACGCCTACAAGTATCGACTCAAGCCGTCCGACGCCCACCGCGAGGAGTTGGACCGCCACCGCGATATTTGCAGGCAACTGTACAACCACACGCTCTACCGCCTCAACGAGTACCAAGACGAGCACGACGAACTGCCGTCTATGACCACCCTCCGGTCAGAGCTACCTAACCTCAAGACGTGGTGGGACGGCCTCTCGGACGTGTACTCGAAGGTTCTCCAAACCGTCGTAGAACGCCTGTTTGACAACCTCAAAGGACTCTCCAAACTCAAGGAGAACGGCTACGGCGTCGGTCAACTCAAGTGGAAGCCACCACGGGAGTTCCGCAGTTTCACGTACAGTCAGTCTGGCTTCAAGCTCGACAAGAAGAGCGGCCAGACTGTCCTGTCACTCTCGAAACTCGCGGACATACCGATTCGGCTCCACCGCGCGATCCCCGACGACGCGACACTCAAGCAGGTCACGCTCAAGAAGGAACCGACCGGCGAGTGGCTCGCCACCTTCGGCGTCCAAATGGACTGTGAACCACCTGAGTCACCCGAGAATCCCGATCGGTGTGTCGGTATCGACGTGGGGATTCTCACGTACGCCCACGATACTGACGGTCACGCGGTCGGATCGCTTGACTTGTCGGTCGAGCGCAGGCGGCTTGAACGTGAGCAACGACGACTGTCGCGTCGGGAGCACGGGTCGAACAACTATGAGCGCCAGCGAAAGCGCGTGGCCGAGTGCTACGCTGACCTGAAGCGAAAGCGCCGTGACTTCTTGCACAAGCTCTCGAACTACTACGCTCGGGAGTACGACCTCGTGGCGGTCGAAGACCTGAACGTGAAGGGAATGCTCGAATCACCGTCGAACAGCCGAAATACGGCGTCTGCCGCGTGGCGGACGTTCCTTTCGTTGCTCGAATACAAGTGCAAACAGGAGGGAACGCACTTCGTGGCGGTCAGCCCGAGAGGGACGACCAAGGAATGCGCGGCGTGTGGCGTTTCGACGGACAAGCCATTGTGGGTCCGTGAGCACTCCTGTCCTGCCTGCGGGTTCGAGGCTGACAGGGACGCGAACGCGGCGTGGAATATTCTTTCTCGCGGCCTCGATCAAATAGGAGTGGGACACTCCGAATCAACGCGTGTGGAGACTGCGCTCCCTGTGGATGCACCTGTATCTGCAAAGCGCGTCGTGGAAACAGGAAGCCCTACCCTCAAGGAGCGAACGGCGTCAGCCGTGAGCGAGTAGGGTAGGGTAGTTCACAAACGCTTCACCCGATGTACCTCCACACTCGGTCGCTATCCGGATTTCGACGCTTTGACACACAGGAACGTCGGGTATTTCGATCGCTTCTCGTAGGACTCCGGCTTCTTCTCTTTGAACGTCTCCCTCGGCTTCGGTTCGACCAGTTCGTCCAGTTGAAATCCCGCTTCGATGAGTGGGTTGATGACCGCAGAAAACGGCCGGCGATAGAACGGGACGTCGATCTCCTCGCCGGAGGCCGACCACGTCATCCGTTGCCGCTCGATTTCGAAGTAGTTCTCGGCCTCGAACGCGATGTACTCATCGACCGGATGTTGGGCCGAAAACGCGAGGAATCCCCCCGGCCGGAGGATACGAGCGAACTCCGTGAAGGGCTGTCGCCAGTCTTCGACGTAGTGGAGCGAGAGGCCGCAAACGACGCCGTCGAACGCACCGTCGTCGACGAACGCGAGCGGCTCCGTCATATCGGCCCGGCGAATCTCTGCTCGGTCGCCGATCCGTCGTCTCGCCCGTTCGAGCATCTCGGCGTTCTCGTCGACAGCGAGGACATCCGCTCCCCGCTCGATCAACCACTCTGCGTACCGACCGTGTCCACACCCCGCATCGAGGACCCGTTTGCCCTCTACGTCCGGAATGAGTTCTGTCATCGCGGGGAATTCCAGGTCCGCGCAGTACGGGTCCTCCTCTCGCGTCTCGTACGTCTTCGCCAATCTATCGTATGCGTCCTCTACAGTGGGACTCTCATCGGGCGGCATGAACGCGGTCGTGCGTCTCTTCGGGTTAACCCTTGGCATTCCGGTTTCGAGTCGTTACTCGTCCGTTGCTGACGTCCGAAACGGCTCTGTTGCACTGGACGGGCTGAACGAGATGGCTTCGGTGTCTATCGGTTAGAGCGATCGACCGAGTACTTACTATTACTCCCTCTACCGCCCGGCTTCGAAACCTCGCGGGTAACATCGGACACTACGATACTCCCTGTCAGTTCACGGCGTCCGCGAGAGCCGTCAGGTCAAGGCGCTCGACGGTCGCCTCGGTCGGACGGCCGTCGTCGTCCCAGCCCCGGAACGCGTAGTACTCCTCGAGCATCGCGTCGAGTTCGTCGGGGGGACAGTACATCCCGGCGGCGGGACCGTCGGGGATCGGCTCGTGGGTGACGCGGTAGGAGAGCGCGTCCGTCTCGCGGTTCGCCACCCCGCGGGCGACGTTGACGAGCCGTTCGAGGTTGTAGATCCGCTCGCCGACGGCCTCCACCTCCGCGGTCGTGAGATCCCACCCGGTCGCGAGGTTGATCGCGTCCCGGTAGCGGTCGTCGACGCGTTTGCCCCACCCGGCCTCGCTCACGAACCGACACTGGGTGAGCGAGTCGCCGAGGGCCGTGAAGTGCTGGCTCCTGGCGGCGAACTCGGGGGTGCCGTCGGTCGTCTCGTCGTGCTCGCCGGCGTACTGCAGCGTCGGGCGGGTGTCGTGGTGCGACCCGCCCCGGGTCGAGGTGGCGTAACCGATGCTCATCCCCTTCAGCCCGCGGGGGGAGTGGGCGGCGTACTCGAGGCCCTTCGTTCCGTGGAGGTAGCGCTCCGCGTCCGATCCCAGCCCCGCGGCCATCCGGAACGAGCCCTCAGCGAGGTCGTCACCGATCCCCTCCCGGTGGGCGGTCCGTCTCGCCAGTTCGACCAGCCCCTCCGCGTCCCCGAACGCCAGGTGCGGCGACGCGTCCTCGGGGAGCAGGCCCTCGGCGTAGCACTCCCGGGCGAACGCCACGGTCACGCCCCAGCTGATCGTGTCCATGCCGAGGCGATCGCAGCGATCGTTGGCCGCCATCACGCGTTTCACGTCGTACACTTCCTGCATCGTCGCGGTGGCGAAGAGGCTCTCGAACTCGGGGATCTTCGCCTCCGTCACCCCCTCCGCCTCGACCGAGACGTGCTTGCCGCACTTCACGGCGCAGTTCGCGCAGGTCGTGTCCTCGGTGACGTACGCCGCCAGCGTCTCCCCGCTGACCGCGTCGGCGTTCGCCTCGCTCGTCCGTTCGGCGGCGTAGTTGCGCCGGCCGAGCTTTCCCATCTCGTTGATCGGGTTGACGAGACCGCTCGTGCCGTAGTCCGTGAGCATCTCGGTTTCCTCCATCAGCGTCCCCATCCGGCCGACGGCGAGGTCGCGAAGGTCGGCCTCGTCGACGGGTTCCGGCTGGAAGTCGCCCTCGCGGATCGCGACCGCCTTCACGTTCTTCGACCCGAGCACCGCGCCCGCGCCGCCGCGACCGGCGACGCCCTCCCGAAGCTTCCCCTCGTGGAGCAGGCAGGCGTACCGAACCAGGTTCTCGCCGGCGGGGCCGGTCGCGATCACGTGCGTGTCGTACCCCTCCCCCTCGCGCTCCCGGATCGCCGCACAGGTCTCGTAGGTGTCCAGTCCGGCCAGGTCGTCCGCCGGGACGACCGTCGCGCCGTCCGCGTCGACGCGGACGTAGCAGTCCTCCCCAGCCGCGCCGTGGATCGCGATGGCCTCGAAGCCGGTGGACTTCTGCGCCCGCGGGAAGGTGCCGCCGAACGTGCTGTCGAAGAAGCCGTTCGTCATGGGGCTCACGAAGCCGACGACGCCGCGGCTCGTGCTCTGGAACGGCGTGGCGGTCATCGGCCCGACGGCGAAGACGACGACGTTCGCCGGGTCGAAGGGGTCAGCGTCCGTCGGAACGTGTTCGGCGACGAGCTTCGCCGCGAACCCGTTGCCGCCGAGGAACCGGCGGGCGTCCGCCGGATCGACGGGCTCGACGGTTGACTCGCCCGCGTCGAGGTGGACGTGCAGGATCTCGCCGCCGTACACGGGCGGCAGGTCCTCCGACATGGTCACGCCACCGTTCGGGCGAACTCGACGGCGTCGCCCTCGCGGTCCGGACTCCGGAGTGCAGTGTGTGCTCCTCGCATGAATGCGAGGGACGATTCGCGGTCATATATAACTACCACCCCGACCCACGCGGACGATCGGGCGGGCCTGCTGAAGACGCCCGCCGGCGACGACGGATCGGTGCTCGCTCATCCGCCGGTGACCGGCGGGCTGAGGGTGACGCGGTCGCCCGGCGCGAGCGCCGTCTCGACGCCCTCGAAGTGCGAGACGTGCCTGCCGTTCAGGAGCACCGTCACGGCCGGATGGAACGACCCGTCGGGGGCGAGCAGCCGTCCCTCCAGACCGGGGTGGGTCGCCTCCAGCGACGCGAGCAGGTCCCCGACGGTCGCGCCCTCCTCGAGTTCCCGGACGACGCCGTCGCGCCCGAGCGCATCCCGGAACGACGCGAACGGTCGAACGTCGATCTCCATGTCCTCCGTTTTGCCGGGATCGTAATGAACCCCCCGAGCGCCCCGGCGCGGGGCATCGAACCGTCGCACGCGAGACGAAACCTACTCGGGCCGGGGGCGTGAGAGGCGCGTATGGAGGTATCGATAGACAGGGACCGGTTCGTCGCGACGATGAGAGAGCAGGCCGAGTTCGGTGCGACCGCCGGCGGCGGTCTCCATCGGCTCGCCCTCTCGGACGCCGACGGGGACGTCAGGGACTGGTTCCGCGACCGGATGGAGCGGGCGGGTCTCGCGGTGCGAATCGACGAGTTCGGCAACGTGTTCGGCCGACGAGGGGGGACCGATCCGGCCGCCGCGCCGGTGTTGGTCGGCTCGCACCTCGACTCACAGCCGTACGGCGGCATCTACGACGGCGCGCTCGGCGTCGTCGCCGCGCTCGAACTCGTCCGGGCGCTGAACGACGCCGACGCGGAGACGACACGCCCCATCGAGATCGTGAACTGGACGAACGAGGAGGGGTCGCGCTTCCAGCCGGCGATGCAGGGTAGCGGCGTGTGGGTCGGCGAACACGACGTCGAGGAGGAGTACGAGAAGACGGACGCGAACGGCGAGCGTCTGGTCGACGAACTCGAACGGATCGGCTACCGTGGCGACCGCCCGGCCGAACCCCCGGAGGAGTACGAGGCGTACCTCGAACTCCACGTCGAACAGGGGCCGTATCTGGAGGACGGCGGCTACGAGGTGGGCGTCGTCACGGGCGTCGTCGGGTTCGTCTGGGGTGCGATCACGTACCGCGGCGAGGCCGACCACTCCGGGCCGACGCCGATGCACTACCGCAGGGACGCGCTCGTCGCCGCCGCGGACGTCGTCACCGGGGCGCGCCGCATCCCGAGCACGCTCGGCGAGCGGACCGTCGGCACCGTCGGTCACCTCGACGTCGAACCGAACTCGATCAACGTCGTCCCCGAGGAGGTGACGTTCACCTTCGACTTCCGCGACCCCTCCGACGAGATCGTCGACGAGGCGCTCGACCGGGTGTTGCTCGAAGCCGAGGCCGCCGCCGAGCGCGAGGGCGTCGAGTGGGAGTGGGAGCGGCGCATGCGATCGCCGGCCGTCCGGTTCTCCGAGGCGTGCGTCGGAGCGGTCCAGTCTGCCGCCGATTCGCTCGGGCTCGAGAGCCGGCGGATCGTCAGCGGTGCCGGCCACGACGCCGCCCACCTGGCGGCATTCTGCGACACGGGCATGGTGTTCGCCGTCAGCGAGAACGGCAAGAGCCACACCGAGCGGGAGTTCACGAGCTGGGAGGACTGCTACAACGCCGCGAACGCGCTCGCGCGGGCGGCGGTGACGCTTGCGACCGACGACTGAGTACGACAGGGTGCGTAACGCTCGTACCCCTGTGAGGAGATAGGTAAAACTCAGTGTGGTGCTATGGCACACCACGGATAATAAATGTTCCGGGTGAGCGGACGCGATACGGACACCGTCCACGATCGTTTCGGTACCTGGCACGTCGTTCGAACGTGGGCGGCGGTCGACCGTCGGTCGACGAGGGGGACGGGCGTCCCGAGACGTCGCTCACGGATCCCCGCCGAAGAGGTCCGTCAGCGCGCGGACGAGCGCCTCGTAGCCGTCCGCGGCGTGCGCGAGGTCGACGTGTTCGTCGTACGTGTGCGCCTGCGAGATGTCGCCCGGGCCCCAGGTGATCGCCTCGATCCCGGCGTCGTTGACGAAGTTCCGGACGTCCGTCGAGGCCTGGATACCCCACGGTTCGGTCGGGACGTCGGCGACGGCGGCGGAGTGCTCGCGGAACACCGCGGCGAGGTCGCTGTCGCTCGGAACGGAGGCGGACTCGTAGGTTCGGGTGCGCTCCCAGGTGATCTCGACGCCGTGGTCGGCCGCGACCTCGGCGAGCAGGTCGTCGATCTCGCCGTCGATCTCGTCGGCGGACTCGGAGGGGAGAAACCGGCGGTCGACCGTGATCGCGGCGCGCTCCGGGACGACGTTCTCCTTCGTCCCCGCCTCGAACTTCGTGACGGTGGCGTACGCCCGCCCCACGAGGTCGTCCTCGCGCTCGCGGACCTCCGCGTCGTAGTCGGCGAGGGCATCGAGCACCGGGCGCGCGTGCTGGATGGCGTTCGTTCCCTGATCCGGTCGGCTCGCGTGGGACGGATCCCCCCCGACGCCGATCTCGTACCAGGCGAGTCCCTTCTCACTAGTTGCGGTTCGCAGCCCCGTCGGTTCGAGGACGACGCCGTAGTCGCCGTCGTACCCGGACTCGAGCAGGGACCTCGTTCCCGGCTCCGCCGTCTCCTCCCCGATGGCGGCGTGGAACACGAGCGAGCCGTCCAGCTCCGCGCCCTCGAACGCTCGATCGAACTCGGCCATCGCGAGCATGCCCAGGGCGACGCCCGTCTTCATGTCGGCGCTTCCGCGGCCGTAAAGAGTGCCGTCCTCGACGACGGCGTCGTACGGGCCGACCGACCACTGGTCGAGGTCGCCGGCCGGGACGACGTCGACGTGACCGTTCAGCACGACCGTCGGATCGCCGTCGCCCACCCGCGCCCCGACCTGCGGTCGATCGGGATACGGCCGCTCGACGCGATCGGCGTCGATGCCGCGTTCGTCGAACCAGTCGACGATGTAGTCGGTGCAGGCCGCCTCGTTCCCCGGCGGGTTCTCGGTCTCGATGGCGACGAGGGCCGCGATCAGTTCGGTCAGCTCGGATTCGGTTCGCGTCTGGGCCATGTGTGGAGTCCTTCTGTCGGTGATCTCTCGGTGAACCGCGCTCTACCGCTGTCACTCGCTGACGGCGTAGACGTCACGCGTACCTTCACACGGCGGCGCATAAAGGTTGACGTCCATTCGAGCGCCCGCGACGGTATCGTCGCGTCCGAAGACGGCGGTCGGTGGCTCATTCGGTGATCGGATAACCGACCCGGTCGGGACTCACTCCCCCGCCGCGGTGCCGGGCTGGACCGGGTCGCCCTCCTTCCAGATGACGTGACCGACGTCGAAGTGCTTCGCGACTCTCGGTTCGAGCGTCACCGACACTTCGGTGATACCACCATTCGAGGTGTGAACTCGTCCACGCCGATCGAGGAGATATTTAATGGTATGGAAACCTTGACGTTCGTGACGCTGGATAACGTATACCAATCGTCGGGTGGGGCGTGGGACGCCTTTCGAGCGCTCGGTACGTCCCGAAGTCGCTCCGCCCCGTTCGACGACCGTACATGCACCGCCACCTGCTCGCGCCGATCGAGACCGCACGCACCCTCCTCGACGAGGAGTACGAGCAGGTGCGCGTCGAGCAGGCCGCCTTCGAGACCTTCGCGGGGCGGATTCGCGCCCTCGACCCCGAGCCGGAGCGGTCACGGGCGCTGTGTACCGTCCCGTCTCCTCGCGATCGGTCGCTGGCCGATCTCGGTTCGGCGTCTACGACGCGAGAGGTTCGAACGGCGTACCGGGAGACGGTGATGGGCGTCGAGCACTACGACCGCGTGTACGACGAGTCGCTGGCGACGAACCTCGCTGCGGAGGTGGGATCGGAACTCGCGGCGGTCGTCCGCGAGGACGGACCGCTCACCGTGACCGTGCAACGAGCGATCGTCGCGGGTGCAGACCGCGCGATCCGCGATCGCCGGGCGTTCCTCGACGCCCTCGAGGCCGAGCGCGACTCGCTCGCCGGGGCTCACCACGAAGGCCGCGAACTCACCGCCGGACTCGCTCGGCTGGGCGACTCGGAGACCGCGACGTCGACGGAGCGCGTTGCGGTCGCGGAGGCGGTCGACGACCTGCTCGAGCGGTGTCGCCGACTGATCGACGCGCGCCAACGGCACGTCCAGGAGCGGTCGATCGCCCGGTATCTCGACGGCCACGACCTCTGCACCTACCTGTACGCGGCCGGTCCGGGCGACTGGACGTATCCCGTGCTCACCGTCACCGTCTCGCTCTACCGGGACCTCACGGCGGTACGAAGCCGTCTCGAACGCCGCTAGAACGCCGCGGACCGAGCGGTGACTCCGGCGGTGCTGGACCACTACACGCTGCCACTACCGTGGTGTCCGGTCCACGGGAGTGACGGGCCATCGATAGCCCGTCCGCCAGTGGGCCGTGGGACGAGCCGTCACGGGTGACAACCTCTCTCGAATAATACACGTACGCCTGTTACCTGAGCTTTCCCACAGATTTGTATAAATATATCTCTAACATCTCTATCAGAAAAACGACCGACGCGACGCGTTCGTTCGACGACCGCGGTTCCGGTACCCTCGTGCCCGTGTCGTGAAGGATTTGTGGTACGTACCGAGACGGTCGGTCGTCGCGCCACTCCGGCGGGTTCCATCGCGAGCGCGGCGTCGAAGCTCGTTCCAGGCCGCCCGCCCGTCCCGACCGAAAAGCCGGTAAGGATGCCGTCGAATCTACCGGTGATGCCAGAGACGTTCCAGAACTACATCGACGGCGAGTGGGTCGCATCGGAGACGGGCGAGACGTTCGAGGTTCGCAACCCGGCGAACACCGGGGAGGTCGTCGGCCGGTTCCAGCGGTCCGGACGCGGGGACGCACGGCGGGCGGTCGAGGCCGCGAAGGCCGCCTCGGAGTCGTGGGGCAAGACGCCCGGTCCGGAGCGCGGGAAGGTCCTCCGCCGGACGGCCGAGCGCCTCGCGGAGCGCGAGGACGAGTTGATCGAGACGCTGGTTCGCGAGGAGGGGAAGACGACCGCCGAAGCCGCACCGGAGGTGGGGCGGGCCGTCGACATCTTCTACTACTACGCCGAGAAGGCGCGGGACCTCGGCGGCACGGTGAAATCCGCGAGCGGTCAGAACAGGAACCTCTACACCGTGCGCGAGCCGCTCGGAGTCGCCAGCCTCATCACGCCGTGGAACTACCCGATCGCGATCCCAGCGTGGAAGATCGCCCCCGCCCTGGCGACGGGGAACGCGGTCCTCTTCAAGCCCGCGTCGCTCGCGCCGAACGTCGCCCGAAAGCTGGTCGAGTGCCTGGACGAGAGCGGCCTGCCGGCCGGCGTCCTCAACTACGTGACGGGTCCCGGAAGCGAGGTGGGCGACGCCTTCACCACCCACGAGGACGTGGACGCGGTCTCGTTCACCGGCAGCACCGTCGTCGGTAGCGCGGTCTACTCCGACGCCACGGACGCCCAGAAGCGGGCGCAGACGGAGATGGGCGGGAAGAACCCGACCGTCGTGATGCCGAGCGGCGACGTGGACGTGGCGGTCCGGGCCGTCGGCGCTGGCGCGTTCGGCGTGACGGGGCAGGCGTGCACCGCGTGCTCGCGCGCCGTCGTTCACGAGGCGGTCTACGACGAGTTCGTCGATCGCATCGTCGATTACGCCGAGTCCCTCGAGGTCGGTCCCGGGCTCGACGGCGCGGACGTGGGCCCGCAGGTGAGCGAGAGCGAACTGCAGAGCACCCTCGACTACGTCGAGGTCGGACGGGAGGAAGGCGCGCGGCTCGTGACCGGCGGCGAGGCGCTCGACGACGGGCCGCGGGCGAACGGTTACTTCGTCCAGCCGACGGTGTTCGCGGACGTCGATCCCGACATGCGCATCGCCCAGGAGGAGATCTTCGGGCCGGTGCTCTCGGTGGTGAAGGTGAGCGACCTCGAGGAGGCGATCCGGGTCGCCAACGACGTCGAATACGGGCTCTCCGCGAGCGTGATCACGACCGACCTCGCCGAGGCGAACCGCTTCGTCGACGACGTCGAGGCCGGCGTGGTGAAGGTCAACGAGAAGACGACGGGGCTCGAGCTACACGTCCCCTTCGGCGGCTTCAAGGGCTCTTCGAGCGAGACCTACCGCGAGCAGGGCGACGCGGCCATCGACTTCTACACGATCTCCAAGACGGTCTACCTCAACTACTGAGCGTCGCCGACCGGGCCGTCCGCTCGCTCCGGCGTCCGTTCGCTCCCGCTCGACGGACTCGACGCTCGTTCGCGGTCCCCCGGATCAGACCGGTTCGTCGTGCTGCGCGGCCCACCCGGGGTCCCCGCCGCGGGCCTCCCGCGTCACGTACTCGATCTCCGTCCCCGGACCCATCGTCGGGCCGCCCTCGACCCGTTCGACCCTGAGCGGAACGTCCATTCGACTGCCGCAGCAGCCGACGTCGGTGAATTCGTTCCACTCGTCGCCCTCGCGGACCTCGTCGTTGACCTTCCGGAGGTAGTTCCGGTAGTACTCCTGGCCGATCCGTCGCCGCCCGTGCGGCGGGAGGTCCGCCGGATACGAGACGACGACGCGCGTCGCGATGGCGGACGGCTCGTCCCCGGCCGCGTCTCGTCCGTCGTTCATCCTTCGATCTCGTAGGGCTCCTCGGGGAGGTCTCCGTCGGAGAGCGAGAGCGGTCGTCGTTCGACGACGGTGATGTCGTCGCGTTCCTCGAGTTCGGCGGCGACGGGTTCGGAGACGAGGAAGCGACCCAGTTCGAGGGTGTTTCGGATGCGGGCGACGCGCATGTCGCCGGGGTCGCGCGTGCCCGTCGAGGAGAACGCGAGCAGGAACGCGACCTCGTCCGTCGGGGCGACGACCGGGAGCCGGGCGCGGGCGGGCTCCCCGCCGGTGATGCCGTTGATGTAGGTGTCCGTGAGGTCGAGGCCGCCGACCGCGTCCGCGTGGATGAAATCCGCAAGCCCCATCCCGATGCCGTTGTGGTGTGACTCCTCCGTGAGCGAGCGCATGTAGATGCGGCTGTAGGAGGGCCGCTCCGGCTCCGGCTGCCCGTGATAGAGCATCCGCCCGACGACGTTCGTGTCCATCCCCGTCCCGGAGATGTTCTTCCCGATCTCGTCGACGACGAGCAGATCGAGGTCGTCGACGGGGAGCGTGGGGAGGAGTTCCTTCGAGCGGGCGAGTAGCTCCGGCTCCCTGTCGAGGATCTCGTCCACGGGGAGTCCCTCGATGTGGGCGGCGCGATCGTCTGCGTTCTCGATGAGAGCGACCCCGCCGACGATCGGCACGGTCTCGAACAGGGCGGCCGCGCGTTCCGGGATCGCCTCGTCGAGCCCCTTTGCGAGCCCGGCGTTGTGCGTCACCTCGGCCCCGCGCTGTTTGCCGATGCCGATGACGGCGATCTTCGAGAGCCCGCTCTCGATGTCTCCCCTGAAGTCGGTGTGCGCCTTCACCCGGTTCGCCAGCACGACGGCGTCCGCGTTCAGGACGTCCGTCGCGGCGAAGATCGGCCGGCCCTCCGCGTCGGTCGCCACCCGCTCGACGTCGAGCGAGGAGCGTATCTCACAGCCCATCGTCTCCTCCGTGATGCCGAGCGAGGCGAGCATCTGGCGCTGCCCCTCGGCGGTCGCGCCGCCGTGGCTCCCCATCGCCGGGAAGACGAACGGCTCGAACCCGCGGTCGGAGAGCGTCTCGACGACGGCCCGGAGCACGGTCGGCATGTCGTGAATGCCGCGACTGCCGCCGGTGACGCCGACCTCGGCTCCCTCGTCCAGGTCGTCGAGGCCGGGGATGTCGTCGAGCGCCTCGACGGTCGCCGCCGCCACGTCCGCCACCCGCGGCTGGTCCCGCTCCTGTTCGAGGAGGACGAACCCCGGGAAGTCGTCTATCGATACGTCGTTGACGTCCGCCAGTCTGTCGCTATCCGGTAACGTGAACATGGTTTCGTTCGTCGGTGTACGTTCCCCCTTCGGTCGAGGGTCATATGACCCTGTGGGGTGGTGTCGATTCGCGTCGCTCACGCGAGTGGAGAGTGGTCGTGTCGCCTACGCGAACATCGTGCCCGGGTCGTGGAGGTGTTCCCGTGCGACCTCCTCGTTCAGTTCGATACCGAGGCCCGGGGCCTCGGGAACCTCGATGTAGCCGTCCTCGATGAGGGGGTCCTCGCGGTCGTGGAGGTCGTCCCACCAGTCGACCTCGAGCGCGTGGTACTCGAGGACGTCGAAGTTGGGGACGCACGCGCCGAGGTGGACGCACGCCATCGTACCGATGGGACCGCAGACGTTGTGCGGCGAGAACACGATGTAGTTCTCCTCGGCGCGGTTGGCGATGGCCTTCGACTCGGCGAGGCCGCCGCACGTCGACGGGTCGGGCGTGATGACGTCGACCCCGAAGTCGTACAGCAGGTGCTTGAACTCGTGGACGCGGAAGCGGTTCTCGCCCGTGGCGATGGGGACCCGGGAGGCCCGCGTTATCTCGCGCTGAGCCTCCATGTTCTCCGGCGGCACGGGGTCCTCGAGCCACATCAGATCGAACGGTTCGAGCTTCCGGCACATCCGTTTCGCGCTGTCCATCGAGTAGTCCCAGTGGATGTCGAAGGCGAGGTCGATCTCGTAGCCGATCTCGTCGCGGATGGCCTCGACGGTGTCGACCTTCCGCTGGACGGCGGCGTTCGAGACGCGCCCGTTGTACGGGTCGGGGTGGTTGTCGAACGGCTGGTCGAGGTCGAACTTCAGGGCGGAAAAGCCCATGTCGGCGACCCGGGCGGCCTCCTCGGCGTACGCCTCGACCGAGTAGGCGTCCTCGGAGGCCGGCGAGTGGTATCCGGCGTCGGTCGCGAAGGCCTCCCCGGCGTGGCAGTCGCAGTAGATGCGGACCTCGTCGCGGTACTTGCCGCCGAGCAACTGGTAGACGGGGACGTCGAGCACCTTGCCGGCGATGTCCCACAGCGCGATCTCGATGCCGGTCGCCGCGGTGACGACCTTGCCCGTGGTGCCGCTGTGGCCGGAGGTCTCCTGGACCATCCGCCGGAAGAGCCGCTCGACGTCCAGGGGGTTCTCGCCGACGAGGAACCGCTTCATATACTCCACGACGGCGGTGACCCCGCCGCCGCGGTAGGACTCGCCGATGCCGGTGACGCCGGCGTCGGTGTGGACTCTGACGAGGTTCCACTCGAAGTTACCCTTGACGACGCAGGTCTCGATGTCGGTTATCCGTACGTCGCGCTCCGGCACGCGGTTCGTGGCGTGGTTGGAATAGTCTCGCATTGGGTGGCTGGTGTGGGGCGTCGCGGTCGCTTAAACGCTCGCATGGCTGCGAAAGTCGCCGGCTGGGGCCGGCACCGATCGTCCTCACCCTCGGACCGGTCGCTCGGCGAGTCGCAGCAGGTGCCGTCTGAGCGGCCGGATCTCGTCTGCGTACCGTCCGGCGGTGTCGTTCTCGAGCCGTTCCCGGAGGGCGGCCGCCACGTCCCGCTCGGCCGCGTGGAGGTCGGCCTCGATGCGCGCGGCCCTGTCGACCTGTGCGGGCGTCAGCGACCCCTCGCGAGCCGTCCGAAGCTGTGCCCGGACGTCACGGCTTATCTCGATGGCCTGGCGGGCGTCGTGGACGACGTACGGCGAGCCGTCCTTCTCCCAGGCGACCTCGACCGCCTCCTCGGAGAGCGCGCCGGTCATGAACGCGGCCTTCCCGAGGGTGGCCTCGGTGGGGGAGGTCGTGGGATCGACGTCGGCGCGGGCGTCGTAGGAGACGAGGACGGTCTTCTCGGGCGTGTTGTAGGCGTCGGTCGGGTACGCCGCGTTCGCGACGCCGCCGACGCCGACGCCGAGGAGCGCCACGAGCGCGAGCGCGAGGAACCACCGCGGCGCGCCGCGGACGGGTATCGGCCCCAGCAGGGGGTTGTTCGAGCGGTTCCGCATCGACACCTCCCGGAGGTCGCCGACGAACTGCGCCAGCGTCCGCGTCCGCTTCGACGCGCCGGTGACGACGAGTCGCCCCCCCTCGGTGAGCCTGACGAACGAGTTGTGGAAGCCGCCGTGGGTGACCATGAGGCCCTCGCCCTCCGGGAACGGCTCCCAGCGGACGGCGTCGGAGCCGTCGCCGGCACCGACCGCCTCGGCGATGCTCGCAAGCGCGTCGTCCGGATTCGGGTCCGGGTCGTCCGAGACGAACGTCGCGTCCATCTCGACGCTGCCGCGGCGGCGGGCCTTGAGGTACCTGCTCCCGCGGCGCGACCAGAGCTTCGCGTACGCCAGCGCCGGCGGGAGCCCCAGTATCGTCGCCGCGACGACGACGCCCGGGAGGAACCGGAGGGGGTCGCCGTACTCGACGGCCGCCCAGACGCTCAGCGCGATCAGCAGCGTGCCGGACGACCACGAGACGGCGCGAAGCGTGTTCACCATCGTCAGCGGCCGCCGAAGAACGTCCGTTTGAGCCGGCCGACGATCCCGACGCGTCGCGACTCGATCTCGGCTTCGATCACCGGTTCGAGCTTCCGTTCGAGGTCCTCGCGGCTCTCGAAGCGGTCGACCTCGGCGTCGAGGAACAGCTCGGAGACCATTATCATGTACTTGCCGTCCTCGTCGAGCTGGACGTTCGTGAGGGCGTACTGACGCTCTAACCGGTTTGCCGTCACCGGGTAGCTCCACCCGGCGTCTTCGACGAGTTCGTGGATGGCGTCCGCGCCGTGGGTCATATCCGAGGTAGTTAGCCCGACGGTATAAATGTTGTACGGGCGCCGAGTCGCCGCCTACGCGACCCGGTTCTCGACGTCGTCGTACGACCCGGTCTCCTCGACCGTCTCGAGGTTTCGAGCGAGGATGTCGGCGACGCGGGGGTAGTACTGCGGCGTGTAGCCGGAGTTGTGCGGCGTGATGTGGACGTTCCCCATCCGCCAGAGGTCGTGGTCCGCCGGGAGCGGTTCGGGGTCGGTCACGTCGAGCGCCGCCCCGCGGAGCGCGTTGCCCTTGATCGCGTCCGTCAGCGCCTCCGTGTCGACGATCGGGCCGCGGCCGACGTTGACGACGACGGCCTCCGAGGGGAGCGTCTCGAACGCCGCGTCGTCGACGAGGCCGCGGGTCGTCTCGGTCAGCGGGCAGGCGAGGACGAGGTAGTCCGTGCGGGACAGCGCGTCGTGGAAGTCCTCCTCGCCGAAGCCGAGCACCTCGTCGGTCGGCCCGCCCTTCTCCGGCGTGTACCGGATCCCGATGGTGTGAGCGCCGAACGGCTCGAGCCGTTCGGCGACGGCCCGCCCGATGGCACCGAGACCGACGACGGTGACGGTGCTCTGGCTCAGTTCGCGGTGAAACCCCTGGTAGTGTCGCCACTCGCGGTTTCGCTGCCGCTCCCAGCCGACGTGGAGGTTGCGCACGAAGACGAGGACGGTGCCGACGACGTGTTCGGCGATGTTCGGGCCGTGGACCCCCGAGGCGTTCGTGACGACGACGCCGCGCGCCTCGAGTTCGGCGAGCGGGAGGTGGTCGACGCCCGCCGAACAGCAGGCGAACAGCTCCAGCGCCTCGGCGGCCTCGAGCAGGTCGTCGCGCAGCCCGTGACCGACGACGACCGGTGCCCCGGCGACGAGTTCGCGTTCCGCCGCGGGCGTCGCCGCCCTGGCCACCTCGTACCCGGGCAACCGTTCGCGGAGTTCGTCGGCCAGCGACTCCGTCGACAGCCCGTGGGCCGCCCGACGCAGAACCGCGACGTCCGGCGAGTCAGCCATCGATGCCTCCCTCGACGGTGGTGATTCGAATCGGCATTCGGCCGTCGGTTGTCGCCCGGCCCTCTTAATAACCCCGTCGTCGCCGCGACCGAACAGCGTCGCCGCGACCGAACAGTTTTGCCCTCCGGCGCGCGACGCCCCACATGGAATTTCCGGACGCGGACACGGCCGAGGCGGCACTTCCGGACGTGGCGTTCCCGTCGTTCCACGAGGTGCGGTACGATCCGCCCGCGCCGACGCTCGACGACGTCGGTGCGGCCGCCCGGCGCGAACTCGACGCCCTGCCGCTCGAGGGCCTCGACGCGGGGGCGACGGTCGCCGTCGGCCTCGGCAGTCGCGGCATCACGGACGTCGTCCCCGTCGCGCGGGCGGTCGTCGCGGAACTGCGGGCGCGCGCCCTCGAACCGATCGTCGTCCCGGCGATGGGGAGCCACGGCGGTGCGACCGCCGAGGGCCAGCGGCGGACGCTCGCGGGCATCGGCCTCACCGAGGAGTCGCTCGGCTGTCCGATCGACCCGCGGATGGACACCGAGCACCTCGGAACCTCGGCGGTCGGCGGGGAGGTCCACCACTCGACGGCCGCCCTGGACGCGGACGCGGTGCTCGTGATCAACCGCGTGAAGGCCCACACGAACTTCGACGGCCGATTCGAGAGCGGTCTCTGCAAGATGCTGACCGTCGGTCTCGGCAAACAGGTCGGCGCGAAGGAGTTCCACGAGACGGCGCTCGTCGAGGGCTACGAGGCGGCCATCGAGGCGGCGCTGGACGTCGTCACCGAGCACTCGCCCGTCGTCGGCGGCGTCGCCATCGTCGAGAACTTCTTCGACGAGACGGCGCTCGTCGAGGGGGTCCCCGTCTCGGCGCTGCCGGACCGGGAGACGGGACTGCTCGAACGCGCCTACGAGTACATGCCGACGCTCCCGTACGACGAACTCGACGTGCTCGTCGTCGACGAGATCGGCAAGGACGTCTCGGGTGCCGGGATGGACACGAACGTCATCGGTCGCTACCGGGTGCTCAACGCCGACGAACCCGAGTCGCCCGACGTGAAGCGCATCGTCGTCCGCGGGCTGACCGAGGCGACGCACGGCAACGGCAACGGCATCGGCCTCGCGGACGTCACGACGGCCGCCGCCGTCGAGGAACTGGACCTCCACCAGGTCTACACGAACGCGCTCACGAGCGGGTCGCTCTCGAAGGCGCGACTGCCGGTCGTGCTCCCGAACGACCGCCTCGCGCTGCTGGCGGCGGTGTCGACGATCGGCCCGTACGACCCCGAGACGGTCCGCATCGCCTGGATCCGCGACACGTCACACCTCTCGTCGTTCCGGGTGTCGGCCGCGCTCGCGGCCGAGGAACCGGACCACGTCGAGGTGGTCGGCCCCGCGCCGCTGTCCTTCCCCGGCGGCAGTGCGCAGTTCGACTGAGCGATCCCGCGCGACGGTCGTACCGCACCGACGGCCTCGGACGGTCGAACGGGTCCGGGGGCTCGACGTCGCCGTCACGGGTGGCGGCCGACGCGTCCGCGCGGGACGGCGTCACGTTCCTCCGAACTCGTGTCGCCCGGGCGAACTCGCGTCGCCTCGAGCGAACGCTTTTAGCCCCGTCGGACGACGAACCGAACGACATGGATCTCGAAATCGAAGGTGACGCGGCGCTCGTGTCGGCGTCGAGCAGCGGTCTCGGAAAGGCGTCCGCCATCGCGCTCGCGCGGGAGGGGGCGAACGTCGTCCTCAACGGCCGCGACGAGGATCGACTCGCCGACGCCGTCGCGGAGGTGGAGGCGGAGGCGACGGGCGACGTCGTCGGCGTCGCCGGCGACCTGACCAGCGGGGCGGACGTCACGACCCTCGTCGAGCGGACGGTCGAGGAGTTCGGCGGTCTCGATCACCTCGTCACGTCCGCGGGCGGCCCGCCGAGCGGTCCGTTCCTCGAGACGGACGACGAGGACTGGTACGACGCCTACGACCTGCTCGTGATGAGCGTCGTCCGACTCGTCCGCGAGGCGGCTCCGCACCTCCGTGCGGGCGAGGGCGGCACCGTCGTCACCATCACCTCCCGGAGCGTCAAGGAGGCCATCGACTCGCTCGTGCTGTCGAACTCGGTCCGCATGGGCGTCATCGGCCTGGAGAAGACGCTCTCTACGGAACTCGCGCCCGAGGTGCGCGCGAACGCCGTCCTGCCGGGGGCACACGAGACGGCCCGCATCCGGGAACTGGTCGAGCAGGGCGTCGAACGCGGCGAGTACGAGAGCTACGAGGCCGGTCTGCGGGAGCGCGGGCAGGCCAACCCGCTCGGGCGCATCGGCGACCCGATGGAACTGGGCGACACCGTGGCCTTCCTCTCGTCGCCCAGGTCGGGCTACATCAACGGCGAGGCCGTCCTCGTCGACGGCGGGCAGAGCCGGGGCAACCTGTAGAGAAATCGCCCGCACGCCAAGATTCATACCGCCGTGCGACGTGGGCGGAGGTGTCATGGAATCAGTGCACTTCGACCGGGCGGAGACCTACGAACCCGAGGAGGGCTGGCGACGCGTCGAGATGGCCGGCTCCGAGGCGTTCTCGTTCGAGTGGTTCGAGAAGCCGCCGGGACACTCCTCTCCCATGCACGACCACGAGAACGAACAGGTCTGCATGGTGCTCGCGGGCGAACTCACCATCCACACCGAGGACGACGAGGTGACGCTCGGTCCCTACGACTCGGTGTGGCTCGAACCGTGGGAGCGCCACCGCGTCGAGAACACCGGCGACGAGCGGGCCGTCGGCGTCGACGTCTTCGCGCCGGGGCGGTCGTTCGACTTCTGGCTGGACCGGGAGTGATCGCCGGGGCGAACTGGCCGTCGTCTCCGGGCGAACCCGTTCGGACGGCGACGGGGCGAGTCGACGCCGTCCGGTCGGGCGACCGCGACCTATTTACCCTCGCCCTCCGTCTGGCGTGCAGAATGGTGCCGACCATCACGCGAATCGAGTCGACGGAGTTCAGCTACCCCGTCGAGGACCTCGGCTACTCGCCGAACGGGTTCAGCCTCGTGTACGAACCGGGGAACACGCTGGAGCGCAAGCTGTTCGGGCTGCGGGTGCACACCGACGCGGGGGTGACCGGCGAGTACGTCGGCGGTAACTCCCCCGCGTTCGCGCAGGTGAACCTGGTCGCGGACTACCTCGTCGGGAAGAACCCGCTCCACCGCGAGAAACACTGGTCGGAGATGAAACGCGCCCTCCGCAAGTACGACCGGATGGGGATCGGCCCGCTCGACATCGCGCTGTGGGACTTCGCGGGGAAGTACTACGACGCGCCGATCCACGAGCTGCTCGGCACCTACCGCCGGCGCATTCCGACCTACGCCTCGACGTACCAGGGCGACCGCAACGGCGGGCTGGACTCGCCGGCGGCGTTCGCCGACTTCGCCGAGACGTGTCGCGACATGGGGTATCCCGCGTACAAGATGCACGTCTGGGGCGGCGAGTGGCGCGACGCCGACGAACTCGTCGAGGCCGTCCGCGCGGTCGGCGAGCGCGTCGGCGACGAGATGGACCTGATGCTCGACCCCGCGTGCGAACTGGAGACGTTCGCCGACGCGTTGCGGGTGGGGAAGGCCTGCGACGAGGCGGGGTTCCTCTGGTACGAGGACCCCTACCGCGACGGCGGCATCTCCCAGCACGCCCACCGCAAACTCAGACAGCACCTCGACACCCCCATCCTCCAGACCGAACACGTCCGAGGGCTGGAGCCGTTCACCGACTTCGTCGCGACGGAGGCGACCGACTTCGTGCGGGCGGACCCCGAGTACGACGGCGGCATCACCGGCGCGATCAAGCGCGCCCGGATCGCGGAGGGGTTCGGGCTGGACTGTGAGTTTCACGCGCCGGGGCCCGCCCAGCGCCAGTGTATCGCCGCCATCCGCAACACCAACTACTACGAGATGGCCCTCGTCCACCCGGACGTCCCGAACACGCAACCTCCGGTGTACCTCGACGGGTACGCCGACATGCTCGACGCGATCGACGGCGACGGGACGGTCGAAGTGCCCGACGGTCCCGGTCTCGGCGTCACCTACGACTGGGATTACGTCGAGGAGAACGCGCTCGGCGGGCGCGTCTACGAGTAGTCGTCGCTGGCTCCGACGCATACCTTTTTGAGCGCGTCGGCCGAGGCGTCCTCCATGGAGTACGCGACGCTCGGTACCACGGGACTCGAAGTATCGAGGATCTGTCTCGGCTGTATGAGCTTCGGAACCAGCGACTGGCGCGAGTGGGTGCTCGACGAGGACGAGAGCGTCGAGATCATCGACCGGGCGGTCGACCTCGGTATCAACTTCTTCGATACGGCGAACATGTACTCGCTGGGCGAGTCAGAGCGCGTCCTCGGGAAGGCACTCGAGGGGCGACGCGAGGAGTCGGTCGTCGCGACGAAGGTGTTCAACCCGATGCGGGAGGACGACCCGAACGCGAAGGGGCTGTCGCGGAAGGCCATCGAGCAGGAACTGGACGCCTCGCTCGATCGCCTCGGGATGGAGACTGTCGATCTCTATCAGACGCACCGCTGGGACGACGACACGCCCATCGAGCAGACCCTGCGGGCGCTCGACGACGCGGTCCGACGCGGGAAGGTCCGCTACCTGGGAGCGAGTTCGATGTGGGCCCACCAGTTCGCGGAGGCGCTCGCCACGAGCGACCGACTGGGTCTCGACCGATTCCTGACGATGCAGAACCACTACAACCTCGCGTACCGGGAGGAGGAACGCGAGATGCTCCCGCTGTGCGCGAAGGAGGACGTCGGCGTCATTCCGTGGTCGCCGCTCGCCCGGGGATACCTCACGCGCCCGGCCGAGGCCATCGACGCCACGACCCGCGGGGGATCGGAGCGGCGAATGTACGAACACCCCTACCGGGAGGGCGGCGGGAGGGAGGTGAACGAACGCGTCGAAGCGCTCGCGGACGAGAAGGGCGTGAAGATGGCGCAGATCGCCCTCGCGTGGTTGCTCCACAAGGACTGGGTGACGGCACCCATCGTCGGAACGACGAGCGTCGAACACCTCGAAGACGCCGTCGAGGCGCTCGATATCTCGCTGTCGAGACGCGATATGGACTACCTCGAAGAGCCGTACGAACCGGTCCGCGTCTCCGGTCACGAGTGAGCGACACGCCGGAGGGATCGTCGCCGGGACGCCCCCCTTGTAGTCGACGACGAACGAAGACGAGGTCGGGCGCGTTCGACCCGCTACCCCTCGATGGTGGCCTCCTCGGCCTCCTGCTCGACCCCGGGTTTCTCCGTACCGTGCGTGAGCGCCTGTTCGGTGCGGGCGTCGAAGAGGTGGATGTCGTCCTCGGCGAACGTGAACGCGAAGGTGGTGCCGAGTTCGGGCTCGATGGACGACGGCGTGCGTACCCGGCACTCCTGTCCATCGAGGTCGAGGTAGATGAAGTTGTCCGACCCGACGACCTCGACGACGTCGACGCGGCCGCGGACGATCTTCCCCTCGGGCGTCGTCTCGTCGGCCTTCGTGATGGCCTCGGGACGGATGCCGAGCACCAACTCGTCGCTCTCGCGGTCGTCGAGGTTGCCGACGATGTGTTCGGACACCTCGTAGGTGAACGCCTCGTTTCGGAGTTCGCCGGTGCCGTCGGCGTTCGTCGCTAGCTCGACGTCGAAGAAGTTCATGCTCGGTGAACCGATGAAGTCGGCGACGAAGACGTTGTTCGGCCGGTAGTAGACGTCCTTCGGCGGCCCGACCTGCTGGAGTCGGCCGTCGTTGAGCACGACGATCCGGTCGGCCATCGTCATCGCCTCCTCCTGGTCGTGGGTCACGTACAGCGTCGTGATGCCGAGTTCGGTGTGGAGCCGGGCGAGTTCCGTCCGCATGTGCTGGCGGAGCTTCGCGTCGAGGTTCGACAGCGGCTCGTCGAACAGGAACACCGCCGGCTCGCGGACGATGGCGCGGCCGGTCGCCACGCGCTGCTGCTGGCCGCCCGAGAGCGACCCCGGCTTCTTGTCCAGGAGGTCGTCGATGCCCATCATCGTCGCCGCCTCCCTGACGCGCTTGTCTATCTCCTCGTCCGTGAGGTCGGTCGAGAGGCGGAGCCCGTAGGCCATGTTCTCCGCGACGGTCTTGTGCGGGTAGAGCGCGTAGCTCTGGAAGACCATCGCGATGTCCCGGTCCTTCGGCGCGCGGTCGTTGATGACCTCGCCGCCGAGGCGGATCTCGCCGTCGGTGACCGTCTCGAGGCCGGCGACCATCCGCAGCGTGGTCGACTTCCCGCACCCGGACGGTCCGACGACGACGATGAACTCGCCGTCGGGGATCTCGAGATCTAGCTCTTCGACCGCCACGATGGGGCCGGAACCGCCATCGAACACTTTGGTCAGGTTGTCGAGTTCTAATTGTGCCATGGTGTGTCGTATTGTTGGGTTACTGTCGGCTCACGCCTATTTAACGGTACGAGTCGAACGATCCCCGCTCGGACGCGGCGCTCTCGGACCGACCGTCGACGGCCGGTGGAGCGCGCGCCGGGGCGAACGTCGTCCTCGAAGGTGGGTCTGGTCATGGGAACTATCCGCCGCTGCCGCCGAGTCCTTCGCCGACGTAGCGCTGGGAGAGGCCGTAGAAGATGACCGGCGGTGCCACCAGGATCACCACCGCGGCCATCAGGAGGTTCCACTCCCGGAGCACGTCGCTCCCGAGGATGTAGTGGATGGCGACCGTCGCCGTCCGGACGTCCTCGTCGCTCGTGAGGATGAACACCCACAGGAAGTTGTTCCACCCGGAGAGGAACGAGAACAGCGCGGCGGCGCCGATGGCGGGCGCGCTCAGCGGGAGCACGATGCGGAGGAACGCGGTGATCTCCGTGTTCCCGTCGAGCAGCGCCGCCTCCTCGATGTTGGGCGGGATGCCCTGTCGGAAGAACCCCTGGAGCAGCCAGATGTTCTGCGGCAGCGTGAAGATCGCGATGGCGATGATGACGCCGACGAGCGTGTTCACGAGACCGAGATTGTAGAAGATCTCGTACACCGGGATGGTGATGACGATCCAGGGGAACATGATGGTGAACACGGCGGTGTAGAACAGCACCTGTCGCCCCGGGAAGTCGAGCCGGGCGAACGCGTACGCGCCCGGGATGGAGAACAGCACCGAGATGACCATCGCCGACAGCGAGACGATGATGCTGTTGCGGAAGAACATCGGGAAGTCGGCGCGGCCCCAGATGCGGAGGAACGGCTCGATGGTGAATACCTCCCCTAGCGGGAGGTACGGGGCGTTCGGATCGACGGCCGCGAAGTTCGTCAACACGGACGTCCTGAGGACCCACAGGTACGGGAGCAGTGCCCACAGCGTGAAGACGGCGATACCACCCCACAGCAACGCTTTCGAGCGTCTGTTTTCGTTCAACATGGGTTATACGTAGAGTTCCTCCTCCTGTCTGATCGCGTTGACGTAGATGATACCGGCGGCCATCGCCAGGATAATCATCACGACGCCGATGGTGAACGCGCGCGCGAACGAGAGGTTCACGAACGCGGTACGGTACGTCAGGATGGACAGGAGCATCGTCCGGGTTCCCGGGCCTCCGGCGGTCAGTTCGAACGGTTGTGCGAACTCGGCGACGTTCCACGCCGTCCGGAGCGCAAGGATGACCACCGTGGGGATCATCAGGTGCGGGAGCGTCACGTCGCGGAACCGCCGGATCCGTCCGGCACCGTCGAGGGCCGCGGCCTCGTACTGCTCGCTCGGGACGGACGCCAGCGCGGCCCCGTAGATGATGGCCGCGTACGCGAAGTCGTGCCACACCTGGGCGACGATGAGCGAGACGTAGGGCCAGAACCCCTCCGCCAGGAACGACGGGACGGTCGTCCCGAAGTCGGAAGCAACCTTGACGATGAGCCCGAAGTTGCTGTCGAGGAACCAGAACCAGATGACACCGCCGGCCAGCGGGGCCGAGAAGTACGGCGACATCAGGATGGCGGCGAACGTCCCCTTCAGACCGGATCGGATCTCGTTCAACAGCAGCGCCACCAGGAGGCCGACCACCAACTGTAGCGTCGTCACGCTGAAGACGAACACCATGGTCCACCCCAGCGCGAACACGAACAGGTCGTTCGAGATCAGCCACGCGTAGTTGTCGAGTCCGACGAACTGGGCGCTGGCCCCGCCGAGCGTCGCGTTCGTGAACGTGAGGTAGATCCCCTGGATGATGGGGATGTAGAACAGGAGGATGAACATGACGAACGTCGGGAGGATGAACAGGTACCCGGCGTAGTTCTCCTTGATCCTGTCTACGAGCGTCTCCTCTTCGAGCCCGTATCGCTGTCTGATGGCCTCTGCGGACCGTTGTTCCTGTGCCACGTTACCAGTCACCTCCAAGCATCGTACGGCGTTTCACGAACACAGTACATAAAACGTTGTGGGTCATACGAGTAGTATCTGAACGGTGGGCATTTTTGTGTCTTCGAGAGGTCGTTCGAGCGCTATCGAACCGTTAGCTGTTCCGCTCCTTCAGCGTCTTGTCGACCTTCTGTCTGACCTGCTGGGGTAGCTGGTCGACGCCGACCTGACCCGCGATGGCCTTGCTGATCGTCTCGTTCATGTCGGTCCAGCGGATCTGGTCGGTGCCGTTGACGTCCCACGGGCCACCCGTGTTGTTGTACTGGGTGCCGTATTTCTTGAGGTCCTGGAGGACCATCTTGAAGTTCTGGGGCAGATCTGGGTACTCCTCGAGCAGTTTGTCCTGCATCGGCGTGTCCGCCGGGATGGCGGGGTACAGTTCGCCGTAGAGCGTGAGGACGTGCTGGTCGTCCTGGTGGAGGAAGGTGTTGAGGTCCCACGCGGCGTCCATCTTCTTCTGGTCGCCGACGTCGTAGATGGAGTGGGCCTGCTCGAGCGCCCACACGTGACCGCCGTGTTCGCCCTCCAGCCCTTCGAGTTCGCTGATGCCCATCTTGGCACCGTAGTCGGCGTCGAGCTTCGGGTGCGGGATCGCCATCACGTCGCCGTCGCCGCCGTTCCAGCCGAATTTGACGTCCTCCTTGACCGTCGTCCAGCGGGTGAAGTTCTGGGTCATGTAGTTGAACGACCCGACGCGGTCGGTCAGCATCAGCGACGGGATCTCCTCGTCGCTGCGCTGGGCGGTGCTGTCGCTGGAGAACTTGCTCGCCAGCATGACGGTGTTCTTCATCATCCCGTCGGTCCGCTTGCCGTCCTCGCTGTCGGCGTTGATGATGACGTCGGGGTCCTTCGGGTCGCCCCGGATCCACGGGTCCTTCCCCTCGGTGTGAGCGGTGCGGGCCTCGCCCCAGTAGGCCTCGAGGTCGGCTGCGGCACCCGTCTGCTCGAACGCGTTGGCGTTGGGGAACTCCTTCTGTACCTTGTTGAGCGCGTCGAGGAACCCGCTCCACGTCTGGAGTTCGTCGGGGCTGGAGACGCCGGCCTGGCTGAACATCTTCGGCCGGATGCCCGTGTGACTTACGCTGTGGCGGAGCGGGCCGCCGCTCCACCAGTTACCGCGGAAATCGGCCGTCGCCTTCGACGCGACGCTCCAGCGGTCGGGGTAGTCGCTCCCCTCGACCCACTGGCCGTGGTCGGGTACCTTGCCGTCCTGCCAGAAGTCGATGCCCGCGCCGCCGGACTCCGCCAGCGTCGGCGGATTGCCCGCCGAGACGGTCGACGCGATCTTCTGCCGGACGTCGGAGTAGGAGGTCGTCTGCAGGTTGACCTTCACTCCCGCCTGTTCGCCGAATCGGTTGACCGACTCCTGGAAGTGCGGTTTGGTGAGGGAGTTCTCGGCGGCCTCCGCCGAGAGGTAACTGATGGTGACGTCCGCGGAGCCACCACCGCCGCCGTTGCCGCCGCCACCGCCACCGCCGCCGCCGGCACAGCCGGCGAGCGCTCCGAGCGCCCCGGTCGCACCCGTGGCAGCGGTCGCTTTCAGGAAGTCACGTCGAGACGTGTCTTCGGAGGTATCGGTTGCCCTGATGTCACGCTTTGACATACCGCTTCCGCCTTGTGACGAGTCTGTAATAACAGTTTGGGTGAGTACCAGATTGATTTCATATATGGTTCTTGTTTAGAACCCGAGGATGTCGGCCTCGTTAGAGCCATCGGACCAGCGTCAGAATTCAATCACGTCGGTACTGGGATCGAAGCGGTACTGCATCGACAGCCTCAAACGAACAGTTCCGACCCCTCGACGAGGTGTTCCGCCGCGACGTCGGGATCGAGTTCGACGCCGAGGCCCGGTCCCTCGGGCAGTTCGACGTACCCGTCTTCGAGGATCGGTTCGTCGGGGGCGTCGGTTCGACGCACCAGGTCACCCCACCACGGTACGTCCCGGGCGTGCCACTCCAGCGCGAGGAAGTTCGGGATCGCGGCGCAGACGTGCACGCCCGCGATCGTACCGACCGGGCTGGAGATGTTGTGCGGCGCCAGCGGGATCCCGCGGAGGTCACAGACGGTCGCGATCTTCCTGAGTTCCCAGAGGCCGCCGCACTTGTTGACGTCGGGCGCGGCGATGTCCATCGCCCCGGCCCGCGCGTAGTCGTCGAACCGGGCGGCCGTCACGACGTTCTCGCCGGTCAGGATCGGGAGGTGCAACTCCTCGGCGAGCCGGGCGTGCGCCTCCACCTGTTCGGGCGGGACGGGGTCCTCGAGCCACGCGAGGTCGTACGGTTCGAGTCTCTTCCCGATGCGCCGGGCCGTCTCCACCGTGAAGTTCCAGTGGAGGTCCATCCCGAGGTCGACGTCGTAGCCGATCTCGTCGCGGACCGCCTCCACCAGCGACACCTTGTGCTCGATCGACTCGTTGTCGAGTCGGCGCGCCGCCGTGTCCACGTCCCGGCTCGTCAACACGTCGAGGTCGAACTTCAGCGCCTCGAACCCCTCGTCGACCACCTCGCGGGCCGCCCGCGCGTACGACTCCGGCGTGTAGACGTCCGTCGGGTCGCGGGAGGCGGCCTGTCCGAGCGACTCCCCGCCGTGGGTGTCGCAGTAGATCGTTATCTCGTCGCGGTACTTCCCGCCGAGGAGTTCGTAGACGGGAACGTCCAGCACCTTTCCCTTGATGTCCCACAGCGCCGTCTCGACGCCGGTGAAGGCCGACTGCCCCACGCGACCGCACCCTGTGTACCGCTGGTTCATCAGTTCGAGCAGGCGATCGACGTCGAGGGGGTTCTCGCCCTTCAGGTCGACGACGAGGCGCTCGGCCATGTCGAGGGCCGCCTCGGCGCGGAACGTCTCGCCGAGGCCGTAGTGCTCGGTGTTCGTCTCGACCTTGACGAGCCCCCAGGTGAAGTTCCCCGCGACCGCCATCGTCTTCACGTCGGTGATCTCGAGGTCGCGCTCCGGCGGTCGGCGGGCCTCCTCGACGCTCAGGTCTCGCCAGGGGACGCCGCCGCCCGGCGGTATCCGGTAGTCTCCTTCGTCGTCTCGCATGACTCGGTCGGTATGCCTCCCCGACTCACATAAACCTGCGGAGCGGTCGACCGTTCATCGGGTCGACTCGGATCAGGTCGACTCGGAACGGGCGGCGACGGCGTCGTAGGCGTCGGCGAGTCGCCGTTCCTCCTCGGGCGACAGCTCCGGTAGCGGCAGCAGCGGCGGCCCCACCTCGACGCCGCTCCACCGGACGAGGAACTTGAGCGCCGCCGTCGTCGGGAGGCCGTCGTGGGCGGTGCTGATCGGTATCGCCACGTCGTTGCACAGCCGTGCGACGCGCTCCCGGTCGCCGTCGACGTGGGCGTCGTACAGTTCGGCCATCGCCGCCGGGAAGACGTTTGCCGCCCCCGCGACGATACCGTCGGCCCCCGCATCGAGCGATGCGGCCCCGAGCGCCGTGATGCCCTGGACGACGGCGAAGTCGTCCGGCGTGCCATCGACGAGTCGGAAGTGGTAGCTCGCCCGTCCGGAGGAGTCCTTGATGCCGACGACGTTGTCGTGGTCCGCCAGCGTCGCCACCGTCTCGACGTCGAGGGTGACGCCGGTCAACTGGGGGATGGTGTAGAGCACCACCGGGAGCGGCGAGCGGTCCGCCACGGTCTCGTAGAACTCGAGCAGTCCCGCCTGCGTCGTCGAGAGGTAGTAGGGCGTCACGACGACCGCCGCGTCGGCACCCGCACCCGCGGCGTCGTCGACGGCGGCGAGCACGTATCCGACGCTCGTCCCCCCGCAGCCGGCGATGACGGGCGTCCCGTCGGCCGACTCGACCACCGTCTCGACGACGGTTCGTCGCTCCGCCCGCGTGAGGCTGGAGAACTCGCCGGTCGACCCGTTCGGAAACAGCGCGTGGACGCCGTCCGCGACGAGCGAGGCGGTGAACGATCGGAGCGTCGGAACGTCGACGCCGCCGTCTCGACCGAGCGTCGGCGTCACCATCGGCGGAATCGTGCCAGTGATTCGCATCGGTGCGCTCGTCGTCGGGCGGCCTCAAAAAGGTTCCCGCGTCGCTCACCACTCGGCGACGCTGCCGTCCTCGTGCCGCCAGACGTCGCGGTAGACGGAGAGCGCGTCCCCCCAGTCGACGGCCGCGGGGTCCTCCGCCGCCTCCCGAACCGCCGACTCGTCGAGTTCGACGCCGAGGCCGGGGGCGTCCGGAACGTCGACGTAGCCGTCCTCGTACTCGAATATCGACGAGTCCGCGAGGTAGTCGAGCAGGTCGGCCTCGCGGTTGTAGTGGATGTCGAGGCTCTGTTCCTGGATGAGCGCGTTCGGCGTGGCGGCGTCGACCTGCAGGCAGGCCGCCAGCGCGACCGGCCCCAGCGGGCAGTGCGGCGCGAGCGCGACGTCGTACGCCTCCGCCATCGCCGCGATCTTTCGCACCTCCGTGATGCCGCCCGCGTGCGAGAGGTCCGGTTGCACGACGTCGACCGCGCCGGACTCGAGGAGCGGCTTGAAGTCCCAGCGGGTGAACAGCCGCTCGCCCGTGGCGACGGGCGAGTCGGTGTGCGCCGCGACCTCCGCGAACGCCTCGACCTGTTCGGACAGGACGGGTTCCTCGACGAACATCGGGTCGTAGGGGTCGAGCGCCGCCGCCAGCTTCTTCGCCATCGGCTTCGCCACCCGCCCGTGGAAGTCGACCGCGACGTCGACGTCCGGCCCGACCGCCTCCCGGACCTCCCGGAGGCGCGCGACGGCGGCGGCGACCGCGGCGGGCGATTCGACGCGGCGGAACTCCCCGGTCGCGTTCATCTTCAGCGCGGTAAAGCCCTCCTCGACCTTCTCGCTCGCCGCCTCGCCCACGTCCGAGGGCCGGTCGCCGCCGATCCACTGGTACACTCTGACGCGGTCGCGCGCGCGCCCGCCGAGCAACTCGTGGACGGGCAGACCGGCGCGTTTGCCCTTCAGGTCCCAGAGCGCCTGGTCGATGCCGGATATGGCGCTCATGAGGACGGGGCCGCCGCGGTAGAACCCCCCGCGGTACATCGTCTGCCAGTGGTCCTCGATCCGGGCGGCGTCGGCCCCGCGCAGTCGCTGCTCGAAGAGCACGTCGACGGCCGACGCGACGGGAGCCGGCCCGCCGCCGCCGGTCACGTGCTCGCCCCACCCGACGGTGCCCTCGTCGGTCTCGAGGCGGACGAGCAGCCACCGCGGCGGGACCGCGAACGTCTCGCAGTCGACGAGCGTCACGGGTCGTTCACCGCCGTCTCGGGGCGCTCGCCCTCGAGCGCCTGCCGGATCGCCCGCGCGACGCCCTCGCGGCACTCGCGCTCCGACTCCTCGGAGTACCACGCCTGGTGGGGCGTGGCGACGACCCGCGGGTGGTCCCGGAGGGGGTTGTCGACCGCCGGCGGTTCCGTCTCGAACACGTCGAGCCCCGCGCCGGCGATCTCGCCGGCGGAGAGCGCCTCGATCAGCGCCGCCTCGTCGACGACGGGGCCGCGCGCGACGTTTATCAGGGACGCCGTCCCCTTCATGCGGGCGAAGACGTCGGCGTCTATCATCCCCTCGGTCTCCGGCGTCAGCGGCGAGTGGACCGAGAGGTAGTCGGCGCGCTCGACGGCCTCCTCGAACGAGACGAGTTCGGCGTCGTGGTCGGCGACGTCGTCGGGTCCGAGGTACGGGTCGGCCGCGAGCACCGTCGCGCCGAGCGCCGCCGCCCGGTCGCCGACGCCGCGACCGAGCCTCCCGAAGCCGACGACGCTCACCGTCTCCTCGGAGAAGCGACGTATCTCCGCGGCGCGGTCGGTCTTCCACTCGCCGGCGGCCATCCCGGTACCGTACTGCTTGAGCTGGCGGTCGAGCGCGAGGATCAGGGCGATCGCGTGGGTCGGCACCTCCTCCGTGCAGTAGTCGGGAACGTTCGCCACGTAGATGCCGCGCTCCGTCGCCGCCTCGACGTCGATGTTGTCGACGCCGATTCCGTAGCGGGCGATGACCCGACAGCGCTCCAGTCGGTCGACGTCGGCGGCGGAGACGACGTCGACGTGGTTGATGAGGGCGTCGGCGTCCGCGAGCGAGACCCCGTCCTCGTCGAGGCGTCGTATCTCCGCGACGTCCCCCAGTATCTCCCGCTCGACGCTGAACTCCCCGTAGCGCTGGTCGGTCGCGACCACGGTGTATTCGATCATCGGTGGGTGCACGCACGCGGTGAGCGTATAACCTTACGGGGCTCCCGCGGTCCAACACACCTATAACGCCCTGTGCACCATCGGACGGCATGGCCGAGAACGCGCGCGCCACCCTGACGGCCGACGCCCGTACCGTCTGTGACCTCGTCCGGACCACGCTCGGGCCGTTCGGCGCGAACAAACTCGTGATCGGCACGGACGGAACGGTGACGACGACGGCGTCTGGGTCGCTCGTTCTCGACTCGCTCGAACTCGACAATCCGGCGGTGCGGCTGTTGAAGGGGGCCGCGAGCGACTTCAGGAACGCGCACGGCGACGGGTCGAGCACGGTCGTCGCGCTGACGGGCGCGCTCCTCGACGAGGCGGACCGCCTCTCGGAACTGGGACTGCACCCGACGACGATCGAGCGGGGGTACCGCGAGGCGCTCGGCGTCGCCGTCGACCGACTGGAACGGAGCGCCCGTCCGCTCGAGGCGGTCGGCGTCGACGCCGTCGCGCGAACGGCGCTCACGGGGACGCGCAACCCGAACACGCGCGCGCAGGTGGGCGGGTACGTCGAGCGCGTCGCCGCGACGCTCGACGCCGACGACGGCTTCGACGCCGACCGGGTGGCGGTCCGCTCGCGGCTCGGCGGGGCCGAGGCCGAGACGGAACTCGTCGCGGGCGTCGTCCTCGATCGCGACCCGGTGACCGACGACATGCCGCGGACGCTCGACGACGCCGGCGTGGCGGTGCTCTCGACGACGGTGGACGTGCCGCGGCTCGGCGGCGCGACCGGCCGGCTGAACGCCGGAATCCGCATCACGCCCGAGACCTTCGAGGACCGCGCCGCCCTCGGCGAGACCGAGCGCGAGCGCTTCCGCGAACGGCTCGACGCCGCCCTCGACGCCGGGTGTCGCGTCGTCGTGACCGGTCGCTCCATCAACGAGCGCGTCGAGCGGACGCTGGCGAACGCGGGCATCCTCGCGCTCCAGCGCGTCGACGAGGGGGACCTGCGGCGGATCGCCCGCGCCACCGGCGCGACGGTCGTCCCCGGACTCGATCAGGTGACGACGGAGGCGGTGGGGCGCGCGAACGTCCGCGTGACCAGGCGGGCAGGCCGCGACGTGACGTCCTTCGAGTCCGTCGGCGAGGAGCGAGCGCCCGTGTACACGCTGTTCTGTCGGGCTCCGGACGCGCGGTCGGTGGAGGCGTTCGAGCGCTCCGTCGAGAGCGCGCTTGCCGCCGTCGACCACGCCTGCCGGACGCGGACCGTCGTCCCCGGCGGCGGTGCGGCCGAGACCGGGGCGACGCTCGCGGTCCGCGAGCACGCCCGGTCGGTCCCGGGAACCGAACAGCTCGCGATCGAGGCGTTCGGCGACGCGCTCGCGGTCGTCCCGCGGGCACTGGCGGTCAACGCCGGCATCGACGGCTGGCGCGGCCTCGTCCGCCTCCGGGTCGCCCACCACGAGGGACGCGACGCGGTGGGCGTCGACTGCCTGTTCGGGGAGACGCGGGACGTCCTCGCGGAGGACCCCATCGCCGAACCGACGGGGCTCAAGCGGGAGGTGTGGTCGGCGGCGACGGACCTCGCCGTCCACCTCGTCCGCATGGACGCCGAACTCCCGGCGTCGGACCTGAGCGACGACGAACCGGCAGGTCGCGAGGAGCGGCGTTGACGGGGACGGCGTCGACGGGGACAGCGTCGACGGGGACAGCGTCGACGAGGACGGCGTCGACGGGGACAGCGTTGGCGGGGACCGGCGTCACTCCCGTTCGGGGTTCGGGCTGAAGCGGCCGAGGTCGACGCCGGGGTGGACCACCGCGTCGACGGTCAGCAACTGTTCGGTGACGGCGTTGGCCGTCTCCAGCGCCTGCGAGAACAGCCGGCGGGGTTCGACGACGCCGGCGTCCCACGCGTCGAACGGTTCGCCGGCGGCGGAGATCCCCACGTCGAGCGGTCCCTCGCCGGTGGCGTGTTCGGCCCGGAGCGCCGGCACCGCGTCGAGGGGGTCGACGCCCGCGTTCTCCGCCAGCGCCGTCGGCACCGACTCGACCGCGTCGGCGAACGCCTCGACGGCCAGCTGTTCGACGTCGGCGACGGTGGTGGCGTACTCGCGGAGGTCGGTCGCGACGGCCATCGCGGGCGCGCCCGCTCCCGGGAGCACCTGTCGGTCGGTGGCGGCCGTCGCGGTCACTTCGAGGGCGTCCTCGAGCAGTCGCTCGTGTTCGGCGCTCGCCGTCTCCGTCTCCACGTCGACGACGAGGGTGTAGACGCCACCCTCGCAGTCGTCGAAGAAGGTCCACTTCTCGTCGCCGACGCGGCGTTCGGTCACCGACCCGGCCACCCCGAGCCGGTCGGGTGAGAGTTCCGAGAGGTCGTCGACCACGGTCCCGCCGGTCGCCCGCGCCAGCCGGTAGACGTCTGCGAGCGGGTACTTCACCTCGTCGACGACGGCCACGCCGCGGGCCTCGAACGCCGTCCGTTCCCGGTCGCCGAGGCGCTCCTGGGAGACGAGCACGTCGACGCCCATCCCGGCGAGGTGATCGGCGACCGCCGCGACGCGCCGGTCCAGCCCCTCGGTGTAGGCGTCCCACTGCTCGAACGACTCGATGACGACGCCCGGGTCGCCCCCCTCGCCGAACGACGTCGCCGTCCGCTCGAAGTCGATCTCCTCGTCGACGAGCGCCACCGTCGCGTCGGTCACCGGATCGAGCGTCGACCAGTCGAACTCCCGCACCGACTCCTCGGACTCGTCGAGCGGCCCGGGGTAGCGGCGAACGACGAGGCCGCGGTAGCGACCGCCCGGTGCCTCGGGGCCGGCGAGTACCTTCGCGTCGTCGGCGTCGACCCAGTCGACGTCGCCGCTTCCGGCGAGCGCGCGAACCGCCTCCGCCACCCGGGAGGCGTACGTCGCGCGGGTGGTCGCGTCGAGCCCCCCGGTCATCGACGTCGCGGCGACGCGTTCGAGGGGTGCGGTGTCCTCCGGGTCGATCTCGCGGGCGAGCGAGTCGAGGACGACCCCCGCGCGAGCGGCGGCCATCGCGTACCCGACGACGACGTTCCCCGGGTGGAGCCCCCGCTCGACGAGGTCGATCCCCTCGCCGAGGAGGGCGTCGCCGACGAGGACGGCGGTGGTCGACCCGTCTCCGAGTTCCCGCCGCATCGCGTCGACGGCGTCCACGAACAGCGCGGTCACGGGGTGGCCGAACCCGCCGCCCCGCTCGATTGCGTCGAGTATCTCGCCGGCGTCGGACGTCCACACCGTCTCCGGTCTCCCCTGGAGGTCCTCGGTCGCTATCTGGCTGGTCATGCCGTTCGGGCCGAACGACGACCGGACGAGCGACGCGACGGCTCGCGTCCCCGCCGAGACGAACGTCCGGGCCTCCTCGTCGCGCAGGGTCCACGACCCCGCGTCGACGCGGTCGTAGCCTCCGTCCTCGCGTCCGACGTCCATGCGGGAGGAATAGGAGGTCCGCCTGATAAACCTGCCCGTGTGTCGACGATAGCCTGCTCCGCCGGGTAAGGATAAAGACGGACGCCCCTCTGTGTCGAACGATGACGAACGAACCACGCGAGGCGAGGTGAGACCGGATGGCTGAGACCGCCACGCTCGACGCGTCGACGGCCGTGCCGTACCTCCGTCGGCACGGCGTCGTCGACGGGGACGCCGAGGCGTCGTCGCTCGGCGGCGGCGTCTCGAACGCCGTCGTCCGCGTCGACGCGGGAGCGGAGTCCTACGTGCTGAAGCAACCGCACCCGAACCTCCGCGTCGCGGACGACTGGCCGGCGGACGTCTCTCGCGTCCACAACGAGGCCGCCGCCGCCCGCGCGTACGCGGACGTCGTCGAACGGGCCGGCATCGACGACGTGGTCGTCCCCGAGGTGGTGTTCGAGAGCCGCGAGGACCACGTCATCGTCGTCACGTGCGCGCCGGACGAGGCGACGATGTGGAAGCGGGACCTGCTGGCCGGCCGCGTCGACGCCGGGGTGGCCGCGTCGCTCGGTCGGTTCCTCGGGACGGCCCACCGGCTCGCGGCCGGGACGGACGACGTCCGGGCGTCGTTCCGCGACAAGACGCCGTTCGACCAGCTCCGCGTCGACCCGTACCACCGGACGACGGCCGACCGCCACCCGGACCTCGCAGAGCCCGTCCTCGCGGAGGCAGAGCGGGTCCTCGCTGCCGACCGGACGCTCGTCCACGGGGACTACAGCCCCAAGAACGTCCTCGTCGCCGACGACCTGTGGGTGCTCGACTTCGAGGTGGCCCACTGGGGCGACCCGGCGTTCGACGCGGCGTTCATGCTCAACCACCTGTTCATCAAGTCGATCCACGTCGCCGACGCGCGCGCGGCGCTCCGCCGGTCGGCGCTCGCGTTCTGGCGGCGGTACGAGGCGGCCGTCGAGTGGGACGTCGAGCGGGAGACGGTCGCCGAACTCTCGGTGCTGATGCTCGCGCGGGTCGACGGCAAGTCGCCCGTCGAGTACGCCGACGAGACGACGCGAGCGCGGTTGCGCGAGGTCGCCACCCGCGGGCTCCGCGGGGAGGCCGAGACGGTGGACGGCTTCGCCGACCTGGTCCGGGAGGCGTGTGCGTGAGCGCGACGGTCACCGGCGTCGACGCCTGGGAGGTGCTCGACTCCCGCGGCGACCCGACGGTCCGCGTCGCCGTCGACGTCGAGGGGGGTCGCGGCGTCTTCACCGTTCCCGCGGGGGCCTCGACGGGGGCTCACGAGGTCGTAGAGCGCCGCGACGGCGGCGAGCGGTACGGCGGTAAGGGCGTGACGGCGGCGGTCGAGGCCGTCCGGGAGACGCTCGCGCCGGTCGTCGTCGGGATGGACGCGACCGATCAGCGGGCGATCGACGCCGCACTCGTCGAGCGCGACGGTACCGGGGACCTCACGAACCTCGGCGGTAACGCGGTTCTCGGCGTCTCGGGCGGCGTCGCCCACGCCGTCGCCGACGCCCGGGACGAACCGCTCTACCGGACGCTCGCCGACGGCGACCCGGGGGCGATCCCGCGGCCGATGGTGAACGTGCTGAGCGGCGGCCTCCACGCCCGCGGCGGCATCGAGATACAGGACTTCCTCGTCGTACCGACGGGCGCGGAGACCTACCCGGAGGCGCTCGAGACCGCCTGGTCGGTCCGCGACGCGGTCCGCGAGCGCATCGAGGCCGACGGCGAGCGCCCGCTCGTCGCCGACGAGGGCGGCTACGCCCCGCCGCTCGCCGACGTCGACGACGCCTTCGAGTTGCTGGCGTCCTGCGTGCGCGACGCGGGCCACGAGCCGAGCCGAGACGACGTGGCGTTCGCCGTCGACGTGGCGGCGACGCACTTTTACGACGAGCGCGACGGGTCGTACGCGCTGTCCGCGCTCGACCGGCCGCTGGACCGCGAGGGGATGATCGACCTCGTCGCCGGGTGGACCGAGCGCTACCCCGTCGTCTCGGTCGAGGACCCGCTGGCGGACGACGACTGGGAGGGGTGGGCGCGGCTCGCCGATCGCCTCTCGGGCGTCCAGTTGCTCGGCGACGACCTGCTCGCGACGGACGCCGCCCGGATCCGGCGGGCGGCCGCGTCGGGCGCGGCGAACGCGGCGCTCGTCAAGCTCAATCAGGCCGGGACGGTGACGCGGACGCTCGACGCCGTCGAGGCGGCCCGCGACGCCGGCTTCGCGACGGTCGTCTCGGCGCGCTCGGGCGAGACGTGCGACGCCACCATCGCGGATCTCGCGGTCGCCGTCGACGGCGGCCAGATAAAGATCGGCTCGCTCGCCCGGTCGGAACGACTGGCGAAGTACAACCGCCTGCTGGAGATCGACCGCGCCCTCGACGCGCCGCTCTCGGCGGACCCCGCGCCGTAGTCGCACTGTCGGTCGTACCCGATCCGAAATTCTGGACACTCTCGACACCCCTGACACCTGGGTGTCTGGTGTGTCAACGTCGGGGTGTCGATGACGTCAGGGGTGTCAACGTCGAGGTGTCAGGAGGTGTCTGGTGTGTCAACGTCGGTGAGTGCTGACGTCAGGAGGTGTCAAGGGTGTCAATGACGTCCGGTGTGTCGACGGTCGGTACGAACGTGCTGGCCGGCGGAATCACTCGAGCGGGGCCGGTGCGTCGACGCCGCGCTCGTCCGCCGGCGCGTCCCGCGATCGGACGACGCACCTTTTTACCCGACGGCGGCGAACCCCGGGCGATGTCGGACGAATACACCGCGGTGCGAGTCGACGAGGTGGAACGGAAGCCGTCGGCGAGTTCGGGGACCGACCACGTCGACCTGGTCGAACGGCTCGGCTGCACGGAGATGCGGCCGAAGGTGTGGTACCTCTCGCCCGGCGACGCGATGAGCTACCACCGCCAGACCGAACAGGAGGAACTCTACTACGTCCTCCGGGGACCGGGTCGCATGAAGATCGGGGGCGAACTCGTCGACGTCCCGGAGGGGACGGCGGTCCGCGTTCCGCCCGAGACGGACCGACAGGTGCTCAACGACACCGACGGAGAGCACGTCTGGCTCATCGTCGGCGCGCCGCCGGCGACCGACGACGGCCGGCCCGCCTCCGAGGACGTCTAGCCCGCGGCGTCACGTCGGAACGTCGACGTGACGTCGGGGTGTCCGTGTTCCATCGAAACGGCGGCGGTGCCGACCGCCGCTCGCCCGTCCCGTCCTCCCCTCTCAATCGCGTCCGAAGAGCTTCGCCATCGTCTCCCGCTCCGCCCGGATGAACGCCGATTCGCGTTGCTTCTTGTAGAGCCGCTTGAGGCCGGGGCGGTCGAGCCGTTGTTCGACGCTCCACTCCCGGACGAACGTGCCGTCGTCGATCTCCCGCAGGCGCTCCTCGACGAACGCCTTGAGCGGCTCGTGGTCGAACTTCTCGGCGCGGGAGAGCTGGCCGTACTGGCTGGTCGTCGAGTGATAGGGCAACTGGCCGAGGAATCCCTCCTCGGCCATCAGCTCGAAGATCTCCGCCATCTCCTTCGAGAGGTAGAGTTCGGACATGGCGATCTCCGGGGGGATGCCGTGGGCCACCTCCACCTCGAACTTCGCCCGCATCGCGCCCATCAGCATCGGCACCAGCGCCTGCTCCGAGAGCAGGTCGACCGTGGTCTCCATGTCGAACGTCCCCTCGACGACGCCGGCGGACGTCGACCCGATGCCCTTCGCGAGCGCCAGCGCCGTCGCCGTCGCCTCGCCCGTCGCGTCCTGGTTCACCGCGAGGATGCTCGGGAAGCTCTCTCCCGCCTCGTAGAGCGTGCGGACCGAGGGGCCGCCCATCCGCGGGGCGACGAGGACGACGTCGACGTCGTCCGGGGGCTGGATCAGGTCGAAGGTGACGTTGTAGCCGTGCGAGAAGGAGAGCGTGTCGCCAGCCGCGAGGTGCGGTTCGACCTTCTCCTCGTACACCTCGGGAGCGACCTCGTCGGGGACGAGCAGGACGACGACGTCACCCTCGGCGGCCGCCTCGTCGATGGCGTAGGCCTCGAAGCCGTCCTCGCGGACGCGCTCGCGGTAGTCGTCCGACCGGTTGCCGACGACCACGCTGACGCCGGAGTCGCGGAGGTTCAGCGCCTGCGACCGCCCCTGGTTGCCGTAGCCGATGACCGCCACCGTCCGACCGTCGAGGGTCGACAGGTCGGCGTCCTCGTCGTAGTAGACTGTCGTCTCGGACATCGATGAGCGATGCGTTGGCACGCATCATGACGTTACTGGTCCGCCTCCCCCCCCGGTCAGTCGAAGGTGACGAGGTGATCGTCCTTCGCGTCGGGATCGATCCGGTAGCCGTGTCCGGGGCGGTCCGGGAGGTGGACGTGCCCGTCCTCGACGACCGGCGTCGGGTCGAGGAGCGGTCCCGTGTCGTACTCCGGGATGTACTCGACGACGAACCCCGTCCCGGCGGCGCTGACGACGTGCGCGCTGACGACGTAGTAGAAGTGCGTCGCCAGGGGGACGTTGTACGTCGCGGCGAGATCCGCCACGCGCGTCTGTCCGGAGACGCCGCCGGCGCGGATCAGGTCCGGCTGCGCGATCTCCATGCCGCCGCGCTCCAGGAGGCGGACGAACTGCTCGGGGCGGTTCAACATCTCCCCCGTCGCCAGCGGGGGCCCCGTCGCCGCCGCCACCCGCGCGTGGCCGTCGAGGTCGAACTCCGAGATGGGTTCCTCGACCCAGTCGACGCCGTGTTCGTCCATCGCCGCGACCGTCTCGATGGCCTCGGGGACGGTCCACGCCTGGTTGGCGTCGACGAAGACGTCGGCGTCGGGACCGACCGCCTCGCGGACCTCGGCGACGCGGCGGGCCTCCTCCTCGGGCGACTTGTCGCCGACCTTCGTCTTGAACGCGGTGAAGCCCGCGTCGGCGAACCCGCCGTGGAGGTCGGCGAGGTCGTCCAGATCGTGGTGGGCGTCCATGCTGGAGGCGTAGGCGCGGACGCGGTCGTCGTCGCCCCCGAGCAGTCGATAGAGGGGCTGGTCCGCGGCCTTGGCCTTGATGTCCCAGCAAGCGACGTCGATGGCCGAGCGGGGCCACGCCGACAGCCCGAGTTCGCCGTAGTAGACGGTCCGTGCGCGGAGTCGCTTGCGCAACTCCTCGGTGGCGAAGGGGTCGGCTCCGACGACTACGTCCCGGAACTGCGAGTCGACGAACCGCTCCATCAGGTCGGGCGCGAAGCCGAGCGAGTTCATCCACCCCGTCCCGGTGTACCCCTCGTCGGTCTCCAGTTCGACGACCACGGTGTACAGGTCGGTGATCTCGAGCCGCGAGTCGCCCACGACCCGGTCGAGCGGCCGGTGGAGCGTGTAGGTGTCGACGTCCGTTATCTCCATATGGAGCGTGCGACCGTCTCTCAGATAAACCTGCGTCCGGAGGAATAGCTAAGTCCACCCCGTCGGAGTGTGTCACCATGACGAACCAGTTCGAGCACGTCCCCGTCTCGGTCGAGGGGAAGACGGCGGTCGTCGTCGGAGGCACCAGCGGCATCGGCCGCGCCATCGCGCGGGCGTTCGCCGCCGACGGTGCGGCCGTGGTCGCGTCGAGCCGGACCGAATCGAGCGTCGAGGCGACGACCGAGGAACTCCGCTCGCTCGGGTCCCCCTCGGTGGCCGTCACCTGCGACGTCACCGACCGCGACTCGCTCGAAGCCCTCTACGAGGCGACCGTCGACGAGTTCGGCGGCGTCGACGTGCTGGTGAACTCCCCGAGCGCCATCGCCCGCCGAGGGGTGCTCGACGTCACCGAAGCGGAGTGGGCGTCCGTCCTCGACGTGCAACTGACGGGCGTCTTCCGCGCGTGCCAGACCTTCGCCCGCGGGATGGACGAGGGAAGCATCGTCAACATCGCCTCGCTCTCGTCGGTCGTGACGATGGCGAACCTCGTCGCCTACTCGACGGCGAAGGGGGCCGTCGACGCGTTCACGCGCACCGCCGCCAAGGAACTGGCCCCCGAGATACGCGTCAACGCCATCAGACCGGGGTACGTGGCGACCCCGCAGACGGCGGACGCCTACGCCGAGGGGAGCTACCGCTACGAGCGCATCCGAGAGCGCGCCCCGATGGGACGGATGGCCGACCCGCGGGAGATCGCCGGCGCGGCCGTCTACCTCGCCAGCGACGCGGCCTCGTACACGACGGGCGAGATCCTCACGGTGGACGGCGGGTTCGCCGCCAGCGCGTTCGAGTAGACTCGACGCCTAGAACGCGCCGAACTCGCGGTAGGCGTCGAGCGGGGCCGTCCCGCCGCGGACGGCCTCGCGCACGTCGTCTTCGGTCCCGGCCTTGGCCTCCGCCCGTTCCAGTACCGTCTCCGCCACGTCACCCGGCACGCAGACCACGCCGTCGACGTCGCCGACCAGCACGTCCCCGGGGCGTACCTCGACGCCGCCGACGAGCGCCGGGACGTCCCAGTCGTCCAGTCGCCACCTCGGGGGCGCGTCCGCCGGCGTCCGGTAGCGCGAGAAGACGGGGAATCCCCCTTCGAGGATGCGCCGCACGTCGCGGACGCCGCCGTCGACGACCGCCCCGCGACACCCGCGGGCGGCGAGCGCCGTCGTCGACAGTTCGCCGAGGTGGGCCGCCTCTTCGTCGTTCGTCTCGTAGGCGACGACGCCGTGTTCGGGGGCGTCGCCGAGCATCCGGAGGAAGCGTTCGATGTTCTCGTCGTAGTCGGCCCCCTCGTCCGGACGACCCCGGACGGGGAAGGCGAGCCCCGCCATCCGGGTGTCTCGGGTCAACGGATCGATGGCGCTCGCGAGCGTCCGCCGTTCGTAGCCGAGCGCGTCGAGGCTGTCGGCCACCGCACCCGGATGTAACTGCGCGTACCGGTCACAGAGTTCGCCGTCACTCGGTGCCATGCTCACCTTGCTCCGGCGGCGGAGATAACGCTTCGGTCGGTAGCAGTCAGTCGTCCGCCCACGGGGGGACGGGCCGCGGCGGGCTGAATATCTCGACGCCGACCGCGGGTTCGTCGCCGCGGTTCTCCGCGGCGTGTACCGCCTCGCCCGGGATCACGTACGAGTCCCCCGCCTCGACGGGGTACTCCTCGCCCTCGACGGTGAAGACGAGTTCGCCGCTGAAGAGGTACCCCGCCTGTTCGTGTTCGTGGCTGTGGTCGCCGACGACCGCCCCCGGCCCGATGTCGAAGTGCTGGACGCTCATCCGCTCGCCCGCGGCGAGTTGCGCCAGTTCGACGCCGTCGAGCACTTCCGGGGCCGCGCGGTCGCCGCTGTGTACGACGTCCATGGCCGACCCTCGCCGTCACCCGACCTAAAGCTTCGGTCGCCGGCGACCAGCGCGGGGGGATGCCAGAGACTATTAGGCGCGACCGTGAGCATCACCCGCATGAACGGACGATTCGAGGGCGAGACGGCCATCGTCACGGGATCGAGCACGGGCATCGGCAAGGCCATCGCGCGGGCGCTGGCCCGGGAGGGGGCCGACGTGGTCACGAACTCCCGGTCCCGCGAGCGGGCGGAGGCGGCCGCGGACGAGATCGCCGCCGAGGTCGAGGGGGCGTCGACGCTCCCCGTCGAGTGCGACGTGACCGACCCGGAGTCGGTGTCGGCGCTCGTCGACGCGACGGTCGAGGAGTTCGGCCGACTCGACGTGATGGTGAACAACGCCGGGATGACGATCGTCGGTCCCGCCGAGGAGATGGCCCCCGAGGACTGGCGGCGGGTGATCGACGTCGACCTCTCGGGCGTCTTCTACGGGTCGCGGGCGGCGGGCAGGCGGATGATCGAACAGGGTGACGGCGGCGCGATCGTCAACGTCTCAAGCATGATGGGGTCGATGGGGCTCCACGGCCGCTCGCCGTACTGCGCGGCGAAGGGCGGCGTCGACAACCTCACCCGGACGCTCGCCGTCGAGTGGGCCGAGCACGGCGTCCACGTCAACGCGCTCGCGCCGGGTTACATCCGCACGGCCATCACCGACCAGTCGATGGAGTCGGCCGGTTACACCGAGGCGGACGTCCGAAACCGGACGCCGCTCGGGCGGTTCGGCACGACCGACGAGATGGCCAACTGCGCGCTCTTTCTCGCCTCGCGCGACAACTTCGTGACCGGCGAGGTGCTCACGGCCGACGGCGGGTGGACGGCGTTCGCGTGGGGGAGTCGGGGCCGGTGAGGGGTCCGTCGGCCACGAGCGGGGGGCCCACCGGGCGAACGCGAAACGTCGCTCCCCGATACCGGTCGACGCGGAAACGGACACAGCTATTACCGTCCCCGGGGGCATCGTCCACATGACCGAGGTGACGGTGGACGCGGTGGAGGCCGTCGGCGTGCGCGCTCCGGTCGACGAGCCGTTCGGCTACTCGCAGGCGTGGGTCCGGGAGCGGACGGCGACGCTCGTCCGCGTCGAGGCGAGCGACGGTACCGTCGGGTGGGGCGAGTGCTGGGGGCCCGTCGAGGGGACGGTCGAGACCGTCGAGTCCGTGCTCGCCCCGCACGTCGTCGGCGAGAACCCCCTCGACGTCGAACGCCTCTACGACCGCCTCTACGACGTGGGGCGGGCGACGTACCAGACGATCGTGCCGTTGCCGGCGATAAGTGGCGTCGACGTCGCGCTGTGGGACCTCGCGGGCAAACTACAGGGCGTGTCGACGGCGACGCTGCTCGGCGGACGACGGCGCGAGTCGGTCCGCCCCTACGTCACGGGCCACTACTTCAAGCCCGTCGACGGGATCGAGAGGCAGTACGATCGCATCGTCGCGGAGGCGCGGGCCAACGCCGACGAACTCGGTGCCGTCAAACTGAAGGTGGGGCTGGAACTGCTCGGCTACGGTCCCGAGGAGGACGTCGAACTCGTCCGCCGCGTCCGCGAGGCCGTCGGTCCGGAGACGACGGTGATGGTCGACGCCAACTACGCCTACGACCGGCGGGACGCCCGCCGCGTGGGCCGCGAACTCGAGTCGCTCGACGTGGAGTGGTTCGAGGAGCCCGTCCGGCCGGAGGACGTCGAGGGGTACGCCCATCTGCGAGAGACGCTCGACGTTCCCGTCGCGGGGGGAGAGTGCCACGCGCCGTTCGAGTTCGACCGCCTGTTCGAGGCGCACGCCGTCGACGTCGCCCAGCCCGACGTCTGCATCGTCGGCGGCCTGACGCCGGCCCGCCGCATCGCGCGTCGGGCGCGCGACCGCGGCGTCCCGCTCGTCCCGCACGTGTGGGGTACGGCCGTCTGTCTCGGCGCGAGCCTCCAGTTGATAGCCACGCTCGACGGCCGACCGTGGCTGGAGTTCGACCGATCCTCGAACCCGCTCCGCTCGGCGCTCGCCGTCGAGCCCTTCGCCGCGGAGGACGGTCGGGTGTCGATACCGGACGCCCCCGGACTGGGCGTCGAACTCGACGCCGAGGCGCTGGCGCGGTACCGCGCGTAGTCGCGTAGTTTGATAACGGGACTCCCCGTAGCCGTCGGCGTGACGCGCGTAACCGACGTCGACGTCGACCTGTACGGCGTACCGAACGAGGAGTCGCTGGACGACGCCACCCAGTCGTTCGACGAACTCGAACTGATAGTCGTCGAGGTGGAGACCGACGACGGCCGGGGGATGGGCTTCACCCACACCATCGGCGAGGGCGGCTCGGCGGTCCGCGAGTTCGTCGAGACGACGCTCGCGCCGGTCCTCGTCGGCGGACCGGCCGCTCCCCGGATCGCCCGCGACCGGCTACGGGCGGCGACGACGTACGTCGGCCGGGAGGGCGTCTCCGAACTCGCCGTCTCCGCCGTCGACATCGCGCTGTGGGACGCGCTCGGTCGCCGCCTCGACGCCCCGCTGTACGAACTCGTCGGCGGCGACCGGAGCGAGGTGCCCGCCTACCAGACTCACGGCGGGTGGCTCCAGTACGACGCCGACCGGCTGGTCGAGAACGCCCACGCCGCCGCCGAGCGCGGCTTCGCCGGGATGAAGATGAAGGTGGGCCGCGGCCACGCCGAGGACGCAGAGCGCGTCCGCCGCGTCCGCGAGGCGTTGCCCGACGAGATGGACCTCATGGTCGACGCCAACTGCGCGTACACCGTCCCAGAGGCGCGACGGTTCGCCAGACATCTCGGCGACGTACCGCTCGACTGGCTGGAGGAACCGCTCGACAAGGGCGACTTCGCCGGCCACGCCGACCTGCGCGACCGGATCGACGTGCCGGTCGCGCTCGGCGAGAACCTGTTCAACGAGACGCAGTTCAAGCAGGCGATGGCGGCCGGGGCGGCGGACGTCCTCCAGCCGGACGTCACCCGCGTCGGCGGCGTCACCGCGTGGATCGGCGTCGCCGACGCCGCGCGCGTCTGGGGGCTCCCCGTCTCGCCGCACTACGTCGAACCGATCCACGTCCACCTGGCGACGGCGTTCGACAACGTCCCCTACGTCGAACACCACTCGACGGTGCTCGACGGGGTCACGGAGACGCCCCTCGAACCGGACGACGGGGCGTTCACGCCGCCGGACGAACCGGGGCACGGAACTCGGTTCACGGGACTCGACGCCTACCGTAAGGACGGCTGAACCGTCGGGCTGAACCGTCGGACCCCCCGAGGGGGCGAGAGCCGGCTCAGAGACCGATGTTCTCGCCGGTACGGTCGTCGAACAGGTGGACCTTCTCGAGGTTCGCCACGAGCGCGACGACCCGATCCTCCTCGATGCGGCTGTCGGGCGCGACGCGGGCGGAGAACTCCCGTTCGATGTCGCCCGGCGCGTCGGCCGGCGTCAGCGTCAGGAACTTGTCCGACCCCATCGGCTCGACGAGGCGGACGTAGGCGTCGAAGGTGTTCCCCTCGCCGACCACGTCGGTGGCGACGTCGGCGTCGTGAACGTCCTCGGGGCGAAGTCCGAGGGTGAGCCCGTCGCGCGGCCCGTCCCACTCGTCGACGGCCGTCGACAGGTCAGCCGGAAGTCTGAACTCGAAGACATCGTTCTCGGCGACGTACCCGTCGCCCGCCTCCCGGACCGTCACGTCGAAGAAGTTCATCGGCGGTTCGCCGATGAAGCCGGCGACGAACTGGTTCACCGGGTTGTCGTACATGTACTGCGGCGGGGCGATCTGCTGGAGTTCGCCGTCGTTCATCACGGCGACCCTGTCGCCGAGCGTCATCGCCTCCGCCTGGTCGTGCGTGACGTAGATGGTCGTCTTGCCGACCCGCTTGTGCAGGTCGTTGAGTTCGGTCCGCATCTGCACGCGCAGCTTGGCGTCCAGGTTCGACAGCGGTTCGTCCATCAGGAACACGGCCGGTTCGCGGACGATCGCCCGGCCGAGCGCGACCCGCTGCTGTTGGCCGCCCGAGAGCGCCCCCGGCTTGCGATCGAGGAGTTCGGAGATGCTGAGTAACTCGGCGGTCTCGTCGACCCGGCGGTCGATCTCGTCTCGGGGGTAGTTTCGCACCTCGAGCGGGAACGCCATGTTGCCCCGCACCGTCTTGTGGGGGTAGAGCGCGTAGTTCTGGAACACCATCGAGATGTTCCGTTCGCGCGGGTCGTACCCGGTGACGTCCTCGTCCTGGATGACGATCCGCCCCGCAGTCGGGGTCTCGAGCCCGGCGACGGTTCGCAACGTCGTCGTCTTCCCGCAGCCGGACGGGCCGACTAACACCAGGAACTCGCCGTCGTAGATGTCGATGGAGACGTCGTCGACGGCGACGACGTCGCCGCCGCCGCTCTCCTCGTACACCTTCGTTACCCCGTCGATGCGGACGTTGACAGTCTCGACGGACTCCTCGCTCGGGGGGCTCCCCGCCTCGAGGTCCGTCGTCTTCGTTGATTCGCTCATCGTGGATTCGTGTGGTGGGTCGAAAGTACGGTTAGCTCCGCTGTTCGGTCGCGCCGTCTCGCGGGTGTGGCGTTCCGGTTTCGGGTCATTCCTTGAGCGCCCCCGAGGTCAGGCCGCTGACGATGTACTGCTGGAAGAACAGCACGACGAAGATGGTCGGCAGGATGGCCACCACCGACGCCGCCGCCAACTGCGCCCAGTTGATGTTCACTTCGCCGACGAAGCTGTACACCGCGACCGAGATCGGCCGCGACGCGAGGTCCTGGGACGCCATGAACGCGAAGAGGAACTCGCGCCAGGAGTACAGGAACGTCAGGATTCCGACGGCGGCCACGCCGGGCTTCGACAGCGGGAGGACCACCTTCGTGAACGCCTGGAACTTCGTGCAGCCGTCCACGAGCGCGGACTCGTCTAGCTCCTCGGGGATCGAGATGAAGAAGTTCCGCATGATGTAGATCATCAGGGGCAACCAGAGGTACACCTCCGCGAGGATGATCCCCGGGATGGTGTTCAGCAGGCCGAGCGCGCTCAGACCCTGGTAGTACGGGATGATGATCCCGATCGGCGGGAACAGCCGCGAGAAGATCACGCCGATGAAGATCACGTTGTCGAAGGGGAAGCGAAACCGGCTGAAGGCGTACCCCGCCGGGACGGCGAGCACCATCACGATCAGCGTCGTGGTCGTGGAGATGATGAGGCTGTTCCGGACGGCCTTCCAGTAGCCCTCGCGGATGAGCACCTCGCGGTACGCGTTGAAGGTGACGGTGTCCGGGAAGTACGACGCGTTGAACACGCCCTGCGCGGAGTTGATCGACGTCAGGAACTCCCAGGTGATCGGAACGAGGATCGTGACGACGCCCATGAGTAACACGGCGTGGACGATCAACGGGCTCTCGACGAAGTCCCAGAACCGCTGTCGTGTGCTGTACGGGATGCGTTCGTAGCTGTCGGCGCTCATGTGCGTGCTCCGGTCGTGTGTGCGTAGTCGTTCATGTTCTCACTCTTCGATGCGCTTGAGGACGACGGTCACGTAGAACGTCGCCAGGACGACGGTGACCATGACGAGGAACGCCGCGATCGCCGACCCGTACCCGAAGTCGAGTTTGACCATCCCCTCGCGGTAGATCATGATCGCGAGCGTCGTCGTCCGCACGCCGGGGCCCCCGTGGGTCATCGGGAAGATGATCGCGAACGCGCGGAAGGCGAACATCCAGCTGATGAGCCCGACGATGGCCATGTACGGGCGGAGGTACGGGAGCGTGATGTGGCGGAACTGCTGGAAGGTGGTCGCGCCGTCGACCCGCGCCGCGTCGTACATGTGCTGGGGGATCGCCTGCAGTCCGGCCAGGAACACGACCATCGCGAACGGCATGCGGAGCCAGGCGTCCACCAGGGTCACGATCGGCAGCGCCAGCCGCTTATTCGAGAGCCACGCGATGCTCTCGTCGATCAACCCGAGATCGAGCAGGATCATGTTCAACAGCCCGTACGGCCCGCCCACGAGGATCCACTTCCACATGAGCGCGACGACCGCGATCGGCAGCGCCCACGAGAAGAGGATGATCGTCGCGTAGCTGTTCCTGAGCCACTTCTTTCGGACGTGGTTGATCGCGAGCGCCAGGACCATCCCCGTCGTGAACGAGACGAGCAGCGAGCCGAACGAGTAGTAGACGGTGTTGCTGAAGAAATCCCAGAACCTGGGCGACGTGAACATCTTCGTGTAGTTGTACAGCGGGGCGAACCGCGGCTGCAGCCCGGGCGCCGTCAGAAACAGCGACTGGTAGAACATCCAGACGACGGGGTAGACGAAGATGGCCGCGATGACCAGCAGCCCCGGGCCCAGCAGCACCAGCAGGATGTGATCGTTGACGAACCTGCTGATCCGTCCCCGCACGGTGTCTGTGTCCGTTCGCAACCCGCCCACGTGAGTTTCTGTTGACATTATGGTGGATTGATGGGTCGTCCTCCGCGCGTCACCGGCCGAGCACGGTGTCGACGAAGTTCTGGGCGTCGTCGAGGGCCTTCTTGGCGGACTTGTCCCCGGCGAGAGCGACCTGGAGTTCCTCGCTCACGCGCTGCATGATGGCGCGCTGCTGCGGGAACACCTCGTTCTTCGCGACCTCCATCGTCCGCTGGCGGACCTTCGAGAAGGGCACCGCGTCCGTCTGGGTGGCCTGTTCGAACGCCGCCTTCGGGTACGCCATGTTGCTCTCGACGACGTACTCCCACCAGCCCGCCTCGAGCGAGTACCGGGCGTCCTGCAGGAGCGCCCCGGCGACCTTCTCGGGGGTCGGCGCGAACTTGTTCGTCGCCAGCACGGGGCCGCCGCCCCACGTGTGCCGCGCCGGTGCCGGTCCGTCGGTGCCCTTGAACGGCGGTGCCAGGACGTACTGCTCGTTGAGTTTGTACTTGGCCGCGGCGTCGGCGAACAGGTCGGTCGCGACCGGGACCATCGCGAACTGCCCGGCCAGGAACCCGTCCGCGAGGTCGCCCTGCGTGTAGGTGGTGACCCCGTCCGGGACCCAGCCCTTGTCCTTCCACTCGATCATCTTGCTCAGCGCGAGCTGGGCCCCCGGACCGTTCACCTTCACGGTGCCGTCGTCCTGGACGTACTGGCCGCCGGTCTGGTACCAGTGGACGCGGAAGTCGCGCTCGGTGTAGGTCAGCGAGGAACCGCGGTACGACCAGCCGAAGACGTCCGTCCCCTCGAACGCCTTCATGACCGTCTCGAGGTCGTCCCAGGTGCTCTTACCCCCCGCGATCCTGTCGACGACCCCCTGTGAGACGCCCTGCTCCTTCAGCAGGTCGACCCGAACGTGGACGGGCATCCCCTCGTTGTTCCCCGGCGCGCCCCAGAGGTGGTCGTTCCAGTTGAACGTGTTCCGGGCCAGCGGGATGAGGGGCTCCCACATCTCCTCGTTCGGCATCAGGAAGTCGGTCGGTTCGAGCCACCCGTTCTGGGCGTACGTCGTCATCGACGTGTCGGTCGTCGACTGGAGCAGGTGCGGCGTGCCCTTCTTCGAGGAGAGCGTCGCGGCCATCTTCGGGATGGCCTGGTCGACGACGATCTGGAGGCGCTCGACCGCGATCCCCGTCTTTGCCTCGAACATCGCGTCGAGCGCGGCCGTCGCCGGGTCGAACTGCATGTCGCCGTAGTTGAGGACCTGGATCTTGTCCACCTCGCTCGCGGCGGTGTCCTTCCAGCCCTCGGGGGGCGTCCAGGTCGAACTCTTGACGGACTCGGAGTCGAGCCAGGCCTTCGCGGTAGTCGCGGCCGCTCCCTTCCCGTCGGTCGGGATCTGCTTGCGCTTCTCGTAGGGCCACTCCTCCAGCGTGGCCATCCGTCGCTTCTTCCAGTTCGAGCCGAAGTCGAGCTTTCCGACCTCGCTGGCGAAGTCGCTGCTCGCGCCGCCCGAGCCATTACCGCCGCCGGAGCCGCCCGAGCCGCCACCGCCCATACAGCCGGCGATGGCCGCGGTCGAGCCGCTAGCGGCGAGGTATTTCAGAAAAGCACGACGATCGACATGTCTATTGCCACGAGATGGCATACCTCAGTCCAATTAGGCAACCGATATATAACTTTCGCTGCTAAAACGAAGTTCGTTACGCGGGAGCGTCCGAGCGCGACGACACTACGCCCGACGTGTCGTTTCCCCCCGGGCCGATGGAGGCAGTCCGGTCACGACTCGGGAGCCGCGACCGTGAACCCGATACCGACGAGGGCGAGGAGGGCGGCGAACCCGTACCCGGCGGTCCACGAGATACCTTCGATGAGCCATCCGCCGACCACGGGGGCAGCGAGCGCCCCCATCGTCGAGACGGACGTGACCATCGCCAGACACGTTCCGCGGGTGCCGGGGGCGGCGAGTTCGCTCGCGTAGACGTAGTAGACGCCGATGGCCAACTGGACGCTCGCGCCTGCGAACGCCATGACGACGGCGAACCATACCGCCGAGGAGGCGAGGGTGACGCCGACGATGACGGGCAGCGAGAGCAGGAAGGAAGAGACGATGACCGGACGCCGCCGGCCGTCGATTCGGTCGGAGAGCCAGCCGCCCCCCGGTCGGGCGAGGACGCCGGCGAAGGGGACGAGCGCCGTCGCCGCGCCCGCGGCCGCGAGATCGATCGAGAGCACCTCCGTCGCGTACGTCGGCATCCACGAGTTGAAGAAGACGAACAGCGCGAACGAACAGGCGGACGCGAGCGAGACGGCCAGGATCGTCGGGTTCCGGAGCGTCCTCGCGAACCGGGCGAGAGAGACGTGCTCGTCGCTCCGAATCGGGTCGGGGACGGCCGCGTAGAGCACCGGCACGCCGACGACGGCCAGCACGGGATAGACGAGAAAGACCGACCGCCACCCTGCGGTTTCGGCCAGCACCGGGCCGAGGAACTGAGCGATGGCCTGCCCCGTGGGACCGGCCGCGACGAACAGGCTGGTTCCGAGGGCGAGTTTCGACTCGGGGAACACCCGGCTGACGATGTTCGCGTTCGCCGTCCACAGGAAGGCCCCGGTCGCCCCGCCGACCAGTCTGGCGAGGAGGAAGACGTCGTAGGTCGGCGCGTAGGCGGTGGCGACGCTGGCGGCGACGAAGACGGCGGTACCGGCGAGCGCCAGTCTACGGTTGTCGTGCCGATCCATGAGCCACCCGCCGGGCAGTCCCGCGACGCCCCAGCTCAGAAAGAAGACGCCGATGCTCAGCCCGGCGGTCGGCTTGTCGATACCGAAGGCGTCGACGAGGAGCGGGATGACGCTCGCCGGAGCGATGAGATAGCAGTTGAAACCGGCGGCCATACAGAAACACCCCACGAGCACGATCCACGGACGACGGTCTCTGGACACGTTCGTGCCGACTCCGGCGACGTACAAAAGCACCACGCCACCGAGTGGCGCACCTCCCGTCACGAGCGAATCGCTCGCGCGAACGACGAACGGGAACCGGGAGGAGAGCGAACGTCCGGTCGTGGTTACCGGGCGACCGAGTGCCGGAGGACGCCGACGCCCTCGATCTCGACCTCGACCTCGTCGCCGTCCGACAGGGGGCCGACGCCGTCGGGCGTCCCCGTCGAGACGACGTCGCCCGCCTCGAGGGTCATGTAGGCGGTGATCTCCTCGATGAGTTCCGGAACCGAGAAGATGAGCTGATCGCGCGAGGAGTCCTGCTTCGTCTCGCCGTTGACCCGCAGGGTGATGCGGGCGTCCTCGGGGACGTGTTCGGGGTCGGCGACGACGGGTCCCATCGGCGCGGCCCCGTCGAAGGCCTTCCCGCGGACCCAGTTCTGCTCGATCCGCTGGTCGTCGCGGTTCGAGATGTCGTCGAGGCAGGTGAACCCCTCGACGACGTCCATCGCGTCCTCCGCCCTGACGTTGCGACACTGCTCGCCGATGACGACGCCGAGTTCGGCCTCCCAGTCGACGCGTTCCTTGCCGGCCGGGAGCGTGACGGTGTCGCCGTGGGCCGCGTAGGTGTTCGGTCCCTTCAGGAAGAGCAGCGGTCGGTCGGGGATTTCGCTGTTCGTCTCCGCCGCGTGGTCGGCGTAGTTCAGCCCGATGCAGACGACCTTCGTCGGTTCACAGGGCGGGAGCATGTCGACCTCGTCGGGGTCGTAGGTGTCGCCGCCGAACTCGATGCCGTCGTCGGTCCAGACGCCCCGGCGTACGGCACCCGCCGGGTCGCGGAATCGTGCGTAACGCATACCTCCACTGTCGAGGGGGGCGTCAAAACCGTTCCGCTACGGGCGAATGAGGCCGGAGCGTTCGAGCACCGACCGCGGAGCCCCCGACCGCGAGCGCGGTCACCACGAGGTGATCGTCACGTCCCGGAGCGGCCGGTCGAAGGGCACCGAGACGTGACCGCCGGTGTGGTGAGAGATGTAGAAGCCCGCGATGACCTCGGCCGACCGGGTCGCCTCCTCGCCGGTCGAGTGGTTCTCGACCAGACCGTCGAGCAGGTCCACGACGTGCTGGGCGGCGTTGGCGAACGACCCGCGGTAGTCCTCGTCCCAGCGCCACGCGTCCTCGATGCCCGGAATCGGCTCCTCGACGTGCGTACCGTCCTCGAGCGTCCAGTAGCGCCACTCGCCGTCGTCGTTGTTGAGGTAGAGTTTCCCCTCGGTGCCGACGAACTGGAACGTCATCGACGAGATGTCGCGGGCGACGGTGCAGTCGATGGAGACGAACGTGCCGTCGTCCATGACGACGAACCCGCCGCCGCCGGCGTCGTCGACCTCGCGGTCGCCCTCCAGCGCGGTGACGGCGTCGTTCTCCCCGTTGACGTAGCCGCTGACCCGGACCGGTCGGGCGTCGAGCAGGTAGATCAGCGTGTCGACGAGGTGCGTCGAGTTCCGGAGCAGTTCGCGGCGGAACTGCGCAGTGACGGCCTTCACCTCGCCGACCAGGCCGTCCCGGACGTGATCGCGGAGGAGCTGGAGTTTGTCCGTAAAGCGGAACGAGTGGTTGACGACGAGTTCGGTGTCCGTCTCCTCACACACCTCGCACATCTCGTTCGCCTCGCGCACGCCGGAGGCGATGGGTTTCTCACACCAGACGACGTCGGGGGCCGCCGCCGACCGCGCCGCGTCGACGACGTGTCGGTGGTGGAGGAACGACGGCGTACAGACCGAGACGACGTCGAGGTCCTCGGTCTCCAGCATCGCCTCGTGGCCGACGTACCGCCGCTCTGGGGGGATCTCCCACGCCTCCCCGAAGGTGTGCAGTTTCTCCTCGTCGACGTCGGCGACGGCGACCAGTTCGATGCCGTCGGTCGCGTCGTACCCGCCCGCGTGGCTCTCGGGGAACTTCTCCTTCCCGATGTCCTCCTCGTCGTGGAGACCGAGGACGCCCAGGCCAGCGATGCCACCCGCGCCGATGATACCCGCTCGGTAAGTCATGCCGTCAACTGCACCGGCCGGCGATTTGACTGTTTCGGCGTCCGGGAGTGTCGCCGGCTCGGCTACATGGAGGGGCCGACGCGGGTGATGGCGAACTGCGTCAGGCCGTGTCGCTCGGCGCGGGACGGGGCCCCGTCCGCCACCGCGAGCAGTCGCTCGCGGAACGTCGCGCCGTCGACGCGACGAGCGTCGACGTCGATGTCCTCGGCGAGCGCGTCGACCGTCGCCGCGTCGCCGGACACCTTCACCACCGGGACGACGGGGTGGCCCGCGGGGATGCCGTCGGCGGTGACGTGGACGACGAGTTGCGCGCCGGCGGCCGCCAGTCCCGTGGCGGCCTCTTCGAACCGCGAGGGCGCGTCGAGGACGGCCACCCCGGAGTCGACGGTGACCCGATCGCCGTAGTCGACGACCTCGTTGACCGGCAGCCCGCCCCACGAGCGAGTGGCGTCCTCGAAGGCCATCCCGCTCGCCTCGGCGGCGACGCGGGTCGCCTTCGCGGGGTAGCCGCGGTGGCGGGCGAACAGCGCGTCCATCGCGTCGGCCACGGCGTCGGTGGCGGCAGCCGCCCGCGCCGCGTCCGGGTGAGCGGTCAGGCGCTCGTTGCCGGCGACGACGACGCGACCGCCGGCCTCGACGACTGCCTCGACGAGCCGGCCGACCAGCGGGTCGGCCTCCCCGACCGTCGAGTCGTCGAGGTCGCTGCTGACGACGCCCACGGTGAGGTCGCCGAGGTGCGCCCTCGTCCGGGCCGTCTCGCGGGCGACGCGGCGGAGGTCGCGCACGTGCCGAACGCCCTCCTCGACGCACTCGTCGGTGCCGCCGACGCCCTGGATCGAGAGTTCGCGCACGGGGACGTCGCGCTCGGCGAGCCGGGCCGCCACGTCCTCGGACTGGAGCACCTCGCAGCCGAGGCCGACGACGACGGTTCCCGCGACGTTCGGGTTCGAACCGAGACCGAGGAACGTCCGACGCGTCTGGTCGTTGTCGCTACCGATCTGGGCGCAGCCGTGCCCGTGGGGCGTGCTGACCGCCTCGGGGACGGCGTCGGCGATGCGGTCGGCGACCACGTGCGAGCAGATGACCGACGGCAGGACGAGCACGGCGTTGCGCACGCCGACGCTCCCGTCCGGTCGCTCGAACCCCTCGAACTGCCCGGCCTCCGGGGCCGATTCGAGGTCGTTTTCGGCGCTCACGCCGACTCACCCCCCTCGGCGATCTCGAGGTCGCCCCGCCCCCGGGTGCTCTCGCAGTTGTGGACGTGGACCCAGTCGCCCGCGGCGATGGGCTCGCTCGCGCGACCGATCACCTCGCCGTACTTGACGACGTCCTCGCCCGTCGCCAGGTCGACCAGCGCGAACTTGTGGCCGAACTCGACGTCCTCTCCGAGGACGAGCGTCCGGTCGCCGACGTCGACTTCGCGTCCCGCCTCGAGGTCGTCGATGGCGGTGGCGACGACGTCGTCGGTCGTCATCAGCAGCGCGACGTCGTCGAGGACCTCGCCCTTCACGGCCGGACCCCCGTCCCGAGTTCGGCGATCTCGTTCGGCTGTATCTCGTTGATGGCGAACTCCTCGAGGCGGCGACGCTCGGCCTCCGTCGGCTCGCCGTCGGCGACGGACAGCAGTTTCTCGTACGTCCGCTCGCCGACGGCCGAGAGCGACTCCCCGCCGATGACGGTGCTTGCGTTGACGTCCATGTTGTTCGACATCTTCGCCCAGGTCTTCGGGTTGCCGGTGACCTTGATGACGGGCGCGATGGGGTTGCCCGTCGTGCTGCCGCGGCCGGTGGTGAACGCGATCACCTGCGCGCCGCCGGCGACCTTGCCGACGACGCTCTCGACGTCGTAGCCGGGCGTGTCCATGAGGACGAGCCCGCCGCCGACCGGGAGGTCGTGGGCGTAGCCGACGATACCGTTGACCGGCGTCGTGCCGCCCTTGGCGATGGCTCCGAGGCTCTTCTCCTCGATGGTGGTCAGTCCCCCCTCCTGGTTACCCGGGGAGGGCTGTGCGCCGCGGATGTCGACGCCCATCATCCTCGCGAGGTTCTCGCGCCGTTCGACGAACGCGAGCAGTCGCTCTCGCACCTCGTCGTCGGCCGCGCGGTCGGCGAGGATGTGCTCCGCGCCGATGAACTCCGGCGTCTCGCTGAAGCAGGCGGTGCCGCCGTCCTCGACGAGGCGGTCGCAGGCGTTCCCGACCGCGGGGTTGGCCGCGATGCCGCTGGTGGCGTCGCTACCGCCGCACTCGACGCCGAAGACGAGTTCGCTCGCGTCGGCCTCCTCGCGGCGGGCGTCACCGACGGCGTCCTCGAGATCGGCGGCCGTCTCGACGCCCGCCCGGAGGGCGGCCCGCGTGCCGCCGCACTCGCGGATCGAGAGCGTCTCGACCGGCTTGCCGGTACCGGCGATGCGGTCGGCGATCGCGTCGGCGTCGACGTCCTCGGTACCGAGTTCGACGACGAGCGCCGCGCCGACGTTCGGGTTGCGCCCGACGCCGACGAGGACGCGTTCGGTCTGTTCGCGCGTCTCGGCGGGCTGCGTGGTGCCCATCTGGTGCGGCGTCGCGCGGGCCCACGCGCCGGCCTCGCTCGCGACGCGCGAGGCGACGCCTGACGCCGCGACCGACGTCGGGACCACGGCGACGTGATTTCGGACGCCGACGCGCCCGTCGTCGCGCCTGAATCCGGTGAAAGTCGGTGGCATCGGGGCTGATATTCGGAAGCGGGGACAATAGCCTTTCGCTCACCGGGACGGGTGAGTGCGTTTTTTGTCCGCGACCCTCGAACCCGACGCTATGCAGACGTACCAGGGGCTAGTCGTCGCCGACGACCTGACGGGAGCGATGGACACCGGCCACGAGTTCGCCCGGCGCGGCTACGCGACCACGGTCACCGTCCGCGAGGCGTTCGACCCCGACGGGACGGACGTGCTGGTCGTCAACACCGATTCGCGGTACCGCTCGCGTACGGACGCGAGGGAGGCGGTCTCGGCCGCGCTCGAGACGCGGCGCGGCCACGTCGTCTACAAGAAGGTCGACTCGACGCTGCGCGGTAACCTCGCGGCGGAGATCGAGGCCGCCCTGCGCGCGACGGACGCCGACCTGGCCGTCGTCGCGCCCGCGTTCCCGGCCAACGGCCGGACGACGGCGTGCGGGTACCACCTCGTCGACGGAGCGCTCGTCACCGAGACGGCCGCCGGCCGCGACGCAGACAAGCCGGTGTCGTCGCCGCACGTGCCGACACTGCTCGCCGACTGCGGGACGCCGGTACGCCACCTCGGGGTCGACACGGTCGCCGCCGGCGCGTCCGCGATCGCCGAGGCGCTCGACGCGATCGACGCTCCCGGCGTCGTCGTCTGCGACGCCGTCCACGACGTCCACCTCGACGCCGTCGCCCGCGGCGTCGCCGACTCCTCCCGGTCGGCCGTCTACGTCGGGAGCGCGGGCCTCGCCGGAGCGGTCGACCTGCCCGGCGCGGGGACGAACCCGTCGCCCGTCGATCCGGCGGGCGACCGCGAGGTGCTCGGGGTCGTCGGCAGCGCGAGTCCGACGACCCTCGAACAGGTGAACGCGCTGTCGGGGGAGTCCCTCGTCCCGCTGGACCTCGAGCGAGCGGTCGAGGACTCCGCGGCGGCCGCGGTTGCGGCCGGCGAGCGATGCGCCGAATCGTTGGCGTCGAGGGGCATCGCGGTCGTCGCCTCCGTCCTGTCTGCCGGCGACGTCGACCGGGCGCTCGACTACGGCGCGGAACGGGGCGTCGACGACCGGGAGGTCCGCGACCGCGTCGCCGAGGCGCTGGCGAGGACGGCGACGGACGTGTGGACGCGCCGACCGCCCGGCGGCCTCTTCGTCACCGGCGGCGCGGTGGCGATCGAGACCGTGGACGCCCTCGGCGGGCGGGGCGTCCGCCTGACGGGCCGCGAGGTCGAGCCGGGGATCCCGTTCGGTACGGTGAGCGGCGGGCGCGCCGACGGGACGGCGCTCGTCACCAAGGCGGGCGCGTTCGGGTCGGCGGGGACGATCGCCGCCTGCCTGTCCGCGCTGCGCGGATCGGCGGACGTCCCCCGGCGGCGGTGAACGCATCGACGCCCGCGGAGCGGTTCGACGAGCGAACGTTCGACGAGCGAACGAGTCCGTCGCCGCGTGTCGCCCGCAGGCGTCGCGAAATCGGTTTATAGGGGGCCCCTGTACCGTCCGCCACCGATGCTCACCCCAGCACTGATACTCCCGCCGGAACCGGACGAGCGGTGGGAACTCGCGAAACAGATGGGCGTCACCGACGCCGTCATCCACCCGCTCGAGATCGGCGACGGCAAGACCCACTGGAGCTACGACGACCTGCTCGGGCTGCGAAACTGGCTCGAGGGGGACGGCCTCTCCTTCTCCGTCCTGGAGGGGAGCGTTCCGATCTCAGACCGCGTCCGCCTCGGTCGGGAGGGCCGCGACGAGGACATCGAGGTGTTCCAGCGGTTCCTGCGCGACTGCGGCGAGGTCGGCGTTCCCGTCGTCGCCTACGACTGGATGGCCGGCGTGCGCTGGGCGCGCCCCGAGGCGCACGTCGAGTCCCGCGGCGGGTCGCTCGTCACCGGCTTCGATCACGAACTGATGCGGGGCGGCCCCGACGTCGACGCCGCCAGGGCGACCGAGGAGGACCTCTGGGAGGCTCTCGAGTACTTCCTCGAGGCGGTCGTCCCCGTCGCGGAGGAGGCGGGCGTCAAACTCGCGCTCCACCCCGACGACCCGCCGCGCCCGACGGTCCGGGGCATGACGCGCATCGTCCGGAGCGTCGACGCCTACGACCGCGTCCTCGACGCCTACGACAGCGAGTACAACGGGTTGACGTTCTGCCAGGGCAACTTCGCGGCGATGGGCGTCGACGTCCCGGAGACGATCCGCCACTTCGGCGACCGCATCAACTTCGTCCACTTCCGCGACGTCGAGGGCGACGCGGACCGGTTCGTCGAGACCTGGCACGACGACGGGCCGACCGACATGCTCGCGGCGATGGAAGCGTACGACGACGTCGGGTTCGACGGCGTGATGCGCCCCGATCACGTGCCGACGATGGCCGGCGAGGACAACAGCAATCCCGGATACCACACGCTCGGGCGACTGTTCGCCATCGGCTACATGCGTGGTCTCGCCGAGGCGGTCGAGGCCGGCCGGTAGGCCGGGAGGCCGCACTACCTGCGGCGACGCGGAGACCGGGTCAGGCCCGACTCGCCTCGCCGAGCGCGTTCGCGGTCTTGCACCCCGCACCCGTGTTGATGACGACGACCTCGTCGTCCTCGTCGAAGACGCCGCGGTCGGCCAGCTCCATCGCCCCCGCGAGGGCGACGGCGGCCGTGACGCACATCTCGACGCCGTCGCGCCGGGCCATCGTCAGCGCCGCCTCGACGGCCGCGTCGTCCGACACCGCGACGCCCGTGCCGCCGGACTCGTACACCGCCTCGAGCATCCACGCCGACGCGCCGGGGTCGGGGATCTCGACGCCGCGGGCGATCGACTCCGGGTTCTCCCACGGGCGGTGTTCGGCCTCGCCCGCTTCGATCGCCCGGACGACGGGCGCGACGCCCTCGGCCTGGGCGACGTCCAGTCGCGGCGGGCGTTCCTCGTCGAGCCACCCGAGTTCGAGGAGTTCTCGATACGCCTTCCAGATGCCGATGAGCCCGACCCCGCCGCCGGTCGGGTAGACGACGTGGTCCGGCGACGTCCAGTCGAGCGCCTCGAACAGCTCGAAGCCCATCGTCTTCTTCCCCTCGTGTCGGTAGGGCGTCTGGAACGTCGCCACGGAGTACAGGCCCTCCTCCTCGCGAGCCTCGTTGAACGCGGCCCCCGCGGAGGATATCTTCCCGTCGGAGAGGTGGAGCGTCGCGCCGTGAGCCTCGACGAGGTCCTTCTTGACGCTCCCCGCCTGGTGGTTGAGGTAGACGTGACACGGCAGCCCCGCCCGGGCGGCGTAGGCGCTGGCCGACTGACCGGCGTTGCCCGCCGACGGGAGGCCGACCGCCTCCGCGCCCTGCTCTATCGCGCCCGACATCGCCGCCGACTGCCCCCGGTCCTTGAACGTGTTCGTCGGGTTCTGCCCCTCGTCCTTCACGAGGAGCGACCCCACGCCGAGTTCCTCGGCCAACTGCGGGCAGTCGATCAGCGGGGTCACCCCCTCGCCCATCGAGACGATCGCGTCACCGTCCCGAACGGGCAGGAGTTCACGGTACTTCCACATCGATCCGTGGCGCTCCTCCCAGTCGGTTCGCTCGATCGCCACCGACTCGTAGTCGTACCGAAAGTCCAGTATGCCGCCGCACTCCCGGCAGGGGAAGTCGGTCGTGTCGAGGTCGTACCGCTCGCCGCAGGACCGACACGCCACGTGTGTTACCGCAGTGTTCGTCGTCATGTGTCTCGGTACCGCGTGGCCACTCCACGAGGTCGGATATATCTTTGCTCTCGCGGGCGATCGGACCCGGTTCGGGGTGCGTCGCGTCGCGAGCGCCCTCACTCGCGCGCGGCGAGGGCGGCGTCCACCGAGGCCGCGACGTCGGCCGTCGCGTCCCCGTCGAGTTCGACGAGCGGCGGACGGACCGCGTCCGACGAGATGACGTCACGCGCGAGGAGTCCCGCCTTCGTCGCGGGGGCGAAGCCGTGTGCGACACACTGCTGGAACAGCGGCGCGATGGCCCTCCGGTGAATCCTGCGGGCCGCCTCGACGTCGCCGTCCGTCGCCGCCTCGTACGCGGCGGCGAACACCTCCGGGACGACGTTCGACAGCGCGTTGATGCCGCCGGTCCCGCCGAAGACGAGCGCGGGGACGAGGTGGCTGTCGAACCCCTGGAACAGCTGGAAGGAGTCGGGCGTCCGGCGGACCAGTTCGCCGAAGTAGTTGAAGTCGCCGCCCGAGTCCTTCAGCCCCGCGATCGAGTCGCGGTCCGCGACCGCTTCGACGACGGACGGCGGGATCTCCTGGCCGGTGCAGGCGGGGATGTTGTAGAGGTAGATCGGGAGCGGCGCGTCGTCCGCCACGGCGGAGACGAACGCCTCGTTCCCCGCCGGATCGTTGGCCGTGTGGAAGTACGGAAGCGTGACGAGCGCGGCGTCCGCCCCCGCGTCCGCGGCGAACGAGACGCGGTCGAGCGTGCCCTCGACGCTGGTGTGTGCGGTACCGGCCATCACCGGCGCACCGTCGGCGCACTCGACCGTCGTCTCGATCACGGCGCGGTACTCGTCGTCCCCGAGGCTGGCGAACTCGCCGGTCGTCCCGCACGGGACGAGCCCGGTGACGCCGCCGTCGAGCACGTGCTCGACGAGCGCTTCGAGGTCGTCGTACGCGATCGCACCGTCGCGAAACGGCGTGACGAGGGGGCAGAGGACCCCTCCGAACGGCCGATTGTCGGGTTTCGTCATCGAGTGAACGCTTCCGCGCGACCGAGTTATACTTTATCAAGACGCGACCCGGCGATCGGGGACGGACTCGGCGACGACGGGCCCAGCGCGCTCCGCGGCGAGCGACGACGGACGAGGCGGGTCAGTGTTGTTCCGTTCAGTCCCGCACAACCCCCGTCGAGAACCGCGGGCCCCGGTGGGGACACGGAGGGGCTCGCCGTCGGCGTCAGTCGCCCGCCGCGCCCCCTCGCTCCCCGTCTCCGTCCCCGAACCGTCCGTTCGCCGCCTCGGGCCTCGACGCTTTGACGACGACCGGGTTCACCGGCGCGCCCGCGCCGCCCTCGATGTTGAGCGGGGCCGCCACGTAGAGGAAGTCGTAGACGCCGTCCGCGGCGCAGGCCGCCGCGAGGTCCTGCAGGTAGAGGATCTCGCAGACGATCATCCCGAGGTTGGTGATGAGCGCCGGGTGGAGCGGGTTGACGACGTCGAGCCGCTCCCGACCGCCGAAGTCGACCTCGCTCCGGACGTCCTCGTGGAGGTCCTCCCGGACGTCTATCGTCTGTGTGGTCAGCTTTTCGACGGCGAGGTTGTCCGCGCCGACGACGGGGATCTCCATGTCGGCGAAGAACTCGACGAGGTCCTGGCTGAAGCAGAGGCCGGGTTCGTTCAGGTCCTCGGGCCCGCCCGTCCCCCAGACGTGCTCGGCGTCGGGGTCGCGGGCGCGCTCGACCGACCCCGTTCGGACGAGGAGGATGTCGCGCTTCCGAAGCTCCACGCCCTGGGCCTCGGCGGTCGCCGTCAGGTCGTCGAGCGTGACGCACTCCGCGGGGTCGAGGCGGTACGGCGGTTCGTCCTTCTTGTGGCGACCGACGTCGAGGAGGACGCCGCGACCGACGCTGCCCACGTCGGCGGCGTTCGCGATGTCGACCGCGCTCGAGCCCCACGTCTCGGAGATCTGTTCGAGCCGGAGGTCCGTCGAGAACGGTTCCCGGAGCGGGTTCGCGGGTCTGAGCCCCGGTATCCCCTCGGCGTAGTCCGTCCGCGTCGCCGTCGTCTCGGCCGGAAAGCCGTTGTAGAGCAACGGCTCTCGGGTGCCGTCCTCGTCGACGACGCGGTCGTACCAGACGTGCGACAGCGCGTCGTACTGGGTCGACCCCTGCAGGAACAGCCGAGTGACGAACGCGTCGTCGGCGAACTTCATGCCGCCGGGGAGCGGTTCGGCACCTCCCTCTCGATAGTGACGGGCGTCGACGACGTTGTCCCGACGCGCCGGCTGTCGCGTCGGAAACACCGGGTCACCCACAGGGTGTCCCTCGCCGATCGTCTTCCCCGTGTACGGCAACTGGAGCGGGAACACCTCCAGGTTCGGCCCGCCGCGCATCGCCGCCCGTAGCCCCGCGAACGCCTCCTCCTCGCCGAGGTAGTTGAGCGCGCCGACCTGGTCGTCGTCGCCCCACCTCCCCCAGTTGTCGGGCAGGTTCGAGAGCACGCCCGTCCAGATGCGGTTCAGTTCCGGGGTCTCGGCGGCCGCCGCCGGGACGCCCGCGCCGGCCGCCGCCAGCGCGCCGGCGACGCCCCACGCACGAACGAATCCGCGTCGACTGATCGGCAGTTCTCCGTCGGAGTCTGATGTCGAGTCGTTTCGGGTCATCGGTAGATCGGGTCGGATGTCCGTACCGACCACGATACTCTGTACCTTACGGGAGTTTAATTGTTTTCTAGATTAATATACATGATGATGGGGGGAATGTGAATAAAACGAGGGGGACGGCGGTCGACCGCGTGGTTCGTCCTGTCCCGCCCCGGCATCCGTTCTCGTTCCGCGGTCGGTGCCGCCGCTCGATCGACCGCCGTTCGGGGGAGGAGGCGTGCGGGGGCTACCGATCGGCGTCGAGGAACTCGGTCCAGGGCCCCTCGACGTGCGGGTACTCCTCGATCACGTCGAAGTCCACCTCGACGCCGAGGCCGGGCCCGTCCGGGAGCTCGAGGTAGCCGTCGTCGACGGCGAGGTCGTCGACGAGGACGTCCTCGGCCAGCGGGAAGGGGTACATCCCCGCCGCGTCGTCGCCGAAGACGGGGTACTCCAGGTAGCCGTCGAGCGGCGTCGCCGCCGCGAGGTGGGCGTTCGCCACCAGGCCGAGGTGCGTCCCGAAGTTGTGCGGCAGGAACGTCACGTCCGTCCCGCGGCAGTGTTCGACCACCTCCCAGCACCCGGTGAACCCGCGGTGGTGGCGGACGTCGCCCTGGAGGAAGCCGACCGCGCCCGTCTCCGCGAGTTCGATCAGGCCCTCGGGGGACTCCTCGCTCTCGCCGCCGGCCAGCGTGACGTCCACCTCGGCGGCGAGTTCGCGGTAGGCGTCGTAGTCGGCCGGCGGCACCGGCTCCTCCAGCCAGTAGGGGTCGTACGCCTCCATCTCGGTCACCAGCCCCACGAGTTCGTCGAACGAGTAGGAGGCGTCGCCCATCTTCCACCACGTGTGGGCGTCGACCATTATCTCCACCCCGTCGCCGACGGCCTCGCGGACGAGCCGGATGGTCCGAAGGTCGTCGTCGTACCCCAGTCCGGGGCGGTACTTGTACCCCCCGAACCCCCGGTCCCGTATCGCCGCGGCCTGCTCCGCGTAGCCCTCGGGCGGCATGTACATCCCGGCGCTGGCGTAGAGCGGCAACCGGGTCGTCACCTCGCCGTCGGCCAGCAGGTCGTAGACCGGCGCGCCCCGACGCTTGCCGAGGAGGTCGTGGTACGCGACGTCGATCACGGAGATCGCCTGCGATTCGAGCATCTCGGGGAGGCCCGCGGCCGCGATACGTTCGTGTATCTCCGAGGGGTCGTCGATCGGGTCGTCGGTCACGTGCGGCGCGACGACCTCCTCGAGAACGCTCGCGAAGTCGCCCTGGGAGGCCCCCTCGAAGTACTCCCGCATCGCGGAACTGGAGGCACCGCCGGGGGCGACGCCGACGTCGCCGTCCGCCGTCTCGACGACGACGAGGACGAAGTCGCGCTTGAGGAGGCGACGAACGCCGCCGGCGTAGCGGCGGTCCTGCGGGGGGTCGATGGGCGACGAGAGGGTGTGTGCGGTGACGTTCGCGAGTCTCATGTGACTCGCTGTCTCGGAGCACGGCACATAAATATACCCACACCGGCGGTTTCATAGGGAGTATCGTAGTACCCCATCGATGCCCTCCGTGAGCATCGATCCCGGCGGCCAGCCGAGGCTCACCGTGCCTCCGGCCGGCTACGATACTCCCTATCAGAAGACGTATTCCGGTCCCTCGACGTACTCGAACCGCTCGCGGTAGTCCTCCCGAAGCGTGAACCCGAGTCCGGGCCGCCCGGGGGCGTGGACGCGCCCGTCGCGGACGTCGTACTCCTCCTCGAAGATCTCGTTCATCAGCGGCATGTGTCCCTGGCTCACCTCCAGGACGTGGCAGTTCGGCAGCGCCATCGCCAGGTGGACGCTGGCCGCGAAGAGGACGCCGCTTCCCCACGCGTGGGGTGCGACGCGCAGGCCGCGGGCGGAGGCCATCGCCGCGATCCGCCGTATCTCGGTGAACCCGCCGGCGCGGGAGACGTCGGGCTGGGCGACGTCGAGGGCGCGCTCCTCGAAGAGGCTCAGGAAGTCGAAGCGGGTGAACTCCCGTTCGCCCGTGGCGATGGGGATGGTGGTCGACCGGCGGACCTCCGCCAGCCCGGCGTGGTCGTCGGGCGAGACGGGTTCCTCGAACCACGAGACGTCGTACGGTTCGAGCGCATCGGCCAGGCGAACGGCCGTCGACACGTCCAGACAGCCGTGGGCGTCGACCATCAGGTCGACGTCGTCGCCGACGCCGCGCCGCGCCGCCTCCACGCGACGCACCGTGCGGTCGATGGCGAAGTCGTCCTCGCCCACGACGCGCATCTTCACGGCGTCGAACCCCTTCTCGACGTAGCCGCGCATCTCCGCTTCGGCCTCGTCGCCGGGGGCCCACCCGCCGCTGGCGTATCCCCGAACGTCGTCCCTGACGGCACCGAGCAGTTTGTAGACCGGCTGATCGAGGAGCTTCCCCTTCAGATCCCACAGCGCGATGTCGAGCCCCGAGATGGCCTCCAGCGTCACGCCGCGGCGGTCCTCCCGGGGCTGGGAGTAGCCCCGCTCCAGCGACGGCTTCCACCGCGACCCGTCGTACATCTTCTCCCAGAGCCGCTCCGTGTAGAGGGGGTCCTCGTCGAGCAACAGCGGCGCGAGTTCGTGTTCGACGATGCTCGCGATCGTCGGCGGGTTCCCGAGCGACGCGCCGACGCCGACGGTGCCGTCGTCGCTCTCGACGAAGACCAGCGTGGCGTCGGTCTTCACCTTGGTTCCCAGGTCCGTCCGGTGGCGCTTCTCCTCCGGCACCGGGTCCGACAGCGGGACGGCGCGAACGTCCGTGACGTGCATGTCGCCGCCGACGCGGGCGGCACGTATATAGGTATCACGCCACACCCCGCGGCGGACCGAGCGAGGTCGAGTCACGGACGAAGCGATCGCTCTCTCCCCGACGACCCCCGCGACCGCGTTCCACACCCCTATTTTTATGCGTGACCACACCGCATAGTCCCACGAGATGCTACACGCCGAAGGACCACTTCTGACCGTCGACGTCGGCGAACGGGAAGCGTCGACCACGGACATCGACGACGAACTCTCGCAGTTCGTCGGCGGCCGGGGGATCGCGACCAAACTCGCACACGACCGCATCCCGTTCGACGCGGACCCGTTCGGCCCGGAGAACCGCGTCTACTTCGCGACGGGACCGTATCAGGTCTCCCAGATGAGCTTCACGGGTCGGATGAACATGACCGGCCTCTCGCCGCTGACGAACGGCCTGCTGTCGACGAACGCCGGCGGCTACATGTCGCGGGAGTTCGCCGACACGGGATACAGCGTCGTCGAGATAACGGGTGCCAGCGACGAGCTGCTCGCGGTACACGTCACCGACGAGGGCGTCGAGTTCGAGGCCGTGCCTCGACTCGAGGGTGCCAGGACGTCCGAGGTGACCGAGTACATGGCCGCCGAGCACGGCCTGGCACCCGAGAACATCGCCTGCATCGGTCCCGCCGGCGAGAACCTCGTCAGGTTCGGCTGCGTGATGACCTACGAGAGCCGCGCGTTCGGCCGGGGCGGCCTCGGGGCGGTGCTCGGCTCGAAGAACGTCAAGGCGGTCACCTTCGAGGGCGACTCCCGCCCCGACCTCGACCTCGACGCGGAGACGATGTCGGAGATCCACCGCACGGCCGCCACCGCGGACGACATGATGAAGCGACAGGGGACGACCGCCGGCACCGAGTTCATCAACGACAACTTCTCGCTGCCGACGCGGTACTTCTCGGAGATGTCCTTCGAGCACGTCGCGGACATCGGCGGGGACGCCGTCGAGTCCAAGAAGTACAAGAAGGGGGCGTGTTCGGTCTGCGCGTTCGCCTGCAAACTCCCGACGAAGGACGAGGCCAGCGGCCTCGTCACCGAGGGACCGGAGTTCGAGACGGTCATGTCGTTCGGGAGCAACTGCGGCGTCGGCGACGTCGTCGACGTGATGCAGTCGAACGAACTCTGCGACGAGCTGGGTCTCGACACCATCTCCTGTGGCGACACGGTCGCGGCCTACCTCGCCTCCGAGGACGAGTTCGGCAACGCCGAACTCGTCCACGAGACGGTCGAGAACATCGCCTACCGCGAGGGCGTCGGCGACCTGCTCGCCGAGGGCGTCGCGCGCGCCCACGAGGAACTCGGCGTCGAGAACTGGTCGGTCAAGGGTATGGAGTTCGCCGCCCACGACGGCCGCGTCCTCAACGGACAGGGGCTGAGCTACGCCGTCGCTAACCGCGGCGGCGATCACATGTACACGACGACGCTCCGCCTCGAGTACGACGGCGTCATCGACCCCGAGGGCCTCGAGGGCAAGGCCGAGGTGGTCAAGGAGCGCGAGGACATCTGCGCCTTCCGTGACAGCGCCATCGTCTGCGCGTTCGGCGACAAAGGTGACTACGTGGACGAGGGGGTCCACGAGACGCTCATGGGCTGTGACTACGAGGACCTGAAGTCGATGGGAGCGCGCGTCGTCGAGATGGAGCGACACTTCAACAACAAGCGCGGGATGGACCGCGCGGACGACGTCCTCCCGTACGACCTCCCCGACTTCGAGTCGGCGCTCGACGAGTACTACGAACTCCGCGGGTGGAACCTCGACGGCACCGTCCCCGACGGCACCGTCTCGGAGTACGCCCGGGCGGACGACTGAGGCGTCGCGTCCGTCGGTCCCTCTCTCACTCGCGCCCGCCGACGACCGGTGGGGCCGCCCGGAGCACGTCGCCGTCCCCCAGCGTCGTCGCCGCCCCGTCGAGCTGTCTGACGTTCGTCCCGTTGACGGTGACGTTGACGCCGCCGTCCACCTCGCCGTCCTCGTTCAACAGCCACCCCGAAAGCGCCGGGTAGTCGTCCGCGAGATCGTCGGCGAGGTCGCCCACCGTCGCGCCGTCGGGGAGCGTCCGGACGAGCGTCTTCTCGCCGGCGGCCTCGCGGATCGGACCGAACAGCGTCATCTCGACTTCCATACCCACCGTACCGACGCCGGGAGTATGTAACCTCCCGTCTCGTTCCGTTCCGTCCCGCCCCTTCCGGTCCCCTCCTGCCCCCTCACGTCGCCGACTCAGGTCCGCTCGACGCGTCACGGGGTGACGCAACGCTTTTGCGTCGTCCCGGAGTTCGGCCGGACATGAACCCGCGATTTCACCGCGCACTGACCGACGGCGAGCGCGTCGTCGGCAACTGGATCTCCATCGGTCACCCGGCGGTCGGCGAGATCAGCGCCCAGTTGGGCTTCGACTTCGTGGTCGTCGACACCGAGCACACCTCGACCAGCGTCTCCGAACTCGAGGACGTCATCCGCGCCGTCGACGCCGCCGATGGCGACACCGCTCCGCTCGTGCGCGTGCCGAACCACGACCCCGGACGCGTGAAGCGCGTGCTCGACGCGGGCGCGGCGGGGCTGATGTTCCCGATGGTCGAGACGGCCGAGGCGGCGGCGGCCGTCGTCGCCGCGATGCAGTACCCCCCGGACGGCGTCCGCGGGGCCGCTCCCGCCCGCGCCTCCGACTACGGCCGCTCGTTCGGCGCGTACTTCAGGGACGCGAACGACGCCCTCGTCACGATCGTCCAGATCGAGACCGCCCGCGGCGTCGAGAACGCCGCCGAGATCGCCGCCGTCGACGGCGTCGACGCGATCCAGATCGGCCAGGGCGACCTCTCGGCCTCGCTCGGCGCGTTCGGCGACTGGGACGACGACGACTTCACCGCGGCCGTCGCGGCCGTCGTCGACGCCGCGCACGCGGCCGACGTTCCCGTGGGGATGCTCGCGCTCGATCACGACGACATCGACCGCTGGCTCGACGCCGGCGTCGACTTCATGCAGGTCGGTGCCGACATGGTCTACCTGGCCGAGGGGGCCGAGGCGGCCAGGAGCCACTTCGAGGAGGCCGTCGGGGAATAGCGACGGGCGTACGCTCTTTACCCGTCGCACCCTACGCTCGGGCGTGCAGGTAGACGTCAACTGCTACGGCGCGATCGGCGAGGCGGTCGGCGGGAAGTCCCACTCGATGACCGTCGAGGAGGGCGCGACGGTCAGGACGGTCGTCGCGCGACTCGACGAGCGCGCGCCCGGACTGCTCGACAGGCTCCTCCACGACGACCCCCACCCGCTGGTGGTGATGCGGAACGGGCGGCACGTCTCCGTCGTGGACGGTAGCGGGACGCGCCTCGAAGACGGCGACACGCTGGCGCTGTCGGACCCGCCGATGCCGGAGGGCTAGCGGCCGGGATCCAGCAGTTCGACGGGGTGGCGCGTCCCGTCGTCGAACAGCGCGTCCAGTTGCTCGATGCAGGAGGTGCCGCTGGCGACGATCTCCCGGTCCGGGTGGGCGGCGAACTCGGATTGCAGGTCCCCGCCGACGTCCATGCTGAGTTCGTAGTACTCGGACTTGTAGCCGAACGACCCCGCCATCCCGCAGCACTCGACGGAGGACGTCACGACGTCGAATCCGAGGTCGTCGAGGACCGCCTCGGTGTAGGCGTCGAGGCCGAGCGTCCGCTGCTGGCAGTGGCTGTGGTACGCGACCGCCTCGCCGCGGCCGTCGGCGAGTTCCCCCGCGTCGGCCCCCTCGCCCAGCAGGCCGTAGACGTACTCCATCACCTCGTAGCTGGCCTCGCCGAGGCGTTCGAATGACGCCTCCGGGAGGAACTTCTCGTACTCCTGACGAAACATGGCGAGGTCGGACGGCTCGATAACGACGACGTCGCGGCCGGCGTCGACGTGTTCGACGAGGGAGCGGTAGACCTCGCTCGCGCGTTCGCCCGCCGTCGCCACCATCCCCTGAGAGAGCGGCGCGCGGCCGCTCTCCGGCACCTCCGGGATCCGAACGTGGACGCCGAGCGCCTCCAGCACGCGCACCGCGGCCTTCCCGCGGTCGACCTGCACGTGGTCGGTGTACGGGTCGGCGTAGAGCACCGCCTCGCGGTCGGCGTCGCCCGCCGGGACGGCAGCGCCCCCGCGGGCGTCGAACCACGCGCGGAGCGTCTGCCGCTCGAATCTCGGCAGGTCGCGCCGGCGGTCGATGCCGAGGACGCGCTCCGCGAGCGCCCGCGCGGGGCCGGCGTTCGCCACCCAGTTCGAGAGCGGCGCGGTGGCGCTGCCGAGCCTGGCGACGGTCCCGAAGTTGCCGAAGAAGCGCTTGCCGAGGTCCATCCCGCCGGGTTCGGCGTCGGGGGTGAGCCCCTCGACCAGCCAGTCGAGTTCGGCGTCCTCGCCGCGGTTGATCCGGTCGCGGACGACCGTGTTGATCCACGGGATGTCGATCTTGACGGGGCAGGCGTTGACACAGCGACTACAGCCCGTACAGAGGTCGTTGAACTCCGCTGCGCTGTCGAGGCCGTGGACACCCGCCTCCCAGCCGGTGGCGATGCCGCCCGTGTACGTCTCGCCGCCGAAGGCGTGGCCGCCGACGTGCTGGAAGTTCGCGCACGTGTTCGCACAGGCTCCACAGCGGATGCAGTAGAGCGTCTCGCGGAGCTGTGGGTCCTCGCGCATCTCCATCCGGCCGTTGTCGACGAGGACGAGGTGGAAGTCGCGGTCGCCCTCGGCCTCCGACAGGGGAACGTCCGACTCGAAGTCGAGCGGCGGCGAGTCGACAGGCGGCGAGAGCATCGTGAGGTACTGGGGGAACTCCTGGCCCGTCGCGGCCCGTCCGATGAGTTCCGTGAAGGGCGCGAGGTCGTCGATGGACGGGAGGATCTTCTCGACGCCGGCGACGGCGACGTGCGTGTCCGGCGTGACGGCGCTCTTCCGGGCGTTGCCCTCGTTCGTCACGAGCACGACGGTGCCGCTGTCGGCCAGCACGAAGTTCGCGCCGGTCATCCCGACGTCCGCCTCGACGATGTACTCGAGCAGGTAGTCCCGCGCGAAGTTCGTCAACTCCTCGGCGGTCTCGAGCGGTTCGTCGGGCTCGAAGTGCGCGTTGAACAGCTCCGCGATGGCCGCCGTCGACTTGTGGAGCGACGGTCCGACGAGGTGCGAGGGGGCCTCGCCGGCCACCTGTATGACGAACTCGCCGAGGTCCGTCTCGTAGACGTCGACGCCGGCGGTCTCGAGCGCCTCGTTTACCTCCAGTTCTTCGGAGGTCATCGACTTGCTCTTGACGAGCGTCTCCGCGCCCTTCTCGGCGGTCACCTCCGTGATGTACCGGTTGGCGTCCGCCGCGTCCTCGGCGACGTAGACGGTCCCGCCGTTGGCCTCGACGCTCTCTCTGACCCGGTCTATCAGCTCCGGGAGGCGCTCGATGGCGTCCTCCTTTATGGCCCGGGCGGCCTCGCGGCTCGCCTCGTAGCGCTCGAACCGCTCGATGGCGTCGTAGCGCTGGCGGTTCATGTGGGTGGTGTTCTCCCGGATGGCGTCCCGTTCGGTCTCCAGGAGGTGACGGATCCGCTCCGCCTTGAGCCGTCGCTCTGCGCTCATCGGTCCTCCACGACGACGACGTGGACCTGTTTCGGACCGTGGACCCCCGAGACCAGCGCGCCCATGTCGCCGGTGGAACTCGCTCCCGTCGCGAAGACGACGCTCCCGGGTTCGGCGTCGAACTCCTCCGCCACGCGGTCGAGGCCCGCCTGTACGTCGGCGACGACGTCGCTCTCCCGGACGACGGCGACGTGCCGCTCGGGGTAGAGGCTCACCGGCTCGGTCCCCTTCGCGTCCGAGGGGATCGCGAGCGTCCCGTAGGAGGCGATGCCCGTCGTGACGCCCGCGACGCCCGTCGTCGCCTCGAGTAGTTCCGCCGGCGTCGGGTCGACGGTGACGGGGGCGTCGCCGAAGTCGAGTCCCCACTCCGAGAGGTCGGTGGCGACGGCCGGTTCGACGACGGCGTCGGCCACCGCGTCGGCGAACCCCTCCGTCGTCGTCCTGGTCCAGCTGGACCCCTGTCGCTGCAACGAGGCTTCGAACTCCGTTCGGGGCTGGGCGGTCATGACAGAATCCACCGAGCCGATACGGTTAACGTTTGCCCGTTCCGGACGCCGGGGCCGCCCCCGGCGTCACTCCTCGAACAGTCCCGCGGGGGTCGAGACGACCGCGTCCGGCTCGGGGCCGTCGTCCTCCTCGCGGGCGTGTTCGGTGACGAGGACGCTCTCGATGCCGGCAGCGCGCGCCCCCGCGACGTCGGCGGTCCGCGAGTCGCCCACCATGACGACGCGGCCGTCGAGTCCCGACAGCGCCCGCTCGAACAGCGCCGACCGGGGTTTGCCGACGACGGTCGGCTCCCGCCCCGTGGCGGTGCGCAGGGCGGCCACCAGCGCGCCGGTTCCGGGCGCGACGCCCCCCTCGGTCGGGTAGGTCGCGTCGTCGTTGGCGGCGACGAACGCCGCGCCGTCGCGGACGAGGCGGGTCGCCGTCGCCAGGTCGTCGTACGTCGCCGACCGGTCGAGTCCCACCGCGACGGCGTCGACGGCGACGGCTTCCCCGTCGACGGGCTCCAGGCCGTGGCGGCGCAGTTCCTCGGCCAGGCCGTCGCCGCCCAGGACGTACGCCGACTCCGCCCCCGCGTCGGCGAGGTGGGCGGCCGTCTCCGAGGCGGCGGTGAACAGCTCCGCCGTGCGCGCCTCGATCCCGAGTCCGCGGAGGTGCCCGCAGATCGCCTCGCGGGTCGACCGGGAGTTGTTCGTCACGAAGCGGATCGGGACCCCGCGGTCGCGGAGGCGGTCGAGCGTCTCGACGGCACCCGTCACGGGGCGGTCGCCGACGACGACGACGCCGTCGAGGTCGAACAGGAACGCGTCGTATCGTTCTGCGAGCATCGACCGATGGGTTCGCCGCCGCCGACCTTCAGTCCCCCGTTCGTTTCGCGTCGTTCGACGGACACTCCCGGCATACTTTTAGGTTCGACCGCCCCGAGGGGAGGACGATGCGAATCAGCGAGCTAGAGATCCACGAGTTCACCTACGAACTCGACGACGTGGGAACCCGACACGGCCACCAGGGGTACGCCCCGGGAGAGACGCTCGAACCGCCGGGATTCGTGCTGACGATACGGACCGCCGACGGCCTCGAGGGCCACTACCGCGGCTTCTACTTCGTCCCGCCGATGCTGGCGCAGATCCGGATGGCGTCGGCCGACCTGCTCGACCGCGACCCGCTCGAACGCGAGGAGGTCTGGCAGGACCTCTGGAAGGCGCTGCGTCACCTCGACCACGTCGGGATGGGGCCGATCGACGTCGCGCTGTGGGACCTCGCGGGGAACCACTACGGAGCGTCGGTCGCAGAACTCCTCGGCGGGACGAGCGAGCCGGTGCCGGCGTACGCCTCGACGTTCATGGCCGACGACGAGGGCGGGCTGGACTCGCCGGCGGCGTACGCCGACTTCGCCGAGACGTGTCTCGACGCCGGCTACCCGGCCTACAAGCTGCACGCCTTCGGCGACCCCGATCGGGACGTCGCCGCCTGCCGCGCGGTCGCCGAGCGCGTCGGCGACGAGATGGACCTGATGCTCGACCCCGCGAGCGAGTACGACACCTACGCCGACGCCCTCCGGGTCGGGCGCGTTCTCGACGAACTCGACTTCTTCTGGTACGAGGACCCGATGGCCGACGGCGGCGAGAGCACGGAGATGAACCGCCAGCTCGCCCGCGACCTCGACACGCCCGTCCTCGGCGTCGAACACGTCCGCGGCGGGCCGTTCACCCGGGCGAACCACCTCGCCGGCGAGGCGCTCGACCTCGTCCGCGCCGACGCCCACCTCGACGGCGGCATCACCGGCGCGATGAAGATCGCCGCCGTCGCCGAGTCGTTCGGCCGCGACGTCGAACTCCACGTCGGCGGGCCGGCGCACCTCCACTGTATGAGCGCCATCCGCAACACGAACTACTACGAGCACGGACTCCTCCACCCGGCGGGCATCGAGTGGATGAGCGCACAGGGGTTCGTCGAGTCCCCCGAGCGGGTGAACGACGACGGCACCGTCCCGATCCCGGACGGTCCCGGTCTCGGCGTCGAGGTCGACTGGGACTTCGTCGAGGCGCGCCTGACGAACCACGAGGTAATCGACGAACCCCTCGTGAGCGGTCTCGCCTAGCGCGAGCGGCCCGCCGGTATCCCCCGAGGACGCCGAACGCCGGCGTCACGTCGAGCCCCGGTCGATCGGAACCCTCGCCGCGGCCGCCCTCGGCGGCGAAGCCCTCCTCGCCGCCTCGCTACCGGGCCGCCCGGACTCAGAGCCTCGACCGCCGCGAGCGCACCCGGTAGCCGCCGTAGCCGAGCGCGATCGCGGCGACGACGCCGAAGATCAGCGCGTAGAACGTCTCTGCGGTGTTCGGCCAGACGCCCTCGGTGAAGAAGAAGTAGCCGGCGAGGAGCAGGGTGCCGACGCCGACCAGCCAGGCCGGCCACGCCCCCGTGGCGGTTCGCAACCAGCTCTCCTCGGGCGCGGGGGTCGGCCCGCCCCCGCTCTCGTCCCGTTCGCGGATCGGGTGATCGTCCATGATCGGATCGCCTCGGGGAATTACTGTCAGCCGAGCCACTAATAGCTAGGGGTCCGGGCGGTGGGCGGCGTCGGCGTCCGTCCCGACCGCCTCAGATCGGCTCGAGCGGCTCCTGTCCGGGGGCCGTGTGCGCTTCGAGCACGTCGAAGTCGAGTTCGAGTCCCAGTCCGGGGTCCTCCGGCACCTGAATCTCGCCGTTCTCGATGAGCGGCGACCCCGTGTGGAGGTCGTCCCACCACGCGACCTCGCGGGCGTGCCACTCCAGCGCGAACGCGTTCGGGACGGTGGCGCAGGCGTGGACGCCCGCGAGCGTGCCGACCGGACTGGAGATGTTGTGCGGCGCGGTGGGAACGTCGAAGGCGTCGGCGACCGTCGCGATCTTGCGGAACTCCGAGAGGCCGCCGCACTTCTGGATGTCCGGGGCGACGACGTCGACGGCCTGGTCGGTCAGGAACGGCAGGAACCCCTCGACGCGGGTGAGGTTCTCGCCCGCGAGGATGGGCGTGCTCGTGCTCTCGGTCACCTTCCGGTGGGCGTCGACGCTCTCCGGCGGGACGGGGTCCTCCAGCCAGTCGAGGGCGTACTCCTCGACGCCGCGGGCGATCTTGATCGCCGTCTCGATGGTGAAGTTCCAGTGGAGGTCGAAGCCGAGCGTCGGGTCGGAGCCCACCTCCTCGCGGACGGCGTCGACGATGGCGATCTTGTGCTGGATGGCCTCGTTCGAGAGGCGGCGGGTCGCGGTGTCGGCGTCCGCTATCCTGACGTCGAGGTCGAACTTCAGGGCGTCGAACCCCTCGTCGATCACCTCGCGGGCGACGGCGGCGTACGACTCCGGCGCGTAGACCTCCCGCGGGTCGGCCTCGGTCGCCGCCGCGAGGTTCTCGCCGGCGTGGCAGTCGGCGTATATCCGGACGGCGTCGCGGTACTTCCCGCCGAGGAGCTGGTAGATCGGAAGCCCGGTGACCTTGCCCGCGACGTCCCACAGCGCGATCTCGATGCCGCTCACCGCCGCCTGCGAGTAGCCGAGCGACCCGCCCAGCCCGGAGACGAGCTGCGTCATGTGCTCGACGAGGCGGTCCACGTCGAGGGGGTTCTGTCCGACCAGCCCCGGCTTCAGGAACTCGACGTACTCGCCTGCCGGACCGGGGAACGCTTCCCCGAGCCCGTACTCGCCCGCGTCCGTCTCCACCCTGATGATGTTCCACGGGAAGTTGCCCTCGACGACGACGCACCTCACGTCCGTTATCTCGACGTCGCGGTCGGGGGCGCGCCGGAGGCCGTCGGCACGGAGGTCGCGCCACCCGACGCCGCCGATCATGTCCGCCACTAACTGCCGGTATTTGGACTCTCGCATGCGCTTCGACGCTCTTGACATCCTCCCCGCCCTGAAGGGGCGGGGATTCCTCGCGTTGGGGGTCTCGGCTCATGCCGAACCACCCCGCGAGCGACATTCCCCTACGCCGGTTGTAGGGTACTCTGGTCTGTGCGCGCTTCTTTGGGACTTTCGTGAGAGTGTGGTATCTCCGACCAGTCGTGGTCGTCCCACTCGAATCGCACGGGCCGTGCCATCGGCCGTGGTACGTCTGTTTCGTGCCGCCTCAGGAACGTCTCGCTTGCGGTGAGGTCCGCGTGCCCCTCGAAGCCGCACGGACACGTGAGCGTATCGCGGTGGCGCGTCGTCCGGTCGGTCGAACCACAGTTCGGACACTCCCGGGAGGTCCACGCTTCCGACCGGACTTCGACCGTGATGCCGTATTCCTCGGCGGTATACGCGAGGCGCTTGATGAACGCACGGAATGCCCAGAAGTTGTGCGTCTTGGCGTTGGCTCGTACCGACCAGTGCGTTTCCAACACGTCGGTGAGGTCGCCGACGTACATCGTCGAAACTCCTTCTTCGTACAGGCGTTCGGAGAGATCCCGGGCGAGCGCGTCCATGGCGTGGTCGCGTCGTCGCGTCCGTCGGCGGTACAGCCGCCGAATCTGCTTCGACGAATACCGGCCTTCGCGGAGTTTCGACTGTAGCCGCGCGATTTCTCGCGTCGTTTCGCGGAAGCGGTCGAACAGGTCGCGTCCTTCGTAGAGGTACTGCTGACCGGTCGTGATTGTACAGGAGACGATGTTGCTTGCACCGATATCCAGAGCGGCGGTTTCGTCCGCCAGTGGTGAATCCAGTCGAGAATCGTCCACGGTGACTGGTTGAAAGGCCCTGAATTGGTTCGAAGACTCGTCGTAGTACAGTTCCAACCGACCTTGTTTGCCGTCCCACTTCGGAACGCCCGCGACTTCGAGACGAAGGCGCTCGGTGTAGCCGAGGCCGTACTTCTCTTTGAGTTCCTTCCCGACGGGGAGTTCGAGGCGGGAGCGGTCGCCCATCTCCAGCGTGTACTGGTCGTTGCGAATGTACGTGCGGAGTGTTCGACCGTCCTCCTCGTTGCCCCAGTAACCGGGCGGAGAACAGCGTTCGCCCTTCTCTTTGAGCGAGAAGAATGACCGCCACGCTTCTCGACTCTTCCGAATGAGTTGTTGGGCGGTGGCGCTTCCGAGAATGTCGACGTACCGCTTGCGGTAGTCGTCGGTGTCCCAGACGCTTTCGCCGTCGAAGTAGTTCTGGCGACGTTCGAAGGTGAGTTCGTTCCAGAGGCTGGCAGAAGCGTCCAACAGTTCGTGTAGTAACTCCCGGTCCTGTTCGGATCGGGGGCGTACAACGAATTGGTTGGTCCGCTTCATCAACATCTCGTACAACCCGAACGTACATAAGTGTATGTGTTCTGTAGGTGAGTATGGGACGAACGCTACACATCAAGGTTGATGATGACCAATACGAGTGGCTATCTACCGTGAAAGAACAACGCGGCCTCACGTGGCGCGGGATGTTAATCCACGCCGCCGAAGATTTGGAGATCTCGGATAGGCAATAGTCGGCGGTTGTTCGGCAGTGCCTATCGCTTAGACCCCGCCCTAAAGGGCGAGGCTTCCGATTGCTATACGTCAGCGACGGACAAATACGCTCCGACCGCCCGTCGCAGGGGGACGCTCGCCGCCTCGGGGGCCGGTGGCCGTCCGGGGGGACGGCCGACCGAAGGAGCAACGTGTCCCGCCCGACTCAGAGTCGCGCCAGGAGCAGGTCGGGGTCCTCGATGCTCCCGATGACGTGATCGGCGAACTCGGAGGCGGTGACGCCGTCGACGAGCCGGTGGTCGTACGACAGCGACAGGTGGAGTTGCTCGCGCACCGCCACCTCGCCGTCGACGGCGACCGGCTCCTCGCGGATGCGCCCGAGGCCCAGGATGGCCGCCTCCGGGTGGTTGATGATCGGCGTCCCGAACGTCCCGTTCTCGCTGTGGCTCCCCACGTTCGTCACCGTGAACGTGCTCCCGCGGAGCTGTTCGGGTGCCAGGGAGCGCTCCCGCGCGCCCTCCGCGAGGGCGTCGAGTTCCTCGGCCACCTCGACGAGCGACTTCTGGTCGACGTCGCGGACGACGGGGACGAGCAGGCCGTCCTCGGTGTGGGTGGCGACGCCGAGGTCGTAGCGGCGCTTCTCGACGATCTCCTCGCCCTCGATGCTCGCGTTCAGGAGGGGGAACGCCTTCAGCGCGGGAACGACGGCCTTGAGCACCATTGCCGTGTAGGAGATACGCGCGTCGTGCTTCTCGTTCAGCCGCTCGCGGAGCGTCACGAACTCGACCGCGTCGGCGCGGAAGCCCGAGGTGACGTGCGGTATCTCGGCGGTCGAGCGGACCATGTTGTCGGCGATGGCCCGCCGCAGCCCCCGCAGCGGACGGCGCGTCTCGCGCTCGCCGGACGACTCGGTCCCGACATCGGTCGACGCGGGGTCCCGCGACTCGTCGCCCCCGGCCGCCCGGCGCGTCTCGCCGTCGCGGTGGGCCTCGACGTCGGCGCGGAGCACCCGCCCGCCGGGGCCGGTCCCCTCGACGGTCGGGAGGTCGACGCCGACCTCGCGGGCGTACCGCCGCGTGCTCGGGGCCGCGAACACCCGAGCGTCGTCGTCGCTCTCGACGGTCCCACCGCCGACCGCGGTCGTCCCGTCGGTCGCGTCCGTCCCCTCCGTCCCGTCGGTACCGGCGACCTCGGCTCCGGCCGCCGACTTCGCGACCTCGTCGGCGGGTTCAGCGGCGGCTCCGGCGGCGGACTCGACGTCGCCCGACGCGGCGGCGTCGGCGCTCCGCTCCCGCCGTCGCTCCCGCGGGGGGTCGTCCGTCTCGAAGACGGCGACGACCTCGCCGACGGCGACGACCTCGCCGGGGTCCCCGCGCCGCGCGTCGAGCGTCCCGTCGCAGGGGGCCGGTATCTCGACGACCGCCTTGTCCGTCTCGACGTCGACGAGGGGGTCGTCCTCGGCGACGTCGTCGCCGGGGGCGACGTGCCACTCGACGATCTCGGCCTCGGTCAGCCCCTCGCCGGGGTCCGGGAGGGGGAACTCGTACCGCGTCATCGCCGCCTCCGGGCGGGCGTTCGTCGGCTCGGTTCGGCTCGTTCGGGGTGGGGGTCAGAACTCATAGGACATCACCGCCTTGATGGCGTGTTCGGCCCGCTCGGCGTCGGGCAGGTAGGCGTCTTCGGTCTGGTGGCCGGGGAAGTGGACGTCGAAGCCGGTCGCGCGCTTTATCGGCGCGTGGAGGTGATCGAGCGCGTACTCGTTCACCAGCGCCGATAGCTCCGCGCCGAGGCCGAGCGTGCGCCGCGCCTCGTGGAGGACGACACACCGGCCGGTCCGCTTCACCGAGTCGAGCACCGTCTCGACGTCCAGCGGCGACAGCGACACGAGGTCGATGATCTCGACGTCGGCGTCGACGCGGTCGGCCGCCGTCTCGGCGTGCCGGAGCATCGCGCCCCACGTCAGGACCGTCACGTCCTCGCCCTCGCGGACGACTCGCGCCTCGTCGATCGGCAGGACGTACTCGTCGGTCGGGACCGCCTCGCGCTCGCCCCGGTAGATCTTCTTGGGCTCGAGGAACATCACGGGGTCCGGGTGCCGGATGCTCGCCGCGAGCAGCCCCTTGGTCTGGGCGGGGGTGCTCGGACAGACCACCCTGACGCCCGGCGTGTGCGCGAAGTACGTCTCGGTGGACTCAGAGTGGTACTCGCTCGACTTGATGCCGCCCCCGTAGGGGACGCGGACCGTCATCGGCAACTCCAGGCCGCCGCCGGAGCGCTCGTGGAGTTTGACCAGCGAGTACATGAACTGGCCGAACGCGGGGTAGAAGAAGCCCATGAACTGGATCTCGGGCACCACGCGCTCGCCCCGCACGGCCATCCCGACGGCGGTGCCGAGGATGCCGCCCTCCGACAGGGGCGTGTCTATGACGCGGTCCGCGCCGAACTCCTCGTACAGGCCCTCGGTGGCGCGGTAGACGCCGCCGATGGGCCCCATGTCGTAGCCGAGCAGGCGGACCGAGTCGTCTCTGCGCATCTCCTGTCCCAGCGTCTCGCGGACGGCCTCGACGACGTTCCACGACTCGGTGTCGCTCGCGACGTCGGCGGCCGCGTCGCCGCGGCTCATTCGAACCCCTCCCCGTCGAAGTCGACGAAGGGGTTCTCCCCCGCCAGTTCGCGCCGCAGTTCGGCGCGCTGGTGGCGTTCGGTCCACGACTCGCCGTGGAGGTGGTGGTCGAACATCCGCTGGGGGTCCGACTCGGGCACCGCTCGCGCGGCGGCGACGGCCTCGTCGACGGCCGCCTCGGCCTCTTCGGCGACGCGGGAGGCGGCCTCGTCGTCCAGTACCCCCTCCGCCCGGAGGTACGCCTCGAACCGGTCGACCGGGTCGAGTTCGGCCCACCGCTCCAGTTCGGTCTCGTCGCGGTAGACGCTGTCCTCGTCGGCGGTGTTGTGGTCGACCATCCGGTAGGTGACGCACTCGAGGAGCGTCGGTCCCTCCCCGCCCCGCGCGCGATCGACCGCCTCGCGCGTCTTCTCGTACACCGCGAGGACGTCGTTGCCGTCGACGCGGTCGTGGGGGACGCCGTGGGCCTCGGCCTTCTGGGCGAACGTCTCCGCGGCGGTCTGGCGGTGGGTCGGCACGGAGATGGCCCACTGGTTGTTGTGACAGATCGTCACGGCGGGGGCCTCGAAGACGCCCGCGAAGTTCAGCGCCTCGTGGAAGTCGCCCTCGCTCGTCGACCCGTCGCCGACGTACGACATCGTCACAGTGTCCCGGTCGTTGAACCGGTCGGCCATCGCCGACCCGACGGCGTTGGTCACGTTCACCGTCAGCGGGACGTACGGCGGCGAGAAGTTCACCGCCGGTTCCCCCTCCTCATCGAGGTGTTCGGCCGTCGTCTCCGGTTCCGTACCCATGAGGCCGGCGAACGCCTTCGCGAGCGAAGCGTCCCAGTAGACCATCGCGGCGGTCTGTCGGTAGGTGGGGAAACACCAGTCGCCCGGTTCGAGCGCCGCCGCGGTCCCGATGGGGACGGCCTCCTCGCCCACCGACGCGGCGTGGATGCTTATCTCGCCCCGTCTCTGCAACCGGAGGGCCTTCTCGTCGAAGGCGCGACTCCGGACGAACGCCCAGTACATCCGTCGGAGCGTCCCCTCGTCGACGTCGGGCGGATCGCGAATCGGGCTGCCGTCCGGGTCGAGCACTCGGTAGAAGTCCTCCCGCGGGCGAACCTCCGTCCAGTAGGACATGGTAGGCGAGACGGAGCGTACCGTTGAAAATTTTTGGGTACGGGCGACGACGACGCCGAGTTTTTAGGGGGTACGCCCCCTGGTCGAAGTGATCCGAATGCGACTGGAGACCAACGACCGCGCGGTGCTCTCGCTGACGATGCTCGGCCACGCGATGGTCCACACCTACGAACTCTCGGTGCCGCTCCTGCTCCCCCTGTGGATGGCGGAGTTCGACGCGACCGCGGCGACCGTCGGCCTCGTCGCCGGGGCCGGCTACGTGCTCTTCGGACTCGGCGCGCTGCCGGGCGGCGTCCTCGCGGACGCCCTCGGTCGACGGCCGCTCATCGTCGCCTGTCTCGTCGGCATGGGGGCGTCCTTCCTCCTGTTGAGCGTCGCGCCCACGCTGCCGTTCGTCGCGCTCGCGCTCGTCTGCTGGGGGCTGGCCGCCAGCGTCTACCATCCCGCGGGACTGTCGCTCATCAGTACCGGCGTCGAGGAGCGGGGCACCGGCTTCGCCTACCACGGCATGGCCGGCAACCTCGGCATCGCCGTCGGTCCCTTCGCGATGGCGCTGCTCCTCGTCGCCGTCGACTGGCGGACGGCGGTCGCGATCCTGGCGGTTCCGGCGCTCGTCGCCGCGGCCCTCGGCCTCCGCGTCGACGTCGACGAGACCGCCGCCGTGCAGGCCGACGGTGGGCACGCCCCGCCGACGGATCTCGGGACGTTCCGCGAGCACTCGGTGCGACTGTTCGCCGGCGGCTTCGCGCTCGTCTTCCTCGTCGTCGCCGTCGACGGCCTGTTCTACCGCGGGATACTGACCTTCCTCCCCAGCCTGCTCGCGGACTCCGTCCCGACGGTGTCGCTCACCGGCGCGGACGTCGCCGGGTCGCGCTACGTCTACGCCGGTGTACTGATGGTCGGTCTGGTCGGCCAGTACGCCGGCGGGCGGCTCACCGATCGCGGCGACGTAGAGCGGGTACTGGCGCTCGATCTGGTCGCCCTCGCCGTCCTCGCGCTGCTGTTCGTCCCCGCCGCGAACGCCGGTCTGCTCGCGCTTCTCGCGGTGAGCGCGGCGCTCTCCGTGGTGCTGTTCGGCGAACAGCCCCTCTTGCAGGCGACCGTGGCCGAACACTCCGATCCGGGGCTCCGCGGACTGTCCTACGGCTTCATGTACATCGGCACGTTCGGCGTCGGCGCGGTCGGCGCGGCGGTCGCCGGCGCGATACTCACCTACGCCGACCGGGCGACGCTGTTCGCCGTCCTCGCCGCAGTCGCGCTGTTCGGCGCGGGGGTGGGGTTCCTCCTCGCCCGTCGCTAGTCGTAGACGCGCCCGCCGAGCGCGTTCTCCTCGACGTAGTCCCAGTCGTAGGTGACGCCGAGGCCCGGCCCGGTCTGGACCGACACGTGTCCGTCGTCGACCTCGTCCACGGCGTCCGTGTAGCCGTCGAGGTAGACCGGCGACTCGACGTGGGGCGTCCCGAAGTCCGGGCCGACGAGCCCGAGTTCGTAGTAGTTGGCGTTGCGGGTCGCCGCCATCAGCTGCCGCTGGACGGGTCCGGCGAGGTGGTACTCCACGTCGAGTCCGAACCCCTCGGCGACGCGGGCGATCTTCGTCGCGCCGGTGACGCCGCCGTCCCACTCGGGGTCGGCGCGGGCGAAGTCGGTCGCCTCGGTCGCCAGGAAGTCCGCGTGGGGCTCCAGTCCCCGCACCAGCTCGGTCATCAGGAGCGGCGTCTCCAGTCGCTGGCGGAGCTTCCGGCTGGCGTGTTGCGATCGAGTGGCCCCCCGGAGCGGGTCCTCGTACCAGAGGAACCCCTGTTCGTCGCAGGCCTTCCCCACCGTCAACGCGTCGGCGAACGTGTGGTACTCGCCGACGGGGTCGAGCATGAGGTCCATCTCGTCGCCGACGCGCTCGCCGACCGCGCGGACGATCGCCACCTCGCGGTCGACGTCCCTGTCGTCGAGCCCACCGATCGGGTGTATCTTGAACGCCCCGACGCCGCGGTCGAGACACGTCTCGGCGAAGTCGGCGTACGCGTCCGGCGAGTCCAGCCCGCCCGCCTCGCTCCCGAAGTAGGTCGAGACGTAGACCGGAAACCGCCGGCGGTAGGTGCCGAGCAGGTCGTGGATGGGGGCGTCGTGGTACTTCCCCGCGAAATCCCACAGCGCGATGTCGAGCGGACCGATGCCCATCCGGTCGTACTTGCGGAGGGCGCGTTTCATCTCCGACCAGTGTTTCTCGCGGTGGAGCGGGTTCTTCCCGACGAGGTAGTCCGCGACCAGGTTCACCTGCGCGAACGCGGGGGAGTTGCCGCCGACGTACTCGCCGGTCACCCCCGCGTCGGTGTGGACGCGGATCCCGTAGGTGACCATCTCCCGCGTCCGCCCGGGTTCGTAGACGGCGTCGAACCCGTGGGGGTTCGTGGTGACGTTCTCCAGCGGGTAGGTGAACTCGGTCGTCTCGATCCGTGTGACCGTCGGTGCCATGCGAGGGGCACTCTCGGCGGGGGTAAGGGAGTTGCGGTGGCGGCGCTCACCCGTCGATTCTGTGGGCCTCGCGGGCGTCGGGGTCGATCCGACAGCCGTGGCCTGGTTCCGCCGGGAGGACGACGCGGCCGTCGCGGACGGTCGGTCCCGAGGCGAGAAGCGGCGAGGCGTCGTACTCGGGGATGTACTCGGCGTACAGGCCGTTCGGGGCGGCGCTGACGAGGTGGGCGCTGACGGCGTAGTTGACGTGCGGCGCGAACGCGACGCCGCGGCTCTCGGCGAGGCTGGCGACCGCCCGGAGTCCCGTGACGCCGCCGCCGCGGATCAGGTCCGGCTGGGCGACGTCGACGGCGTCGGCGTCGAGCAGGTAGCGCAGTCGCTCCGGGCGGTAGAACATCTCGCCGGACGCGACGGGGACCGTCGCCGCCGCCGCGACCCGGCGGTAGCCGTCGACGTCGAACTCCGAGACGGGTTCCTCGACCCAGCCGACGTCCCGTTCGGCGAGCGCCGCGACCGCCCGCCGGGCCTCCGCGACGGTCCACGCCTGGTTGGCGTCGACGAGGATCTCGACGTCGGGACCGAGCGCCTCCCGGAGCGCGTCGACGCGGTCGAGGTCCGCCTCGAGCGACCGCGCGCCGACCTTCGTCTTGAACGCCGTGAACCCGCGGTCCGCCTGCTCCGCGTGTCGCTCGACGAGCGTCTCCAGGTCGTCGCCGGCGTCGAGGCGCGAGCAGTAGGCGGGGACCTCCCGGTCCTCGCCGCCGAGCAACCGGTAGAGCGGGACGCCCGCCCGCTGTGCCTTGACGTCCCAGCAGGCGACGTCGATGGCAGAGCGGGGGTGCGCAGAGAACCCGAGTTCGCCCGGGTAGTAGAGCGTCCGCTCGCGCATCGCCGCGCGTAATTCCTCGGTGGCGAAGGGGTCAGCGCCGACCAGCAGGTCCGAGAACTCCCGCGCGTAGCGCGCCAGCAGGTCGGGGACCCGCCAGGTGCTGATCCACCCGGTGCCCGTCAGGCCCGCGTCGGTGTCGAGTTCGACGACGACCCAGTAGCGCTCCGTGACCGACGCCCGCGCGTCGCCGAGTTCCGACTCAAGCGGCGCGCGGAGCGCGTCGACGCGAACGTCGGTTATCTCCACGGTCGTCGCCCCCCTCGATCGCGGTCGCGGTCGACGCTCATCGGGGGTAGGTGTCGGCCCACGGTCTGACGCGCTCGAACGCCGCGCTCGCCGCCAGGACGTCGTCGTCGGCGTGGCGCTGCCCGACCACCTGCATCCCGACGGGGAGCCCGTCGTCGGTCAGTCCGGCGGGGACCGACGCGACGGGGTGCCCGGAGAAGTTGAACGGCTGGGTGAGGAGCCACCCGCGTAGCGGCTCGACCTCGACGCCGTTCACGCTCGTCGGGTGCTCGCCGTGCGGGAACGGCGGCACGGCCGCGGTGGGCGTGAGGAGCAGGTCGTACGCCGCGAGGAGGGCCCGGATCCCGTCGTAGACCCGCGTTCGGACCCGTTGCGCGGCGGCGTACTCGCGGGTCGTCACCCCGTCGCTCTCGAGGATCGTCTCGACGGTGACCGGGCGGAGCAGGTCGCGGTCCTCGCCGTAGGGGTCGAGGCCCTGCCGTTCCAGCCCGTCGAAGAGGCCCTCCCAGCGGACTTTCGCGAACGTGTAGAAGGCGTTCAGGATCGCGTCCTGATCGACCCCGAGGTCCGGATCGACGCGCTCGACGGACGCGCCGGCGTCCTCGAAGGCGTCGGCGGCGTCCTCGACGACCTCCTCGACGGTCGGTTCGACGGGGTAGCCCCCGAGGTCGGGGCTGTAGGCTATCGAGCGGCCGTCGACGCCGCGCTCGGTCGCGGCGAGGTAGTCGCCGGGGTCGTCGGGGAGCGAGAAGGGGTCCGCCGGGTGCTGGCCCGCCATCACGTCGAGCATGAGCGCGGCGTCCTCGACGGTGCGCGCCATCGGCCCGACGTGCGAGAACGGCGTCCCCGCCTCGAAGGCGTCCGGACGGCTCACGCGGGGGACGCGCCCGAACGACGGCTTCAGGCCGTAGACGCCGCAGAACGCCGCGGGCGTCCGGATGGACCCGCCCGTGTCCGACCCCTGCGCCAGCGGGGCCATCCCGGCGGCCAGGGCCGCCCCCGCGCCGCCGGAGGAGCCGCCGGCGTTCAGCCCGGGCGCGAACGGCGTCGACGTCGGTCCGGCGACGAGGTTGTCCGTCGTACAGCCGAGCCCGAACTCGGGCGTGTTCGTCTTTCCGACGACGACGGCCCCGGCGTCGAGCAGTCGATCCACGAACGGTTCGTTCTCCTCGGCGACGTTGTCCTCGAACAGGCGCGACCCGAACGTCGTCCGGACGCCCGCGATCCCGTCCAGGTCCTTGATCGCGACGGGGACGCCGTGGAGCGGGCCGAGGTCGTCGCCCGCTTCGACGGCGCGTTCGGCCGCCCTGGCGGCCTCGCGCGCTCGCTCCTCGGTGACGGTGACGTAGGCGTTGACCTCGCCGTCGCGGTCCGCGATGCGGTCTATGTGCGCCTCCACCACCTCGACGGGTGACAGCGACCCGTCCCGGATCCGTCTCGCCAGCTCGACCGCCGACGCGTACCACAGGTCTGACATACCCTCCGGTGGACCAGCGAGGTGAAAAAGCTAGCCCGGCCAGCCCTGCGCGCGGGGCCGCTCACCGCAGCGCGTCGATCCGGTCGCCCAGCACCTCCCTGACCGCGCCGACCTCGTCGCCGACGCGGAGGACGGTGTACCCGTCGTCGATGGCCGCCGCCGCCGCCTCGGTGTCGTGTCTCGGCGCGCCGAACGGCACGCCCGCGTCGAGGCAGGCCGATTCCACGCGCTCGATGGCCGCCGCGACCTCGGGGTGGTCGGTCTCCCGGGGGTGGCCCATCGAGATGGAGAGGTCGTTCGCGCCGATGAAGACGAAGCCCAGGTGCGCCACCGAGAGGATCTCCTCGACGCTCTCGACGGCCGAGCGACGCTCTATCATCGCGCCGACGAGCACCTGTCCGTCCTGCCGTTCGGTGAAGCCCTCCGCGTCCGCGCCCCACTTCGTCGGACGGCCGCCGCCCCACCCGCGGTTTCCGGGCTCGCCGTCGAACTCGAACCGGGCCGCCCGGACGGCACGCTCGACCTGGTCGGCCGACTCCACCTGCGGGACCAGGAGCGTCGTGACGCCCGTATCGAGCACCTTGTGGACGAGCGGCGACTCCGCGTGCGGGACGCGAACCAGGAGTTCGACGTCGGCGATCTCGGCCGCCCTGACGAGCGCGTCGAAGGCGGTGCCGTCGTAGGGGCTCGGCCCCGCGTGCTCGAGATCGAGCCAGACGAAGTCGTACCCTAACTGTCCGTACACCTCGACGAGGACCGGCGACGCGGTCTCGGCGCGCGCGCCGAGGACGATCTCGCCGGACTCCAGTCGACTCCGAACCTCGTTCTCACCGTTCATGCCCGTCCCACTCACGAACCGACGGCAAAGCCCTTTGGGTCGCTCACCCGACGGCGAGCGCGTCACGACGATGCGTCAGACAGTGTCAGGCATACACTTAACACGTGTCGGGTCGGACGTGGGAGCGTTCCGGATCCGTCCGAGCGATCACCATGACCGAGATACGCGGAGTCGTTCCACCGATCGTAACGCCGTTCGACGAGACGGGCGCGGTCGACGCCGACGCCCTGCGCGAGGAGATACGGTACCACCTCGACGCGGGCGTCAACGGCGTCTCCGTCGCCGGCAGCACCGGCGAGGGCAACGCCCTCTCGGTCGACGAACACGAAGCGGTGTACAGCATAGCGACCGAGGAGGCGGACGGCGAGGTCCCCGTCGTCGCGGGCGTCATCGCGACGAGCGCCCGCGAGGCGACCGCGAAGGCCGAACGCGCCCGGGACGTCGGCGCGGACGCCGTCATGGCGACGCCGCCGCACTACGAGCGGCCCACCGACGACGGTCTCGTCGACTACTTCGCGGCCGTGGGGGACGCCGCCGGGCTGCCCATCCTCATCTACGACGTCATCGAGAAAGTCGACGTGACGGCCGAACTGGCCGCCCGAATCGCCGAGGAAGTACCCGAACTGTACGGCATCAAGCAGAGCGGCGGCGACATGCACGGCCTGGCGAACATGCTCACCACCGTCGGCGACGACCTGACGGTCCTGACGGCCCTCGACGACCTGCTCTTTCCCTCGTACGTCCTCGGCGCGGAGGGGACCATCGGCGGCGTCACCTCCATCTACCCCCGGGTGAGCGTCGACCTCTGGGAGGCCGTCCAGGTCGGCGACGTCGACCGGGCGCGAACCATCCACGAGGCCACGCTCCCGCTGGCTAGGGCCGCGGTGTGGGACCGCGAGGGCAACTACCCCGGCGGCGTGAAGGCGGCCATCGAGATCCTCGGTCGGAACCCCGGTCGTCCGCGAAACCCCATCGTCGAGTCGTCGGGCGCGGACCGGAGGCGAATCGCCGCCGCCGTCGAGACCATGCGCGCCCGGGGCGTCCACGAGTCCTCCGTGAAGGGATAGCACACCGGTATCTTTATCCCGACGCTCGCCGGCGAGGCCGACCATGGAGATAGCCGAGATGGAGGTGATCCCGGTCGCCCACCGGGAACCGCCGCTCCGGAACTCGTGGGGGGCGCACAGCGAACTCGCCGCGCGGACGATCGTCCGCGTGACGACGAGGGACGGCGAGGTCGGCGTCGGCGAGACGTACGGCGACGAGCGGGTCGTCGACGCCCTCGAGGGGGCCGTCGATCTGGTGGAGGGGCGCGACCCCTACGAGGTCCGCCCGCTCGAACTCCGCCTGCAGGACCCGATGGTCTACGGCGCGATCGACACCGCTCTCGTCGACCTGCTCGGCAGGGCCCACGACGAACCCGCGTACAACGTCCTCGGCGGTCGCGTCCGCGACGAGGTGGCGTTCTCGGGCTACCTCTTCTACAAGTACGCGGACTCGGATCCGGACGCCGCCGCCGTCGCGCCGGGGGAGGTGCTCTCGGCGGAGGCGATGGTCGAGGAGGCCCGCCAGTTCGTCGACCTCGGGGGGTTCGAGACGCTGAAGGTGAAGGGCGGCGTCCTCCCCCCCGACGAGGAGGTGCGGACGCTCGAACTGCTCGCCGAGGAGTTCGGTCGCGACACGCCCCTCCGCATCGATCCGAACGGGACGTGGAGCGTCGAGACGGCGGTGCGCCTGGCGACGCGCCTCAGAGAGCTAGACCTGAACCTCCAGTTCCTCGAGGACCCCGTGCCGTCGATGAACGCCCACGCCCGGCTCAAGCGCCGCGTCGACTACCCGGTGGCGACCAACATGTTCGTCACCGAGTTCGACCACATCGCGCCCGCGGTCGAACTGGACGCCGTCGACGTCGTCCTGAGCGACCACCACTACTGGGGCGGAATGCGCGGCAACGTCCGCCTCGACGATGTCGCGGGGACGTTCGACCTCGGGATCGGGATGCACTCGAACTCCCACCTCGGGGTGAGCATGGCCGCGATGGCGCACGTCGCCGCCGCGATGCCCGCCCTCCGCTACGCCTGCGACTCGCACTACCCGTGGATGGCGGACGACGTGGTGACCGACCCGCTCTCGTTCGAGGACGGGTGCATCGAACCGGAGGGTCCCGGTCTCGGCGTCGAACTCGACGAGGGGGAACTCCAGCGCCTCCACGAGCGGTACGAGGAGGGCGATCCGCTGGCGTACTCGTCGGTGTCGTCGATGGCGGCCGAGTACGCCGACGCGATGGCCGACGTCGGCCGCTCGGACTGGCTGCCGAACAAACCGCGCTGGTAGCCGCGCGGCCGCCGTCGATCCGTGACAACGCTTAACCGGGCGTGCTCGTATCTCACGGCATGAGCGAAACCGAGACCGGCTACGACTGTCGCTTCCTGGCCGACGTCGTCGACGAGGGTCGGGTGAGCTTCGAGGAGAGCCGCCGCGAGCAGTACGCCGTCGACGCCGGGCCGCACGACCCGCGAACGCCGGACGCGGTGGTCTGGCCCGCCGACGCCGCGGAGGTGTCCCGCGTCCTCGCGGCGGCGAACGAGCGCGGCGTCCCCGTCACCCCGTGGTCGGGCGGGTCGAGCCTCGAAGGCAACCCCATCCCCGTCGAGGGCGGCGTCGTGCTCGACGTCTACGGGATGGACGAGGTGTCGGTCCGCGCCGAGGACCTCCAGGTCGTCGTCGGCCCCGGCGTCGTCTACGACGACCTGAACGAGACGCTGGCCCGCGAGGGCCTGCGCTTCCCGCCGGGCATCTCGAGCGGCGACGTCGCCACGATCGGCGGCATGATCGCCAACAACGCGAGCGGGTTCAACGCCGTCCGCTACGGCGAGACGCGCGACCACGTCCGCCGACTCGAGGTCGTCCTCCCCGACGGTCGAATCGTCGAGTGCGGCCGCGACGTCGTGAAGACCTCCGCGGGCTACAGCCTCAAGGACCTCTTCGTCGGCAGCGAGGGGACGCTCGGCGTCGTCACCGAGGCGACGCTCGCCGTCGAGGGTATCCCCGAACACCGTCGGGCGGCGCTCGTGACGTTCTCGACCGAGCGCGACGCGAGCAGCGCCGTCTCCGAGGTCATCCGCTTCGGCGTCCGCCCGGGTGCCATCGAGTACCTCAGCGCGCCGACCGTCGGGATACTCGACGAGTACGACCCCGACCTGGGGCTGGAGGTCGCACCGACGCTGATCGTCGAACTCCACGCCAACAACCGGGGGATCGACGAGGACGTCGCGTTCGTCCGCGACATCTGCGAGGACAACGGCGCGACGGGGTGGAACGCCGCCGCCGGGGACGAGATGGACGAGGTCTGGCGCGCGCGCCGCGAGGCGTACACGGCCATCCGCACCCACCGCGAGGGCCTCGAGCCGGTCCTCGTCGGCGACGTCGTGGTCCCCATCTCGCGGTACCCTGACGTCGTCGAGGCCGTCGCCGAGGCGAGCGCCGACCTCGACCTGCTCTGTCCGGCCGTCGGCCACGCGGGCGACGGTAACCTCCACTACACGCCGATCGTCGACCGTGACGACGAAGACGAGGTGTCGCGGGCGTTCGAACTGAACGACCGCATCGTGACGCGAGCCATCGAAATGGGCGGGACGGCGACGGGCGAACACGGCGTCGGCATCGGGAAGCGGAAGTTCATGGAACGAGAACACGGCGCGGCCCTGGAGCTGATGCGCGACATCAAGGAGATCGTCGACCCCAACGGCATCATGAACCCGGGGAAGGTCATCCCGGACGCGACCGAGTGAGGGTGAGGAGTTAACTGCCCCAGTGCCGAGGTACGCCACATGAGTCGGCTCGGCGATACGACGGAGCGGGACGTGGCGGCCGCGGCGGAGCGGATCGGTCTCGACCTCGGCGACGGGGAGCGCGCGGCGGCGGTCGACCGGATCGCGGCGCTGTCGGGGATCTACGACGACCTCGAGGTCGCCCCGGTCGGTCGCCGACGCACCGCCCGCGACGTCTTCGAGACGACCCCCTACCGCCCGGACGAGGGCACCGATCCCCACAACGCGTGGCTGTGGCGGTTCGACCTCGTCCGCCCCGGGGGGACCGGCGTCCTCGACGGCCTCGACGTCGCCGTCAAGAACAACGTGGCCGTCCGCGGCGTCGAACTGACCTGCGGGTCGCGGGCGTTCGAGGGCGTCGTCGCCGACGCCCACGCGGAGGTCGTCGAGCGCCTCCTCGACGCCGGCGGTCGGATCGTCGGCGCGACGAACATGGACGAACTCGCGTTCGGCCCCACCTCGGAGACGAGCGCCTTCGGCCCGACGACGAACCCGGTCGACGCCGACCGCGTGACCGGCGGCTCCTCCAGCGGGAGCGCCGCCGCGGTCGCCGCCGGAGACGTCGACCTCGCGCTCGGTTCGGACACGGGCGGGAGCGTGCGCATCCCCGCGAGCTACTGCGGCATCGTCGGTCACAAGCCGACCTACGACCTCGTCCCGCGCCGCGGCTTCGTGGCGATGGCGTACTCGATGGACCACGTCGGGCCGCTCGCCCGCGACGTCGAGACGGCGGCCCGCGGGCTGACGGCGCTGGCCGACGCCCCGCCGGGGGAGCCCACGATAGACTACGCGGCGGACCTCGGCGTCGACGTCGGCGACCTCACGCTCGGCGTCTGCGAGCGCTTCTTCGAGACGTACGTCGCCGAGGGCGTCGAGGCGACGGTCCGCGACGCCGTCGACCGGCTGGCCGACCGCGGAGCGACGGTCCGCGAGGTGGAGATCCCGGGACTGGAACGCTCCCGCGAGGCGTGGTGGGGCATCGCGCCCGTCGAGTTCGCGGCGACGTACGCGACCGCGGGCGTCGGCCTCTGGCGGCGCGGTCGGGTCGACCCGTCGCTCGCGGCGTCGGCCCGACGCGTGCGCGACGCGACGAGCCGGGAGTTCGGCGACCACGCCACGGAGATGCTCGCGCTGGGCGGGACGCTCCTCGATTCACACGGCGGGACCCACTACGTCCGGGCGCAGAACCTCCGGGCCGACCTGACGGCGTCGTTCGATCGGACGTTCGAGGAGGTCGACCTCCTCGTCTCGCCGTCGACGCCGACGACGGCGCTCGGCCTCGGCGAGTTCGAGCGCGGGGTCACGCCGCCGGTCAACTGGAACACCCACCCGGCGAACCTGACGGGTCACCCCGCGGCGAGCGTCCCCTGCGGGGAGGCGGAGGGCCTCCCGGTCGGCCTCCAGTTCGTGGGGCCGACGAACGGCGACAAGCTGGTTCTCGACGCCGCGTACGCGTTCGAGCGCGCGGCGTCGGCCACGCCCCCCGTCGACTGAGGGTTTAACTACCCGCCCCGTGAGAGGGTAACCCATGAGGCGGATCGACGCGGCGGAACTGGAGGCGTTCGTGCGGGCGATCGTGGCGGGTCTCGGTGCCGACGAGGACGTGGCCGCCGAGGTGGCGGCGTCGCTCGTCGAGGCGGACCTCGCCGGCCACGGCTCGCACGGCTCCATCCGGATGGGAACGAGCTACGCCGAGATGATCGAGACGGGCGACATCGACCCGGGGGCGACGCCGGATGTGGCGCGGCTCTCGCCGACGGCGGCGCGGGTCGACGGTAACCTCCAGTACGGGCAGGTGGTGGGACGACGCGCGGTCGAGGTCGGCGTCGACCTCGCCTCGGGGAGCGGCGTCGCCGTCGTCGGCGTTCGCGACGCGACCCACCTGGGTCGCGTCGGCGAGTGGGCCGAGCGGGCGGCGGACGCGGGGTTCTGTTTCGCCTCGTTCGTCAACACCGGCGGCGGCGCGCCGCTCGTCACGCCGCCGGGCAGCGCCGACCGCCTCTTCGCGACGAACCCCCTCGCCTTCGGCGTCCCCTCGTTCGGCGCGCTCGAGCACCCCGTCGTCCTCGACATCGCCACCAGCCAGGTCGCCCACGGGAAGGTGACGAAGCGGGCCGTGGAGAACCGTCCCATCCCCGACGGGTGGATCATCGACGCGGCGGGCGAGGCGGTGACCGACCCGCGGGAGTACGAGGACGGTCGGGGGGTGATGCTCCCGCTCGGCGGCGTGCTCGCCGGGTACAAGGGGTTCGGCCTCTCGATGATGGTGGAGCTGTTCGCCGGCGTCGTCGGCGACGGGCGGGTGTCGGGACAGCCGACCGACCGCCGCGTCAACAACGGCGCGATGTTCGTCTTCGTCGACCCCGACGTCTACTCCTCGCGGGCGGCCAACCGCACCCGCGTCGAGGCGCTGGACGAGCTGCTGCGGAGCGCCGACTACCCCGACGCGGTGTCGATGGGGCCGACGGCGAAGGGCGACCGGGCGATGCTCCCCGGCGAGGCCGAACACGCGACGCGACTGGAGCGACTCGCAGAGGGTATCCCCTTCCACCGGGAGACGCTCGACCTCCTCGCGGACACCGCCCGCGAGGCCGGCGCGGCGGCGGCGGTCCCCGACTCGTTTTCGCCCTAGTCGGCCGTCGGCGACCGTGCCGCGGCGGGTTCCGGCGTGACGGCGGCCATCCCGAGGCCGACGAGACCGACGAGGGCCGCGAGCAGGAACGCCGGACGGTACGAGCCCGTCCGCTCGATGAGGACGCCCGCGGTGATGGGCGCGGCGAACGAGCCGAGCGAGGACGCGCCGGTGAGCGCCGCCACCGCCGTCGTCGCCACGGAGGGTCGAGCGAGTTCCCGAACGTAGGTGTACAGCAGGCCGATCGCGAGCTGGACGAAGAACCCCGAGAGGACGACGAGGACGAAGACGACGGCGACGGTGGAGGTCCGGGTCAGCGCGACCACGACGGGGACGGGGATCAGAAACGACAGCACGGTCACGGGCCGACGGCGGCTACCGAAGACGCGGTCCGAGAGGACTCCGCCGCCGGAGCGGGCGACGACCCCCATCGCGGGGAACAGCGAGACGGCGAGCCCGCTCGTCGCGAGCGTCGCCCCGAGGTGGTCCGTCAGGTAGGTCGGCAGCCAGCTGTTCAGGAAGGAGTACAGCGAGAACGTCGAGACGCCCATGACGGAGACGGCCCAGAACGCGCGGTTGCCGAACACCTCGCTCGCGTCGGCCAGTCGGGGGCCGGACGTGGCCGATCCGCCGGCGACGGCGACCCCCCGCGAGGACCGCCAGAACGCCGCGAACGGGACGACCGCGAGGACGCCGAAGACGCCGATCGTCGTCGTCCAGCCGAACGCGCCGGCGATCCGCGGGCCGAGGAACTGCGCCAGCGCGAACCCCGTCGGCGCGCCCGCGGTGAAGACGCCGACGGCCGTCGCCCGACGGCGGTCGTCGAAGGCGCGCGCCAGCACCGACACCCCGGCGTTCCAGACGACCAGGCTCGCCAGGCCGCCGAGGACGCGCGAGGCGACGAGCGGGTAGTACGCGCCCGCCGCGGCGCTCGCCGCACCCCAGACCCCCGCGACGACGAGCGCGAGCGTCGCCGCGGCGACGAACCGGCGCGTGTCGTAGCGGTCGAGACCGAGGCCGACGGGCACCGTCGCGAGTATCTGGATGCCGAAGACGACGCTGACGACCCAGCTCGCCGCCGCCGCGCCGACGTCGAGCCTCGACATCACGACCGGCAGGACGCTCGCGGGGACGATGAGGTAGGCGTTCGCCAGCGCCGAGAGGGCGAACAGTTCGGCCACGAGAAGCCACCGCCGGTCGAGGGAGGGAGGACGCATCCGTCTCGGGCGGAGGCGGCGACGGTTACTAACGGTTTTCGAAGCGGCAGTCCTCCCGCGAGCCGTCACCCGGGGGAACGTTTAGTACGGGTGGCCGAGCACGACACACCGTCATGATGCGAACGGTAACCGTCATCGGCGCGGGCGACATGGGACACGGGTTCGCGGTACACTTCGCGCTACACGGCCGGGAGGTGACGCTCGTCGACCACCGGCGGTCGAACCTGGACGAGGCCGAGGAACGCATCCGCGAGGTCGTCGAGTTCCACGACGAGGAGGGGCTCGCCCCGGCGTCGCCGGACGAGGTGCTCGACCGCGTCTCCTTCACGCTCGACCGGGACGCGGGCGTGAGCGACGCCGAGTTCGTCCTGGAGACGGTCCCGGAGGACCTCGACGTCAAGCGGGAGGTGTTCGAGTCGGTGGCCGCCGCCGCGCCGTCCGACGCGGTGCTCGCAAGCAACACCTCGGGCATCCCCGTCACCGACATCGCCGCGGGCAACGCGGCCGCCGACCGGATCGTCGGCTGTCACTGGTGGTACCCGCCGTACCTCCTGACGCCCGTCGAGGTGGTCCGCGGCGAGGCGACGAGCGACGAGACGATGGACCGGACGGCGGCGTTCCTCGAGGACGTCGACCGGACCCCGGTCGTCGTCGAGCGCGACGTGCCGGGGTTCGTCTGGAACCGCGTCCAGAACGCCGTCGTCCGCGAGTGCATGCACCTCGCCGAGGAGGGCGTCGCCTCCGTCGAGGACATCAACGCGGCGGTCCGCGACGGCTACGCCCGTCGGACCGCCGTCATCGGTCCGTTCGAGACGATAGACGTCGGCGGCCTCGACCTCTATCGGACCGTCGCGGGCAACCTCTTTCCGCACCTCTCGAACGCCGACGAGCCGAGCGACCTGTTCGACGAGTACCTCGAGCGGGGTCGCGGCGGCATCGAGGACGGCGCGGGATTCTTCGAGTACGACGCCCCCGCGAGCGAGGTGACCCGCCGCCGCGACGAGGGGCTGGCGGCGCTCGGGCGCGCCCTCGACGACCGGCGGGACTGAGCGGCGGCGTCCCTCGAACGGGTCGTCGCCCTCGTGCGGTCGGTTCGTCCCCGACGACGGTACCGCGAGCGCCCCGGGCGTTCGCGGGGGACGACTTATTAGCGGCGGCCGCGACGACGACCGCATGAGCTGGCGATTCGAGCGGGTCGCGGGGCCCTTCGGGACGACCGAGGGGCCGGTCTGGGACGGTGAGGGTGTGCTGTTCACCGACATGCCGTCGAGCCGCGTGATGCGGTACGACGCGACCACGGGCGACTGCGGGGCGTATCGCACCGGCACGAACAACGCTAACGGGCTGAAATTCGGCCCCGACGGCGGCCTCTACGCCTGCGAGATGGGCGGTCGTCGCGTCGTCCGCTACGAGGCCGACGGCGGCGTCACCGTCGTCGCAGACGAGTACGAGGGCGGCCGACTCAACAGCACCAACGACCTGGCGTTCGACGCCGCGGGTCGGCTCTGGTTCACGGACCCCTTCTACGACACGTCGTGGGTGGACCACGGCGACGACCTCGACCTCGACCACCGCTCGGTCTACCGGGCCGACCCGACCGACGACTGGGCGCTCGCCCGGACGACGTACGACACGACGAACCCGAACGGCCTGCTCGTCTCCCCGGACGACGGGACGCTGTACGTCGCCCAGAGCCGGTACGGCGAGGGCAACCCCCGCGAACTCCGGGCGTACCCCATCGAGGGGGACGATCTCGGCCCGTACGAGGTGTTGCACGACTTCTACCCCCACCGCGGCGTCGACGGGATGTGCCTCGACGAGGAGGGGAACGTCGTCGCCACGGCGGGCTACGAGGAGGGCGGCCCCGGCCCGATGCTCTACGTCTTCACGCCCTCGGGGCGGGTGCTCGAGACGCATCCCGTCCCCGACCCCCGCCCGACGAACTGCTGTTTCGGCGGCGACGACCTGCGGACGCTCTACCTCACCGGCTACGACGGCTGTCTGTACCGCGCCGAGACCGACCGTCGGGGGTACCTCGGCGCGCCGTAGCGTCCGCCGACGGCGAGGGGACGACGAACCGCGCGGTGTACTCAGAGCGTGACCACAACGTCCCCCCCGACCTCCTCGACCGGATACGACGGCAACGCGACCGACCGCCTCGAGAAACACTCCCCCGTGAGGGCGTCGTACTCCCAGCCGTGCCACGGACACATCAGCACCTCCCCCTCGCGGCACCACGACAGCGACACCTCGTTGCCCTCGCGGTCGTACGACGACTCGTAGGTGCCGGTGAGCGCCCCCTCGCAGACGGGACCGCCCTGGTGGGCACACCAGTTCAGGTAGGCGTGGAGGTCGCCGTCGAGCCTGAAGACGGCGACTTCCCGGCCCTCGAGTTCGACGACGACGCGGTCGCCCTCCGACAGTTCCGACGCGCTGACGACGACGTGCTCCCCCATGGTCAGATGGAGAGGTCGAACGCTTCGACGGCGTTGTCCGCGAGGACGGCCGCGCGCGTCTCCTCGGGGTAGAACTGCCGGAGGTGCCTGTCGAGCGCGTCGGGGTGATCGAAGTCCCAGTGGGGGTAGTCGGTCGCGAGCATCAGGTTCTCGGTGCCGACGACGTCGAGTATCCGCTCGAGGTGGCGGGGGTCGTTCGGCTCGCCGATCGGCTGGCTGGCGAAGTAGAACTGGTCGCGGATGTACTCCTCGGGGCTCCGCTCGAGGAGCGGCGCTTCGCGGCGGCGCATCCCGTACTCCTTGTTCAGCCGGAACATCATGTACGGCACCCACGACAGGCCCGCTTCGAGGAAGCTGAAGTTGAGATCGGGGAACTTCTCGGGCGTCCCGTTGACGAGGAGGCTCGTCACGGTCAGCATGTGCGCCCACGGGTGTGCGAGGACGTGCGTCGCCATGAACCGGTTGATGGCGCTGTCCTGGATCGGGAAGTCGCGGGCGAACGGCGCGCCGGCCGACGCGTGGTAGGCGACGTGGAGTCCGTGGTCCTCGGCGGCCCGGTACATCACGTCGAAGTCCGGGTGACCGAGCGGGAGGTGCGCGCCGCTGTTGAGGACGTAGACCCCCTCTATCCGTTTCTCGGACGACATCCGGTCGATCTCGTCGGCTGCGGCCTCGGGGTCCTGGGTCGCCACCGACAGCAGCCCGCGGAAGTTGTCGTACTCGTCGAGGTAGTTGTCGAGGAGGTAGTCGTTGTACGCCCGCATCATGTTGACCGCCCGGTCGTCCTCGGGGACCGACGCGAGGACGGGGAAGGCGTTGATGATCGGGTAGTCGACGTCGAACCCCTCACAGACCTTCCGGTAGACCGTCTCCGCGTCCGGAAGCGACTCCTTCTGGATGTTGCCGCCCATGTATCGATCCCACCCGCTCCGGTGGACGGCCGTGTACGTCGGACGCTTGATCGTGCTCCGGTAGGGTTCGTCGCAGTAGTCGGCGAGTTCCTCCAGCGGGATGCGGAGGTGGACGTCGACGTCGACGACCGTGTTCTCGGCGAGCGGACTTCGCCCGGTTTGCGTTGACATGGTCGGTATGGTACCTCGTGGCGCGGCAAATAGTTTTGCCGACGCCGGAGGCACGACTCACGCCAGCGCCGCCGTCACGCGTCGGCGGAATTCCGCGGCGTCGACCTCGTAGACCGTGTTGCCGTTGTCGTCGCGGTGGCGGCCGATCGTGAAGAGCGTCTCGCCGTCGGCGCGGACCTCCCAGTCCGCGGGGTAGCCCCCGAAGCCGACGAACCGGAGGGTGCAGTCGTGGGTCGCTTCGAGCGGGTCGACGACTTCGTGGGCGTACGTCCCGTCGCGGAACCGCGACGGTTCGTACGGCGGCAGTTCCATCTCGGCGCGGAGGCGGTCGTTGCGTCGCCACCACTCGGGCTTTCCGTCGACCATGTCCGGACGGACGTGCGCCCGCCTCAAGTAGCTTATACTGTCTGCCGTACCGTCGCGGATCTCGCCACCGGGGGTAGCGAGTCGCGTCACGACGGTACGGCAGACAGTATCAGAGACCGAGGTCGAGGGCGCGGTTCGCGGCGATACAGACCACCGCGAGGCCGAGGACCGCGCCGACGACGCCGTAGGCCGCCGCCCAGCCCGCCGTGTCGGCGAGTATCCCGGTGACGGCGCTCCCGAGCGACCCGACGAACATGTAGATCGTCCGCACGAGGCCATAGGCCGTGCCGCGCTGGGCGTCCGAGAAGAGGTCCATGAACCGGGACTGGAAGACGCCACCCCAGCCGAAGCCGAACCCCAGCAGCCCGACGCCGACGAGGGCGACGAGCGACGGGTCGGCGACCACGACGACGCCGAAGCCGACGACGGCCGTCGACAGTACGAGGGCGAGCACCGTCTCGCGGGCGAACCGGTCGGAGAGTCGGCCGTAGACCGGCTGTGTCACCGCCGACAGCAGGAAGACGACGCCGAAGACGAGGCTGGCGTTCGTGAGCGTGAGCCCCCGGTACTCGACGAGGAACGTCGGGAAGAAGGTGGTGAACGACTGCCACGTGTAGGCGGTGGTGACGCCGATGAACGTCATGTAGAGGACCGACGGTCGCTTCAGGAGGGCGACGGTCGTGGCGAGGACGTCGGGCGCGTCCCGCGTCGTCCCGGTGCCGTCGACGGGTTCGACGTGCCGAAGGAAGACGGCGGCACCGAGAAACGAGAGGACGGCCCCGAGGAGCAGCGCGGGACGCCACCCGTACCGGACGCTGACGGCGGCGGCGACCGCGGGCGCGACGAGTCCCGCCGCCGGCCCGGCGGCCGAGTGGACGCCGAGGACCTGACCGTGCCGTCTGAAGGACTTGACGAGCATCGACGTTCCGACCACGAAGTAGAGGCCGGCCCCCGCACCGAGCGCGAGTACGGCGACGCCGAACAGGAAGAACGACGGCGACAACGCGAGGAAGAGACTCCCGAGGCCCGTCAGCACGAGCGAGACGAGGATGACCCGGTAGTCGCCGACGCGGTCGGCGATGACGCCGCTCGGGAACTGCAACAGTGCGTAGATGGCCCACATACCCGTGAGCGCGAGGCCGACGACGCTCTTCGAGAGGTCGAACGCGTCGATGACGTTCGGGAGGACGGGGCTGATGACGAGCCTGGACGCGTTGTTGCTGAAACAGGCGAGAAACGCGGCCGCGAGTAGCGTGTGCTGATACCGCCAGTTCACGAGGGAGCCACCGGCGGCCTGGGACAAATGTGTATCTATCGACAACCGGATTGCCGCAAGTCGCCGCCGCCCGGAGCGGGGTTCGTAGAGTGCCCCGATCGGTTGTCTTTAGTAGCCACGTCGCGGACTCTCACCCTATCGGGTGAGACGAGAGACGTGACCGCGAACGAGAACCGACGGGAACGAATCCAGCGGTTCGCCATCGGCGTCGCCGCGGCGGCGAACAAGGGCAGAGCCGTCCTGATGGGGACGGCGATGGCCGTCTACATCGGCCAGGTCGGCACGCCCCTCGCGGTGAGCCTCGTGTTCACCGTCTACTGGTTCGGGCTGATGGTCTTCTCGCCCGTCGCGGGGGCCGTCGCCGACGTGACCGGCCGCCGTCGCGCGGTGCTCGTGGGGACGGCGCTCCTCTCGACGCTCGCCGTCCTGCCGCTCGTCGTCGTCGACGGCGTCCGGGAACTGCTCGCGTTCCGCGGCCTGTTCGCGGTCTTCGCCGCCGGGTTCCTGCCTGTGATGCTCGCGATCGTGAGCGATCGCGGCGGCGCGGAGGCGCGCGGCCAGTCGCTCGGCTTCTTCAACAGCACGCAGGCCGTCGGCTTCACGCTGGCGCAGTTCTTCGCCGGCGTCCTCCTCGGACTGGTGGCACCGTGGACGCTCTACCTCGTCGTCGCCGCCGTCAGCGCGAGCGTCGCCGTCGCCGTGGTCTTCGTGCGCGATCCGACGCCGCCGAACGCGGGGTCGCCGACGCTCGCCGAACTGACCGCCGAGGTGCGGACGCGGCTCCTCCCGGCGAGGGCGGACCGCGACCACCTCGCCAACAACGGACTGAAGTGGCTCTACGTGGCCGTCCTCCTGCGGAACATGACCGTCCTCGGGACGTCGAGCCTCCTCCCCATCTACCTCGTCGGCGAGATCGGCGTCACGGAGTTCGTGATGGGCACGCTCCTGGCGATCAACCCGGCCGCGCAGATGCTCTTCATGTACCTGTTCGGCCACGTCGCCGACGCCTCCGGGCGGAAGCCGCTGATCGTCTACGGGATGGCGGGCGCGGGCGTCCACGCGCTGATCGTCACCGCCGCCGTCGTGCCCGCGTCGGTGCCGGTTCGCGCCGTCGTCGTCGCCGCCTCGTTTCTCGTGCTCGCGGCGGCCTACTCCTCGGAGACGACGGGCACCTACGCGTTCATCGGCGACGTCTCACCCGAAGAGCGCGGGTCCGAACTGATGGGGTTGCACTCGACGGCCCGCGGCCTCGGCGGCGTCGTCGGGCCGGTCGTCGTCGGCGGTCTGGCGACGCTGTTCGGTTACGAGGTGGCCTTCGTCTCTGGGAGCCTGCTCGCGTTCGCCGCCACGGCGCTGGTCGCCCGCTCCCTCGTCGAGAGCTACCCGACGGCGCGGCGACGGGGTCACGTCCCCGTCGAGGACTGACCTGACCTGACCTGACCGGCGAGGGACCGGTACGGCGGTACGATCGACCGCGTCACTCGTCGGTGACGGCCGCCCAGTCGCCGTACACCCGTCGGACGGCGTCGAACTCGTAGCCGCCGAGGACGATCCGGTATCCCTCGTCGACCGCGGCCCGGGCGTCGTCGACGTCGGCTGCGACCCTGCCGACGGGGACGCCGGCGTCGAGGCAGGCGTCGCGTATCGCGGCGACCGTCTCCGTCACCTCCTCGTCGTCGACGGCCTCGCCGTGGCCGAGCGAGTGCGTCAGGTCGCGGTGACCGACGAAGACGAAACCGAGGTCGGGGACCGCGAGGACGTCGTCGAGGTCGTCTACGGCCGCCGCCGTCTCCAGCATCACGCCGAGCGTGGTGGCGGCGTCCTCGCGTTCGAGGTACCCCTCGTACGCCCCGCCCCAGCGGTTTGCGCGGGTGCCCGCGATCCCCCGGTCGCCCACCCCGCCGTCGAACGCGAAGCGCGTCGCCGCCACCGCCTCGCGGACCTCCCCCGCCGTCTCGATTCGGGGCACCAGGAGCGTCCGCACGCCCGTCTCGAGCACCTTCCGGACGAGCGGCGGGTGGGGGTCCGGAAGCCGGACCACGGGGTCGATGCCGGTCAGTTCGGCGGCCCGGACGAGGTTCTCCATCGTCGCGCTGTCGGTGGGGCTGTGGCCGCCCGCGTGCTCGTAGTCCAGGAGGACGAAGTCGAGTCCCACGTCGCCGTACACCTCGACGAGCGTCGGCGTCGGTACCCGGGCGACCGCGCCGACGGACGCTTTCCCCGCCGCCAGTCGCCGCCGCAACGTGTCGTAGCCCTGCATCGTCCCGTTACTCGGGTCACGCTGGCAAATAGCTATGCTCCGGGCGGCGCGTCACACCCCCGTCGTCCTGCGGGCCGCGACCGCCGACGGGGCGAATCGACGAACGCTCGGTGGCCGCGACGGCAACCTTTTTGACCGTGGTCGCGTCTGTGGTACTCGATATCGATGGGCTACGAGGAACTCAAAGACAGTCTCCGGGGCGTCGCGTTCACCAACCCGACGCCGTTCAGCGAGGACCGCGAGGACGTACTGCACGACGAACTGGCGAGGAACGTCGAGTGGATGGTCGACCGGGGGGCGGGCGTCGTCATCCCCTGCGGGAACACGGGCGAGTACTACTCGCTGTCGATGGACGAGCGCGCCGAGGTGGTGGCGACGACGGTCGAGGCGGCCGGGGACGCGACGGTCGTCGGCGGCCTCGGCGGGAGCACGAAGTCGGTGCTGCACCTCCTGTCGCGGTACGAGGCCGCGGGCGTCGACGCGGTGATGGTGATGCATCCGGTCCACACCTACGTGCACCACGAGGGGATCCGCCGCTACTACGAGCGGATACTCGAGGCGACCGACCTCGGGGTCGTCCTCTACAAGCGCGGGCCCGAGCTGACGGCCGACCACCTCGCGGCGCTGGCCGAGTACGACAACGTCGTCGCCGTCAAGTACGCCGACAACGACGTCAAGGCGTTCTCGCAGGCCGTCTCCGACGTCGAGGGCGACGTCGTCTGGTCGAACGGCATCGCAGAGCGGTTCGCCCCCTCGTTCGCCATCGAGGGCGCGGAGGCCTTCACGACGGGCATCGGGAACTTCGTCCCCGAGCAGGTGCTCGCCCTGCAGGACGCCCTCCGCGACGAGGACTGGGAGGAGGCGCGGCGCGTGCGCGACCTGCTCCGTCCCTACGAGGACCTCCGCGAGGAGACGGGCCGCGGCGACAGCGACGTCGCGGCGGCGAACAACGTCCCGGCGGTCAAGTACGGCCAGGAACTCGCCGGCCTCTACGGCGGTCCGGTGCGCGAACCGCTCGTCGACCTCTCCGAGGCGGACCGCGAGCGCGCCGAGGCGTACTACGACCGAATCGTATCTGAAGTCTGATAATACGGCCGACCGACCGAACGTTCTTTGCGCCCCTCGCCGAGTGGCCGCACGTGACGTCAGAACGACCACTCGACGGCGAGGCGGTACTGGTATCGGGGGCGAGCGCGGGCATCGGACGGGCGACGGCGCACGCGCTTGCGGCCGACGGCGCGAACGTCGCGGTCGCGGCCCGCCGCGAGGAGCGACTGCGCGAACTCGCGGCCGAGATAGCGGACGAACACGGCGTCGAGACGCTGGTCGCGCCGACGGACGTGACCGACCCCGACGCCGTCGAGGAGACGGTCGAACGGACCGTCGAGGCGTTCGGCGGCCTGAACGTCGTCGTCAACAACGCCGCGATCGGCACCAGCCGCGGGACGGCGGTCGACGAGCTACCGATCGAGCAGTTCGAGCGGGTGATGCGCGTCAACACCGACGGGATGTTCTTCGTCGCGCGGGCGACGCTGGCGCACCTCAGGGCGTCGAACGGGGTGCTCGTCTTCGTCGGCAGCTTCGCGGGGAAGTACCCCCGACCGGGCGCGCCGGTCTACGCCGCCTCGAAGTGGTGGACGCGCGGGTTCGCCCTCTCGCTCGCGGGCCACGTCGGCGATGACGTCGCCGTCTCGCTCGTCAGCCCCTCCGAGGTACGCACGGAGTTCGGCAGGGAGTTCCGCGAGGAGACGAACCGCGACCGCCTCCCGGAGGGCGAGGTGCACGAACCGGAGGACGTCGCCGACGCGGTCGCCTTCGCGGCCCGACAGGAGCCGCCCAACGCGGTGGCCGAACTCGACCTGTTCCGCCGCCGGAAACTCGAGGACTTCTAGGGGAGGTCGAGCGTCGACTCGTAGTCGGCGGCCTGCGCCGCGGACGGTTCGTCCGTCTCGATGGGGACGTCTATCAGGTCGGGCCCGTCGCGGCCGACGGCGTCGGCGAGGGCGGCCCGGAGGCCGTCGAGCGACTCGACGCGGGTGCCCCGGCACCCGAAGCCCTCGGCGACGGCGGCGAAGTCGGGCGACTTCCAGGTGAACCGGTGGCCCTCCGTGTATCGCTCTATCTTCGGCGACTTGCTGATGACGCCGTAGTCGGCGTTGTTCGAGACGACGACGGTCACGTCGAGGTCGTACTCGGCCGCGGTGTGGAGTTCGTGGACGCACATCATGAGCCCGCCGTCGCCGGTGAGACAGACGACCGGCCTGTCGGGGTTGGCGAACCGGGCTCCGACGGCGGCGGGCAGCCCGACGCCCATCCCCGCCCACGACCCGGCCGCGACGAACGCGTCGGGTTCGTACGCCGGGAACGCCTGCATCGCCCACAGGCGGAACCCGCCGACGTCGACCGTCACCACGGCGTCGCGGGGGATCGACTCGCGGACGCCGTCGAGCACCCCCGGCGTATTGAGGGGCGCTTCGTCCTCGAACAGACCGCGCGCCGCGAGCGACTCGCGGTACTCCTCGCGGACCGCCGAGGCGACGTCGCCGCCGTTCCACCCGTTCGCGCCGTCGAGGTCGGCCCGAATCGTCGCGACGGCGTCGGCGACGTCCGCGAGGACGACCACGTCGGCCTCGTAGGAGGCGTCCACGGCGGCGGAATCGAGCGTCACGTGGATCAGCCGATCGCCCATGGGGAGCGACCAGCCGGCGGTCGTCACGCCGTCGAAGTCGGTCCCGAGCGCGATCACGACGTCCGCGCGGTCGAGGACGCGCCTCGCCCCCTCGGGCGCGTGCGACCCCGTGACGCCGAGGAACCGGGGGTCGTCCTCCGGGAAGACGCCCTTCCCCTTGTAGGAGGCGATCACGGGTGCGTCGAGGTCCGCGGCGAGCGCGCGGACCGCCTCGGGTCCCCCCGGCGAGCGCCGCGCGCCGCCGCCGACGTAGACGACGGGGCGCTCGGCGTCGGCGAGCGCGCGGACCGCCGCGTCGACGTCGGGGTCGGTGTCCCACCTCGTCCGTTCGGGCGACACCTCGGCGGCCGGGGCGCGGAACGACTCGTCGAGGATCCGACTGGGCACGCCGAGACGGACGGGACCGTACGGCGGCTCGAGCGCCGTCGCGACGCCGCGGGCCAGTTCGGCGGGCAGTTCGAGCGCCGTCTCGACGGTGACGTTCTCCTTCACCGCGTTGTCGAACGTGTCCGCCTCGATCTCGTGGATGGGACCCCTCCCGCGGTCCTCGGGGTTGACGTCGGCGGAGACGTGCAGGACCGGGACGCAGTCCTCGAGGGCGTTCTTCAGGCCGTGCATCGCGTTGGTGTCGCCGGGGCCGGGGACCGTCAGCGTCGCGGCGACGCCGCCGCCGGACTCGTAGTACCCCCACGCGACGTGGGGGACGGCCGTCTCGTGGCGCGCCATCACGTAGGTCATCTCGTCCCGCTCGACGACGGTCCGGTCGAGCGGGAGCGTCTGCGTCCCGGGGATGCCGACCAGGAGGTCGACGCCGGCGTCGACCAGCGCCTCGTAGACGTAGTCGCCGCCGCGCTTCTCGTCGGTCACGCGAACCGCCTCGCGTCCGCCTGTCGGGTCATACGGGGACTGCCGCCCCCGGACAATTATCACTTGCTATCCGAGCAACTGCGACGCGAACGCGGGGGTTTATACGCCAGTCGACGGAAGTCACGCGCCATGAGCGACACCGGGTTCACCGTGGGGCTGACGGCGGGGAGCGCGTTCGACCGCTCCATCGAGGAGGCGGTGTTCGCCGACCTCGACGTGACCCTCAGACCGGTCGACGCCCGCAGTTCGGCGGAGTTGAGCGAGCGACTCGCCGGCGTCGACGCCGTGATCGACCGCCTCCTGAGCGCGCCGTACACCGCCGAGGTACTCGACGCGCTCGACCGCTGTCGGATCGTGGTCCGCTGCGGCATCGGCGTCGACGAGATCGACGTCGAGGCGTCGACGCGAAACGGGACGTACGTCGCCAACGTGCCGAGCTACTGCGAGGACGAGGTGTCCGATCACACGCTCATGCTGATCCTCGCGCTGGAGCGCGACCTGCTGCGGTACGCCGAGGAGACGCGGGCCGGGCGGTGGAACCGCCGGACGACGACCGCGGAGGTCTACCGGCTCCGGGGGCGGACGCTCGGGCTCGTCGGCTTCGGCACCATCGCCCGTCTCGTCGCCGAGAAGGCCCGGGGGTTCGGCATGGACGTCGTCGCGGTCGACCCGTACGTCGAGGCCGACGCGATGGCCGACAGGGGAGTCGAGAAGCGCGACTTCGAGGAGGTACTCGAGGCTGCCGACGTCGTCTCCGTCCACGTCCCGCTGACCGACGACACCCGCGGGACGTTCGACGCCGACGCCTTCGCCCGGATGAAGCCGTCGGCGCTGTTCGTCAACGTCGCCCGCGGCGGCCTCGTCGTCGAGGAGGACCTCGCGGCGGCGCTCGACGCGGGAGAGATCCGCGGGGCGGGACTCGACGTGTTCCCCGACGAACCGGCGGATCACTTCGACGACCCGCCGCCGCCGTTCGAGTCGCCGCTGCGCGGCCGCGACGACGCGATTCTGACGCCGCACGTCGCCTGGTACTCGCGAGAGGCGAGCGACGAGAAGCGTCGGAAGGGTGCCGAGGAGGTCCGCCGGGTGCTCCTCGGCGGCGAACCGAAGAACGCGGTGAACGACCCGACGTAGCTCGTCGTCGGTCGAATCGCCCGACGATCGAACACAACAGTAATCAGCCCACTCCCCGAGGGTGGCGTACGAATGACGAACGACAGACCCCTGCTCGGCATCACGATGGGCGACCCGGCGGGCGTGGGGAGCGAGGTCATCGTGAAGGCCTACCCCGAGGTCGTCTCGTTCGCCGACGTCGTCGTGATCGGCGACGCGGACGTGGTCCGCGAGGCGGTCGGCATCTGCGGCGTCGACCTGGACGTGCGAGCGGTCGACGACGTCGCCGCGGTGGAACCGAGCGCGGACGCCATCACCGTGCTCGACCTCGACAACGTCGCCGACCTCGAGTACGGCGCGCTGCGCGAGGAGTACGGCGAGGCGAGCCTCGAGTACGTCGCGCGGGCCATCGAGCTGGCGACGTCGGGCGACGTCGACGCCATCGTCACCGCCCCGATCAACAAACAGGCCACGCGCATGGCGGGAAGCGAGTACGCCGGCCACACCGGGATGCTCGCCGACTACACCGACACCGAGAACTACTCGATGATGCTCATCGAGGGGGACCTCCGCGTGACCCACGTCAGCACGCACGTCCCCCTCCGGGAGGCCTGCGACCTGGTGACGACCGAGCGGGTGCTCTCGACTATCGAGGTGACCGACGAGGCGCTCCGGAGCCTCGGCATCGACGACCCGACGCTCGCCGTGGCCGGGCTGAACCCCCACGCCAGCGACGGCGGCCTGCTCGGGGACGAGGACGACGCGGAGATCCGGCCCGCGGTCCGGGCGGCCCGCGATCGGGGCCTGGACGTTCACGGTCCGGAATCGCCGGACACCGTCTACGTGCAGGCCGCCGCCGGTCGATACGACTGCGTCGTCTCGATGTACCACGACCAGGGCCACATCCCCGTCAAGATGCTCGGGTTCCGGGGCGACGGCGCGGTCAGCGGCGTCAACGTGACTATCGGGCTCCCCATCGTCCGGACGAGCGTCGACCACGGAACCGCCTTCGACATCGCGGGCGAGGGCGTCGCCTCGGCCGTGAGCATGGTCGACGCCTGCCGCGTGGCCGCGAGCGCCACCGCTACCCGCGAGTGAACCACCGACGCCCGACCGCGTCGTCGGAACGACGTCGACCGGCACCCCTCCCGGAGGGTTTACGTTCGCCTGACGGGACTCATCCGTATGGCACCGACCATCACGCGAATCGAGTCGACCGAGTTCGGGTTCCCGCTCGAGGACGTCGGGACCGACGAGAACGGGTTCAACCTCGTCTATCGACCCGGAGCGACGACGGAGCGCAAGCTGTTCGGGCTGCGGGTGCACACCGACGCGGGGGTGACCGGCGAGTACGTCGGCGGCAACTCGCCGGGGATGGCCGAGCTGAACATGATCGCGGACTACCTCATCGGGAAGAATCCCCTTCACCGCGAGAAACACTGGTCGGAGATGAAACGCGCCCTCCGCAAGTACGACCGGATGGGGATCGGCCCGCTCGACATCGCGCTGTGGGACTTCGCGGGGAAGTACCACGACGCCCCCATCCACGACCTGCTCGGCACCTACCGCGAGCGGTTCCCCGCCTACGCCTCGACCTTCCACGGCGACGAGAACGGCGGGCTGGACTCGCCGGCGGCGTTCGCCGACTTCGCCGAGACGTGTCTCGACATGGGGTATCCCGCGTACAAGATCCACGGGTGGGGCGGCGGTGAGGGGTCCCGCGACCTGGGCCGCGAGATCGAGGCCGTCCGCGCGGTCGGCGAGCGCGTCGGCGACGAGATGGACCTCATGCACGATCCCGCGTGCGAACTGGAGACGTTCGCCGACGCGCTGAAGCTCGGCAGGGCGCTCGACGAGCAGGGGTTCTTCTGGTACGAGGACCCCTACCGCGACGGCGGCATCTCCCAGCACGCCCACCGCAAACTCAGACAGCACCTCGACACCCCCATCCTCCAGACCGAACACGTCCGCGGCCTCGAACCGCACACCGACTTCGTGGCGGCCGAGGCGACCGACTTCGTGCGGGCGGACCCCGAGTACGACGGCGGCATCACCGGCGCGATGAAGATCGCTCGCGTCGCGGAGGGGTTCGGGCTGGACTGTGAGTTTCACGCGCCGGGGCCGGCCCAGCGCCAGTGCATCGCCGCCACCCGCAACACCAACTACTACGAGATGGCCCTCGTCCACCCCGAGGCGGAGAACCCGGTGCCGCCGGTGTACGCCGACGGCTACGCCGACCGGCTCGACTCCGTCGACGGGGAGGGGTGCGTCTCGGTTCCGGACGGTCCCGGTCTCGGCGTCACCTACGACTGGGACTACATCGAGGAGCACAGGACCGGGAGCGTCCACGTCTACGACTAGCCCGGACCGAGTCGCCCGGACGGTGCGGTCCCCGTACGCTTTCGGGCGCTCTCGGGGCTTCCGGGCGCTTCCGGCCGTGCTCCGCGAGTCGGGCCCGCGAACCCCTCGTTTTAAGAGAGAGAGCGGCGTGCGCTCACGCGCATGTCGGAGTTACGCATCACCGACGTAGAGACGCACATCGTCGCGAACCCGTGGAAGCCGTGGGTGTTCGTCACGGTGGAGACGAGCACGGGCCTCCGGGGGCTCGCCGAGGCGACGATCCACGACAAGCCCGAGACGGTGACGACCGCCATCGACGAGATGCGCGACTACTTCGTCGGCGAGAGCCCGTTCGACACCGAGCAGTTGTCCCTGCGGATGTATCGGGACGAGTGGTACTCGCGGAACGTCGTCAACACGACGGTCGTGAGCGCCGTCGACACCGCCTGCTGGGACATCAAGGGTAAGCACTACGGCGAACCGCTCTACAAGCTCCTCGGCGGCTCGGTCCACGGTCGCTGGCTGCGCGCGTACGCCAACGGCTGGTACACCGACACCCACGGCGACCCCGAGAAGTTCGGCGCGGCCGCGGAACGCGTCGTCGCCGACGGCTACACCGCGATGAAGTTCGACCCGTTCGGGGCCGCCTGGCAGCGGATGGACCGCGCGGCGTTCAACGACGCCGTCGACCGCGTCCGCGCCGTCCGCGAGGCCGTCGGTCCCGACGTCGACCTGCTCGTCGAGGGCCACGGACGGTTCGCCCCCAGCGTCGCCGTCGAGATAAGCGACAAGCTCGCCGAATTCGACGTGACGTGGTTCGAGGAGCCGTGCCCGCCGGACAACGTCGACGGCCTCCGGGAGGTCGCAGAGAAGTCCCGCGTCCCCATCGCGACGGGCGAGCGGGGGATGTCGAAGTTCGCCTTCCGCGAACTGCTCGCCGACACGGACGTCGACGTCGTCCAGCCGGATCTCGCGAACGCGGGCGGCATCACCGAAGGCAAGAAGATCGCCGCGATGGCCGAGGCCGAACACGTCGGGTTCGCCCCGCACAACCCGCAGGGGCCGGTCGCGACGGCGATGTGCGCCCACGTCGACACGAGTTCGCCGAGCTTCGTGATCCAGGAGGTGTTCGAAGACTACGACGTCGACTGGAAGGGCGAACTGCTGCACGACCCCATCACCATCGAGGACGGCCGCCTGCGGGTCCCCGACGGCCCGGGCCTCGGCGTCGAACTGAACATGGACGCCGTCCGCGAGTACGAGTACTCGCCCGAGAAGGTCCACACGATCAATCTCTGGGAAGAGGACTGGGAGACCCGCTCGCTGGAGTGACTGCCCCGTCGCTCCAGACGCGGCCGGCCGTCGAACCGCGATCGGCGTCGTTGGGCGACGAGCGTGCCGCGAGCGGCAAAAACGCTTTCAACCCCCGGGGTGTGTGGGTCGTATGCAGTACTACCGGGTAGTGGACGGCGCACAGTCACGTCTCGTGGCGGCGGTCGACGGGACGGCGTACGACCTCGCGAGCGCGAACGCGAACCTCACCTCGTTCCGGGACCTCGCGAGGGCGGCGAACGTCAACGGGACGACGGTCGACGCGGTCGCCGATCGGCACGTCGCCGCGGCCGCCGCCGTGGACCTCTCGACCGCGACCGTCGCGCGGCCGGTCGTCCCGGACGAGGTGTGGGCCGCCGGCGTCACCTACGGCATCAGCGAGCGGGCGCGCGAGGAGGAGAGTTCGATGCCGGAGATGTACCTCGACGTCTACGGCGGCGAGCGACCGGAGGTGTTCTTCAAGGCCACGCCCGACCGCGTCGTCGGGCCGAACGAGGCCGTCGGCATACGGGGCGACTCGGAGTGGGACGTCCCGGAGCCGGAACTGGGCGTCGTCCTCTACCGGGGGGAGATCGTCGGCTACACCGTCGGCAACGACGTGAGCAGTCGCTCCATCGAGGGGGCGAACCCGCTGTACCTGCCGCAGGCGAAGGTCTACGACCGGTCGTGTGCGCTCGGCCCCTGCGTCGTCTCGACCGACGAGATCGACGACCCCCACGGCCTGGAGATGTCGATGGTCATCACCCGGAACGGGGAGGTGATGTACGACGATTCGACGTCGACGGGCGAGATGGTGCGCACGTGCGAGGAACTCGTGTCGTACTACACGCGCTACAACGCGGTACCCGAACTGTCGGTGCTCCTGACCGGGACGTCGCTGGTCCCCGAGGAGTCGTTCACGCTGGCCGAGGGGGACCGCGTTTCGATAGACATCGGGGGAATCGGGACACTCGAGAACGACGTCGTCGAACTCTGACGGCCGCTCTGAATCGTTCGAGGAGCGCGATCGGGGGAACGGCACTGTCCTGTTCCGAAGACGGTTAGACGACGGTATCAGGGGCCTACGGAACGGCGCGCTCCCTCCCCACCCCCTCGCGTTTGCCAACGATGAACGGTTGTTTTTAATAGGGTGGCACGCTATGACTCTCCACATGGCACAACGCAACAAGGCGAAAAACCCCATCAAGAGCACGAGGACGGCGTTCGAGATCGTCGACTCGCTCCAGGAACTCGACGGGGCGCGAGTGACGGAACTCGCCCAACACCTGGGCAAATCGAAGGGGAGCGTTCACAATCACCTTCGCACGCTCCTCGAGCTGGGGTACGTGACGAAAGACGGGGACACGTACCACGTCGGCCTCCGCTTTCTGGACCACGGCATGTACGCCCGCCAGCGGCAACCCCTCTACGAGATCGCCAAGACCGAAGTGGACCGGTTAGCCGAAGAGACCGGCGAACTCGTCAACCTGCTCGTCGAGGAGAACGGCCTCGGCATCTATCTCTATCAGGCGACCGGCGAAAACGCGGTGAACGTCGACGCGCACGTGGGATCGCACGTCCACCTTCACAACACCGCCCTCGGAAAGGCCATTCTCGCCCACCTGCCGAGAGAGAGGGTCGAGGAGATCATCGCTCACCGCGGCCTGGAGGCGACGACCGAGCGAACGATCACCGACCGGGAGGTCTTCTTCGACCACCTCGAGGAGATACGGGAACGCGGGGTCGCGTTCGACGACGAGGAGCGCCTCCCCGGCCTCCAGTGCGTCGCGGTCCCGATACGCAACTATCAGGGCCACGCCGAGGGAGCGCTGAGCGTCTCGGCACCGACGAGACGGATGGCGAGAGATCCCCTCGAGAGCGAGATCCCGTCCCTGCTCAAGGACGCGGCGAACGTCGTCCAGTTGAACGTCACCTACCGGTGACCCCCGGCGTCTCCGACCCTCCGTCGCCCTCGATAGTAACACCCACGCTGAAGGACGACGCTCGTTTGATAATCCTGACTGCGACCACCTCCCGAACGCGAATATCACCTCGGAAAAAACAGTTGTTTAGCGTTGCTAAATAACGACCGCCGACCGTTCGGACGATCCCCCGATACCCGACGCCCACTGTTCTCCGAGCGGCGTCCCCCGTCTCTGGAACCCCGACGGTCTCGTTCGCGCCTCTCGAACACTCCCGGGGGCGAACGACGGCGCGGGCGAACGGTCGACTCCCCTCCTGAATCCGCCGTGAAGCGCTCGCTGAACCGATACGCGGACGTATCACGCTCGTCCGACGGTCCGCTCGCATCTCACCACGAGTCGATCAGACCGTATTCGCTCCCGAACTCTACCGAAGCGCGACCGGCGCTCGTCCTACACTGCCGACCGCGTTCGATACGGCCGTCCGACCGGGCGTTTGCCATCTACGAACGTTCGTTCAGCGGCTAGCTGGTCCGGTGGGGTCCCGACGACGACCGATCGCGTCCGGCCCCAGTGACGCGAAATCGCTCGCGCGGTCGGAGTAGACGTAACAATCGTATCCATGTGATACGGGTGCGGAAACGGGTCGGTACTCCCATCGTCGACGACCGAATCGGTCGCTCGACGACCGAACGCCGGTTTGGAAGGGTCTCTCGACACCGTCGTCGACGCTGTTCGGTCGCGATTCAGATCGATGATCTTCAGAACTTTCTGCTCGTAACGTACCGTCATCTCTCGTGGACTATCTCGACACGACCTCCCGGGGGAGAACCCACCCAGTCTCCGCGAAGATAGAGGAGACGAAACACCGACGCGCTGACACGCAGACACGGTGACGCGCCGACGCGCCGACACGACGGCTGTTCACGGGAGCCGCGTCAGCCGAACGCCCTCCGCTCGAGGAGGGACCCCCGCCGCTTACGGCGAGGGGGACGTCGACTCTCCGACCGTGGTCTTACCTCGACGTCGTCCATCCCAGCGTGGAAAGACATATGTTACCGTGCGTCAATCGACGTTCGTGTTCTCCAGAGCGCGGCGAGTACTCGAGCACCGATCCGGGCGGCGACGCTCCTGCGGTAACTGTGGGTTTACTGTCGAACGGTCGATCCGAGACCCCCCGACGAACTGGTCGAGAGATATCCCGGCCTTCGAGTTCTCCGATGCCCGGAGTGCGAAGGGGTCGTCCGTGTCCAGTCGTACATGATCTTCTGACGCTGACCAACACTATCGTGCCTCGCTGTCCTCGTTCCGGCCGCAGAGCCTCGACGGGACCGCCGTGTCGGTCCCGCGAAATCGTCGACCGCGTCGTCCGCTCTGATCTCGGCCGTCTCCGCTACGGTCCCGTTCGATCGTACTCTCGTCGGCTCTCGAAAACAAGTTATAACTTCCAATTCTATCTCGCCGGTCTGGCGGTTCGTTTTGCGAGAGGCCGAGGGATGTGGGCAGGACGCGTCGACCGGAGACTCAGGCCGCGTCGGCGAGGGCGTTCGCGATCGGTCCCGCCCACGCGAGCAGGCGCTCGTCGGCTCCGAACCCCGCGACGCACTGCACGCCGACCGGCAGTCCGTCCACGGCTCCAGCGGGAATCGCGACCGCGGGCAGTCCGGCGTGCGTCCACGGGAGGTTCATCACGGGATCGCCGGTGCTGTCGATGCCGGCGGGGGCGGGTCCGGGAGCGCCGGGGGTGAGCCACGCGTCGATGCCGCGTTCGCTCATCGTCTCCGCCAGCGACGTTCGGAGCCGGACGCGACCGCGACGGGCGTCGGCGAGCGTCTCGACCGACACGGTCCGGCCCTCGCGAATCAACCCGGCCGTGCTGTCTGCGTACCGGTCCGGATACTCGTCGAACCACTCGTGGTGCGCCATCGCTGCCTCCGCGGCCACCAGGCCGTCGTGCCGGTCGTTGACGGCCCCGATGTCGTCGAACGCCACCGTCCGCCGAATCTCGAATCCAGCGCGTTCGAGGGCGTCGACGTGCCCCTCGAAGCGGTCGATGCCCGTCTCCGACGCCTGCGCCAGGTACTCCCCCTCCGGAACGCCGAGGACGGGGCGCTCGTCGCCCGTCGACGGCTCCCAGTCGTCGACGCAGACGGAGGCCGCGAGTTCCATCCCGGCGACGTCCTGGGTGAACAGGCCGACGTGATCGACGGACGCGGCCAGGGGGATCACGCCGTCCAGCGGAATGCGGCCGTGACTCGGCTTGTAGCCGACGACGCCGCAGAACGTCGCCGGCCTGACGATCGATCCGATGGTCTGCGTGCCGATGGCGAGGGGACACGTGCCCGCCGCGACGGCGGCCGCCGACCCGCTGCTCGAGCCGCCCGGCGTGTGCGCGGGGTCGTGAGGGTTCCGGGTCGGCCCCGGCTCGAAGTGGGCGAACTCGGTAGTCACCGTCTTGCCGAGGACGAGCGCGCCAGCGTCTCGGAGCGACGTCACCACCGCGGCCTGCCGTCCGGCCAGTTCGCCCGGCAGGAGGGCCGACCCCGCCCGCGTGGGTAACCCGTCAACGTGGAAGATGTCCTTCACGCCGACCGGAACGCCGTACAGCGGCGGCCGGTGCTCGGGTTCCGGGTATCGCTCCGCGAGGGCCGCCGCCTCCGCCTCGACCCACTCCCGCGGCTTCGGCCCGCCGACCCAGGCCCGAACGTCGGACTCGAGCGCGTCGATCCTCTCGTACAGTTCGGCGACGTGGTCCGTCACGTCACGCTCACCGCTCCGGAGATCAGCGGCGAGTTCGCCGAGCGGCACCTGCCGGCCCGTCACGTCGACCTACCCCCGGAACACTTCGCCCGCGGTCGATCGGTGGTAACACTGTGCACGTTGACGGTATCGGCGATAGGTCGTAAAGAGATGTCGACACTCGAAGCCGCCGACTCGGGTACGATCGTCTCCGAACGACGTCCTCCGGATCGGCGGCGACCCTGGTTCAACTCGGCGGGTTCGTTCGTCGTCGCTCGAACGGCCGTGAGCCCCGATCGCGTCAACTCACTCGCCCGCCCCGTTTTCGACCGCTACCTTCGATGCTCCGTCTTCGTCGGTCTCTTCACCCGTCTCCCCGTCCGTCTCTTCGACGTCCCCGACCGATCGTTGCGCGTCCTTGAGTCGCGCCTGGACGTCGTGCAACCGGTCGTGCTCGTCCTTCAACTGCTCTATCTCCTCGTTCAGTCGTTCGATCTCCCGAGCGTGTCGCTCGACGTCCTCTCGTTTCGCCTGGATTCGGTCCTCGATCGTCGCGGCGTGATCCATCGACGCTCGAAATACCTCCCCGAGGGCGTCGTACGCCTCGTCGAGGAACCGTTCGGAGGGGGCCGACTCCCCGGAGTCGTACCCATCCTCGCGTGCGTCGTTGTCCCAGAACATGCGGTTCGTGATCGTCTGGACGGCACTAAGTTATGATGAGAGATACGATGACTGTCGGCCATCGTACCGCGAGCTACGCGACTATAGTAGCCGTTAGAACTTTTTTGCTCGTAGACTGTTACAAGAGATAGTGAATCATCCCGACGGGATCTCCGTTGAGGAATTGCAAGACGCTCTCGACAACGTGGACCGAACGAAGCCGACACAACGGCCCTTAGCAGCCATCGCGTACAGGAACGGTGTAACGCAGACCGAGCTAGCCGAGTGGTACGACGTTCAGCGGCGGAAGATCTACAGCTGGCTCAAGCGACTCGACACCGATGAGTCGCGTGAGCAAGCCGTTTCTGACGATAACGAACCAGGAGGAAACGAAAACTCTCAGAATCACAGCAAGAAGAATTTGAAGCAATCGTTCACGAACCACCTGAAGAGGTCGGGATCGACGCGCCGGCGTGGACGCCGGCGCTCGTCCAAGAGTATCTCGAAGAAACGTACGGCGTCGAGTATTCGATCCCAAGTAATCGGCGACTGCTGAAAGAAGCGGGATTGAGCTATCAGAAACCGCGCCAGTCAGTCGCCGAAGCCGACGAAGACGAGCAAGAAGCGTTCCACGATGAGCTCAAAAAAAGTGGCGGGAGATGGACGCCACCGTAGTCTGTATCGATCAGACCAAGAAACCCGTGCAAGTCGAGCCGCGTACCGCGTGGTTTCCGCGCGGCACGCGACCCTCCGTCGAACTTTCAGACCAACGCGACTGGACGTGTTTACTGGGCGAATTCAAAGATGACTTGATCGTCGTGTTGGATGGAGCGCCATATTTTCAGGCGTCGGCCGTCACGGACCTAGCGGCCCGTGACGACCTCGCTTCGTGACGTTACCATCGTATTCGCCGGAGCTGAACCCTGTCGAGGAATGCTAAAGACAGCTGCAAGCGGCTCTCAGCAATCGCTTCTTTGACTCGCTCGACGAGCTTACAACAGCGATCGACACCGCTCTCGACCAGCTCTCAATTCCAGGGGTGAGTAACTATTTCTAATCGATACTATAGGGAGCGTGAGCAGACGGCTCTCAAGACGCCCGTCAGGGCGTTCGCCGTCCGCCTCCACGCGACCGGTTGTTCGCTCAGGGAAACAACATCGATCCTCGCTGAAGTACGAGAAAACGGCCGGGGGTAACAGATATACATCTATTATTCTTTGAGAGGAGGGCTTGGCCTCCCTTCGGATTCCATAGGCTGACTACTATCTCGTATCTAGCTGCATAGTTTCAATCAGGTAGCGTAGAGGACTCTTACGGACCTGCACTGCCGGACCCCTTTCAGTCAAGATGGTGGAAAGACCGGCGAGGGCGGTCACGCTGTCAGCGCTAATTCGATCGATTTCGTAGTGCTGACGACCTGTCCGGTCAGGTCCTCTTCGAGGTACCGGCCGTTAAGTCGGTCTACCGGCCCGACGACGCCGAGTGCCGCCGCCCGTCCATCGTCAAGGCCATTGATGGGAGCGCTCACGCCGACAATGCCCGGAAACTGTTCTTCTCTGCATAACGCGATCCCGTCGTTGCGGATCTTTCTGAGCGCAGCCTTCAACTCGTCTGAATCGGTGACGGTCTGTTCGGTCGGTGCGGCTAGCGAACCCTCATCGAGGAGCGCGTCGACCCGTGCGGAGGGGAACGTCGAGAGGATGGCCTTCCCGGGGGCGTTCACGTGGAGCGGCATGCGTTCACCGGTTCGATACGCCGGGGTCCACTCGTCGGTCCCGCGCGCGAGACATACCGGGACACCGCGATTCTCCTCCAGGACGAACAGAGTGACGATCTCGCCGGTGGCGTCGGCGAGGTTTTCGACCTTCGTGCGGCCCTTCTCGTACACCGGAATCGACTCCCGCGTCTGTTCGCCCAGCATGAGCGTTCGGAGCGATGGCCGGTACTTCTGTCTCCGCTTCACGACGTATCCGAGTGAACGCAGGGTCGAAAGATGGTTGTGGACGACGCTCTTCGAGAGGTCGAGATCCGAAGCTAACCGCGTGACCCCGACCGCCGTCTCGGCCTCAACCAGGCGTTCGAGGATGTCGAGAGAGGTCGTCGTCGTCTCAACCGCGTACGGAGATCGGTCGGTCATGGCTACGCTCGCGTAGCGTCCGAAGTGACTAATACGTTGTTCTCGAAAGCAGAACGAATCCCGGTTCGTCGCATTCAGTGTTGGTATTCACAAACCGTCCCCGGGCCGAGATCCCACCTGGCGGTTATAAATTAACCGACGAACGTCGCCGCGTTCTGCAGAGCTGAATTCCGCGGCTCACGCACCACCGAGATTGAAGTGGTGTGGTCCCCCTAAACCTCCCAATGCAAATAACGAACTACGACCTGTTCGCAGTGCCACCGCGGTGGCTCCTGCTCAAGCTGGAGACCAGCGACGGACTCGTCGGGTGGGGCGAACCCATAATCCAGGGGCGGCTGGAGACGATCAGGGCGGCGGTCGCGGAACTGGTCGAGGGATATCTCATCGGGACGGATCCGCTTCGACCGGAGTACCACTGGCGGACGCTGTATCAAGGGGGGTACTACCGCGGGGGGCCGGTGCTGATGAGCGCCCTCGCCGGCATCGACCAGGCGCTGTGGGACATCAAGGGCCGTCACCACGGCTGCCCGGTCTACGAACTGCTGGGTGGCCACGTTCGGGATCGGGTGATGGTCTACCAGTGGGTCGGCGGCGAGAGCGCCGAAAACATGGCCGAGGAGGCAGAGAGGAGCGTCGACGCCGGCTACCGCGCCCTCAAGATAAACACCCCCGACGAGTTCCGTCCGCTCGAAACGGCCGCTGGGGTGGACCGGATCACGGAGCGGATCGCGCAAATTCGAGAGCGCGTCGGTGACGACGTCCTTCTCGGGGTCGACTTCCACGGGCGGGTCTCGCGGCCGATGGCCCCGCAACTCCTCCGCCGTCTGGAGCAGTTCGACCTGACGTTCGTCGACCAACCGCTCCTCCCGGAGCACGAGGAGATGTACGGGGAGCTCGCCGCACAGACGTCGATACCGCTGGCGTCGGGGGAGCGACTGTACTCACGCTACGACTTCAAGCGCCTGCTGCTCGACGGGGGCGTCTCGGTCGTGCAACCCGACGTCACGCACGCCGGCGGCATCACCGAGATGAAGAAGATCCTGTCGCTGGCGGAGTCGTTCGACGCGGTGGCAGTTCCCCACTGTCCGCTGAGCCCCGTCGCGTTCGCGGCCAGCCTCCAGGTCGACTTCTGCACGCACAACGCCGTGCTACAGGAACAGGATCTCACGCTCCACGATCCGTCGTCCAGCATCGGTCTGCGGTACCTCGACGATTCCGAGACGTTCGTCTTCGAGGACGGGTACGTCGAACGGCCGACGGGCGACGGACTCGGAATCGAACTCGACGAAGAGTACGTCAGAGAACAGGCGAAGACGAACGTCAACTGGACGAATCCGGTCTGGCACCACGAGGACGGTAGCGTCGCCGAGTGGTGAGCGGGGTTACGGCACGGTGGCTTTTTCGGTCGATGGCGACGGACTTAGAGGGAGATCATCGTCTTCACCACACTGGCCTCCATCGAACGCCCGAACGCCTCCTCGATGTCTTCGAGCGAGTACTCGGAGTCGACGAGTCCCTCAACGTCGACCGCGTCGTCGGCCAGCAGGTCGACCGCCGTGCCGTACGTGTTCTTGTACCGGAACGATCCGTAGACGTCGAGTTCGTTGTCGATGACGTCAAGGACGTCGAGTGGGACCTCTGCCTCGCTGGTGAGGCCGACGAAGACGACTGTACCGCCGCGCCGGACGCCGTCGAGCGTGGACTGGATCGAGGATTTTGCGCCGGAGGCTTCGACGACGACGTCGGCACCGACGCCCTCGGTATACTCATCGACCACGGCGGTGACGTCTTCCTCGGTGACGTCGATGGTTCGATCGGCCCCGCGTTCGGCCGCGAACGAGAGTTTGGACTCGACGATGTCCGTCATCAGGATGTCGGTTGCGCCGGCGGCGCGGGCAGCCTCCATGGTGAGCAGTCCGATCGGTCCGGCACCGGTGATGAGCACCATGTCGCCGACCCCCACGTCGCCGCGACGGCAGGCGTGGATGCCGACCGAGAGCGGTTCGCAGAGCGCTCCCTCCCGAGTGGTGACGCTCTCGGGGAGGCGGTACGCGAAGTCGGCCGGCCAGGCAACGTACTCGGCGAACGCGCCGTCGTGCGGCGGCGTCGCCATGAACGTGACCGACTCGCAAAGATGGTAGTCGCCGCGCTTGCAGTGGTCACACCGCCGGCAAGGTACGCCCGGTTCGAGCGCGACGCGGTCACCCGGTTCGAGGTCCACCACCGCGTCACCGGTGGCGACCACCTCGCCGGCGCTCTCGTGGCCCAACACGATCGGATCCTCGACGACGTAGTCGCCGATGCGGCCGTGTTCGTAGTAGTGTACGTCCGAACCGCAGATCCCCACCTCTCGGATCGACACCAGCACCTCGTCCGCCGCGGGCGTCGGTCTGTCCCGGTCTCGTACCTCGAACTGTCCAGGTTCTACCAATACTGCGGTACGCATTGCCGCACACATCAGCCCACTGGATTAAAACTCTGGTGGTGGTGCGTCCGGGGACTCCCGCGAGTCGTCGAGATCGCACGCTCCGTCGGGACTGATCTGGTCCGCCGACGCTGGTAGATCCCTCGAACCCCCGATCTGTAGGCGTTTCGGGGGACTCCTTCGAGACAGTTAGTCGAGAGGAAGATTTATTAAGGGGCATTATGATACTCAATATCGTGGTAATCGGCGATGACAGATAACCAGAGGTTCCACATCGACCGTAGAGACTTCCTCCGTGCCAGCGGCGCAGCCGGTATCGCCGGCCTCGCAGGATGCGCCGGCGGAAACGGCGGTGGCGGTACCGCGACGGCTCCGAAGGACGTCGAACCGGCGAAGAAGATCAATTTCATCTCGGAGTCGACGCCGCCGAGCGTTGCGATCAAACAGACCACGGATCAGTTCAAAGAGGAGACGGGGATCGAGGTCAACATGACGCTGGTCCCGTTCAACAACTATTCAGAGAAGGTAGCCTCGGACCTCAACAGCAAGTCCGGCAACTACCACTCGTTCTACGTCGACCCGTACGTGGTCGGAGCGAAGTACTACCCGCACCTCCAGCCGCTTGACGTCTACGCCGAATCCGACGATTACGTGGACGTCCCTAAGGGTGTCGGCGACTTCATCCAGAGCCACGTCGACGCCTGCGGCCGGTACGGCGACGGAAACATCCGCGCGTTCCCGTATGACTGCCCCACGATGATGTGGGTCTATCGCGACGATATCGTCCAGAAGTACAAATCCCAGGCAGAGAGCGATCTCGGCTTCCCGTTCGAGCCCGGCAAAGAGCGTACGTGGGAGGAGTACTTCCAGATGGCGAAGTGGATCAACGAGAACGTCGACGAGGTGCCCTACGGTACCGGTCACCAAGCCAAGCAGCACGACTCGCTGCAGTGTGACTTCCACAACGTCTTCTGGGCGCACGGCGCGGAGGACATCGAGGGATACAACGGGATGCCGAGCGACAAGGTGAAGGAGGGCGCGAAGCCTCAGTTCTCCGCCGAAAAGGGCATCCAGGCCGCGAAGTTCTACGACAAGCTCGTCGACATCGCCCACCCGGGGTCGACGACGTGGACGTGGTCCGGCGTCGGCCAGGCGTTCGCACAGGGCAAGATCGCGATGGCCCCCGAGTGGCACGAGTTCAACGCCATGTTCGCCAACCCCGACGAGAGTTCGGTTGCCGAAAACGTTGGGTGGTCGCTCCTGCCGCAGGCTGACAAGCGCTCCTCGAACATCTACGGTGGGTCCGGCATCGGTATCAACAAGTACGCCTCCGCGGCGGAGAAGAAGGCCGCCTGGAAATTCATCGTCTGGGCGACGTCGCCCGAGACGCAGTTGAAGATCCTCAAGCGGACCGGCGGCACGCCGACGCGCACATCGGTCTACCAGATGGAGGAGGTGAAGCAGGCTGCGAGCAAACCGACCGAGAAGAGCAACTATCCGAACGTGGTCCCCGACGTTCAGCAGGCGTGGAAGGCGGAGAACGTCGGCCTGCGTCCGCACATCCCGCAGTGGCCCGAGCTCGACAAGATCCTGTACACCGAAGTATCGAAGATGGTAAACGGCGACACGTCCCCGACGAAGGCCATGGAGGCCATCGACTCGGGCTGGTCGCAGACCATGCAGTGACTCACGTGAGCAACACACGAAGCCATGGCTACGCAACAGCAATCAGAGATCTACGTCGGCGAGGAGCCGGACGCCGACTCCGGCGTCTTCGACAGGCTCCCGGTCTCCTTCGAGGTACTCCTGCTGACACCCAGCATCCTCGTACTCGCGGTCCTCAGCATCGTCCCGCTGGTGGCGCTGCTCTGGATGTCGGTGATGGAGATCAACTTCCTGCCGAATCACGAACCGACGTTCGTCGGCCTCCAGAACTACCGCCAGATGTTCAACGCGACCGTCGCCCACTCGTGGCGGGTGACGGCCGTGTACGTCGGCGGCGCGCTCACCCTGCAGATCGGCCTGGGAACGTCGGTCGCGGTGCTGCTCGACCGCGTCTCGAAGGGCGAGAACCTCTTTACGAGCGTCATCATCATGCCGATGATGATCGCGCCCGTCGTGGTCGGCCTGCTCTGGCAGTTCCTGTTGGACCCGTCGTTCGGGCTCTACACGTGGCTGCTCAACCAGGTCGGCCTGTTTACGAGCGCCCCCATCCTCGGCTCTCAGCCGAGCGCGCTCGTCGCCGTCATCGTGATGGATACGTGGGAGTGGACACCGCTCGTCGTCCTCATCGTGCTGGCCGGACTGAAATCGATTCCGCAGCAACTGTACGAGGCGGCTCGCGTCGACGGCGCGACGTTCTGGACGGAGTTCCGGTACGTCACGCTCCCGATGCTGAAGCCCGCGCTCGCCATCGCACTGCTCCTCCGCTCGATGGACCTGATGCGCTACTTCACGAAGATATTCATCACGACCGGCGGCGGCCCGGCGAGTTCCACGAAGATCATCGGCTTTCTCGTCTACGAGCAGTCGCTGCGCTTCTACAACCTCGGCTACGGGTCGGCGCTCGGCATCGGGATGCTCGTCGTGACCATCCTGCTCGGGATATTCTTCGTCGAGACCGTCATGGGAGGTGCCGGCGACGATGAGTAACGCCGATCTCCCCGGGGGCAACGCGCGCGACGGCCGGAGCCTCCGCCAGCGGACGCGGACGGTCGTCCCGTACCTCGCGTTGGGGCTATTCGTCCTCTGGACGGTCGTCCCCATCGCCTGGATGCTGCTGTCGTCGTTGAAGCTTCGGACCAACATGTTCCAGATGCCGCCGAAGCTCTTCTTCGACCCGACGCTGAAGTACTACCGAGCGCTTCTGTTCGGTGCGAACCCGCTGACGAAGTACCTCGTCAACAGCGCCATCGTTTCGGTGTCGGCAGCGTTCGTCGCCGTCTCGCTCGGAACGCTTGGTGGGTACGGGCTCTCGCGCATCGACGTCAGCGGCAAGAAACACCTGGCGTTCTGGATTATCAGCACGCGGATGGCACCCATCGCGGTCGTCATCGTGCCGCTGTACTTCGTGTACAACTACGTCGGCCTCTTGAACACGCGAGTCGGCCTGATCATCGCGTACACGACGTTCAACCTCCCGTTCGCCATCTGGCTGATGCGATCGTTCTTCGACGAGATTCCGCGTGAACTCGAGGATGCCGCCCGGATCGACGGTGCGACGCGCTGGCAGGCGTTCCGCAAAGTCGCGCTGCCGCTCGTACTACCGGGGATGGGTGCGACGGCGATCATATCGATCGTCTTCTCGTGGAACGACTTCCTGTTCGCGCTCATCTTCACGAACAACCAGACCCAGACGATCCCCGTGGCGGCGGCGCAGTTGATCACGCAGACCGGAACCCTCTGGGGCCAGGTGATGGCGATCGGCGTCGTCATCCTCGCGCCGATGGTCGCGTTCGGAATGATCGTCAAGAACTACCTCGTGAGTGGGCTGACGATGGGGGCGATGAAGCAGTAACATGAGCGAGCTAGAGGCCACTCGCTGTTCGACGTGCGCGTCTCCCCCCGAACTCGACGTCGGGGACGAGGCGGTGACCGTCGGTGAGTGGAAGGCTTCCCAGGAGGAGTACGAGGCGCGGGAAGTGAGGTTGCGAGAGCGAGAGGCGCGAACGGAGACACACGACATGGACGACGAAACGGCGACCCACCTGGCGGACTGTCGCGATGCGCTCCCGGCGGAACCGGACCGCGGTCCAGTGGCCTTCGGCTTCGACGGCTTCGTCGACAACGTCAGGGAGATGGTCGACAAACGGGACAGCCCGGACAGCTACGTCCGGCTCGATCGGTTGGAGACGTTCGGCGAGCGCGTCTGCACCTCTGCGGCCTCGGACACCTCGTTCTCGAACGAGTGGGTGCAGACGGGTACCCGCTGTGGCGGCCACGTCGCGCACCTCTCGCGGGCGTTCGGGCGACTCGGCTACGAGCCGACGCTCGTCGGAACGTTCGGCGAGCCAATCCGAGACGAGTTCCGCGAGGAGTTCGCCGAGTACCGCACGTTGAGCCTCGGCGAGCCGACGATCACCGACGCCGTTGAGTTCGACGACGGGAAGATCCTGCTCCAGGACACCGGCAGCCAGTCGACGCTGGACTGGGAGACGATCCGCTCGTCGGTCGGACTGGAGACGCTCGCCGACGCCGTCGACGGAGCCGAGATACTCGGCCTCGGCTACTGGGCCAACTTGCCGCTGCTGCCGACGATACTCGACGGCGTCCGCGAGGAGCTCTGGCCCGTACTCTCGGACCCGCCGAACGGGGTATTCGTCGATCCGGCCGACGTCCGACAGCTCTCTGCGTCTCGGCTCCGGACCGGACTGGAACCGCTCCGTCGACTCGACGACGTAGCACCGATCACCTTCAGCGCCAACCGCGGCGAGACAGACGCACTGGCGAGGCTGACCGGCGTCGACGCCGACGTGCGCTCGTTCCGTCGCACGGCCGCGATGGTCCGCGAGGCGCTCGGAGTGACTCGATTCGTGGGGCACTCGCCGGTCGAATCAGTGCTCGCTGATGGAGAATCGACCTATCGCGTGGCGGTACCGCGAACGAAGTGCCCGGTGCTGACGACCAGCGCCGGGGATCACTTCAACGCGGGGCTGCTACTCGCGCGACAGAACCAACTCGAAGGCGGCGCGGCGCTCATCGTGGGTAACGCGCTCTCGGGATGGTTCGTCCGACACGGCGAACCACCGACGTACGACCAGTTACGGTCGTTCGTCGACACATACGAAGACAAGTTCGACTAATCATGGGACGAATTGCACTCAACGACGTACGGAAGACGTTCAACGATGGGGAAATCGTCGCCGTCGACGGCCTGAACCTCGACATCGCGGACGGGGAGTTCCTCGTCCTCGTCGGGCCGTCCGGCTGCGGCAAATCGACGACGCTCCGGATGGTCGCCGGACTGGAGACCGTCACGGGCGGAGACATCACGATCGGGAGCAGGCGTGTGAACAACCTCGACCCGCGCGAGCGGGACATCGCGATGGTGTTCCAGAACTACGCGCTCTACCCCCACATGTCCGTCCGAGAGAACATGGGTTTCGGTCTGCGCCTCTCGACGGAGCTGTCGGACGAGGGGATCGAGTCTCGCGTCGAGGAGGCCGCCGAGATGATGGGTATCGAGGGGCTCCTCGACGACCGGCCGAAGGAACTCTCCGGCGGTCAGCAACAGCGGGTCGCCCTCGGTCGCGCCATCGTGCGCGAACCGGAGGCGTTCCTCTTCGACGAACCGCTGTCGAACCTCGACGCGAAGCTCAGAACCCACATGCGGACGGAGATAACCCGCATCCAGCAGGAACTCGGCGTGACGTCGATCTACGTGACGCACGATCAGGCCGAGGCGATGACGATGGGGGACCGCATCGCTATCCTCGACGACGGCGTCCTCCAACAGGTCGGCGCGCCCAACGAGGTGTACAACCACCCGGCGAACCGCTTCGTCGCGGGCTTCATCGGCTCTCCGAGCATGAACTTCCTCGACGTCGAGGTGCGGGAGAAAGACGGCGGGCAGTACCTCGTTTCGACGGCCGGCGAAGAAGTCCTCTCGTACCCTCTCCGCGAGATGGAGGCGCGGTTGAACCTCGAAACTGGCCAGCGACTCGACCTCGGCGTCCGACCGGAGGACGTCGTACACGTCTCCGACGGACGGGGTGACGAGCGGGTGCAGCGGGCCGACGTCGAAGTCGTCGAACCGATGGGGAGCGACAACTTCCTCTACGTCGAACTCGCTGGCGAGGAGTGGACCGCACGTGTCGACTCCGACTACGAACCCGAAGTGGGCGAGACGTTCGAGTTCACGTTCGAACCGAGCGTGTTGCACCTGTTCGACGAAGCCGGAACGACGATCAAATCTCAGGGCGAGAGCGACGACGCCATCCACACGGAGTCGGTCGCACTATGACGATGCGCGCAGCAGCACTCACCGACGTCGGAAAGATCGAAGTACAGGATCGCGAACGACCGGAACCGGAGGCTGACGAGGTGCTCGTGGAGGTCGGGGCGACCGGCGTCTGCATGACGGACTTCCACATGTACCACGGCTCCTTCGAGGTACCCACGCCGCTCGTCCTCGGCCACGAGAGCGCGGGGACCGTCGCCGCCGTCGGCGATGACGTCGAGAGATTCGAGGTCGACGACCGCGTCGCGATGAACCCCGTCGTCCCGTGTAACGCCTGCTCGGCGTGCAAGCGCGGCGACACGCACCTCTGCGAGAACAACACCTCGATCGGCGGTGCGGGCGAGACCATCGTCGATGGTGCGTTCGCCGAGTACGTCCGCGTACCCGCGACCAACGTCGAGGACGTCGGCGACCTGCCGTTCGAACGGGCCGCGCTCGCCGAACCGCTGGCGTGCTGCGTCCACGGTGCGGACCGGAGCGGCGTCGAACAGGGCGACAGCGTCGCCCTCGTCGGCGCGGGGCCGATCGGGCTCATGCTCCTGCAGACGCTGCGGAACCGCGGTGCTGCTCCCATCGCCGTCTCCGAACTCGATCCCGACCGGCGCGAACTGGCGCGCCGACTGGGGGCGGATGTCGTCATCGACCCGACCGAACGCGACCCCGTCGAGGCGGTCCGCGAGGAGATCGGCCTCGTCGACGCCGGTATCGAGGTCGTCGGCAAGGTGGCGACGATCCAGCAGGCCCACCAGATGACCGCTAAGGGAGGTAACACCCTCATCTTCGGCGTCCCGGATCAGGACGCAGTGATGGAGATCAACCCGTTCGACGTCTACTTCGAGGAGATCGACCTGCGCGGCACGTACGCGCTAAATCAGGAAAGCTTCGAGCGCGCGGTGACGCTTCTCCGCGAGGGACGCATCGACGCCGAGGCGCTCGTCTCCGAGGAGATCGGACTCGACGAGATTCCGGCGGCATTCGACCGGATGGCGAACGCCGAGGGACTGAAGAAGCTGGTCATCCCGGGACGGTGCGAATGAGCGAGTTCGACTTACTCGACACAGAGTCGGGCAACGCCGTCGTCGTCGCCCTCGATCACGGCATCGGGATGGGTGCGGTCGAAGAGTTCGAGGATCCAGCCACGACGCTGGAGGCGGTGCTCGAGGGTGAGCCCGACGGCGTCCTCGTCGGTCCGCACTTCGCACGACGGTACTCCGACGCGTTCACCGCCTCCGACGCGGACGTCCTAGTGACGGCCGACTTCGTCGCGCCGTCGAGTCAGCCGGGCGAGAACGTCGGTCCGTGGGTCCAGACGCCCGCGTTCGACACCGACCGTCTGCTGGCGTGCGATCCCGTCGGGGTGAAATCGGTCCTCGCGTTCGGTCGCCACGACCGCCGCGCGTTCGAGCGCAACGTCGACTACATCTCGGCGCTGGCGGACGAACTTGACGGCACAGGCGTTCCCCATATCGTCGAGACTGTCATGTGGGGAAAGGAAATCCCTGCGCGCTTCGAGACGGACGCCCGCTACGTCGCCAACGCGTGCCGGATCGGTTGGGAACTCGGCGCGGATATACTCAAAGTTCCCTACACTGGCGACGTCGACAGCTTCGAACCGATCGTTAGCGACGCGCCGGTCCCGACGATGGTCCTCGGTGGCCCGTCCTCCGGATCCGTGCGCGCCACCCTCGACGACGTGGCGGGCGCGATGGCAGCCGGCGCTCGCGGACTCATCGTCGGCCGGAGCATCTGGCAGACGGAGGACCCGGCCGCGGTGGTCGCCGCCCTCCGCGACGTCGTCCACCGCGGAGCGTCCGTCGAGTCGGCCTGGGGCTGACTCGGCCCGGTATTTTCAGCTCGATCGGCCGGAACCGCGATTCGATGGACGATTCTCAGGACGACTCGGTTAGCGGACGGTGTACCCGCCGTCGATCGAGATGGACTCACCGGTCACGTACCACGACGCCTCCGACGCGAGGTAGACCGCAAGCGGACCGATATCTTCCGGTCTTGCCATCTCGTCTAGCAGCATCTGCCGACGCCACTCCGCGGCCATCTCTGGGTCGGTTTCGAGCACCTCCTCGACGAGTTCGGTTCGGACGTACCCTGGGTTGATGTTGTTCACGCGGACGCCGTGAGTGGCCCACTCGGAGGCCAACTGGTTCTTCAGCCCTTCGACGCCCGCCTTCGATGCGTTGTACCCGATCTGCGGCTGGGGGTGGTTGGCGACGAACGCCGAGATCGAGGAGACGTTGATGATCGATCCCCCGCCGTCGGCGATCATCCTCCGGCCGACGTGTTTCGAACACGAGAAGACGCCCGTAAGGTTGATATCGACGACGCGGTGCCACTCGTCGAGCGTCATCTCCTCTGCGGGGGTGTTGATCGTGATCCCCGCGTTGTTGACGAGGACGTCGACGTCACCGAACGTCTCGACTGCTGTCTCGACCATCGCTTCGACCGCCGCCTCGTCGGTGACGTCCACGGGGATGGCAATTGTCTCTGCGCCCGTCTCTCGGGCGATGGCCGCGGCCGCCGCTTCACTCGCGTCGCGGTCTCGATTCGCCACGACCACGTCGGCCCCCGCGTCGGCGAGCGCGCGCGCAATTCCGTTTCCGATCCCTCTATTTCCGCCGGTGACGATGGCAGTCTCCCCGTCGAGACGAAACGCGTCCTCGATCGACATACGCCCTGAACTCGTTAATGCCTGAAAAACATTCCGCGTGAAACGTTCTGCGTATCAGGTCTCCGGTTCTACGCGGTGGGTGACTCGGAGTCGCTCCATTTGCGTTACCTGTCTGGCTTCTCGTTCCGCCGTCGAACCTTCGAAGGTGATCGAATAGTTCTAATATTAATTACTCGGTTATCTGAAGTGGTACCGCTCCAATAGCGTCGGGTCCTAACGATATGTTGCAGGGGATAGAAATGGGAACACTACACGAGAAGTTGGTACGGTAGCGATGGTTAGCGCGTTGCCCGGGACCACACGATTCCAGGCTAGGTTTCTATGCGTGTCGACTGCTCGATTGCCGGGAAATAGAGCACGACGGGGCCGCCCAAGCGCCGAGAATTCGGTGGGGGAGTAACGCCGCTCATCTCAAAGCTGTGAGTCGCACGCCGTCGTTTCCTACAAACGTACGATGGTCGTCGACCGGCGGTGTATCTGTATCGTTCACGTCTGCGTATATAATCACTCAGTATCCCGCGTCAAACTGTCGTACGGACGGCTCTGGCCGTATGTGCACTAACAGCCGCGAGGGTCGTGGAACCCGGCAGCATATAATGGTACGTCAGTTCGTGTCAACATCAGCGGTTCGGGGTCTCGATTTGGGCCAGCTGTATCCACGGAAAGCGAGGTGATGCTTCCACCATCGACCCGAGGATAGACGCTAGGCCCGCGAGTAACGCGTCGAAGACGCGATTCCGATGCTCGCGTGCCGTCTAGATCGTCGAACCAGACACGACTGTCGCTCGACCGGTCAGGCTCTAAGCGAGGTATTACTTCTAATCGTACTGCGGCTGGCATCGGCATGACCACAGATCAACAAGGGAGAGACGTGGCGTGTTACGTGCAATCCGTGTTTCACTGACCAGAAAACGGATGCCGAGAGGGGGAAAACGGGAGGCGTCGGCAGACGAGGACAGGACGGTACTGATACTCTCCGTCCCCGGTCTCCAGTAGGCCGATGGGAATCAGTAATTGGTCCCCCCTCCATGGACTACGGTTCGCCGAGGTGCCGCCCGCTTCCGGTCATTGACTCACAACCCGGTCGCGGGCCTCGTCGGCATATCACGCCTGCTGACGCCCCTCCACTCCTGCTTCAGCACCCAAGTGATGTCATAGGTCAATCTATTTTTTACTCAGAGAGACTCCGTATCGGACGGGGGTTTTAACCGCCGGCGGCGGCGGGCGGCCGGCGTTCCAGCTCATCCTCTCGCCGCCGCTGATCGCGGGGCGGGACGACCTCGAACGGGGGCTGGCGGTCCTCGACGACGCCATCGCCGCGACCTTCGAGAACTGAGCGCGGGAGTGGCGGACTCCCGCGCTATCGGACCAGTTCGTCGAGGCGCGTCAGTTCGATCGCCTCGTCCTCGAAACGCGCGTGGATCGTCTCGAGTATCTCGACGGCGTTGGGCGTATCGCCGTGGATGCAGATGCTCTCCGCCGGGACCTCGATCGTCGTCCCGTCGGCCGCCTCGACTTCCCCGTGTCGGGCGATACTGACGGCTCGATCGGCCACCAGTTCGGGATCGGGGGCCGCCTTCGTCCGCTCGACGATCAGGGTCCGGTCTGGACGGTACTCGAGGTCGACGTACCCCTCGAAGACCGCGTCGAGGTCGTCGTACTCCCGGGCGGTCTCGTAAATGTTCGTGTCGGTGGCGAGGTAGATCAGGTCGGGGTCGACCTCGAGGACCGCCTCGATGACGGCCCGGGCGTGGTCGTCGCTCTCCGAGAGCATCGAGTACATCGCGCCGTGGGGCTTTACGTGCTGGACGGTGACGCCCATCCACTCGGCGAACCCCGCGAGCGCCCCGAGCTGGTAGACGACGTAATCGCGCACCTCCTCGGGCGTCGCGTCCATCTTTCGGCGTCCGAACCCCATCATGTCCGGGAGGCCGGGGTGGATGCCGACGCCGACGCCGTGGCTCTCGGCGAGCGCGACCGTCTCGCGCATCACGTGCGGGTCGCCCGCGTGAAAGCCGCCCGCCACGTTCGCCGAGGTGATGTAGGGCATGACCTCCTCGTCCCGCCCCATGGTGTAGTTCCCGAAACTCTCCCCCATGTCGCAGTTGATGTCTATCGCTACCATACGGGATGATCTGTAGCGGTCGTCTTGTATCTTCTGCGGCGGGGGAGGCAGTCGCCGTCCGGTGGTCGTGATCCGGACGTCGTCGGTCGTCCCGACGGGAACCGGGAGGGTCGTACGCCGGTCGTCGGGAGGGTCGCCCGATCGGAACTCAGTCGTCGGTCGTCAGTTCGATCAGTTCCCGGCCGGCTTCGATCTCCGACTCGTTCTCGACGAGGATGTCGGTCACCGTCCCGTCGCGGGGGGCCGTGATCTCGTGGAAGTTCTTCATCACGCCGACGAGCCCGACTGTGTCGCCCTCGCTCACCTCGTCCCCGACCTCGACGAACGAGGGATCGTCCGGGCCCGGCCGTCGATAGAACACGCCGGGCATCGACGCCGTCAGGTATTCCGTCGCCATACCTCGCACGTGGGTGTCGTACTACTTACCCTTACCGACGGTTCGCCGGATTTCACGGGGGACGCGCCCCCTCGACGGCGGTTTCGTCTACCTCGACCTCGCGGGCAGTTGACGGAGTGGACGTGGGAGATCCCGCGCCGGGGACGTCACCGTTCGAGCGCGTCCCGGATCGCGTCGAGGGCCTCGCGTCTCGCCCGGCGAGCGTCGAGGGCCTCCTCGACGGTCACGGATTCGAAGTGGACGGTCTCGTGGGTGCGCCGCTGGGCGAGCAGATCGCGGTCCGCGCTGATCACCGTCCCGACGGTCGCGTAGCCGCCGCCCGTCACGGCGTCGCGCATCAGGACGATCGGCTTCTGGGGGAGCTGGATGGAGCCGATCGGATAGCCGACGTCGACGACGTTCGAGGGGTCGGTCCCCGCGCCGAAGGGCTGTTCGCGTTCGACGAACTCGAGTTCGGGACCCTCGAGGCGGTATCCCACCCGGTCGGCCTCGGGGGTCACCGTCCAACCGACGTCGCAGAGCTCCTCCCTGCTCTCGTCCGTGAGCCGGTAGTCACAGAGGCCGACCACGATCCGGAGCGCGTCGCCCTTCCCGAAGTCGCGGAGGTGCGCCTCGGGGGCGCTGTTGCCGACGACGGCGTCTGGGGACGCGCCGTTCTCGCCGGTGGACAGGGCGTCACCCGCCTCCAGCGTGCGCCCCTCGTGGCCGCCGATGCCGACCAGCGTGTACGTCGAACGGCTCCCCATCACCTCCGGGACGTCGACGCCGCCGCTCACGGCGAGGTACGTTCGCGCGCCCTCCGTGGTGAACTCCGTCTCGAGTTCCTGTCCGGCGTCGACGCGCACCGCCTCGTGCATTGGGACGTCCTCGCCGTCGAGCCGGGCAGGCATGGGCGCGCCCGCCAGGGCGACGACGCACTCCTCGTCGAACCGGAGGTCCGCCCCGGCGTAGGTCATCTCGAGGGTCGCCGCGTCGGGCTCGTTGCCGACGAGCGCGTTCGCCACCTCGTGGGAGAACCGATCCATCGCCCCCGAGGGGGGCACCCCGATGTGGTAGTGGCCGAACCGGCCGAGGTCCTGGACGGTCGTCGAGATCCCGCCGTCGAGGACGTCGATCATCGGGCGAGCACCTCCGTGAGTTCCTCGTTGTACTCGTGTGGGGCCTCGAAGAACGCCTCCGGCGTGAACTCGACCTCTTCGATGGCGTACTCGTAGGTGCCCTCCTCGACCTCCTCGCGGATCGCGTCGTACGTCTCGCGGTCGATCCGTCGGTAGTTCAGGATGTCGCCAGGGTTCGGGAACACCATCGAATCGCGGAAGTCCGGGAGCCGCTGGTCGACGTCGAGCACTTCGATCGGGGTCCGTCCGTACAGCTGATAGCCGCCAGCGCCCTGAACCGGGTAGACGACCGAGAACGCGCCGCCGAACCCCACCGCCCGGCTCGGCGTGGCGGTCCGCGGTTGCACGTACTTGGGGACCTCCAGCTGCTCGCTCCGCGGCACCATCTGGAAGCACCAGGGGAGCCCCGGGACGAACCCCACCATCGTGACCATGTGAGGCGAGCCGACGAACGCGTCGACGAACGCCTCGGCCGTCTCGAAGCCGTTGATGCGGGCGGAGTACTCGAGGTCCGTCGCGTCGGGGTCCTGGTGGCGATCGCGGAACTCCATGAGCGTCTCGTGCGTCCACGGATCCCGAAACAGCACGGGGACGTCGACGACGCGCGTCTCCCAGGAGTACTCCGAGATGTCGGTTCCGGCGGCGATCTCCCGCAACTCGTCGACCATCGCCTCGGGGTGGACGACGTCCGGATCGAACCGCACCATGTAGGAGGCGTTCGCCGGGCAGATTTCGATCACGCCCTCGACGTCGCGCTCGGCGATCTGCTGGGTGATCGCCATCGCCCGAAAGTTCGCGTCGAAACTCATCGCCCGGTCGAGTTCGACGAACACGTGGTCGTCGCCGCCGAACTCGTACCGCGGCTCCGGCAGTTCCGTTCGCTCGATTCGCGCTTCGCTCATAGATCCGTGCGAAGGGACACCAAGGGATATATTAACGGTGCCGGTGGCCGGCACGCGGCCGCCCGCCCCCTGTCTCACCTCCACCGTCCTGACGATAGCCGACATCACGGTCGCTCCCTTCGGTCGCTCTCTGATCGCGTTCGCTTCCGCTTCGTCTGCGGGCGACCACGGTCGCTCGCGTCACTCGCTCCCTGATCGCGCTCGCTAACGCTCACGCGACCACCGTCGCTAAGTAACGGCGACGCGTTCTCCGAACGATGTTCGGCAGGGTACTCATCGCCAACCGGGGGGAGATCGCGGTACGAGTGATACAGGCCGCAAAGGAGCTGGGAGTCGAGACGGTCGCCGTCTACAGCGACGCCGACGAGACGGCGAAGCACGTCCGCCACGCCGACGTCGCCCGGCACGTCGGTGCGTCCGTCGCCAGGAAGAGCTACCTCGATCAGGCGGCCATCGTCGAGGCCGCCCGCGAGACGGACGCCGACGCGATCCACCCCGGGTACGGCTTCCTCGCCGAGAGCGAGTCGTTCGCCCGTCGCGTCGAGGAGTCCGAGGTCGCCTGGATCGGCCCGCCCGCCGACGTGATGGCCGACTTCGGCGAGAAGACGAAGGCCCGGGCGATCATGAAGCGGGCGGGCGTCCCGGTCGTCCCGGGGACGGACGACACCGTCGACTCGCCCGACGAGGTGCGGGCGTTCGCCGACGAACACGGCTACCCGGTCGCCATCAAAGCCGACGGCGGCGGCGGCGGTCGCGGGCTGAAGGTCGTCGAGCGCGACCGCGAGGTCGAAGACCGACTGGAGGCGGCGCGGCGCGAGGGGGAGGCGTACTTCGACAACCCGGCGGTGTACGTAGAGAAGTACCTCGAGAACCCACGGCACATCGAGGTGCAGGTGCTCGCGGACGCCCACGGAAACGCGAGACACCTCTACGAGCGAGACTGCTCGGTGCAGCGCCGCCAGCAGAAGCTCATCGAGGAGACGCCGTCCCCCTCGCTCGACGACGAGACGCGCGAGGAACTCTGTGCGGCCGCCAGTCAGGGTATCTCGGCGGCGGGATACGTCAACGCCGGCACCGTCGAGTTCCTCTACGAGGCCGACGGGAACGGCGCTGGCGACTTCTACTTCCTCGAGGTCAACGCCCGCATCCAGGTCGAACACCCGGTCACCGAGGTCGCGACGGGCATCGACGTCGTCAAACAGCAGCTTCGGATCGCCGCGGGCGACGAACTCGACTTCGATCAGGAGGACGTCGAGCCCCGCGGTGCAGTCATGGAGTTTCGTATCAACGCCGAGGACCCGTACGACGACTTCGCGCCCACGCCGGGGACGCTGGAGACCTACCGGCGGCCGACCGGGATGGGCGTCCGCGTCGACGACGGCGTCGATCAGGGGGACGCGGTCAGTCCCTTCTACGACTCGCTCGTCGGAAAGTACGTCGTCTCCGGAGGGGACCGCGACGAGGTGCTCGCCCGGAGCCGGCGCGCCCTGGGCGAGGCGGACGTCGAGGGCATCTCGACGACTATCCCGTTTCACCTCGCGGTGCTCGATGACGACCGGTTCCGCGAGAACGAACACACGACGAAGTACCTCGACGAGCAGTTCGACGGTTTCGAGTGAACGGTACCCGCCGGGAGGCGGCCGTTCGTCGCCGAGCGGTCCGGGCGGATCGCCGGTGGCGCGGCGTCAGACGACGGTCGAGCCACCGGCATCGTTACCCGATCGCGCCCCTATACAGGAGGCCATGACCGATCGCGAGACGGATTCGGCGACGTCGAACGACGAGGTGGTATCGCGCTACGACGAGTACGTGATGCCCGTCTGGAAGTCGCTCAACGTTCCGCTGAAGCGGGCGGAGGGATGCACCGTCGAGGACTTCGAGGGCAACGAGTACCTCGACCTCTTCTCGGGGATCTCGGTGACGAACGCGGGACACAACGACCCGGACGTGATCGAGGCCGCACGGAACCAGCTCGAGGAGTTCGTACACGGCTGTTCGTACGTCCATCCCAACGAGCCGGTCGCGGACCTCGCCGAGGAACTGGCCCGGATCACGCCCGGGGACCTCAAGAAGACCTTCTTCTGTAACTCCGGCACGGAGGCCGTCGAGGGGGCGATCAAACTCGCCCGGAAGTACACCGGGAGCAAGGAGATCGTCTCGCTGGAGATGGCCTTCCACGGACGCACCCTCGGGAGCCTCGCGCTCACCGGCAACAGGGGGTACAAGCGTCACATGGCACCGACGATCAACGACGTCTCGCACGCCCCCGCGCCGTACCAGTACCGGTCACCCTACGGCGACCGATCCCCACGGGAGTTCGGCGAACTGGCGGCGAACGAACTCGAACGGGTCATCGAAACCCACACGAGCGACGACGTCGCCGCGATCGTCGTCGAGCCGATCATGGGCGAGGGCGGGATAATCGTCCCGCCGGAGGGGTACCTCCCCCGGGTGAAGGACGTCGCGCGCGATCACGACGCCCTCCTGATCCTCGACGAGGTGCAGTCCGGGTACGGACGAACGGGGTCGATGTTCGCCTGCACGCAGTTCGACGTCGTCCCCGACGTCATGGCGCAGGCGAAGGGCATCGCCAACGGACTCCCGCTCGGCGCGTTCACCGCCACCGCGGAGATCGCGGACGCGTTCGACCCCGGCGATCACTTCTCGACGTTCGGCGGAAACCCGGTGGCGTGCGCGGCGTCGCTCGCCACGATCGAGGCGTTGGAGGACGGTCTCGTCGACAACGCCCGGGAGCAGGGTGCGTGGCTCGAAGACGAGTTCGCCACACTCGACGACGCGTTCGAAGTCGTCGGCGACGTCCGCGGTCGCGGGCTGATGTGGGGCCTCGAGATCGTCACGCCGGACGAGTCGGGTCCGGTGGGGGTCGCACCGAAGCCCGCACCGAAACTCGCAAAGCGACTGACGGAGCGCCTCCGAGAGGACGGCGTCATCGTCGGCGTCGGCGGGTTCTACGGCAACGTGATCCGGATTCAGCCCCCGTTGTCCATCACCCGGGAACAGCTCGAACGGGCGGTCGAATCGCTCCGTGACGCCCTCGAGACGGAGAGGTAGCGACCCCGAACGCGGACGCGGACCGGGAAGCGCCGTCGTCGTTGGCAGGGGAAACCCGCTCAGAGCGGTGGAGCGGTCTCGGGGGGCCGTCGACGGTCCGCCGTCTGCTCGAACGAGTACCCCAGTTCGACGAGCCGGGCCTCGTCGAACGGCTTGCCCAGGATCTCCATCCCGACGGGGAGACCGTCGTCGGTGAACCCTGCTGGTACCGACATCGCACAGCACAGCGACTGCGAGGCGATGATCGTGTTCGTGGGGAACGTCATCGTCGCGTACTTCTCCTCGCGAATCTCGTCCTCCGTGGGGGGAACGACCTGGACGTCCGGATACACGATCGCGTCGAGGTCGTGCGCGGCGAAGACGTTCAGGATCTCGAGCTGGAACGCCCGCTGGGCGTCGAGTCGCTTCCAGTACTCGAGGTGGTCCTCCAGGTCGTCCGGGCCTTCCTCCGCGAACGCGACGAACAGGTCGAGGAGTTCGTGGTAGTCGCCGTTCTCGTACAGTTCGTCGACCGAGTCGACCGGCCCGTCGATCTCTTCGAGGAACTGGTCGATGTCCCGCTTCGACTGGAGGACGTACAGCATCGTGTCCTCGAGATAGCCGGACAGGTTCGGGATCTCGACGGGATCGACGAGTTCGGCACCGGAGTTACGCATGGTCACGATCGCCTCGTCGACGACGCGCGTGACCGGCGCGGCGGCGGGGTCGTCCTCGTCGCCGAACCCGTCGCGGAGGACCCCGATCCGCGAACCGCGCAGCGCGTCCGCCCTGAGGTGGTCCACGTACGAACCGTGGACCGTCGCGAGTTCGGTCTCGGCGGTGAGGGCGTCGTTCTCATCGTACCCGACGAGGACATCCAATAGTTGAGCGGTCTCTCTGACCGTTCGGGTCATCGGGCCGGCGGTGTCCTGGTGCGAAACGAGCGGGTTCACCCCCGAGCGGCTGATCAGCCCGGGCGTCACCCGGAACCCGACGAGGTTGTCGAACGACGCGGGCACTCTGATCGACCCGCCGCAGTCCGTCCCGATCCCGACCGCCCCGAGGTTCGCGGCGACGGCGGCTCCCGTCCCGCTGCTCGATCCGCCCGGGTCGCGGGCGAGGTCGTACGGGTTCTTCGTTCGCCCGATCGCCGAGGAGAAACCGAACCACGACGTGGCCCAGTCCGGCAGGTTGGTCTTCGCGAGGACGATCGCCCCGGCGTCGCGCAGGCGTCGGACCGCGTCCGCGTCCTCCTCGGCCACGTACTCCGCGAAGGTCGCCGACCCGAACGTCGTGGGCATGTCCGCCGTCTCGAGCGCGTCCTTCACGAGGACGGGGATCCCGTGGAGCGGACCCACGAACGCCCCGTCCCTGGCGAACGTCTCGTCGAGTTCGTCCGCGCGATCGACCGCGGCGTCGTTGACCTCGATGATGGAGTTCAGTTCGGGCCCGCTACGGTCGTAGGCCTCGATCCTCTCGAGGTAGTGCTCGACGAGCGCTCGGCTCGTGAGGTCACCGGACTCGAACGCTCGGTGGAGTTGATCGACGGTGGCTTCTTCGATTTCGACCATCGTACCCGTGTCCACGCCTCCAGATAGCATAATCGTTCGTTACGAATAAACGGGCGTCCAGCGGTCAGATAGTAGTCACACCGAGACGAAAGCTATCGAGGAGTCGGAGGTCGGTCACGTCACCGGACGAGGGTGCGAGGCGGGCGGGACGACGGTTGTAGTGGCGGCAGCCGAGTCGACAAACGCCGGACCGGGTCAGTCGTCCGTAGGGGTGAACAGTCGCTGGCCGATCTCGGTGAACAGCTTGTTCTCCGCCTTCTTGACGTGCTCCCACGCCGTGGACGGGTGGAGCTCGAGGACGTCGGCGATGTCCTCCATCGTCGTATCCGACTCGTTTTCGTAGTAGCCGAGAGAGAGCGCGGTTTCGAAGGCGGTCTGCTGGCGGGACGTGAGATTCGAGAGAAGCGCAGTGAACTCCATTGCCGTGTCGCTGTTGAGTTTGCCGATGTTCGTGCTCCGGTAGAGTTCGATATCGTTGTCGAGGGTTTCGATCGTGGAGATGAGTTCGTGGATCCGACTCTTCTCCTCTGTGTAAACGATCCAGTTTTCGACGCCGTTCTTGACGCTGATCGTGCTGTGCTGGTAGCACCCGCTCGTGTTGACAATCTGGAGAAGACTCGGATTCTCGTCCTCGTAGGTTATCTCACACGAGAAGTACTCGCCTCGACTGTCACCCTCCGAGACTCGCTCGAACTTTTCGACGATGTCGTGATCGCGAAACTCGACCGCGAACCGATCGATGTGGTCTGGCTGCCCCCGCAGACACAGGAGGCGCTTTGCGTGCCCATCTGAGACCTGTGAGCGCGCGAGGTTCTGGAGGTGAACGTCCGGATTACGCGCACTTGTATCCGAAACCGGACAGCCGTTGTGTCGTATCGCGAGTAACGCTTCCCACATGGTGTCGTGACACCCATTCTCACAGACCTATATGAACATTTCCTGAGCCCGGTATATTTGGCCGTAACCTTTTCCAAACCCAATTATAACGGGTACCGGAACCATGACAGAGGTTGACAGATCCGATCTCGAAGGGCGGAAGGTCGATCGACGGACGACGCTCAAACTCTTTGGAGCAGCCGGGATGCTCGGCGGCGTCGCGAGCCTCGCCGGGTGTGCTGGAGGTGACCAGAGCGGGAGTGGAAACAATCCCGATCAGGCAGCGAAGGCGAGCGCCGGCGGAACGATCGAAGCGGGCTGGGCGATCGACGAGGTCGAACTCCTCGACCCGCACTACGTCGATCTCTGGCATCAGATCACCATCTTCTCGAACGTCTTCTCCGGGATCGTGAAGGTAAACGCGAAGGGCGAGATCGTCGGTGATCTGGCGTCCGACTGGACGCTCCCCGACGATCAGACCTACGAGTTCACCATCCGCGAGGGGGTGACGTTCCACAACGGCGATACGCTCGACGCAGGTGCGATCAAGTGGTCGATCGAACGGCTGATGGGGCTCGACGACTCGCCCCACGTCGGGAAGGTCGCTTCCGTCGAGAGCGTCGAAGCGCCGGATCCCACGACGCTCCGGATCAACCTCGAACAGCCGACGGCACCGTTCATCACGTTTCTCACGCGCGGTCCCGGACGGGCGGGTACCGTCGTCAACAAGACCGCCGTCGAGAAGGATCCGGAGCGCTACAAGCGCTACCCGGTCGGCAGCGGTCCGTTTAAGGTCGAAAAACGCGAGACGGGGGAGTTCCTTCAGCTAGTCAAGTTCGAGGAATACTGGGAGAGAGACGACGAAGGGAACGCGCTCCCGTACCTCGACGAGATAAGGATCAACCTCATTCCCGAACCGAGCACGATGTGGACGGCGCTCAAGACCGACGAGATCCAATACACGGACGAGGTACCCCCGCAGAACGCGCGCCTCTCGAAGAAACTCGATTCGATCACCGTCACCGGGACGGCGGCGGGTGAGTGGTCCGCCATCGCCCTACTGTGTAACGATCCGGCATCGGAGGAGTGGAAAGACAAGCAAGCGTTGGCGAGCGGCAACGAGGAACCGACAGACTACTGGACGGGCAAGGAGATCCCGACGACTGATAGGAGGGTTCGTCAGGCGATCGCGAAGGCGATCGATCGCAAGGACCTCGTGAAGAAGGCTTACTTCGGCTACGCGACGCCGGCCCACTCACTCTTCAACCCCGCGATGGGGATATACTACCAGGAAAAGCCCGAGAACGCGCAGGTCCACGACCCTGAAGGCGCGAAGAAACTGCTTGACGAGGCGGGCTACACCGGGAAGCCGCGCTTTACTGCCCGGTTGCTCGGTACGCCCGCCGACAAGCGGATGATGACCGTCGTGAAACAACACCTGAGCGAGGTCGGCATCGAGATCGAACTCGACGTCCAGCAGGAGTCGTCCTACTGGGACAACATCTACCTGTACAACCATATGACGGCAGTGTACGGCGGTGGCGGCGACATCGATCCGTGGATGTCGTGGTGGAAGCAGTTGAAGACGCCGGAGGAGGACAGCTCCGCCGGTGCCTGGCAGAAGAACCTATTCTCGAACGCCGAATTCGATAAACTACTCGAGCAGTCGTTCGTGACGCCGAAACCGGAAGAACGCCTGAAGATCGTCCGGCAGGCCGAACAGATCTTCCTCAAAGAGGCCCCGTTCGCGATGACGACCTTCCCGCTGACTCCTAAAGGAGGAAGCACGAAACTGAGGGACGTCGGGAACCAGATCGGCCTGAGTAACTTCCACCGGGCGTACGTAGAACGGTGACCGCAGTAAGAAGATGACTGCTCCCACCACACAAACCGAACCCGCTGTGCGCCACGGAGGTATCACATGGGAATGAAACGCTACGTCGGAAAGCGAATCGCCCACGCGTTCGCCGTCATCTACGTCGTGGCGACGATCGTGTTCTTCGCCGTACGGGCGATCCCGGGCGACCCGGCGCGAGTACTGCTCGGCGGTGACGCGAACGCGGAGGCGATCCGTGCCCTGCGACAGGAAATGGGGTTGAACCAGCCCCTGTACGTCCAGTACCTGCGGTGGATGGGCCGGATTCTAACCGGCGATCTGGGGACCTCGATCTTCTCGAACCAGCCGGTTGCGGACCGACTACTGGGCGTGGCCGAGCCGACGCTGAGCATCGCCCTCGTCGGCATCCTGATCGCGTTCCTCATCGCGCTTCCCGCAGGAATCGTGAGCGCCGTCCATCGCTACCAGTTCGAAGATTACGTCGCGACGGTGATCGCCTTCCTCGGCATCAGTATGCCCGGTTTCTGGATCGGGATCGTGCTCCTGCTCGTCTTCGCCGATTACGTCAACCTGCTTCCCGCGTTCGGATACGTCTCAATCAGCGAGGGCGTGGTCCCCTGGTTCCAGCACGTCATCCTGCCCGCCCTGGCCGTGGGGCTCCCCTATGGCGGTATCCTGATGCGAATGACGCGTTCGTCGATGCTCGAGGTTCTCAACGAGGACTACATACGGACGGCGCGAGCCAAAGGACTGAACGGACGGCTCGTTCTGTTCAAGCACGGCCTCCAGAACGCGCTCATCCCCATCGTGACGATCGCCGGCATCCTGCTCGGCGTGCTGTTGGGCGGCGTCGTCGCGGTCGAGATCGTCTTCGGCATTCAGGGGCTCGGGCGGCTGTTGATCCGGTCGATCGAGCGTCGCGACTTCCCCGTGATCCAGGGGGCAGTCATCCTCATCTCGTTCGTGTTCGTGTTCATGAACCTCGTCGTCGACATCCTCTACACGGCGATCAACCCGAAGATCCGGTACGGGGGTGACTGAATGTCGACGAAAGAGCGCGTCCAACGCACGCTCGGTTACGACCCGGACAGGGGTCGCGTGTTCGGCATTCGAACCGACCTACTCGAACGGTTCACCCGAACGCTGGAACGGGACCTGCGCGCGCAGATCGGCTTCGTCATCGTGGTCCTGTTCGTGCTGGCGGCGGTGTTCGCGCCCGAACTCGCGCCCTACGATCCGATGGCCCAGAAGTACGGGCTTCTCACGCCACCGGATCTCGCGAGCGCACATCCGCTCGGTACGGACTCGTACGGCCGTGATCTGCTCTCGCGGCTGATGTACGGTGCGCGAATCAGCCTCGCCGTCGGGTTAGGAGCGGTGCTGTTCGGCGCCGTCGTCGGCATCGTGATCGGGATGGTCGCTGGCTACTACGGTGGGTGGATCGACGACGTGCTGATGCGGGCGGTCGACGTCATGTGGGCGTTCCCGTGGCTGTTGATCGCCATCATGCTGGTCGCCATCTTCGGTCAGGGCTTCTGGAACGTCCTCGTCGCGGTCGGGTTCGCCTACATCGACGACTTCGCCCGACTCGCGCGCGGCGAGGTGTTGTCGATCCGTGAGGAGGAGTACACACTCGCGGCCCAGAGCATCGGCCTGGGGGACGTGGAGATCATCTTCGGCGAGGTTTTCCCGAACACGGTCGCGCCCCTGATCGTCCAGTTCACGGTGTTCACCGCCCGGGCGATTCTCGCTGAAAGCACCCTCTCGTTCCTCGGGCTGGGTGTCAAGCCCACCACGCCGACGTGGGGTGCGCTCCTCGGACAGGGGCGCGGCTTCATCACGCAAGCGTGGTGGATCTCGATCATCCCCGGTATCGCGATTATGGTGACGGTGCTCGGCATCAATCTCTTCGGTGACGCGCTTCGCGACGCGTTCGACGTCAAGGAGGCGGACGCATGAGCGAACCGCTGCTCGAAGTGGAGAACCTTCGGACTCGCTTCGAGACCGAAGGGGGAACAGTAAGTGCGGTCGACGGTATCAGCTTCGCGGTCGAACCCGGTGAAGTCTTCGGGATCGTCGGCGAATCCGGGAGCGGAAAGAGCGTCGCCGCGCTGTCGTTACTCGGACTCGTCGATGCGCCGGGCGTCGTCGAGGCGGACACGATCCGATATCGCGGCGAGAACCTGCTGGAGAAGACGGAGCGCGAGTTCCAGCGGATCCGCGGGGGCGAGATCAGCATGGTGTTTCAGGATCCCATGAGTAGCCTCAATCCCGTGATGACCATCGGCGAGCAGATCGCCGAGGTCGCCCGCCATCACGGCGACCTGGGTGAGTCTGTCGGATTCTGGAGCGAGATGAGACGGAAGTATCTCGGAGGGACGCGTTCGGAAAGTCCGTCGTGGCGACGAGCGGTCGAACTGCTCGAGATCGTCGGGATTCCGGATCCCGAGACGCGTGCCGGGGAGTACCCCCATCAGCTCTCGGGCGGCATGAAACAGCGCGTGATGATCGCCCAGGCGCTCGCCGGCGATCCGTCGCTGATCATCGCGGACGAGCCGACGACCGCCCTCGATGTAACCATCGAGGCACAGATCCTCAACGAGTTGCTCGACCTCCGCGACGAGTTCGGCGTCTCCGTCGTCCTCATCACACACGACCTCGCCGTCGTACGCGAGACGTGTGATCGGGTGGCTGTGATGTACGCCGGAGAGTTGATGGAAACGGCCGCGACGGATGCGCTGTTCGAGCACCCGCGCCACCCCTACACCCGGGGACTGCTTCGGAGTATTCCGAAGGTGACCGACGAACGAGAGTGGCTCGACACGATCGAGGGGAACGTTCCGAGCCTGGTAAACAAGAAACCGGGCTGTCCCTTCCGCGAGCGGTGCGATCGGGCGTTCGAGCTGTGCGAGCGACCGCTGATCGGGCACGAAGGGAGCAACACGGATCACACGGTATGGTGTCACCTGTACGATGACAGCGTCGAACTCGAAGACGGTGAGGTCGTATCGATCGACGAACAGCGAACCGCACCACCCAAGAAACGGGACGCGGAATCAAACGGTGCCCTGTCAGAGGCATCCGCAGAACTCGGGGGTGAAGATTGATGAGCGGTAATTCGAAATCGACGGGTCCGTCCGACGCGTCGGCCCACGAGCCGTTACTCGACGTCGAGAACCTGAAAAAACACTTCGCGGTCGAACAGGGCATTCTCGATCGCACGTTCGGCGAGGAGAAGTGGGTCCACGCCGTCGATGGCGTATCGCTCTCGCTCGATCGGAACGAGACGATCGGTGTCGTCGGCGAGAGCGGTTGCGGGAAGAGTACGCTCGGTCGCACGCTCGCGCGGCTGTACGAGCCGACCGCAGGGACCATCAGATTCGACGGTGGGGACATCACGACCGCCTCAGGGAACCGATTGAAGGCGCTCCGGAAGGACGTCCAAGTGATCTTCCAGGACCCGCTCTCGTCACTCAACCCCCGGAAAACGGTCGGCGAGATCGTCGCCAAACCCCTCGAGGTACACGACATCGCGACCGGCGAGGCGCTGGAAGAGCGCGTCGACGAACTGTTCGAGGAGGTGGGTCTCGATCCGAGTTACCGCGACCGCTACCCTCACGAATTCTCCGGGGGACAGCGTCAGCGTATCGGCATTGCGCGGGCTCTGGCGGTCGAACCGAAACTCATCGTCGCCGACGAACCGGTTTCGGCGCTCGACGTGAGCGTCCAGGCGCAGATCATCAACCTGATGAAACGGCTCCAACGGGAGTACGGGCTCTCGTATCTGTTCATCGCCCACGATCTCAGCGTCGTCAAGCACGTGAGCGATCGAGTCGCGGTGATGTATCTCGGAAAGATCGTCGAGTCGGGACCGACCGACGAAATCTTCGAGAAGCCTGTCCATCCGTACACTAAGGCGCTGTTGAGCGCCATTCCGAGCGTCGAGGGAGACGGCTCGAGGCGAAAGACGATCCTCGAGGGGAACCCGCCGAGTCCGATCGATGTGCCCTCGGGGTGTCCGTTTCACACGCGTTGTCCGGAGTACATCGACGGGGACTGCGAGGCGACCGAACCAGAGCCGATGGTCGTGGGCACTCCGAGCGGTTCGGAGGACCGCCGTTCAAGCGAAGCTCTCAGCGATTCGTCGACCGGTGCGAGGGACCATCGAGCCGCGTGCCACTGGGTGACTAGACCTCCGGGGGAGCGCCGTCGGCAGGATCCGTATTCCCCGAACAGGGGAGAGGGTACGGACACGTAGGCGACGCCGGACCGAAATTCCACGACGCCGACCTACATTCCCCCTCTCGGACCGCCGTAGGATCGTGAACGGACGACGAAGTACCTGCACTGAGGCCACTCGTGACGCGTACGCGGACCAGGGTTCCCGCGCGCGCGGACACCGTCGGTTAGCGTCGACCGATGACGTTCGTACTGCCGCACTCGGGACACTGCGTCATCGTCCCCAGCGGCGGAACCTCGACGCGCCCCCACGTGCTATCGCCGGCCGGCGCTTCGAACCCACACCGCAGACAGCGTGACGTGATCGTGTCGACCGTGGTCATAGTCGACGGTAGGATCGCATCCGTGATAGTTACTGTCCTCCACACGTCCGTCGCCTCCTGCGACGCCCCGCTCTCGTTCGGACGAATCTCTCGCTTCGTGGCGTCTAGTCCCTGTCGACGCCGACCGTCGTCCGAACGTCTCGCGAGGAGCGGCCCACTTCGACGACGTACCGCCCGGCGTCGGTCACCCACCCGCGTTCCGGATCGTAGCGGGCGAACGCGCGCTCGTCGAGTTCGACGTCGACCGTTCGAGTCGCTCCGGCGGGCAGTTCGATCGTCGCGACCCCGGCGAGTTCCCGAACCGGTCGCGCGATGCCGTCGGGGGCGGCCGGCGGCCGGACGTACGCCTGTACGACCTCGCGGCCCGTTCGCTCCGCGAGGTTCTCGACGGCGACGCGAACCGTGGCGCGATCGGTCGCCGTAGCGTCCCCGTACCGGAAGTCCGCGTAGGAATGTCCGTGCCCGAACGGATAGGTCGGTTCGCGTCCCGCGGCGTCGAAGTGGCGGTAGCCGACGAAGAGACCCTCGGCGTACGTCGCCTCGCCGTCGACGCCGGGATATCGCGTCTCCTCCGTCGCCGGATAGTCCTCCTCGCGGGCGAAGGTGACCGGGAGTCGGCCCCCGGGATCGCGGTCGCCGTACAGCACGGCGGCGATCGCGTCGCCGTGAGCCTGCCCGGGATACCACGCCTCCAGCAGCGCCTCGACGTCCTCACGCCAGGGCACCTCGACGGGGCCGCCGGAGTTGACGACGACGACGGTGCGTTCGGCGGCCGCGGCGACGGACTCGATCAGCGCGTCCTGTTCGCCGGGGAGGCGGAGGTCGTCGCGGTCTCTCGCCTCCGTGGTCGCGTCGCGCACGAACACCACGGCGACGTCGGCCGACTCGGCCGCCGCGACCGCCTCCTCGATCGAGGGGTCGGACGCGTGCTCCTCGACGCCCTCGTCCTCCGGGGACTTCCGTTCGACGAAGGGGAGCCGATCGAACAGCGAGACGTCTTCGATTTCGCGAACGCCCCGGGCGACGGTCACCTCGCCCGCCGCCCGCGACGACATCCCCTCCCGCGGACTGACCGCGGAGAACGGCGTCGTCTCCGAGGACCCGCCGCCGCCCAGCGTCGGCTCGTGTACGTTCGGGCCGATCACGGCCACGTTCGCCCCGTCCTCGAGCGGGAGGACGCCGTCGTTCTCCAGCAGCACGGTCCCCCGAACGGCGATCCGCTCCGCGAGATCGCGGTGCTCGGGCGTGTCGATCGCTCCGTCGTCGCGCCGGCCATCGAGCAGGCCGACGCGAGCTAGCTGGCCGAGGATCCGCCGCACCATGTCGTCGAGTCGGTCCGCGGGAACCGCCCCGTCGTCGATGGCGTCGGCGAGCGGCTCCCCGAAGAAGCCGGCCCGCGTCCCGTCCGGGATCCCGTCCAGCGACGCGACGTCCGCGTCCTCCTCGGCTTCGGTCGGCCCGTCCCCGTCCGCCGGTCCGTGGAGTTCCGTCACCGGAACGCCGGGCATCTCCAGGTCGAGCCCGGCGTTCGCCGCGCCGACGGTGCTCTCCAGCCCGTACCAGTCCGAGACGACGTACCCCTCGAAGCCCCACTCCCCCTTGAGCACGTCCCGCACCAGGTACCGATGGTCGCTCATGTGGGTGCCGTTCACGCGATTGTAGGCCGTCATCACCGATCCGACGCCCGCCTCGACGGCCGCCCGGAACGCCGGAAGGTAGCGCTCGCGCAGCGTCCGCTCGTCCACCGCGGCGTTCACGTCCGTGCGGTTCCGCTCCTGGTTGTTGGCGACGTAGTGCTTCGCGGTCGCGATCACGTCCTCACCCTGGATCCCCTCGACGACGCCCGCGGCGAAGCGCGCAGCCAGGAGGGGATCCTCGGAGAAGTACTCGAAGTTCCGCCCGCACTGGGGCACTCGAACGAGGTTCACCCCCGGGGCGAGCAGCGCGTCCTGACCGCGCGCCTTCGCCTCGCGCGCCAGCGCCGCACCCTGCCTTCGGGCGAGTTCCGGCTCGAACGTCGCCGCCAGCGCCAGCGAGGCCGGGAACGCCGTCGCACGCTCGCCTTCGGCGCGTACGCCGAGCGGACCGTCGACCAGCCGGTACTCGGGGACGCCGAGGCGTTCGACGCCGGGGACGTACCCCGTCGCGGTTCCCTCGGGGTCCGGCGCACCGCGAACGAGCCGGAGTTTCTCCTCGCGCGTCAGGGCACTCACCAACCGACCGACCCGATCGATCGTGTCCGCCATACGTTTCGATCGAGCGGCCGGGGGTTAGAGGTTACCCCAGTTTGTGGGCGGTAGTTACCGCTCGGAGAGGGAGAAAACGAAGCGGGCCGGGAGGGTCATCTGGCGCGAGAAACCGATCTCCGGGGAAAGCGAGGACATCGAATCACGGGCTACCGTCGAACCGTCGATCTATCGACCGAGTCGTGGGCCCGAATCGACCCCCGTTGACGGCCTGTGTTGCAGTCGACACGCCGCCACGTACGGGGCCTCCGTGGTCCGTAACGCCGCTTCGATCAGCCGACGCCGCTCTCGCTCGCCGCGCCCGAAGGCGAGCGATTACTTCCGTCGCTCACCGGTCGTCGAAGTCGATGGTAACGCGCTCCGGAACGCACCAACCCACCGTACAGACTACCTCTCCCATCGAAGATGGGTACCGAGAGCGGCGGGCGAGGGGAATTACGGTCGAAGGGATCGAGGAGACGGGTAACGGGACAGCGTACGGTCGGGGACGGCGGCGGCTTACCGGGCGTCAGCGGGCAACCGACCAGTGTCGCGCCACTCCCGATAGGCCGTCTCGACGTACCGCCAGTTCCCGTTAAAGCGCTTGTAGTAGGTGTTGACGCTGTGGGCACCGTCGCGCACCACGTCGTTGGCGCGCGGGAGCCGGCCGAGTTCGTCTTCGAGGCGCTTGAGGTCGATGAACAGGTCGAGCGTCGTCAGGGCCATCACTACGTTCCATACTTGCGGCACGATAGAAATACGTGGCGGCTATATGTAATGAACAGATAGAATCGAGAGATAAACTCGTCGGAGACACTCTCCGCGCGGAGAGGACGCGACGAGACGGTTACCGCGGACACCGCGGGTACTGCGGGCACGGGTGCCGCCGAAGCTGAAGCGGGAACGGGGTGTGAAGTGCGCTCCGTCAGTGGCCGGTACTGGCCGGCCGTACCGCTATCAGGGGTGGAGCCGTCTCGCGGGTATGACCGCGACGCGTGCGGCCCTCTGCGATCGCCTCGTGACGCTCGTCGCCTACCACACGTCGTCGAGTTCCCGGCAGAGCGTGGCCGAGTACACCCTCATCGACCGACTCGCCCGGGAGACCAACCGTCCCGCAGTCGAGGTGGAGAGGGCGGTCACCGAGGCGGTCGACACCGGTCGACTCGTGAAGGAGCACGGTCGATACCGACTCCCCGAGTAGCCCGCACGGATCGAGGGGCGAGGACGAGACGAGACGAGACGAGACGAGACGAGACGAGACGAGACGAGACGAGACGAGACGAGACGAGACGAGACGAGACGAGACGAGACGAGACGAGACGGGTACGCACGGCGGTGACGTCGCTCTCGAACCGACGGATTCCGTCGGTTCGCCGATCCTCGCGTCGAGCACGACCGGTCAGGCGCGTGCGGCGGGGCGAACGCGAGTTTTTGTTCGTAGAGCGCCGAGTTCCACCGGTGATCAGTCGTGGGGATTCTCGCACGTCCCAGGCAGTACGTGGCAGGCGTCCGACCGAACCGCACACCGCTCGGTCCGCTCGAGCGGTTGGGAGCGTTCCTGGCAGTGGTGACCGGCCTCGTTCACCTGTATCTGTTCGCTCGAACCGGGTTCGTGCCGTTCCTGCTGGCTGGACTGGGATTCTTCGTCGCAGTCGGTCTGTTGTTCACCACGTTCCCCCGTCGGCTCCTGTACGTGCTGGGGATTCCGTACCTGGGGGTGCAGATCGTCCTCTGGGTGCTCTCGGGGATGCAGAGCTTCGCGCTGGGCGTGTTCGACAAGACCGTCCAGGCGCTCCTCATCGGTCTCCTCGTGGCGCTCCTCCTGATCGAACTCGAGATCGACCTCATCGAGGCCGTCAGCACGATCTGGGACGACGACCGGGACGGCGACTAGACGGCGACTAGCCGTCCCGGAACGAGGGACGTCAACGCCGATCACGTCGCCGGTACGTGCGATCGTACGAGTGGGCGCAGTCTCGAGATCATCCCGCGATCAGTCCCGCCCGCGTTCGTCGAGCGCAACGAGCACGTACGTCAGCCCGACGAGGCGAGTGCCAGGGTACACCCACGGTCTCCACTCGCACTCGGTGGCGTCGGCGTACGCCAGCCTCGCCCCGTAGTCGACGTAGGCGCGTGGGAACGCCAGGGCGAGGAGTCCGACGACGCCGAGGAACCGCTTGAGCGCGGCGTAGGAGGCGTCGCTCCGCCACACGAGAGCGAGGACGAGGAGTCCCTCTACCCGTGCCCCCGGAACGACCCACGGTCTCAGTTCGCAGTCGTTCGGGTCCTCGAGCGCGACGCGCTCGGCGGTGTCGATGAGCGCCTCCGGCGAGAGGAGTTCGACGACGCCGATCGCCGTGAGTATCGTACGGAGCATGTCACGGAGAGGGTAGGCACCCGACGTGCTTAACGCGCTCTCCGTCTCTGCGGTGCAGAGACGGAGACCGCCCGTTTCGGTCAGGCCCGCGTACGGAGTTACCTCCTAGGGCGGGACGTCGCTCGGCTAGTTCGACTCCTCGTCGGGGGCGATTCCCTCGTTCCTCGCGTCGTTCGCGACCGGGAGCACCGTCTGCGTGCTACGGGGCGAGAGGAACGTTCGGACGCAGTGTCCGATTCTGACCCGACGCGTTATCCCGAACAGGGGTCGACGGTCCTGGACCACCTCCGTCACTCGCGGGCTCCGACCGCGTAGACGCGGCCGTCGGCGATGCCAACGTAGCACATCCCGTGAGCCAGCGCCACCCGCGTGCGCATGATGTACCCCGCCATCCCGACGTCCGGCACCGCGACGTCGACGGTCCACGCGCGGCGATCGGCACCGTCGTAGGCGACGACCGAATCGTGTCGGGGAACGACGACGACGTCATCGCCGACAGCGGGGGGCCGGAGATCGCCGCGGTACGACGAGCGCCAGCGAACCGATCCGTCGGACACCGCGAGTGCGACGAGACCGCCGTGATACGTGTTCACGTAGACTGCGTCCTCCGTGACGGCCGGCGACGGGACGGGGTTCCCGTAGTCGTCGTCGACGACGGTGGTCCGCCAGTCGACGGTCCCGTCGGTCACGTCGACGGCGACGAGTTCTCGCCGGATTCCGGGCACGTACAGTCGCCCGTCGACCACCGTCGGCGTCCCCTGGATGTCCGGGCAACACTCGTCGGGCGTGGCGATCCGTTCGACCCAACGCCGTTTACCGGTCGTCGCTTCGAGCGCCACGACTCGACCGTCGGTCAATCCGACGTAGACGGCGTCGGCGTCGGCGCAGGTCGCCGTGTAACACGCCCCGTCGATCGGGGTTCGCCACCGTCGCGTGCCGTCGAGGTCGAGCGCGTAGACGGCGTCGTCGCCGTCACGGGTCGCCAGATAGCACGTTCCGTCGACGACGGCCGGCGGCCCGGTCACGTCCGGTATCGTCTCCGTCCACCGGGACGACCCGTCGGCGCGCGCGAGGGCGGTCACCGTCGCTCGGTCGTAGCCGGGGGGGCGGGTCACCGCGAGCAGGGTGTCGCCGGCGAGGGCGTGGCCGACGACCCGACCCGCGCCGAGGCGAACGTCCAGTTGCCGTTCCCCGGTTTCGGCGTCGAATCCGGCGAGGTAGGCTCGATAGTCCGCGTCGTCAGGTGATTCGTTGTAGCCGACGTAGACGCGCTCGGAACCGACGACGGGGGCCGTCGCGCCGTGCGGATCCGTACCGGGGCGGCGGAGCCACGCGACGCCGACGTCGCCGAGCGGGACGGCCGAACCCGCTCGCCCGGTCCTCCCGCCGTCGTGGCCCTCCATCGGCCATCGGCCGGCCGTCCCGTAACTCGCCGCGTAGTCGGCGTTCGTGAATCGCCTCGGAACCGACTCCCCGTTGGCGGGGCCGGGTGCGTTCAGCGTGGCGCACCCGCTCGCGCTCGTGAGGCCGGCGGCGACCGCAGTCCGACGGAGGAGTCCCCGACGCGTCAGCGAGACCATACTGACCGTCGTGAGAGGGAGCGCATACGTCTTCTGGAGGCACAAACGACGGCTGAAGCCTCCACGCGTAGAGAACACGTCGGTCCACCGGAAGCGTTCCGTCGGGGATTTCGAGTGGTATCCGTCGGTCGGGGATCGAGTTTCGACGGACGCGCCTCGCCGAACGGCGGTATCAGAACTACTTTGCGACGAGAAGCGCTACGGTAACCTATGGTTTCGACACGCCGCCTGGTGATCGACGTCCTGAAACCCCACGAACCGTCGACGCTCGCCTTCGCCCAGCAGATCGCGGCGGTCGAGAGCGTCGCCGGCGTCAACGCGACGCTCATCGAGATCGACAAGGAGGTCCAGAACGTGAAGTTCACCGTCGAGGGAGAGGCGATCGACTACGACGACGTCGAGGCGATCATCGAGGACGCCGGCGGGACGATCCACTCGGTCGATCAGGTCGTCTGCGGGGAGTACCTCGTCGAGAACGCTCCGACGCCCCAGGACTGATGGGGGCGAAATCCGACCCGGAGTCGTTCCTCGAGCGAGCGGGCCTCGACGGGATCGGACCGATCGCGAGGCGGTACTTCGTCTCGAACGGGTTCGACGGCGCGCTCACCGGCGTCGGGGTCACCGTCGGCGCGTACCTCTCGGGGGTCCCCGACGGGCTCACCGTCATCAAGATCGGCCTCGGCGGTGCCGTCGGCCTCACGACCTCCGGCGTCTGGAGCGTCTGGGAGATCGAACGCGCCGAGATGCGGGCCGAACTCCACGACATCGAAGACGCGATGCTCACCGACCTGAGCGAGACGCAGATCGAGCGCGAGAAGACCAGCGATCAGGTCGTGAACGCCCTTATGAGCGGGCTCGGGCCGCTCTTCGGGCTCGTGTTGCCGCTCGTGCCGTTCCTGTTCGAGGGCGCGGCGCTCTCGCTGTTCCAGGCGACGCTCCTCTCGGTCGCCGTCGCCGTCGGCGTGCTGTTCGCCTTCGGCGCGTACATGGCGTCGATCTCCCGCCAGCGCTGGTACGTCGCCGGGATCCGGATGGGGCTCGCCGGCATCGTCGTCGCGATCATCAGCGTCTTTCTCCCCGGGTGACGCCCACCCGTCGTTCGCGGTGGAGTCCCCCCGCGATCGCTCGATAGAGGGTCCCTCCGGCCCCGTCACGCGCGTCGAGCGTCGTGGCCGATCGTTCGCACGTCCCGCGCGTTCGTCTCGTCTCGTGCGTGTCGGCTAATCGGCGTACTCCGGCCGGTCGCTCCCGTCGCCCAGTGCGTCCCTGGCGGTCGAGGCGGTCCGGCCGACGAGCCGCCGGACCTCCTCGCGACGGCGGACGAACAGCCACGCACCCAGGAGCAGGTAGATGCCGGTGTAGGCGTAGAGGACGTCGATGCTGAGCTGGGTGGCCGCGGGCTCGGAGACGACCCGGATCACGGCGAACTCGATGACGACCTGCGAGACGAACAGGACGAGCAGCGTGATGGCCTCGCGGGCGCTGATCTCGAAGTTGGACAGGACGGCGATGGCGAACAGGCTCTGTGCGGCGGTGATCCAGATCTCCGCCGCCTGTTTCTGATCGAACTGGAGCGTACCGACGTGGCCGGCGGCGATGCTATAGACGACGGCGAGGGTGCCGACGAGGAGCGTCCACTGGTTGAGCTTCGAGGAGATGAGCGCGTTGAAGCCGGCGGTCGAGCGGGCCTTGTTCACGAGGTAGGCGACGACGATCAACTCGGGGCTCTCGCTCGCCAGCGGCGCGATCCACTGGATCATGAAGAACGGCGGCACGCCGAGGGCGGTCCCGAGTTCCTCGAGACCCAGCGCGAACGGGTGGACCGCCTCGAAGATGATCAGACCGGAGTACGCGAACAGCAGGATCACGCTGGCGATCCGTGGCCCCTTCGAGAGCGACTGGAGGTACGCCGGGACGCCGACGTGCGCTCCGTCCTCCTCGACGTCGCCGCGCACGACGACGGCGATGTAGAAGGCGTAGAGACCGACGAGGACGACGGTGTCGACGATACCGATGCCACCCCCGAGCGGGACGAAGAACGCGTACGCCGTCGCAACGAGGAGGAGAGCGATCTCGAGGGAGATGTCGCGGTCGATCTCGACCGCGTCGTTCAGGAACCCGGAGCGGCGGCGGACGGCCGGGTCGCCGGAGCGTTTCGCCCGATAGATCGTGAAGAGCGCGATGGCCGACCAGCCGATCCCGATGAGGATGCGGTTCGCCCCGGTCATGTTGGCGATCGCGAGGTTGGCCGCCTCGCTCGGTCCGGGGTCGGCCCCGGCCTGCCACGCGTAGAGCGCGTCGACGGCGTACTCCGGGGCGACGGCGAGCACCGCCAGGACCGCGATGGCGAACGCGGTCGGGACGTCCTTCTCGGCGGTCTCCGCGCCCCACGCCAGCAGGAACGCCGAGCCGAGGATGGCGAGCCCGCCGACGAACACCGCGGCGATCGGGGTGACGTTCGCGTGCGGACTCTCCGCGGTCGACGCCGGGTCGAGGTGCCAGCCGTGGGTGACGAACAGGGCGACGAACGGGACGGTCAGGAGGAGCGCCGCGGCGATCGCGACGAGCGGGTGGCGGAGACGGTCCGCCAGCGAGCCGGCGCGATCGAGCGTACTCATCGCGGCCCCTCGAACCGCAGACGATCTACACGCGGTGATCGGGGGCCGCGATCGAGTCTGGTCCGTCCGAACGGCGACGAAGTCGTGTCAGGGGGTGTAACGCTCATCGGTGTGCCTCGGTTCGACCCGAACCACGATTCCGCCACGTATAACCCACAAGATGTCGCTGTCTCGCCTGAATTCGTGGCCTGTGGCCGTCGAGGCTCCAGAATCGTTCTTTTTCCGGCCTACCCGAGGCCCGGCCCGCACGGCCCTCGAGACGGCCGGATTCGACGACGAGAGCGGGATATCGGTGAACGATCGCCGCTGGCTCACCGACCGTCGAGGGAGAGCCGACGGCGAGAGGACGTCCGACGGTGTCAGTCCTCGTCCACGATCTCCACCGGTGCCTCGGCCGCGGTCCGCTTGACGCTCTCGATCCCCCGCTCGACCCCCTGTTTCGATCGGTATCCCTCGCCGCTGTCCGCGATCACGTTCCCGTTGGAGGCGACGAGACGCCACCGCCACTCGCCCGCAGCATCTCGAAATACCTCGAACGTCGAATTAGTCGACATGGCCTACGGGACGACTGCGGTCCCGCGCACTAATAGCTACCCCGTTCGCGAGCGACGGGGGCGACGGCGCGGTCGCTCGTCTCCGACCCGTCGGCGAAGCAGGCGACCGGTCGGTCGGTCCGTCCGTCGAGTGCGGCGGCGGAGCCGCCGACGTTCGTCACTCAGCGGAGTCGTAGAGCCGTCGCATGGACCGTTCGTCTTCGATCTCGGTACCCGTCGCGCGGAGGTACGCTCGGTGACCGAAGAAGATTGCCGCGCCAGCGAGACCCCACACGAAGAGCATGAGCGCCGGATTCGACGTGAGACCGTCGACGACGTTTCCACGCAGGACCATCCCGACCGCCGGCGCGATCCCGTTCACCGAGAGCGTTTGCCACCCGAGTACGGCCATCGTGACGGCGCTCACGCCGCCGACGATGGCGCACGCCACCGGCGACAGCCGGAACTGTGACCGCTCGTACAGTTCGGGGCGAAGCCACGGCAGCACCATCCCGGAGAGCGAGTGGGTGAGGTAGACGAGCGTCACCGACGCCAGGGTGATCAGTATCGCGAACTGGAACGTGGCCGTCAGCACGAACACGACGCTGACGACGTAAGTGATGAGCAGCGAGACGTCCGGCGTGCGGAACCGGTCGTTGACGTGGGCGAGCGTGCTCGGAACGACGTTGTCCTTCCCGAAGGCGTAGAGCAGGCGGCTCGGTACGAGATAGCACGTGTTCATCGTCGTCACGTACGCCAGAACGCTGGCGAACGCGACGATCGTGGCCGTGCCGGCCGGGAAGTACGCCCGGGCGGCCGCCGTCAGCGGAGCTTCGGCGGAGGCCGCGGCCTGCCAGCCGACGACGCCGATCACGACGAACGTGACGAGCATGTAGAGGATCCCGACGCCGAGTGAGGTGTACACGAACAACTTCGGGAGCGTTTGCTGGGGAGCTTTCATCTCTTCACCGGCCTGTGCCAGCGCCTCGAACCCGACGTACGAGAACAGCAACACCGCGACGCCGGCCAGCACCGGATCGACGTAGCCGCCGCCGTAGAGTTCCTGCGGGAACAGCGGGGTGAAGTTCCCGCCGTCAACGACGAACAGACCGGGGACGACCAGGAGGAGGAGGATGCCGACGAGAGGGATCGTCAACAGGGCCTGTGCGTTCCCGTAGATGTCGACGCCGAGCAGGTTGATCGCGAAGAGCAGGGTGATCGCCGCGAGCGTCCACGTCTGCGCCGAGAGACCGGAGAGGACCTCGAACGAGTGCAGGACAGCACCCAGGTCGAGGCCGATGGCGGCGATGGAACCGGCGTACGCGATCCACTTCATCCACATCACGATGTAGCCGGCGAACAGGGAGTTCCACGTCCGCGAGATGTGGACGTACGCGCCGCCCGCGTGCTCGCCCAACGGTCCGCTCATGTAGATCGAGTAGATGAGCGCGGTCGCGATGATCAGCGGGACGACGGCCAGGAACCCGAGCGGCACCGCAGGCCCCATGATGCCGGCCGCCGTACCGGTGACGACGAAGATGCCGGCACCGATCATCATGCCCGCCATGATCGTGACGCCGTGTACCCAGCCGAGTTGACGAACCAGCCGACGTTCCCCGGTATCGATTGCCATTTGTAGAACCCGACGCGTTGATTCCAGCGTTATTTATATAAGTATTTGGTACACATCCTCACATATTATGTCGTGACGCGGGCCCCGGGAATTCGGTGGCGGTTGCTCTACCGGATGGCGGTCGCAAGCGTCGCGAGCGCCCGTCGAGTGCCGTCCCGTCAGTCGAGCGCCTTCAGGTTGTGAACGGCGTCCAGGCGATCGTCGACCTCGGCCGTCGGTTCGAGCGCGGCGGCGATCCGGTCGGCGGGTTTGTACGCCATCGGAGCCTCGTCGAGCACCTCCTCAACGACCGACTCCGAGTACACTCCCTCCATCGACGCCTCGAACGCGTCGAGCGAGAGGTTCTCGTGCGCGTCTCGCCGACCCATGGCGCGACCCGCACCGTGCGGCGCGGTCCGGTGATAGTCGTCGTTGCCCTTCCCGGTGGCGAGTACCGACCCGTCGGCCATGTTGAACGGCACGACGAGCCGTTGCCCCTCGCGCGCCGGCGTCGCGCCCTTCCGGACGGTGAGGTCGCGGAAGTCGATGTAGTTGTGGATCGACTGGAACCGTTCGACGGGCGTGACGTCGAGCGCGTCGCAGATCGCGTCGATCATCAGCGTCCGGTTCCACCGGGCGTACTGCTGGGCGAACAGCATGTCGACGTAGTAGCCGTGGGCCTCGCGCCCCTCGAGCCAGTCGAGGTCGGTATTCCGAGTCCCGCGATCCGGTTCGAGATTCGAGAGCCGCCGGAACACGCTCTCGATCTCGTCGCCGTCGAACTCCTCGCGGACACGTTCCTTCCGGACGTGGGATTCACCCTTGCCGCCGGTGACCCACTGGAAGAGATCGACGTCGCTCACGGTCTCGAGGTCGAACTTGACGTACCGATCCAACGCCGGGGGAATGGCGTCTCGAATCCGATCGGCGCTTCGGTAGTCGGTCGCCCTCGATTGCCAGTGCTCCGCGACGGCCTTCCCGAGGTAGCGCGACCCGCTGTGGACGACGAGCCAGTACTCGCCCGACGCTCGAGCCCTCGCGAACTCGACGAAGTGGTTCCCGCCTCCCAGCGTCCCGGCGCTCGCGATGACGTGACCGATACCCTGACGCTGGCCCGCGAGGACGCGCCGGCAGAGTCGCGTGAAGTACGCACCGTCGTACCCGTCGAACTCGAACTCGACGGGGTCGATCGGCTCACCGTGCCGAGATTCGAACGCGTCGTCGAACCGTTCGAACGTCTCGTTCGCGCGCTCGAACGGGAATTCGTCGACGAGGTGGACCGCACTGTCGTAGTCGTGGACCGAACGCCCCATCGGGACCGCCTCCCGGACCCGGCGTTCGCGGTCGCCGTCGGAGAGCGGGAGTTCGTCCCCGAGGTTCGCCGCGGCCATGCCACACCCGACGTCCACGCCGACGACGTTCGGAACGACGCGATCGGGGAGCGGCATCGTGAAACCGATCGGTGCGCCCGCCCCCCAGTGCGTGTCCGGCATCACCCGAACGGGCTCGGTGAACGCCGGGTGGTCGATGAGTTCCTGAATCTGCGCGAGACAGTTCTCCTCGACGAGCGACTCGTCGTCTACCAGGACACGGGCGTTCGTGTACGCGCCAGCCAATTCGATCGTCATCGACGTATCACCGTATTACTGGGGTTCGTGATCGTCGGAATGAACCTGCCGGTGCCGCGTCACTAGCTGGCACGCCGCTGACGCCCGGTCGGCGGTTCTCGACCGTCACGTGGGTTACTCGCGTACGCGGCCTGCTCGATCGAGATAGCCGTCGAACGCGGCGGCCGCGCGCTCGTACGGGGTGGCCGACCGCACGTCGATCCCGAGCGACTCGAACGACGCCACCGGTGGCGTTCGCCCCGCGGTGCGGAGGAACCGACGATAGTCGGCGGGGGAGAGGCTTCCCTCGCGAAGTCGATCGCGGACGACGAGCGCGCCGGTCGCACCGAGGACGTACTGGTAGCTGCTGTAGGGGAGACGCATCCCCATGCCGAGCCACTCGCGTCCGCCGCGGTCTCCGTCCTCGTACTCGACGATCGGGTCGAACTCCGCGAGGAGGTCGGCGTACGCTTCCCGGGCGACCGTCGGGGAGAGTTCCTCGCCCGCCTCGACGGTCGTCGCGAGCGCGTGCTTGAACGCGGCGCTGCGCGCGTTCCGGTAGAGGTTCCCGGCGAGACACTCGACCAGTCGGTCACGGGCGTGCGACGCGAGCGCGCCGCCCGCGTCGAGACACCGCTCGGCGAGCAGGAGTTCGTGGAGGATCGACGGGACCTCGCACACCGCCGTCGGGGCCGTCGCGTACCGGGTCGGTCCCTCCCGACGGTAGGCGACGTCGAGCGCGTGCCCGAGTTCGTGGGCGACGTAGAAGGTCGTCCGCACGTCCTCGCGGAAGTTGGCGAGCACGAACGCGCCGTCCGCCGCCGAGGAGGGACAGTACGCCGGGATGTCCGTCCGCTTGTCCCGCGTCGGGAAGACGTCGACCCGCCGTTCGGCGAGGAACTCGCGTGTGCGGTCGACGTACTCCTCGCCGAGCGGGTCGAGCGACTCGAGGATCAGGCCGGTCGCGTCCCCGTAGTCGAGGGTCGGAGCGGGAGCGTCGGCGGTGGGGACGCGGCGGTCCCACGGGCGGAGCGCGTCGAGGCCCAGCCGCTCCCGGCGCGATCGCTGCGCCCGGTGATACGGACCGAGAGCGTCCCGAACCCCGTCGACGAGCGTGTCGTGGACTGCCTCGGGGACCGCCGGCTCCAGCCCGGCGTCGGGATACGCCCCCCGGAGGTCGCGGTCGCGGATCGAGTCGTAGCCGCGGAGATCGGCTTCGGTGGCCGCGGCCGAGAGCTTCTCCGCCACCGCCCGCGTCAGCGTCGCCTCGAATCGCTCCATCTCACCGTGGTACGCCTCGTAGACGGCCCGTCGATAGCCGCGGTCCGGGTGGGAGAGTTCCGTCACGTAGTCGCCGACGCGGACGTCGACCCGCTCGCCGTCCGGTCGCTCGACGGTCGGGGGGTCGACGTCCTCCGTCGTGACGGCCCGTAGCACGCGGGTCGGTGCGCTCCGGGCCTCCGCGTGCGCCGCGATCGCCTCCTCGACGGCCGGCTCGCGCGTCCGGGCAGCCTGCGCGCGGAGGTTCCGGGCGTAGTAGCGGTCGCCGTCGAGAGACGCGAGCAGGTCGTCGAACGCGGCGGCGTCGAGCGCGCCGAGTCGGCGGCGGACCGCGGCGGCGACCGGTTCGAACGCGGCCTCGAGTTCGCGGAAGTCGCGTTCGCGGGTCGCCGCCGCCGCCGAGGACGTGTTTACGTTCGCGGCGAGCCTGGCGTACAGGCCGAGCCGTTGCTTTCGCCGGTAGCACTCCTCGGTCAGATCGAGCAGCGCGCGGAGTTCGTCCGGTCGCGTAGGCGGTTCGTCGGCCAGCGATCGCAGGCGGTCGAGTCGATCGTCGAGGGTTTCGCGTGCGGTCGTCCAGTCGTCGGGCGTCGCGAAGATGCGGGTCAGGTCGAATCGGTGCTTCGGGTCGATCTCGTCTCGCGGCGGTAGACTCATGCGTAGCGGTGACTCGGGGTGGTCGTCGTTCGGACGGCGGCGTACCGACCGGCGCGGGCGGACACCGGTCGAGGAAGAGCGTTAGCGGGTCATCGATCGGCCGTGGTTGGCGGTACTCCTCGGCCCCGACGGAAAGGGTTACCGGAGGTGTGCGACGGCGTCTCACCCGGAACCGAAACGGCACCGTTTATTCCGATAGCCACCGGGGAGGCGGTAATGCTCTCGACGCGCGCCGTGTTCGCCGTGTTCGCCGGGATCTGCCTCACCTGTGGCGTCGTCGCCCCGCGGTTCGGGCGCGGCGTCGTCGGTTCGTGGCTGCTGGCCGTCGGGTTCCTGGCCGCGACGGCCTGGTCGCTGCTGAGCGTCGCGTGGACGCAGACCAGAACGGGGGCGTTGACCCCGGAACTCTACCTGTCGATGACGGCGATGGCCGCGGCGGGCGCGGTGTACTTCGGGTACCGCGCCGCCGGCCGGAAGCCGCCGGCCTGACGGACGGTACCGGCGGGCTTGACGCGCCATCGCCAGGCGTCGGTGTACCGTCGGTCATCCCGTCTGTGGGTGAAACGGACATGTTCGTAAACCCCAGTTTTAAGTATCGATGATAGATATACATTATCATACCAATGAAGAACAACCAACGTTCTGAATGGTTGATGAAGCGCAGATCTCTTTTAAAAGCAGGTGGTGCGAGCGCCGTAGCAATGGGTCTCGCCGGCTGTTCCAGCGACGGCGGCGGGAACGAGAGCGACGACGGGGGGAACGACGCGGACCAGGACCTCCAGAGCGCCGGCGGGCTCATGTCGAGCGAGGCGAAACTGCTCGAACAACCCCCGGACCCGATACCCGAGGGCGGCACGTTCACCGTCGGCCTTACCACGCAGCCGAAGGGGTTGAACACGCTCGCCACCTCGTCGTCGTACTCGTTCGCGATCCTCGACTTCGTCAACGAGTTCGGGACGGCCCTCGTCCCCGAGACCTACGAGGTGAAGCCGAGCGTCTACACGAAGTGGACGGCGAAGAACACCACCGGGAAGAACGCGAAGCCCGACGTCTTCTTCAACGTTCGAGAGGGGTTGACGTGGAGCGACGGGAAGAAACTGACCGTCGACGACGTCGTCTTTACGTACAACTTCATGATGGAGCAGAAGCCCGGCCGGTACATCTCGACCGTCAGGCCGATCGAGTCGGTCGAGAAGGCCTCGGGGAGCGAGTGGGACGTCCACATGAAGCTCGAGCGCCCGATCGGGACCTACCAGATCAACCAGTTACAGCTACCGATCCTGCCGAAGCACGTCTGGAGCAACGTCGGGGACTACCAGACCTACAGCCCGACCAAGCACGGCGGACCGATCGGGCTCGGCCCGGGGAAGGTCACGACGTACAACCCGAGCACCGCGGTCGAGATCACGTTCCGGGACGACTACGAACTCAGTAGCCTCCCGTGGATCGAGCAGAACGACTTCCTCATCGCGGGCGGTCCGTTCCTCGACTCGCTCCGGTTCAAGGTGTACGGCAGCCAGTCGGCCCGACGGCAGGCGTTCTTCCGGGGCGAGATCGACGCCATGTACCTCGGGTTGCAGAAGAAGACGCAGTCGACCGTGAAGAAGGTCGAGAAGAACGAGCGGCTCACGATGGTCACGGGGCCCGACTCGGGGTACAGCCACCACTCGTACAACCTCCGACGGACGCCGCTCGACGACGCGACCTTCCGACAGGTGCTCGGGTTCGCCTTCGACGACTACTACTGGATAACGAACCTCCAGCGCGGCTACGCCATCGAGGGCGACTTCGTCATGCCCCCGGGCTACGCGAAGGTACGCCCGGAGTCGGGGAGCGACGCGTCGCTCCTCAAGGCGGACGCCACGCAGGCGTTCAGCTACCGCTCGAAGGGGGAGCAGTCCGCGGAGCCGGACATCGAAGGGATGCGGACGTTCCTGAAGGAGGGAAAGGTCATCGACGGCACCGCCGGCACCTACGCCGGCGTCGAGTACCCCGGCAGCATCACGGGCGTCGAGGCGTCCCAGACGGAGGCAAAGCACGACTACACGTTCGGGCCGGTCGAGTCGAGCGTCCTCCAGAACGCGGACACCGACGAGGAACTCCGGGTCAACGGCAAGACGATCACGCAGCACCTGGGCCGTCCGATGAAGATGTACATCGACCCGCCGAAGGAGTCGCCCCAGGAGGCGGAGATGTTCAAGCGGTACGTGCGCGTGCTGAAGCGGATCGGCATCCCGGTCCAGACGCAGGTGCTCGAGTTCAACACCCAACTGACGAAGGTCTACGGAAAGGAGGACTTCGACATCTTCACGATGGGATGGAACAGCCTCTCGCCGCTCGGCGTCAGTTCGCTGTACAACCTCATGCACAGCGACAACGCCGACGACCACTCGAAGACGGACACCGGCAAGAAGAAGAACACGAGCACGCTGCTCAACAACCCGATGGGCTACGGACTGCCCGACAACGCCGGTGCCGACGACCTCATCTCGCAGGCCCGCACGACCATGGACGACGAGAAACGGAACGAGCTGGTCAGGAAGGCCGTCGAGAAGCTCTACCTCGACTTCCCCACGATGGTCACCGACTACGACAACATCCTGTTCCCGGTCGACGGGAAGAAGTACGGCGGGTTCATCACCGGCATCACCGACCCCGGAGCGTACAACTTCGCCCAGGAGATGAAACAGGTGTACCGGAAGCAGGGATAGCGGACCGAGGGGTCGCGATACCCCCGCAACGATCGCTGGCACGAGCCGACACGGTCGAACGCCGACAACCGACACGCCGAATGTACGCCGAACAAGCACGAACGAACGCGTCCGTACACCACGCGCCGCCCGCCGACGTCACCGCACGAACGGAGGCCGAACCGCCGGAGGCCGAACCGCACGAACGAACGACGAGACACGCGAACGGAGCGAGCGATCGACCCCGACCGGGACGGTCGGCGACGAGCGTGCGAGGATCGATGCGACCATGAGCCGGATCAGCGCCCGCTACCTCGCGAAGCGACTCGTCGTGTCGTACCTGACCCTCCTGGTCATCATGACGCTGCTGTTCGTCCTCGTGCGGAGCATGCCGGGGTCGTTCGTCTCGAGCATGGTCTCGCCGCAGACGACGCCGGAACAGATCATGGCCCTCAAGGAGCGGTGGGGGCTCAACGACCCGCTCTGGCAGCAGTACGTCCGGTTCATGGTCAACTACCAGACCGGGAGCTTCGGCCGGTCGACGACGTTCAACGAACCGGTCTGGAACCTGATCGCCCGGCGGATGCCACGGACGCTGATCCTCTTCGGTGCCGCGTTCGTCGTCGCCTACACCGTCGGGCCGCTGGTCGGGATGTACCTCGGGTGGTGGCGCGGCACCACTCGGGACAAGGCCGTCTTCGGTACGAGCCTGTTCGTCTACTCGATCCCGTCGTTCTGGATCGCGTGGTTGCTGATCTGGCTGTTCAACTACGAACTCGGATGGCTCCCGAGTTCGTACATGGTGACGCAGTTCCAGACGTTCGACTGGACGCCGGTCACGGTCATGGCGGACGTGCTGAAACACATCGCCCTGCCGCTGTTCAGCGTCGCGGTCGTGGGCTGGGTCGGCGCGATGCTCATCATGCGGCCGTCGATGAACAACGTCGTCGACGAGGAGTACGTGTTCCTCGCTCGCGCGAAGGGGCTGAGCGAGCGGACCGTCATGATAAAGCACGCCGCCCGGAACGCGCTCATCCCGGTCACGACCGGCGCGGTCATCGCGCTCGCGTTCCTGATCGACGGCGCGGTGATCATCGAGAACGTGTTCTCGTGGCCGGGGATGGGTCAGCTCATCGTCAAGTCCGTGCTCGCCCGCGACTACCCGGTGACCCAGGCGGCGTTCTTCATGCTGGCGATACTCGTAGTCGGCGCGCGGCTGATAACCGACATTCTGTACACGTACCTCGATCCGCGGATCAAATTCGGGGAGAAACGATAATGGCGACTGAACGCGAGACGACACGGTTCGAATCGGTACGGAGTCGGTGGCGGCCGCGCATCGAGCGGTTCCGCCGCGGCTGGGATCGCTACACTGAACACTGGATGGGCCTCGCGGGGCTGTTCATCCTCGCCGTCTACTGCCTCTGGGCGCTGTTCCCGAGCGTGTTCGCGCCGCACTCGCCCGACTGGGCGGCCTACGTCGGGACGAGCGGCCGGATGACGCCGGAACAGATCGCGACGTTGCCGCACCCGCCGGCGTTCGGCGATCCGTTCTTCGCGCCGCTCGGGACGAACTCGACCGGCCAGGGCATCCTCACGCTCCTCGTCTACTCGGCGCGAAACGCCCTCTACATCGGGTTCGCCGCGGGCATCCTGTCGAGTCTGGTGGGCGTCCCGCTGGGGTTGATCAGCGGGTACTACGGCGACACCTGGATCGACGAGGCGATCCAGCGGGTCGTCGACGTGATGTACGGCCTGCCGTTCCTGCCGTTTCTGATCGTCCTCGTGGCGCTCCGCGGGATCACGACGACGAACATCATCCTCGGGATCGCCATCACGTCCTGGCTCAACAACTGCATCGTGATCCGGGGGGAGACCCTCTCGCTCAAGGAGCGCGCCTACGTCGAATCGGCCGTCGTCTCGGGCGCGAGCGACCTCCGGGTGGTGTTCCGACACATCCTGCCGAACGTGTGGCCGCTCGCGTTCGTCTTCCTCGCGCAGGACGCCGCCTACGCGATCCTCACGCAGGCGGCCCTCGCGTACCTCGGGTTGGCGGACTTCACCAGCAACTCCTGGGGCATCATGCTCCTGAACGTCAGAAAGGCCGGTCAGATCTTCTCGGCGTGGTGGTGGCTCATCCCGCCGGGGCTCGCGATCGCCTTCGTCGCGGCGGCGTTCTACTTCATCGGCTTCTCCATGGAAGACGTGACCAATCCGCAACGAGAACCATGACGCTGCTCGACGTACACGACCTCGACGTCCGGTACGACACGGGCGAGGGAACGGTCCACGCGGTCGACGGCGTGAGCTTCAGCGTCGATCACGGCGAGACGTTCGGCCTCGTCGGGGAGTCCGGGAGCGGGAAGACGACCCTGGGCATGGCGATCCTCCAGTTGCTCGACCGCAACGGGCGGATCGCGAGCGGCGAGGTCTGGTTCGACGCCGTCCCGCCGGCGTGGGAGGGCCCGGACGGCTCGCCGCGGCCGGAGGTCGTCGAGGACGACCGGTACCCGGTCCGCGAGGACGGGATGGTGAACCTCGCGGCGCTGTCGGACGAACTGATGCGCGACCTCCGCTGGCGCAACGTCGCGCTCGTCCCCCAGAGCGCGATGAACGCGCTCAACCCCGTCTACCGGGTCGGCGACCAGATCACCGAGGCGATCCACCGCCACGAGCCGGGGACGAGCCAGTCGGCGGCCGACGAGCGCGCGCGCGACCTGCTCGAACGCGTCGGCATCGACCCCGACCGCGCCGACGACTACGCCCACCAGTACTCCGGCGGGATGAAACAGCGCGCGGTGATCGCGATGGCGATCGCGTGCGACCCCGACCTGCTCATCGCCGACGAGCCGACGACGGGGCTCGACGTGATCGTCCAGGACCGCCTGCTCGACGAACTCGACGCGCTCCAGGCGGAGTTCGACCTCTCGATCCTCGTCGTGAGCCACGACATCAGCGTCATGTCCGACGTCTGTGACCGGCTGGCGGTGATGTACGGCGGGAAGATCATGGAGAGCGGGACGACGCGCGAGGTCATCGCCGAACCGGCGAACCCCTACACGCTCGGGCTGAAGAACGCGTTCCCGACCGTCTCGGGCCGCCAGAAACGCCTCGTCTCGATCCCGGGCACCCCGCCGACGCTCCGCGAACCGCCCCAACAGTGTCAATTTATCGACCGGTGTCCGTTCGCGGTCGAGGAGTGCGAGACGGCACACCCGCCGTCGTACGACGTGGAGGAGGCCGGGGGCGGGGCCGGGACCGGGGGCGGCCGCCCCGACGGGACGGCGGACGATCGGACGCATCGCACCGCGTGTTACCGCGTGAACGAACTCGACGCGATTCGAGCGCGAGCGAGCGACGAGGAGACATGGCGAGCACTAACCGACGAGAGCCGCTGACGGACCGAGAGTCGAACCGAACGCCACCGTCCGACCGCGCGGACGACCCCGACCGCGCGGATCGCGGCCGGAGCCGCGACGAGCGGCCGCTGGTCGAGGTCGACGGGTTGACGAAGCACTTCGGGACGAGCCGCGGCGTCGTGGATCGGCTCCTCGGACGCGAGCCGGAACCCGTCCGGGCGGTCGACGACGTGAGCTTCACCATCGAGCGGGGCGACGTCCTGGGGATCGCCGGCGAGTCGGGGTGCGGGAAGACGACGCTCGTGAAGCTGCTCGTCCGCCTGCACGCCCCGACCGACGGGACGATCACCTTCGACGGTCGGGACCTCGCGACCCTCTCGGGGGAGGACGAGCGCTCGTTCAGACGGCGCGTCCAGATGATCTTCCAGGACCCCTTCGAGAGCCTCAACCCGCGGATGACGGTGCTCGACGCGGTCCTGGAACCGCTCCGGATCAACGACGTGGGCGACTCGCATCGGGAGCGGCGGGAGCGCGTCGAGGAGGTCCTGAACGACGTCGGGCTCGCGCCGGCCGAGGCCTACCTCGACTCCTTCCCGCGCAACCTCTCCGGCGGCGAACGCCAGCGCGTCGCCATCGCCCGCGCGCTCGTCGTGGATCCGGACTTCGTCGTCTGCGACGAACCCGTCTCGATGCTCGACGTGTCGATCCGGGCCGGCGTGTTGAACCTGATGAAGCGCCTCCAGGACGAGTACGGCCTCACCTACGTCTTCGTCAGCCACGACCTCTCGCTCATTCGGTACATGTGCGATCGGACCGCGATCATGTACCTCGGCGAGATCGTAGAGCAGGGCCCGACCGAGTCGGTGGTGGAGGACCCGAAACATCCCTACACCCAGGCGCTGTTCGACGCGGTCCCGGAGGCGACGCCGGACGCGGAGCGCACCCGCGCGAACGTCACCGGCGAGGTGCCGAGCCCGCGCGATCCGCCGGTCGGGTGTCGCTTCCACCCCCGGTGCGCGCACGTGATCCCCCCCGACGACTGGACGGGCAGTCAGGACGCCTTCCGGCGGGCGTTCCAGTTCAAGCTCCGCGTGACCGCGCGCGACGTGGACGCGGAACTCAACGAGGGCGGCGGGACGACCGATCGCGATCCGGTCGGGGCGCTGCTCGCCCGCGAACTCGCGCTCGACCTCCCCGAGGAACACGCCATCGCCGGCGAGCGGGGCGGCGACGGGCGGGTCGATCCCGCGGCGCTCGATCTGCCCCCGTCGGTGCGGTCGGCGCTCGAGGACGCCGCCGAGGCGGTCCTCGCGGGCGAGTACCGGCGAGCAGAGGCGGCCCTCGACGGACACGTCACGTCGGTGTGCGAGCGGAGGCACCCCGAACTCCGGTCGGCCGACGGCCAGATCGCCGCCTGCCACCGCTACGAAACCGACGAAACCGACGAAACCGACGCCGACCCGTCGGGGAGCGCCGCCGGGTCAGTCGACTGATCCACCGCCGTCGGTTTTTTATCGATACCGGGCGAGGACGAGTCGTGTCGAGAGATACCCCCCGGCCGGAGCGATCGGCTCGCGAGCGCGGTACGTACGCCCGCCACGGCGACGACCCGACGCTCGCGAGTTACCTCTCGTCGCTGCTGTTTCTCCTCTCGGTGCCGGGGGCCATCGCGCTCGCGTACGGCGGGCACTGGGCGGGGCTCTACCCCTACGCCGGCGTCGTCCCCGCGTTCGGCCTCGTCCTCGCGGGCGTGATCGTCGTCGCGTTCGCGGCGATGGCCGTCCGCAGGCGGGCGTGACCCTCCTCGACCGCCCGGTCGGGAACTACCGGACCGTCTCGGCTCGAACGAGTGAGTAGAATAACAGCCCGCCTGCGCCGGCGAGCAGCGCGAACTGGAGACGGGTGACGTCGTCTCCCGGCGCGAGCGAGAAACTCACGATGCTGTACGCGAAGAGCGCGTACGCCGTCGCGACCGAGAGCAGGAGTCGATTGGTCCGGTCACGGAGAACGCGATACGTCCGGTCGCGGAGGTCACCCATGAGGGGTGTACGGGCGTCGTGCGGTTAAACGTCCGCGGTGGCGCGAGCGCCGGTCCGGTCCGACGGCGCGCCGGGTCGTGCGAACGCGCCGTCCCCTCGCGGGACGGTACTGGCCGGGGCAGCGGTCGCCGCCCTCGCTCCGCCGCTCCGCGGTCAGTACGCGAACCGCATGAACCCCCGCCAGCCGAGATACCCCACCACCAGCGCGCCGAGACCCGCGGCGACGACCACGAGCGACCCCGCGTCGGTGAGCGACACCGTCGGGTTCAGATCGAAGTACAGGGTGACCCCCAGCATCGTGAAGATGTACCCGACGACGACGCCGAGGACGCCGAGCGCGAGCGACGCGAAGCCGAGGGCCCCCCTCGTCTCGGCCGGGATCCGCTGTCGTGTTGCCATATATCATCGTCGAACCGTACTGTTGTAAAACCTGAGGATCACCCGCCGTCCCCACGATCCCGCTCCCGCTCGGCCAGCCGCCGCACGCTCGCCTCGTCGAGCGGGGAGCGCTCCGGGTCGAACGTCCCGGTCGCCTCCCGCTCTCCCGTCTCCGCTTCGGTGCGATCGGTGTTCCGAGAACCGCCCAGCCTGTCCTCGGGAGAGACGCGCCATCGACGGCCGAGCGCGATGCCGGCGACGCCGAAGAGCAACCGGAACACCGCGGCGGGGGACGTGATCGCGTACTCGGCCGTGACGACCGCCCCGTGGAGCGCGTCGCCGACCAGCAGCGCGCCGAGGAGCAGACAGAGGGAACTCGCGAACGCCAGCGTGCGCTTCGATACCACGACGGGAAGACGGACGCCGACGGCAAAAAGCCACTCACTCGACGCTCTGCGGACGCCGAGACGTTTCGAGGAACCGGCCGACGGTCGTCGCGAGACGCGTCGCGTCGTTCACGATCGCGAGGTGTCGAGGCACCCCGACGAGTCAGCGATCGGGCCGCGGGGCGTCCTCGTACCGTCGAACGGCGTCCGTCTTCTCCACCTTCGCATAAATAGCGCGCAGGGTCTCCTCCGCGCGCAGCAGCTTGTGGGCCTCGAGGAACCGGCGTCCCTCCTCGCTCAGCCCGTAGAACGTGTACGGGAGGTCGTTGCGTCGCCGGTCGCGTGGAAGCACGGCTTCCTCGACGATGCCCGCGTCGACGAGGCGCTGGAGGTGCTGACGGATCGTCGTCCGACTCTTGCTCGGATTCACGTAGTCGAGTTCCTTCAGCGTCGGTAACTGCGCGGGATGACCCAGGATGTCCTGTATCAACGAGAATCGCGTCTCCTGAGTGACGAGGTGCAGGCGTTCGCGCTCACGGGCGAGGTCGGCCGGGGAGTGGTCGGAGGCGCTCATTACGCACTGATACGACTACTTCGTTCAAAAGCGTTTTGCTCATGGGCGAATCATTAGAAAGCGAAACGCTTTCCGATGCGGTCCGTAACCTTGACGGTTCGTTGCGGAGTCGGCTCGGGCGATGGACGAAGAGCCCGCAGTCACCGTAGAGGAACTCGCCGAGAGGGCCGACGAGTACCTCCACGATCAATCGCTCACGCCGGAGGAATACGAGGCACTCAAACGCAGTGTCGCCGAACTCGCTCCGATCTTCACGACTGAGCGCGCCTGTTTCGTCCTTGGGAGTTACGGAAAATCCGAGATTCGACGCCTCCAACTCGTGAAAGATCGCCTCAACCGCCGGGCGAACACGTACGCGTTTCTGATGGTCGACGTACGGAGCGAGTGGACGAACACCTACGTCAAGTTCCGCGTACTGGCGGATTACACGGACCTCATCGTGGGCGTCGCCGAGCACGCTCGCGGCGGATTCCTCGTCGAACAGGGCTACTTCACCGCTCTCGAGGAGTACTTCACGAAGACGTACGTCTTCGAGCGCGACTACGACGCGCTCGCTCCGGACGATCTCGATACGGATGTCGATCCCGAGCACCCGTACAGCGGCATGCAGACGTCGATTTTCGATATGCTCGCGAACGCTGGGCGCCTCTGCAAGTGGGTGACCGAAGACGACCTCGTCGACTGTACCGACGGACTCCCCCGGGCGCTCGAACGGTGAGTCGCCCGTCGAGTGACTCGACACCCTCGATACCGACAGCGTGTACACCGCTGCGGGCGTTTCTCGGGATGAACCTGTCAGTTATTAAAACGGCGGTCGAACGTCCCGCCCGAGCGCGGCTAGTCGGTTCGATGAGAGACGAGTCGAGTCGGGTACGCTCACGTACGGTGCCTCGCTCGGCGCGTCCCTGACGCAGCGCTCCGGACGTTCGGGGGCGTCCGGCGGAGCGCGTTCTCGTCCACGAGCGAGACGTCAGATCGCCGATCGACGTGGAGACGACCGACAGCGCCGGTTTCGCTCGCGGCGTGCGTCAGTCCGCGATCGAGTCGAGTTTCCTCACGACCCTCGCGTAGACGTCGAGTGCGCAGTACCAGTCCGCCTCGACCATCGCGTCGAGCGCCGCGCGCGTCGGCGGCGCTGACCGCCCCCGCGTGGCGATCGACAGGACGGGATAGGCCGTTCCCCGAGTCGTGATTCCCTCGGTCGCCGCGACGTCGCGGCCGTACGTCTCGTCCATCACGGCGACGCTTCGAGCGCACTGGACACACCGTGTCGAACCCCCTCCCGAATCCGGCGGTACTCCCGCTCGGCCACCGATGCCCGATGACCGCGACGGAGCGGCGGGGAGCGTCGCGTACGACCGGGCGGTGGGACCGACGCCCGTCGACTGCGATCTGCCGTCGGCTAGTCGTCGACGCCGCAGTACTCGATGGCGATGCGCGCGATCGTCGTCGCGGTCTCCACGAGCGACGTCACGGTCGTGTGTTCGTCTGCGCCGTGGAGGTTCGCACCCCTCGGTCCGACCGAGACGGCGTCGACGTCGTAGTAGAGCGCGTAGAAACGCTCGTCGAGCGCGGCGTTCCCACCGACGAACGATCCGGGGCGACCGCACACCTCCTCGGCGACCCGAGCGGAGAGCGCCGCGATCTCCGCGTCCGGAGAGATCTGGTGGGGCGAGGCGTCCCAGCCGAACCACTCGACCTCCGGCGGGTGATCGCGCATCCACTCGTCGTCGGCCGCGGCCTCCGCGACCGCCGCTTCGATCTGTGCCCGTACTTCGGCCCGGGTTTCGCCCGGCGGCCAGCCGACGCGTCCGTGCATGACCGCCTCGCTCGGGAGCGTCGACGGCCAGTCGCCGGCTTCGATCGTGCCGACGTTGATGTTCGTCACGTTCCCCTCGAGGTCGGGCTCACCCTGGTAGGCCGGCGGGAAGTCGATGCGGGCCTTTCGCTCGGCGTCGAGCGCCTCGAGCGCCTCGTACACCGTCGCGGCGTTTCCGATCGCGTTGACGCCCTGGTGTCCCCAGGCCGCGTGGACGCTCTTCCCGGGGACCCGGACGCGGAAGTACATGACCCCGGCGCTCGCGACGCCGACGTTGGGGAGGCGAAACGGCTCCGCGATCACCGCGGCGTCGGGGACGTAGCCGCGTTCGAGCACCGAGAGCGTCCCGCCGACGCCGCCGTCCTCCTCCTCGATGACGCTCTGGAAGACGAGGTCGCCGCCGAGTTCGACACCGGCTTCGTCGAGCGCCCTCATCGCGACGAGACAGGCCGCGAGGCCGCCCTTCATGTCGGCGACGCCACGGCCGTACAGCGTCTCTCCCTCCCGGGTGACGGTCCACGGGTCGCGTTCCCACTCGCTCTCGGTGACGTCGACCACGTCGATGTGGCCGCCGATGGCGAGCGTCCGACCGTCGCCGCCCGCGACGCGAGCGACCACGTTCGGGCGGTCGTCGTACCCTCGTCGCTCGGAGGAGGACGTCTCGAAGTATCCCGGGTGGTCCGAGAACTCCTCCGGCGACGGCTTCCAGACGTCGGGGTCGAGCCCCATCGACTCCAGGTAGTCGACGACGACGTCCTGTCCGGATCTCTCGGAACCGGTGACGGTCCTCGCCTCGACCAGCCTGGTGACGAGGTCGATCAGTTCGTCCTCGGTCGATTCGATCGCGTCGGTCATCCTGTCTTCGTACGTCATCCGTTCGATGTTCGTTCGGGGGTACAAAAGTGAGCAGGCCCCCGTGACGTCTCACGGGGGGAGATCGTCATCGCGTTAGTATCGAGAAATGCACCCACAACTATCATCAATAGTGATTTCTCGTTTTTGGATTACCACTCACCGATCTAACCGCGAACACGGGCGGTAACGGATGCGAGACGACGTCGAGGGGATAGCGTCGACCGGGTGGGTCGCGGTGAGGGCGCTGCGACGGACGGATCGTCTCCAGTCTGCCGTCTCCTCGCTGTAGTACTGTGCGCGTACCGTCGGCCGTCCTCATCGGCGAGCGGTCGTGTTCGCCGGTCGTATCGACCCGGGCCAGCGCGTCGGACCGCCCGATGTCCGCGACAGGACGCGCACCCGCCGCACGGACGGGCGCAGCGGTCCGGCCTCCGCGGGCGTTGGGTCTAGGGTGTTCTACTCTACCGACTCGACACCCGGTTCGCAAACCAGACGCACGCCTGTCGTCGCGTTCTACCGCCGGACGCGGTGGCGGAGCGTCGTACTACCCGGTCCGACCGTCGGGATCGCACGCCTCTCGAGGAACGTACGAGCGAACCGCGGGCCGGGAGATCACCCCGCTTCGCGCCTCCGGCGTTCGCTGGGGGAGGGACCGTACCACGTCGCGTACACCGACACCCGAATTCGAGGGGCCGTGAGCGGTACGACGTCGGAGACCCTGAACGTCCCGCCGTCGATGGAGACGTCGCGAGATACCGCGTCTGTTTGGCCACGTTAAGCGAGTAAGTAGTTATACCGCTACTGTGAAGATGTACCGATTAGCGATGAAAACGCGCCCGCTGCACCGCGACGAGATAGCCGGTCAGCGTGGGGTGTCGCGAACGTCGGAGGATCGAGGCGTGGGACTGATACGGACGCGGGGACGATCGTCGATACACGGCCAGTTCCAGACTCGGTTTCCCGTTTACGCGGATTCGGATGGCTCACGGCCTCGGTATCGCCGACTCGGGGATCGAAGACGGCTTCGGCCCACGGGGAGACCGCAGTGCGAGCGGGAGTGCGACTCCAGTTCGTCGAGTTCCCGGCAAACGTAACACTGAGGTATCACCTAGACCTCGTCGGCGCGCACCGCGGCGCGGCGATCGGAGATCAGATCGAGGTCGTCGTCGACGTCGCCGAGTACGAGCAGCGCGTAGTAGCGGAGGTACGTCACCACGGGCACCTGAACGAGTGCGGTGATGGCGAGCACTGAGAGACCGAACGACAGTGCGACGACGGCGAGGACGCCGAGACCGACCGGTGGGACCGCCGTCGACAGGAAGAAGCCGATCGCCCCGAGGAGCCCGAACGGGATCAGGAGGACGAGCGCGGCGACGCCGACCGCGATCGCGACGAGGAGCCCGCCCACGATCGTGAGGACGAAGCCGGCGACGGCGTACGCGAGATACTGCCACGGACGGGCGGTGATCGTCGGCCAGAGCCGTCGCCAGCCGTCGAGCACGCCGCGGCCTTCGAGGATCATGATCGGAACGACGAACATCGTGGTAAACCCGTCGATCAGACCGATCACGATCGCGAGGACGGCGACGACGGGGAGGAGCAGGAGGAAGGCGATCACCGGAACGTCTCCGGGTGCGCCCGTCCCGGGACCGACCTCGACGACGGCCGGGAGGAGAAAGAGCGCGGCGAGAACCGCGACGCCGCCGAAGACGAGGAGCCCGATGACGAGCCGAAACCCGAACAGCCGAACGCCCTGACGCCAGCGTCGACCCCAGTACCGGCGGACCGCGACCTCTTCGCGACGGAGCGATTCGACGAGGACGAACTCCATGATCGAGCCCACGAGGAGAAACAGGAGGCCGAGGACGAGCGCGGCCGCGACGATCGTCCCGAGGACGAGCCAGAGGCGGGGACCGATCTCCGGTGGCGTCGGGAGCCCGCCCGGCGACGGACCCCGATCGGCCGGTACGTTGTACTGGAAGAGGTTCAGGTTCCCTATCGGTCCACCGACGAAGAACACGACGAGCGCGAGCCTGATCCAGCGCGAGCGGTCGATCGGCCAGAGGAACGCTCTCGTCGCGTCGAATGCGTCGTCGAGATCCTCGAGCGCGTAGAGCGCCATAGCCAGTACTTGTATTTCAATCTACATAAAACCGCGTCCGCGGATCCGCTCACGTCTTGAGCGATAAACGTTACATCACAAGAGGAGGAAAAGGATGGGAGAGTCGTGATGAGGTGGACTGGTGTCCGAATCGCGTTGTTCGTCCTCGATACGTTCGTCGCAGTGACGGCGATCGGCGGCGGAATCGCCATGGCGACCGGACTCGATCCCCTCCCGGACGACTGGCTGATCGGAACGCCGTTCCAGAGCTTCCTGATCCCCGGCGCGCTCCTGGCGGCGGTGGTCGGCGGGAGTGCGGCCGTCGCCGCGTTCGGCGTGCTGCGCAGTACGGACGCCGGCGCGATGGTCTCGGTCGTGGCCGGCGCGCTCCTGATGGGCTGGATCGTCGTCGAGGTCCTGCTTCTCAACCAGCCGTCGTGGACGTGGACAGAAGCCGTCTACTTCGTCGTCGGATCGTCGATGGTGGTCCTGGGGTTCGCACACGGATGGGCGTAGGAACGCTCGTTCAAAGACAGCCTCGTCGAAACTACCACGGACGGTGATACGACCTGAGAGGCCTTGTTCGATCCGGTTATCGCGTCCGGGCGCTCGCGTGCGAGTAGCCCGAGCGCCTCGGCGCTGCGCCCGCGCCGGTAAGTGTTATACGGCTGTGACGATAGATAGGGAGTGTGACGCTGAGTAGATGGCTCTTCGCGGGACTTCTGGTGTTACAGGCCCACTTCGCGGCGTCGTACCTCGTGCCCCTGGACAGGGAGGCCCAACGAGAGTTCGGGGGCCTGTTGCGGTGGGTCTGGCCCTGGAGCGGCGGCGACAGCGGGCTACTGGGCCAGGTCACGGTGGCTTCCGGTTCCCCGCTCGCCGGTATCTTCCTCGCCATACTCGCGGCGGTGCTCTTTTTCCTCGCGGCCCTGGCGGTAGTGGGAATCCGGGTTCCGTTCGGATGGTGGCGGGTGCTGGCTGGGGGAGGGGCCATCCTGTCGCTCGTGCTGATGGCGGGATTCTTCGGGGCCACGAAGGTGCTGCCGATGGCCCTCGATCTCGTCGTGCTATGGGCCGTCGTAACCGATTGGCTCCCGCACGCTGGCTGACGGCGACAGCGCTCACCACTCACCACGCGGCACCCGGAGAGGCATCAGCAGGTCGAAAACTCCGGAAGTGGGACGAGCTACCGCGAGGGCGGCGGTCACTCGTTCTCTTCCGAATCACGGGAGGCGGGCGGCGCGACGCCGAGTCGCCCCTCGACGAACGCGGCGACGTCCGCGGCGAACGCCTCGACCTCGTCCCAGTCGGTGAACTCGGCGTCGTGGGACGTGTCCGCGTCGGGCAGCGCCCGCTTGGCGATCTGCTTCATCACCAACCGCTTGAGGAAGCCGTACTGCGAGTAGCGCAGCGCGCCGCCGAAGAGGCCGATCCGGTCGGGGTGCCAGCCGGTGTCCTCGACGAACGCCTCGACGTAGCCCGCCGCCTGTTCTTCGCCCCGCTCGTCCGCGGACGACAGCGACACCTGGAAGAAGGCCGTCGGCTTCGCCGCCAGCGCGTCGCGGTTCGACGTGACGAACTCGCGAACCGCCGACTGATGCTTGCCGCGGTGGATCGACGCGCCGACGAGGACCGCGTCGAAGTCGTCGACGGAGAGGTCCGGCGGTCTCTCGCCGGCGTCCACCGCCGCGGCGTCGTGCCCGCGCGCCGCGAGCACGTCGACGATGCGACCCGCGACCTTCGCGGTCTGTCCCTCACCGGTCCCGTAGAGTACGAGGAATGACACCATGTGGAATCGCCAGTCGAGGTTGGGTCCCGAGGTCGATAAAACCCGTGCCGAGTCGATCGAGAGTGCCAGACCCCCGGAGTGACGATCTCGGCGTTCGGCGGTCTTCACGGGACTGGTGGATGTCGAACACGGTGTCGGCGCGAACCTCCAGGGCGACCGCACCCTCGACGGGGACGTGATCGCGCTCGGCTTCTACGTGCCACGGGTCGGTCTCCTCCTCTCGGTCGGCTCCGTCGTCGTAGTGTGGGCCTGGTATATTCTGGTCGCGCGAACGCTCCTCCGACTCGGCCGGCCCGAGGGGACGACGCGGTCAGCGTAACGGGACGATACCACCGCAGTGGGTCGGGTGGAGTGAGGAGACGATGACCGGTACACCGGCACAGCAGTCATCGATACGACCGTACAAACTGCACCAGTACGACGCCGCGGATCGCGCCGACGACCAGACCGGTCGCGCCCGCCGTCCCGAGGGCGAGTAGGACCGCCGTCGCACCGGGTGGCCCGCCCGGCAGTAGCGATACGCCGGAGACAGTCACCGGGCTTCACCTGCTCGAGATACAACCCCGAGGTGATCCTCGACGACGGGGATCCGGAGATGTCGCCGCGCATCTCCAGGAACCCGGCGGCCTGCACGATGATCGGGGGCACCGCGACGAACCTCATCCACCCCCGTTCGACGGATCGCCAGGCGGAAAGCACCCACCTATCGGTACGGACAGACCCCCGAAGTAGTCCCTCGCGGCTCGCGAGCGGTAGAGGGACCGTCGGCAGTTCGAAAAAAGTCGCGTCGGTGGATGGTAGGATCGCGTCAGCCCTGGACGGCGACCTGGGTCTGGCTGGACGACTGCGACTGCTTGATCTCGTTGTCCTCACCGTACTGGACGGCCTTCTGCTCCTGGTAGTTGTTCTGATCCTGGTGGATCTCGTTGTCCTCGCCGCCCTGGAGCGCGACCTGCGTCTGGTCGTTGTCCTGCCACTGCTTGATCTTGTTGTCCTCGCCGTACTGGGCCGCGAACTGCTTCTGGTAGTTGTCCTGATCCTGGTGGATCTCGTTGTCCTCACCGAACTGAGCGGCGAACTGTTTCTGATAGTTGTCCTGCCACTGCTTGATCTTGTTGTCCTCGTTCTTCTTTTCGTGCTCCGCCGCGACCATGCCCACGCCCGAGATCGCGATCATGGCGACCACGGCGAGGATCATCAGCCGTCGAGAGTTCTTTCCGAACATGTTATTCGTTCTCCATCGACGCCTCGCTGACGCCGACGTCGGGGTGATCGCCCGGGGCCACATTTGTTATACGTACCGACATGTTATCCGGTACGCAAAACACCACGACGGGCGTAGGGTCACCGGCCACTGCACGACCGATGGCCTGACACGGGAGTGAACCATCCCACGATCGAGAACGACGGGAATAGATTAGAGTATTTTTACTATATCTCGATTCAGCGTCGTACGCTCGTTTCGAACGGTTTCTCGGGAGCCGGTGCGCGTTGAGGGCGATTAAATCGGCACCTCGCGTCGCGATACTACGATAGCGAACAGGAACGACCCTCGGACTCTCTCCGTGCCATCTCGGTCACGATCGACGAACGTCGAATGTCTTCACGCGCGTTCGTCTAGAAGCGAACGAGAGAGCAATCTCCGATTACGCGGATAATGTCAAACGATACTCATAGACTATCTGCTACTTAGTTTCCGTCCGCTACCAGTATGAAACTCCTTACACAGCCGATCGCTCGGCGTCTCGTCGGTTCCCCGTCGATGCAGAACCCCGAGACGACCGCCTGCGTCGACGTCAAGGCGTTCACCGTCGAGAACGGTACCGCCGTCGTCAGGTACGACGCGAACGACTGCGAGGCGTTCACCACCGACACCCTCGCGAGTTACACCAAGCCCGGTCCGGGTGGAGCCGTACCACCGCTGAGCAGCAGGAACTCGTCGACGTGGCGGTCAGTTCCGACACCCGGGGAACGCTCCGCGTCGATCTGCCGGTGAACGAAACAGTCAGTCGACAGTGACAGAGGTCGTGAGCGTTTAGGGCGCTTCGACGCTCACCACCTTACTGGTGACGATGGTCTGGACCGTGTCGCACACCTCCGGATTTCCGAATTCAGGAATGTTCGGAACGGACTCCCCCGGTCTGTCCCGTCCGTTCGATGGACTGTACGGATGTTCATCCCCTCGAACGGCCCACGTCGAAGAACGGACCTCGCCCTCGGTCTCGTGTGGCAGAAGACGCATGGAGAGCCGCTCACCTCCGGTTCGTACATTCCTCAGACCTCACACCGCGGGGCAAACGAAACGTTGACTCCGGATTCACTGGAGTTCGATGGATGGACAGATTTCGGATAACAGGTGTGTTTTCGTTATTGTACTATCTCCTCCCGGTACATATGGACGACGATCAGTTCCGTCGTTTCGTGTGCTCACTCCCGCTCACCGCTGGTGGATGAGCGGTCGTCCGATCGATCGGAAACCGCTCGCGTACACGCGGCCACAGTTCCGCGTGGCATCGCTCGTCGATCAGCGACAGGGGATCGTCGCACACTGCCCGGTACGTGAGGCACGCGTTCCCTCGCCAGCACTGTCCGCATCGCGGCGAACATCAGCGTCGGCGTCCTAGGCGCACGCTCTGCCGACGGTGACGACTACGTTCCCCCATCCGACGTGACGGAGGTACGAACCGTTCCGCTCCCCACGGCGGCGGATGGTCCCCGGACGGTCGAAAGCCGCATGCCGACAGAAGAACTACTCCGACCGATGGTTTCCGTATCGTTACAGAGAACGGCAGAGAACGTCCGGCCATCGCACGCGACACCGGACGGTTCGCGGTGACGGAGTCCGTCGGTAGCGAGGCGGACACGCGACCGGGACACGGCTCCGGCTCCGCGAGACAGTCGGTCGCCCTGTTCGTCGTCGCCTCGTTGACGTTCGGCACCGCCTTCGTCGGCATCAAAGCCGGCCTGGCCGACGTTCCGCCGCTGCTGTTTGCGGGCTTTCGGTACGACATCGGCGCGGCGGTGCTGTTGGCGTACGTCGCCCGGCGGAGGGACTACTGGCTCCCTCGTACTCGCGGTGACCTGACGGCGGTCGTGGTCGCCGGGGTGTTCCTCTCGGGACTGAACGCCGCGCTACTGTTCGTCGGCCAGCAGTACGTCACCAGCGGCACCGCCGCGGTCGTGTTCAGTCTCGTTCCCGTCCTCGCGCCGCTGTTCGCACTGGCACTGCTGCCCGGGACGCGATTCGATCCCGTCGGGATGGTCGGGATCGTGCTCGGCCTGTTCGGCGTGGCGATCATCGTCGGATTGAGTTCGCTCTCGGCGGGCGACGAGCGAACCGTCGTCGGGATCACGCTGATCGGCGGTGCCGCGACCGCGGCGGCGCTCGGGAGCGTCCTGCTGCGCCGGGTCGATCGCGCGATTCCGGGGCTGAGCATGACGGCCTGGGCGCTGGTGGTGGCCGCCGGACTCGTCCACACGCTCAGTCTCCTGGCCGGCGACTCCCCGACCGACGTGACCCCTACGCTCCAGGCAGTCGCGGCGATTCTCTGGGTAGGGCTACCCGCGACGGCGCTCGCCTTCCCCGCGTACTACGGCCTCATCGACCGGGCCGGGCCCGTTCGGGCGAACCTGATCAGCTACACCGTGCCGCTCGTGGCGACCCTCGCCGGTGGCGCGATCCTCGGGGAGACGGTCCCACCCCGGACCGCACTCGGCTTCGCGGTCATCGTCGCCGGTTTCGCCCTGATCGAGCGTGACACCATCCGAGACGAACTGCGGCAGCTTCGAAACCGGTCGAGAGCGTCACAACGGGACGAGGACCACCTCTGTGAACACGCACCGCGGGGGTGAGGGCATCATCATCGGCGATGTCGAACTGATCCGGGCGGATTTTGCGGGAAAACCGCTCCACCGGAATCGGGGGAGTTCTGCGGGAACCGATTCGCCTCGGCTCCGACCAGTATCCCGGAGAACTGTCCTCGGTCGCTCCGACGCGTCGGAGCGACTCCCATCCCCGGGGCTATTCGTTGTACGACTCCCGGATTCGAACCACGCCGTCAGCGTCCCGGACGAGGACGGTGTCGCCGGCGTTTCGCCACACCGGTCGATCCGATCCCCAGTAGAGATCCGATCCGGTGTCCCGCCCGCTCCCGCTGTGGAGCGTGACCCGTTCGCCGGGCTCTAACTCGCTGCCTTCCGGGAAGCGGAACGCGTTCCCCGCCTCGTCCTCGACCGACCAGTCCGAGACGTCGAGTCGGGTCGTCCCGTCGTTCTTGAACGTGATGTACTCCCCCTCGAGATGACGTTCGTCTCGACCGGAGGGTTTCTCCCGGATCTCGTCGATGACGAGGTCGCTGTGGTGGATCTCGTTCGGCTCGTCCATCATCCGTCACCGTTCATCCGGTAGGACCGCGAGGCGTATAGAGCGTTAGGTCCGGCCGCCGGGGGTCTCGGAACTGGCGGTACAAAGCGATTAATATTGCTTACCCGATATCTGGTGCAGTTGGTACTGACCCTCTTCGACGAACAGATCGGACCCTGGTGGCTCGGGAGTCCCATCGTCGTATCGATGCCCATCGTTCGATTCCACGATCGCGTCGAACGGCTTCGGACACCGCTCTGCGACCGGCGTCATAGTTACACGCGAGAGGTGCCGTGCAGGCACCCACCTATTTGAGTTGTTATTTCTAACGCTTCCGACGTCTTTCGATCTCGGTATACGGGATCAGTCGATCTCGTCTCGGAACGCGTCGAGCGTCGTCCGCTTCGAGAGCGCGCCCTCGGGTTCCAGCGCGACGAACTCCAGTCCCCGTTCGTCGAGCAGGCGCTCGGCCCGCTCCGTGACCGACGGGGCGACGAGTATCCCGCGAACGTGTTCGTCCGCGCGCTCGCGCTCGGCCGCGTCGACGTACCGCGCGAGTTGACCGACCGCGTCGGGTCCGACCCGTCGACGCTTCAACTCGACGATCACGGGCGTCCCCGAACGGTCCTCGCCGTAGATGTCGACCGCGCCGGCCGCGGTCGCGCGCTCGGTCGCCCGCGGCGAGAAGCCCTCCTCGACGAGCGACGGGTTCCGGAGGATGCGCTGGCGGAGGTCCTCCTCGCTGCCGACCAGTTCGAGGTCGTGCTCGTCGGTCAGTTCGAGCACCGACACCTGATACACCGCGTCGAAGGCGATGTCCACCCGCTCCGGCGGGGTGCCTCGAATGCTGCGGACGTGGAGGCGGCCGTCGGTGAGGTGGGCGTCGTGGGCGCAGCCGGGCGGCTGCCAGTTGACGGGATCGCGCTGTTCAGGCCGGTGGACGAGCAGCGTCCCGTCGGGCTTCAGGATCACGAGCCGGTCGCCGGGACCGAGATAGCTGGTCGTCCGCCCCTCGTAGTCGACCTCACACCGGCCGACGATCGTCACGACCGCGTCGGTCGTCAGGCCCTCCGTCACGAGGGCGTGGGCCCGCGAGGGGTCGGGCGCTGAGAGCGAGGTCACGGTCATGGAGAGCGTCACGCGATACAGACGCCGGAGCGATATAGGATACTCGCTTGGCACCGAGGTGCGTCCGGTCTCCCCTTCCCGTTACACGAGGCCGCTGGCCGTCGGGTCGTGGTGCACGCTGTGTCTCCTCTCGGCCGTCGCCATGCTCCTCATGATCGCGCTCACCGTCGACGAGGTCGTCGCGATGGGGCAGTTCCTCCACCGACGAACCCGACGGGGGGAATCGCTGTGGCGCGCCTTCTGGATGGGCGGGACGTTTCCCGCGGCGGCGGCCGGCGTCGACGGCGAGACGCGAACGGACCCCGGGTCGGTCCGGTCGATGTTCTGGGGCGTCTCCGTTCCGTGGAATCTCCTCGTCGCGACGGGCCTCGGCCTCTGGCTGATGGCGTCGCCCGCCGTCTTCGGCACCGCCGGCGCGGCCGCGGACAGCAGCTACCTCGTCGGTGCCCTCGTCGTCACGTTCTCCGTCGTCGCGATGGGCGAACCCGCCCGGACGGTTCGCCTCGCGAACGTCCCCCTCGGCGCGTGGGTCGCCGCGGCACCGTGGGTACTCCAGGGAGCCCCGGCGATCGCGACGTGGAACGGCGTCGCCGTCGGCGTCCTCCTCGCGCTGGTCAGTATCCCTCGCGGCACGATAGCCTATCAGTATGGCATCTGGAACCAGCACATCAGGTGAGTTCGCGTACCTGTCGCGCTCGGGCAGCAGTACCCGCCGTCGATGACGTATCCCCGGGTAGTTTCGGTGTGATCTCCCATCGCCGTCGGCCTACGGGAGTGCGCCGGTTGTGCTTTCGGCCCGCGTTCGCGAACGGGGTCGAACCGCCGACCCGGAGTAACCTATTTCCCGGCCGGCACCGTTCGAACCGGTAGATGACGCCCGTAACGGAGACCGCGCCGACGTCGGTCGCGCGGGAGGCCGAGCGCGGTATCAGATACGGGATCGTCGCCGTGTTCCTCGTCGGTCTCCGCCGGCGGAACGCGGGTGCGGTCGTGAACGCCGCCCTCGCGCTCGCGTTCACGTACCTCCCGGACGTCCTCGAACGCGAGTACGACGTCGAATTCCGGCCGTGGCAGCGCGTGTACGCGGAGATCGCGACGCTCACGCACGCCGTCGGGATGCTCGGCCCGTACGACGACGTCTGGTGGTGGGACCACCTCACGCACGCCCACTCCGCGACCCTTCTCGCCGGGATCGTCCACGCGGCCGCCCGGCGGCGCGGGCGCGAGCCCCGGCCGCGCGTCGTCGCCGTCGTCGTCTGCGTCGGGCTCCTCTGGGAACTCATGGAGTACGCCGTCCACGCCGCCGCCGACCGTCTCGGTCTCGAACCGTTTCTCGTCTCCTACGGACGGACCGACACCGTACTCGACCTCATCTTCGACCTCCTCGGTGCCTCGCTCGTCCTCGCGTTCGGCGACCGCATCCTCGACAACCTCACTGGGGGACGCGACTAATACTGCCCGAGCGCGAACTGCCGCCGGCGACCGGTAGCGATGGCCGAATCGCCGTTCGACACCTAACGATGAGGGACGACGCTCAACGTGCATGCTCAACCTTTACTGACGGTCCTGACGCACGTCCGTGACATGGACGTACTGGTCACCGGTGGCGACGGCTTCGTCGGTCGTCACCTCTGTGCCGAACTGGTCGATCGGGGGCACGCCGTCACCTCCCTGTCGCGGTCGCCCGATCCGGCGGTCCTTCCCGACGAGGTCGAGACGACCACCGGCGACGTGACGGACTACGGGTCGATCGAGGGGGCCTTCGAGGGGAGGGACGCCGCCGTGAATCTCACCGCCCTCCCGCCGCTCCACCAGCCCCGTCCGGGGACGTTCCACGACACCGTCTGTATCGGCGGCGCGATGAACGCCGCCCACGCCGCCTCCGAACACGGGGTCGATCGGTACGTCGAGATGAGTTCGCTGGGGGCGGACGCACACAGCCCCATCGCCTACTGACGGACCCAGGGTATCGGCGACGTGGTCGTTCGGTACTCGGATCTCGACTGGGTGATCCTGCGCCCGTCGTTCATCTTCGGGGAGGGAAGCGAGACGCTCGCGTTCGTACGGGAGTACACGACGCCGTACGTGACGGTCCTCCCGGACGGCGGCACGCACCCGACCTTCCAGCCGATCTGGGTCGAGGACGTGGCCGCGATGACTGCGGACGCCGTCGAACGGGACCGGCACGTCGGTCAGGTGTACGACCTTGGCGGGCCCGAGGTGCTGACGTTCGGCGACGTCACCCGGATGCTCTACCGGGCTGACGGGAGATCGACCAGGGTCCTCTCGGTGCCGATGCGGGTAGCGAAGATCGCGCTGTACGCGGCGGATCCGATCCCCTCCCTCCCGCTCGGCGTCGATCAGGCGCGGGCGCTGGAGATGACGAACGTCGCCGAGCACAACGACGTGGACGCCTTCGGGTTCGACGAATCGGACCTGCTGGCGCTCCCGACGTATCTGAGCGACACGTCGAACAGGCCTGAACGAGTGATCAGGGGGCCGGGCTGATCGAGCGGAGTTCACGTCGGGTGAACTGTCTGTCCTCCTCGACAGCAGCCGAGTACGACGAATCATAGCGCCCGGCGGTAACGCTGGGGGCACCACGCTTTTCGATCTCCCCGGCGTACGTCGGAGCGCGATGTCTCGAGAACGCTCCGACACCGATCTTCGCGTGGGGCGGATCGCGCGGAAAGACGTGGTGTGCGTCCCCGACGATGCGACGATCGGCGAAGTCGCGCGAACGATGGTCGAGGCCAACGTGGGCGACGTTTTGGTCACGAAGGGTGACGAACTCGTCGGCATCGTCACCGACCGCGACCTGGTCGTCCACCTCCTCACCGACGAACACGGTACCAACGTCCTGGCCGAGGGTGGCTCCGGTTCGGAACTCACCGCCGGTGACCTCATGACCGGAGATCCTCTCACTATCGAGTCTGACGCCCGGATCCCCCGGTTGCTCCACCATATGAACCAGGCGAGCGTGCGCCGAGTTCCAGTCGTCGAGGACGGGGATCTCGTGGGGATCGTGACGTTCGACGACCTCGTCGTCCACCTGGCGGGCGAGAGCGCACACGTGGCCGCGCAACTCGACAGTCTTTCGGACGTCGTCCACGCGGAGTCGCCGGCGAAGTGAGCGGACGGTTCCCGCCCGCCTCTCCACGGGCCGCGGTCGCTCGAATCGAAATAGGAACGTCGACTACCGGGCGCTACTCGTCGGCGACGTACAGGTAGCCGAGGAGTCCGACGAGCGCCGTCTGTGCCAGCTTATCCACGAGCCCGATACCCGTCGCGTGCGGAAATCCGGCGTTGATCCACAGCAGCAGTTGTACGGCCGTGTACGGTATCCCTGTAAGGTAGAGGAGCCGCCGATTCGCCCCCAGCAGGAAGAGGACGATCGCCCCGACGAACCCGCCACCCGCGAGGAGCATCACGGTTTCGCCGTGAGCGAAGAAGAGATAGAGGTGGACGATCGCCGTGAGGGTGGCGAGACCGACCGCGAGGCCGTCGAGTCGATCGGTCGATTCGACGCGGTTCTCCCGCCACGAGTACCAGTACGCCGGCGCGACGGGAATCGCGACGAGCGCGACGATCCCCGCGAGCGTCGTCACGCCGACGTGGCCCGACGCCTCGTCGGACGCGTGTGCGTCGCCGTCAGCTGCGACACCGCCAGTCATCAGCAGCGCGACTGCGAGTACGATAAAACTGGCAGTCACGAACTGACGTCTGGACGTACTGGCTAACATAACTGATCCCAGTATTACTTCTGGAAAAAATCTTTCGTTGTTCGGTTTCTACTATGCACCTCCTACTTATTTTGCTTTGAGAATGTCCACTCGGTCAGGGTGAACTGGTCGCTCGACCGTATCTGCTTTTGGGAGTATTCCGCTCCGCTCTCATCGACACTCGTGGCGTTACAACGTGGCACGGGGGAATAGTTACTCCCGACAGCTACCGTGCACCAGCGATTACCAGTAACGTAATATCGTCGACAGCAGTATACTGACTGGAGGAAAGGGGGTGCCACGGCTCTCCGTAAGAGCCCTGGGTCGCCGTTACCGGGCGTGAATTGTTCACTCGGAAGGTGCTACCTGGGTGGTCGTGGTGCCCGGTGAGACACGTGCGAACGCCATACGTCGAGAAGGAGGAGATCGAACGTCGCGCGACCCAACTCAGGGTATCGCTACCGACTCGGTCGAGCCTGCGGTCGGACCTCCCGGCGGGAGTCGCTGTCGCGCTCGTTAGCGTTCCCGAGGCGATGGGATACGCCCTGATCGCCGGTGTCGACCCCATCTACGGGTTGTACACGGGGATCGTGACGGCACTCGTCGGGGCACTGACTGCGAGTTCTCGGTTCATGATCATCACTCTGACTAACGCGATCGCACTCGTGGTCGCAGACTCCCTCGGTACCCTCGGCGGGCCCGAACAGCTCCCGGCCCTGTTCACGCTGACGCTGCTCGTCGGAGGGATCCAATTGCTCCTCGGTATTCTGAATCTCGGTGGCCTGATCCGCTACGTCAACGACGAGGTGATGACTGGCTTCATTATCGCCACTGCCGCATTACTCGTTCTCGGACAGCTCGAGACGCTCGTCGGCTACGCGAATACGATCGATGGTGTCGTCCTCGTTCGAACGATCACGCTCCTCCAGAATGTAGACGGATGGAACGTCGCGACATCGACGGTCGGGTTGGGGACGATCATCGTCATCCTGCTACTCAAACGGTCATCGTGGGGTCGATACGCCGAAGTGGTGGCGATCGTCCTCGCAGCGTCGGTCGTCGCGGCGTTCGACAGTACATCGATCCGGGTCGTCGGTGACGTCGCAGCGGTTCCAAATCGACTCCCCACGCCCGTGGTTCCCGACGCGCAATTGGCTCCATCGATCGTCACCGGAGCACTGGCAGTGGCGATCATCGCGCTGATCGAGAGTGCGGGAATCAGCGCCGCGTTTTCGGACCCGGAGAGGGAACGGACCGATCAGTCGCGTAACTTCAGCGCACACGGGATCGCGAACATCGTCGGGGGACTCTTTCAAGCACTTCCGGGGGGCGGTTCGTTCTCACGTACGGGGATAAACGTCAGTAGCGGAGCAGAGACGCGTTGGGCCGGGGTGTACTCCGGAGTCGTCCTCGCGATCATCGTTCTGTTCGCCGGTCCGCTCGTGGAGCTAATCCCGATGGCGAGCCTGGCAGGACTCTTGATCGTGATCGGCCTCGAGATCATCGTAAACGAGTGGGGGGACGCCGTTCGCTCGTGGACGGTGTCGAAGACGGCCAGTATCGCGATGTTCGCGACCTTCGTCATCGGCGTCTGGATCTCGCTCGAACTCGCGGTCTTCGCCGGTGTGGCCCTCTCCTTACTTCTGTACGTCTACACGTCGGCGACCGATGTCGAGTTAGAACGGCTGATCCCGAGAGGTCCGTGCCACTTCGAAGCAGGACCGTTTCCAGACACGCTCCCGTCTAACCAGGTCACGATCTTTTATCCACGGAGTAGCCTCTATTTTGCGAGCGTATACACGCTCGCAGATCACCTTCCGGCCGCTGACAGCGCTGAACACGCGATCGTAGTGCTGAGACTCCGGGGACGGGACGAACTCAGTAACACGTTCGTCAATTGGCTCGAACAGTACATCGAGAATCTGCGTAGCGCGGGTAACGACATCGTCCTCTCCGGCGTGAGTGCCGAATTGATCGACGAACTCGGCCGTGTGGGATTGATCCAGGTTCTCGGTCCGGGGCACGTTTTCGAGAAGGAGTCCGTACTCGGCGCTTCGACGCAGAACGCACTGATGACCGCGACGGCGCGACTAGCGGAGGAGGAGGCGCGATAAGCCCCTAGGATTCGACAGACCACGCTAACGAGGAGGACGCCGCGCCGGTGGACAGGAGGTGGCGTGGGGAGTCGACACCGATGTTCGACTCGATGAATTCCGGGGAACACTGCTATCTTGGCGGTGTCGTGGTACGACTCTGTGCCGTCGTTCCACGATCGGATCAGAGTGGTAGGGTCTTCACGCTCATGCCCGTTGTGGTCTGTTCCCCTCCGTCACTCCGGGAGTTCGTCGATCAGTACCGTCGCCGTGCCGTGGACGACGATTTCCTCGGCCTCGTTCTCGACCCGCGTCGTGAGTCGATACCGGTCGTTCTCGAGTGCTTCGACGATCTCACAGCGCGCCGTCAACGTCTCCCCGACGTCGACGGGACGACTGAACTCGACGTTCTGCGACAGGTAGATCGAGAGGCCGGGGAAGCACGCTAGCGCGGCGCTGATCATCCCGGACACGAGCGTTCCGTGAACGATGCGTCGCCCGAACCGTGTCTTCTCGGCGAAGGCGTCGTTGAGGTGCACCGCGTTCGTGTCGCTCGTCGCCTCGGCGAACTTCCGTACGTCGTCGTCGGTGATGGCTTTCGTGAACGCGACGCGATCGCCGACGCCCAGCGTTCCCGGCTCTCGAATCTCGACGTCGAACTCCCCCTTCGCCCGTCCGTACGGAAGGCGAGGGACGGCCACGCCGAGAACCTCGGTGAGGTGAGGGTGCGGTGTCTCGACGTACTCCGCCGGCGCGGTTACGAACAGGTCGTGGCAGTCCGTAGAACAGAAGCGGTAGGTCACCCCCTCGTACTCGGCGGTCTCTTCTGTATTTGATGCTATCACTTCCATGCCGCAGACGGGATCGATCGTCATCGTCACCTCCCCCTTTCGTCCGACGAGCCGGTGCGCTATGAAGTCCTAGTGCTGCTCGTCAGAGAGACGACGTTCCCTGACACTCCCGTTCACGCGAATCGGGACCAGGACGGGGAGGAGCGTCCCCGCCGAGATTCGGCTCGGGGACCGAAGAGCGCGCCCCCTCCCCGTCTCTGGTACCACGGGAGATCGCCCCTGGCGTACCGACGGCGGCCACCGCTCGGTATCAGGGACGAGTCGACTGGACCGGGTCGCTGCTCGACAGCGTCGCGGAGAGTCGTGAGGGCCGTGACATCCTGTGTACGTACGGGCAGGACACGATAGTAGTCATCGAAGGGACGTAGAGGGCGTGCGTGACTCGTCGAAATTTTCCGACGAGAGCCGAGTCGTCGCGCGATACTCCCCGATGAGTACTGACGAACGTCGATGAATTACTCGTGAGACGTGAGCGAACCTTATTGCCGACTGTGTCCACCTAGTAGACAGGATGACGTACAGCTTCGAGCAGCACACGAAACCACTGTCCGAGACCGTTACGGCCCGGGAAACCGCGGCGCGTCCGGGAATCGATCCCACGAACCACGGCGAACTCGATCGAAGGTGCCCGTAATAGTCCCCCCGGTCACTCGCCGGCAGGTGCTTCGGATCGCCGGGGGAGGGGTAGTTGGCACGCTCGCCGGCTGTACGTCGCTACAGCCACGCGCAGGGCCTGGATACGACGACGGGAGCGCGCCGAACGCACCACCTGGGAGACCGGATCGAGAATATCGGCTCCGTACTACCCCCGGTACCGCCGACGTCGGAGGAGGCGGGGCGTATCGAACGTGGCTGTACAACGATCAGTTTCCCGGTCCCGAACTCCGCGCTCTCGAAGGGGAGCGGTTGCGCGTCACGGTGACCAACGGGCTATCGGAGGGCACGACCGTCCACTGGCACGGCATTCCGCTCCCGAATCCGATGGACGGCGTGCCCGACGTAACGCAGCCCGCGATCGAACCGGATCGGTCGTTCGAGTACGAATACCAGGTCCCGGTATCGGGGACGTACTTCTATCACAGCCACGTGGGGCTACAGCCCGATCGCGGACTCTACGGCCCACTCATCGTCGAGGAACGGGAGCCACACGTCGACTACGACCGGGAGTACACGCTCATGCTGGACGATTATCTCCCCGACGCCCCGCGACCGACGCCCGGCGGTGGGGGGATGGGAGGTCACGGGGGGATGAACGACCCGGATCGGCCGGAGTATACCGGATTGCTCCTCAACGGGAGGCGACCGTCAGCGCCGCCGATCTTCGACGTTCGCGAGAGCGAGCGCGTCCGGCTTCGGTTCGTCAACGCGAGTAGCGCGACGACGTTCGGGGTACGCATCGGCGGTCATCCGCTCTCGATCACGCACGCCGACGGTCAACCCGTCGAGCCGGTGACCGTCGACGCGTTCGAGTTCGGTTCCGGGGAGCGGTACGACGCTATCGTGACGGCGGACGACCCCGGAACCTGGGAGATCCAGGCGGTCGCCATCGACGGAACAGAGCGGCCGGCCCGTGGTATCCTCCGGTACGATACCGCCGATGGACCCCCCGTTCCACCCGAGCGCCCAGGGACGGTGCTCGGCTACGAGGACCTCCGATCGACACGGTCGCTGGATCGGTTCAGCGGATCTCCCGATCGAACGTTCGATCTGAGCCTCTCGGGGAACATGATGGGGTCGGGCGCGTGGCTGATCGACGGACAGGCCTATCCCCGCGCCGACCCACTCCCGATCAGCGAGGGTGAACACGTTCGCGTTCGACTGACGAACCGGAGTCCCATGCTCCACCCCATGCACTTACACGGACACTTCTTCCGCGTCGGCGACGCACTCAAGGATACCGTCGTGGTTCCCGCTCGCATGGGAACCGTGACGTTCGATTTCGTCGCCGACAACCCCGGAGACTGGCTGTTTCACTGTCACAACCTCTATCACCTCGAAGCGGGAATGGCCCGGGTCTTCGAGTACAGGTGAGGTCACGGGAGAATCCGTTACAGGAGAGCTACTGTAACAACGGTTCACGGGTCGACGTACGCGGACGGCAGGAGAGCTGTTACAGTAGTGCTCCTGTAACGATCACCCGTCGTTTCCCGTGTAGGCCGTCGCGAGTCGGGCCTGTGAAACGCGGCCCCGGTCGTCCCGCTACTCGACCGAGAGCGAGCGAGATGGTGACGTTCTACGCCGATCTCCGCCCCGATCACCCTCCCGGGATCGCCGTAGCCGGTGAAGAGACGGTCAGGAAAACAGCGTGGCGAACCAGGGTTTCTCTCGCGTGGGATAGCCAGTGACGAGCGAATAGAGTGCGAGCGTGAGCGAGAGGAGGAGCACGAGGTGGGCGAACTGGACGCCCGGCGGCCAGTAGAGCAGAAACGCCAACTGACCGAGGACGGCGACGCCAGTTCCCGCGGCGACGATCTCCAGGAACCGTCGGTGGACGACGACGAAGTCCCCCGAGTACAGCAGGTACAGGGTCCCCGCGGTCGCCACGATCCCGAGCATCGCCTCGTAGAGCGCGAAGGCCTCGACGATCACGGTCGCTCACCCCTCACGGCGTCGCTGATCCGGGGGTGGAGCTGGACGAGGCGAAGGACCCCGACGACGAGTCCGGTGAACGCGAGCGGTTCGAGGAGGTCGACGACGAGGGGGTGGTCGGGCCACGCGAGCGAGAGCGCGTGTGCGACCGTGAAGAGCGACGTGACGGCAATCAGAGGGAGTAGCATGCGCCGGTAACTCGTGTGTCGGAACCGAACGTACGCCAGCGACGACAGCCCGATCGCGACGACGCCGACGAGCAGGGAGACCGCCGTGGCAATCGCGGCCAGTTGATCCGAGACCATACGTACCCGGAGAACCCGTTACCACATATCGGTGCTGGTACCTCCCGGTGCCCTCGCGAACCGATCAGCCGATCGTCAGCCGCCGGTCGCGCCGCCGTCGCCGTCCGAATCGGTGCAGTCGCAACCACCGCGCCGCAGAAAGTCCCGCAGGCGGAACGTCTCTCCCGTCCGGTCGCAGGTCACCCAGACCGACTGCGTCACGTCGACGTGATCGGCCTCGATGAGGCCCGCGTTGTGCAATCGTTCGATCGTGTTCTCGATCACGGACACGTTTCGCGACTGCGCCCACTCGACCGTCCCCTCGGCGTCGTCGAGCGTGATCCGTGATCGCCGTTTCGTCTCGACGCCGAGGCAGTTCTGCAGATGGCGCTTGACCGTCTGGTGGGAGACGAAATCGTCCTCGACCTCGCTCGCGGGGGGACCGGCGCGTTCGAGTTGCGAGCGGATCTCCGCCCGTTGGCCGGCGGACGCGTCGTCCCCGTCGAGGACGCGATAGATGCTCTCGGTGTCGCCGATTAGCGCCACCCCGGTTTCCAGCAGGACCCGGTCGAGCACGCGCCGGTTGACGAACGCTTCGAGGTCTCTGAGGCTCGCACCGCCGCGGTGTCGGCGTCGAAGCTCCTCGTCGAGATCGGAGAGGCCGTGTTTTTCGATGATTCGCTCGACCTTGCACATATCGCCCGATGCATCCGACGAGCGCGGGACCGATATTCTCATCGGTTCGCGCGACCGACGCCGCGCTCCCGGAGACACGCCGAATGTGACGGACCGGTTCCGTCGTCGAAGCGCGCTCTCCGAGCCCTCACTCGGTCGGGCGTTCTCGACTCACGAACCCCTGCCAGAGGACGAGCACGCTGACGACGAACGCCGACCCGAAGAGGAGGACGACGCTAAGGTCGTGGAGGAGTTCGACACCGTACGCGTGACTGACCACTTTACTCGCGACGGCCACGCTCCCGAGCAGCAGGACGACGCCGAAGTACCCCTTGACGACCCGTTCGTCCACGGTCCCCGTCAGGCGTGCACCGATCCGTGCGCCTGGAATCCCGCCCGCCAGGAGGTACGCGACCATCGAGACGTGGATGGACCCCTGTCTGGCGTACTGGAGCGTCCCGAACGCGCTCGAACTGGCGATCTGAAAGACGTCCGTCCCGACGGCGACCGTCTCCGCCATCCCGAAGCCGTAGACGAGCGTGGGGAGCACGAGGAAGCCACCGCCGACACCGAGCCCGCCGGCGAGACAGCCGATCCCGAAGGCGACCGCGAGTACGACCCACACCGAGACGGTGGCTCCGCCGGAGACGGTGATCGTGGGAGGCGGTGTGGCGTCCCTGACGAACCGGGTGAGTCCCGACCTCGCAGGGTCGTAACGCGCGGCCCCGCCGTGCAGGTAATCGGAGAGCATGTAGTAGCCGACCCCGGCCAGGAGGAGAACGTAGATCGAACTGACGAGGACGTCCGCCACGCCCAGCGCGCTGAGTCGTTGCAACGTCCGCCGTCCGACCTCGATCCCGAGGGACATACCGAGAACGAACAGCGCGCCGATCCGGTAGTCGATCTGCCCGAGATCGCGGTGGGTGACCGCCGCGACGAGCGACGTCCCGAACACGAACGCCAGCCCGGTCCCGACCGCCGTGGTAGCGGAGTGGCCGAGCACCAACAGCGCCGGCGTGACGAAGAAACTCCCGCCCATCCCGAAGAACCCGAACAGGATACCGACGAGTAGACCGAACGCGACGAACGAGACGATCAGGACGACGGTTGGCTCGACGAGTGACATGATGGCTTCCGGACGACGGCCTCGGTAGGACGGGTGAGGGGTTAACGGTCGAGGCCGATTACGTACTCGCCTCGTAGCCCGCCTCGTCCACCGCTCTCACGAGCGCGTCGGCGTCGGCGTCCCCCGCGACCGTCGCGGAGTCGGTCGTTCGATCGACCGTGACGTCCGTGACGCCGTCGACGTCCCGCAGGGCGTCTTCGACCGTCTGTTCACACCCGCTACAGCTCATTCCCTCGACGGTGATGGTTACGGACATGCGTGTTTTCTTTCGTGGGGACGACTTTTCCCGCTTCCTGTTACGATATTTCGGCGTTCGTGCGCTCGAACTTCGAAACCCGAAGCCGGGTCGGCGCGTACGAACGAGCCGTCACCCGCACCGTCGAGAAGCGCGACGCGCCGGCTCCGCGATACGCTCGACCGACCGGAGATCGGTCCGGTGTCCGGTCGTCTCAGACGCGTGAACGGCGCGCGATCCGGTCGTCGGGGGCGTTGAACGACGCAACGACGCCAATAAATTAACCACACACCGATGTTCGGCTTCGAGTCGAATCTATATCGCCCGATTAAGGAACGTATCCAAAGGACAAACCGCATCAACGCGGACCCCATATCTAGGACAATGACGTTCAGGACGACGCAACTCGAGATCCAGGGCATGAGTTGTGCGAACTGTTCGCAGACGATTACTGATGCCCTGCGTTCGCTCGACGGCGTCTCGGAGGCGGCCATCAACTTCGCCACCGACGAGGGGACCGTCGAGTACGATCCCGAGGCGGTATCGCTCGCCGAGATCTACCGGGCGATCGACGACGCCGGCTATCACGCCGAGCGTGCGACGGTCGGAATCGGCATCTCGGACATGACCTGCGCGAACTGCGCGGCGACGAACGAGACGGCGCTGGAGCGGGTCCCCGGCGTCATCGGCGCGACGGTGAACGTCGCCACCGACGAGGCGCAGGTCGAGTACAACCCCGCCGACGTCTCGCGCGCCGCGCTCTACGACGCGATCGAAGACGCGGGCTACACGCCCGTTCGCGACGAGGGGAGCGAAGAGTCCGACCAGGAACGTCGAGACGCCGCTCGAAAGGCGGAGATTCGCAGACAGTTCCGGCTGACGGTGTTCGGCGCGGTACTCTCCGCGCCGCTCGTCTTCTTCCTCGTCGAGAAGTTCCTGCTCGGCGGTGGGGTCCTCCCCGAGACCGTCTTCGGGGTCGAGTTCGGCTGGATCGAGTTCCTGCTCGCGACGCCGGTGCAGGCGGTCCTCGGCTGGCAGTTCTACAAGAACTCCTACACGGCGCTCGTGCGGAACAAGAGCGCCAACATGGACGTGCTCATCGCGCTGGGTTCGTCCACGGCGTACCTCTACAGCGTCGCGGTGCTCCTCGGAGCCGTCGCCGGCGGTATGTACTTCGACACCGCCGCGTTGATCCTCGTGTTCATCACGCTCGGTAACTACCTCGAAGCGCGCTCGAAGGGCCAGGCGAGCGACGCCCTCCGCAAGCTGCTCGAGATGGAGGCCGACACGGCGACCGTCGTCGACGAGGACGGCACCGAGCGCGAGGTGCCGGTCGAGGACGTGACGGTCGGCACCCGAATGAAGATCCGCCCCGGAGAGAAGATCCCCACCGACGGCGTCGTCGTCGAGGGCCAGTCGGCCGTCGACGAGTCGATGGTCACGGGCGAATCGGTCCCCGTCGAGAAGGGCGAGGGCGACGAGGTCGTCGGCTCGACCATCAACGAGAACGGCGTGCTCGTCGTCGAGGCGACGCAGGTCGGCGAGGACACGGCCCTCCAGCAGATCGTCCGGACGGTAAAGGAGGCCCAGTCCCGCCAGCCCGACATCCAGAACCTCGCCGACCGCATCTCGGCGTACTTCGTCCCCGCGGTCATCGCCAACGCCCTGTTCTGGGGCGTCGTCTGGTTCCTCTTCCCCGAGACGCTCGCCGGGGTCGTCGAGTGGCTCCCGCTGTGGGGGCTCGTCGCCGGCGGACCCGCGGTCGCCGGCGGGACGGTTTCGGTGTTCGAGTTCTCGGTCGTCGTCTTCGCGTCGGCCGTGTTGATCGCCTGCCCCTGTGCGCTCGGGCTGGCGACCCCCGCCGCGACGATGGTCGGGACGACCATCGGTGCCCGGAACGGCGTGCTGTTCAAGGGTGGTGACGTCCTCGAGCGCGCGAAGGACGCCGACACGGTCGTCTTCGACAAGACCGGGACCCTGACGAAGGGCGAGATGGAACTGACCGACGTCGTCGTGTTCAATGGCGACGGCAGGCCGGTCGCGGACGGTGGTGAGCGAACCGACGGTTCGCGATCCTCGTCGGATCGTCGATCCGACGGCGGGGATCCCGCTACCGATGGGGGCCAGCTAACCGCACAGGACCGCCTCAGCGAGGACGACGTGTTGCGGCTCGCAGCCACGGCCGAGAGCGGGAGCGAACACCCGCTCGCGCGGGCCATCGTCGACGGAGCCAGAGAGCGCGGTCTCGCCGTGACCGACCCCGACGACTTCGAGAACGTCCCCGGCCACGGCATCAAAGCGACCATCGGTGAAAGCGAGGTGCTGGTCGGGAATCGGAAGCTGCTCCGGGACAACGGAATCGACCTGTCGCCAGCTGCCGATACGATGGAGCGCCTCGAGAACGAGGGGAAGACAGCCATGCTCGTCGCCTGCGAGGGGGAACTCGTCGGCGTGGTCGCTGACGCCGATACGATCAAAGAGAGCGCAAGAGACGCTGTGAGCCAGCTACAGGAACGCGGCGTCGACGTGATGATGATCACGGGCGACAACGAACGGACCGCCCGCGCGGTGGCCGAGCGAGTGGGTATCGACCCGGAGAACGTCCGCGCGGAGGTCCTCCCCGAGGACAAGGCGGACGCGGTGGAGGCCGTCCAGTCGGAGGGTCGGAAGGCCATGATGGTCGGCGACGGCGTCAACGACGCACCGGCGCTGGCGGTCGCCTACGTCGGGACTGCCATTGGCTCGGGCACCGACGTCGCCATCGAGGCGGCGGACGTGACCCTCATGCGCGACGACCCGCTCGACGTGGTGAAGGCGATCCGTATCTCGGATGCGACGCTGGCGAAGATCAAGCAGAACCTCGTCTGGGCGCTCGGGTACAACACCGCGATGATCCCGCTCGCGTCGCTCGGCCTGCTCCAGCCGGTGCTGGCGGCCGCCGCGATGGCGTTCTCCAGCGTCTCGGTGCTATCGAACAGCCTGCTGTTCCGCCGGTACACCCCCGACCACGACTACGAACTGCTCGGCCGACTGCGCCGATAGTCGCTAGTCCGTGGCCCGTTCCCGTCCGCCGTGGCGATCCCCTCCCATCTCGGCGGGATTCTTCATCCCCTCCTTGACGCCGAAGTAGACCAGGGCGGCGTTGATCGGGAAGGCGAAGACGAACCCGACCGACAGCGAGAGGGCGAGCGCGCCCCAGAACAGCGGGTCGGTCATCTTCGCCTGGCTGGCGAGTAGCAGGTCCGTCCCGATGGCGGTGACCTCCATGACGGTGATGCTCGGCGTCTCGCTGTAGAGGGCGTCGAGCACCGCCCGACCGAACCCGACGCCCTCCTGCATCAGCGGGCCGACGGTGAGCGCGTAGCCGAAGAGGTACGCGAGCGCGAACGTCCCGAGGGCCGTGAGGACGGTGCTCTCTAGCGCCAGCAGGCCGGCGAGCACCGCGAACCCCACGATCTCGCCCGCGCCACAGCCCGAGTAGCAGTGGGCCGTCGAGCGGAAGCCGCGCCGCCACAGCGAGTCGCGGTCGATCTGGGTGCGCCCGGCGTACCGGTAGACCGCCAGCCCGAACGGGCCGGAGTAGAGGACGACCAGCGTCCAGACGCCCTTCATCAGCGACGGAAGCGCCCGGTTGCGCTTCCGGACGTCCCACCAGAGGACGCCGACGGATGCGCCGACGAGGAGCGCCCAGACGGCCATCGTCGACGGATCCGACAGGATCGGTTTCAGCACGTGCCGTATCGGTGCGAACGCGTGTTCGATCCGCTCGACGAGGGATTGAAGCGCCATCGTCTACCCGATCACGTCGTCGAACCCTGCGTCAGGGGGAGCGATGCTCACGGTCCCGCTGAACGCGATCACGTCCTCGAGTCGGTGCTCCATCACGTGCGTCCGTTCGAGGGCCAGACTCTATGCGGTTGTGGTTAACGTTCCAAAGTGGGACGCGAACCGCTGGCGTCCCTCCCGGTCTCGAGGTCCGTTCGCCACACATATCGAAAATCCGATTCGTACTGTGCCCCGTACATCGGCAGATAGCGTACAATCACGTAGATTCTGTAGAATACACGTACTATTCCAGAAATTACTAAGTGTTTGGAGAGTGTGGGAGAAGGTGGAGGGTGAGTTCCCGGCTACTGTCGATTACACAGTACGGTTCCGACGCCCCGGACGCTCCGACCACAGCGATCACCAACGTCTTCGGGGAGCAGCGGAGGTCGGGGGAGAGCCAGCGGTAGGCCGACACCCTCCCGCGCACCGTCCAGATCGGATCACCAACACGTCGAGGCGGGGATAGCCCGCCACCGGACGGTGCTCGCTACCACGCCCACCAGCGGAGCGTGACGTTTGCGCTACCGCTGGCGCGCTCTCGCGGGCGTGAACGCGGTGGGACACGGAGAACTTTCTACCTGGAGAGCCACCGCGCTAGCGTGATGGCGCTTCGTTCCAGTTCGGAGACGGTACGTCCGAGGGGAGTAGGAGAACCAGCCGGGGGCCCCGTCCCCCCGACGAGAATTGCGAGGAGAGCCCGGAACACGGTAGATCCCGACGGTCTCGTTACTCCCGGACGGTCACCGAACGCGGCGGACCCCCCCGTCGACCCGCTTTCGGGGAGGAACTGACGTGAGCGTCGCGTACTCCGTCCTCGGCGTCCTCCTCCTCACCGTCGGCGTCGGGGACCTCCTGTGGACGACGCTCTGGGTGGAGGGTGGTGCCGGTCCGCTGACGTCCCGATCGATGCCGTCGGTCTGGCGGGCGCTCAAACGGATCGGGAAGCAGCGCCCCCGTGTGCTCAGTCTCTCGGGCCCGTTGATCCTCGTCTTCGGACTGGCGACGTGGCTCGCGCTTCTCTGGGCCGGCTGGACGCTCGTCTTCGCGGGCGCGGAGGGCGTTCTCGTCGACACCCGCGAGGGGGGACCGGTCTCGTGGGCCGAACGGTTCTACTTCGTCGGCTACTCGGTCTTCACCCTGGGGAACGGCGATTTCGCGCCGCGGGACGGCGTCTGGCAGATCGTCACCGTCCTCGTCACGGCGAGCGGGATGCTCTTCGTCACGCTCAGCGTCACCTACGTCCTCTCGGTCCTCGACGCCGTCACCCAGAAGCGCTCGTTCGCGAGCGGCGTGAGCGGCCTCGGCACGCGGAGCGACGCGATCGTTCGAACGAGCTGGAACGGCGAGGCGTTCCGGGGGCTCGACCTCCCGCTGAACACGTTCACGGCACAGCTCAACGCGCTCACGGCGAATCACAAGGCCTACCCGATCCTCCACTACTTCTTCAGCGCCCAGCGCGACCAGGCCCCGGCGCTCAGCGTCACGATCCTCGACGAGGCGTTGACGCTCCTCCGTTTCGGCGTTCCCGAACGAAATCGACCCGACGAGATACTCGTCAGAAACGCGCGATCGAGCGTCCGGAACTACCTGGCGACGCTCCACGAGGCGTTCATCACGCCCGCTTCCCGGACCCCGCCCGCGCCGACCCTCGACTCTCTCCGCGAAGCGGGCGTCCCGACGGTTTCCGACGACGAGTTCGCCCGGTCGCTCGATGCGCTGGACGAGCGACGGCGACAGCTGCTCGGGCTGGTCGAGACCGATGCACGGCGGTGGCCGTCCCGGGAGAACGGGTGAGTTCGGCCCGAGTTCGAGCGACTCGACGTCCCCCAGGAGTTCGTTGGGATGGTCGTCCATCGCTGAGACGCCAAGCGTTTCGCTCGCGCAGTGCAACGCTACGTTCGACTCCGCGTGACGAGTCGGCACCACGTCCCCGTTCGGTTTCCGCGGAGTCCACAGACGGCGGCGAGGACGACCGCGCCGCTCACGAGGACCGCCGCGCCGAAGATGAGGACGACGCTCACCGTGTCGAGCGCGTCGATACCGTACGCGGTTCCGAGTTTCTTCGCGGCGACGGCGAGACTCCCGGCGAGCAGCATCGCGGCGAAGTAGCCCTTGATCTCGTCCTCGTCGACGTGTCTGGTCGCGCCCGCACCGACGCGCGCGCCGAGGGCGCTCCCCACGAGCAGCGCACCGACGACGGGGAGCGCCACCGCGCCGGCCTGCGCGTAGACGAACGCGCCGAAGGCACCGGAGAGCGTTATCTGAAGGATGTCCGTCCCCACGGCGATCGCGGCGGGGACGCCGAGGCCGTACACCATCGCGGGCATCAGGAGGAACCCACCGCCGACGCCGAGGAAGCCGGACAGTACGCCGATCGTGAGCCCGATCGCGAAGACGACGGTCGCGGAGACGCGGACGCCGCCGCGGAGCGTCACCATCGGCGGGACGTCGACGGACTGCACGCGACGGGCGAGGTCGTTCCCGTCCGCGTCGTCCGCGTCGTCGGACCCCCACGCGTCGCGGAGCGTGAACAGACCGACCGCGGCGAGGAGACCGACGTACGCGACGCTGATGACGAGATCGGCCGTCCCGGTCGCTTCGAGGGAGAAGACGACGCGCTTTCCCCCCTCGATACCGAGGGTCATGGCCACCGTCATGATGGCCGCGAGTTTGTAGTCGACCTGACCGTGATCGCGGTGGCGGAGCGCGCCGATGACGGACGTCCCGAAGACGAACGCGAGTCCACTGCCGACCGCGACCGTCGACGGATACCCCATCACGAGCAACGCGGGCGTGACGAGAAACGAACCGCCCATCCCGAAGAATCCGAACAGGGTTCCGATGAGCAGACCGAACCCGACGAACGCGCCGACCAGCAGGGGACTCATCCCGAGGATCTCCAACGTCAGTCACCCCCGATCCGCTCGAGGACCGTCGAACCGGCGACGCTACTCAGCGCACCGTAGCCGACGTATAGCGCGATGGCCTCCGCCAAGACGAGGCCCACCGTCGCCGCCGCGTGTGCGGCAGTCGAGGGTTCGAGGCCGAACATCTCACACACCACCGGTGTCGTCCGATCGAGTCGTCGGTGCACGGTTCTCGTTCCCTGGATGTACTGTCGGATAGCGTCGGATCATGTGGGTCGATCGAGAGACGCGTCGCCGGCCGATTCGGTGCTGTCCGTGCCGAGCGAGCGCGCGTATCCCTGGGCGTAGGCACCGAGGAACATCCCGGCGATCGCCCAGAGGATGGGGTAGTTACCGATGCCGACGCTGGCGTACGCGGCACCCGGACAGATGCCGGAGACGCCCCAGCCGACGCCGAAGACGGTACCGCCGACGACGACGTTGCGGTCGAACTCCTTGAGCCGACGCGTGTATTCGCGTCCGGTCAGCGGCGCTCGGTCGAGAGACCGCGTCGCGACGGCGAAGGTGATCCCGGTGACGACCGCCGCGCCGCCCATGACGAACAGGAGGCCGAAGTCCTCGAACTGGAGGAAGTCCAGCACGATTTCGGGACGGGCCATCCCGCTGATCGCGAGGCCGAAGCCGAAGATCAGCCCCCCGACGTAGATCGCGGGCAGGAACAGCGGACTGCGTCGCTCGGCGCTCACGGCGTCACCCCCAGCGCCTGGACGAGTTGGGCGGTTCCGATGGCGACGGCGAGGAACGTCGCGACGTTCACCAGCGACGTGTTCGACAGCGAGCCGACCCCGCAGACCCCGTGGCCCGAGGTGCAGCCCTTGCCGAGGCGCGTGCCGACGCCGACGAGGATCCCGCCGCCCAGCAGCCGCCACCACTGGACGTCGGTCGTCCAGATGCCCGGGTTCGACACGAGCCCCCAGATCGCCGCGCCGCTGACGATCCCCGCGGTGAACACGAGCCGCCAGCCGCGCGACCGGACGTACGTGAACCGGTTGAACCGCGGGACGTCCGAGACGTACGACAGCGTCGACTCGAGGAACGAACTCGCCCCGGCGATGATCCCCGTCCCGAGGTAGACGACCGCGGCCCCGAGCCCGACGAGCACCCCACCGAGGAGATACGGCAGGATCCCCCGCGGGAAGAACTCGGCGAGCGCGACCGAGGGCGTGATCGAGGCGTCGATCGCGCTCGAGAGCGTGAGGGCGACCATCTCAGTTCGTCAGCGCTCCCTCGCTGGCCGCGCAGTTGTTCGGGCCGAGTTCGAGTTCGAACGCCGTCTCGTCGTCGGGGGATCGCCGTCCGAGGTTCGTCGCGATGATCTCCTCGTAGTTGGCGGGACGCGGAGGCACGTCGGAGACGACGAAATCGACGAACTCGTCTTCGTCCATCGAGAGCGCGTCCATCCGCTCGGTCAGATCGCCGAGTTCGGCCGTGTGCGTACCGTCGGGGGCGGAAGTCGCGGCGTCGCTGAAGTGCGCCGGCGCGACGACCGTGTCGTCGGGTCGCGTCAGGACCTTTCCCTGGAGACTCTCATAGAGCGTCCGCGCCGCATCCCTCGCCGCCTCGGGGTCTTCGAGATCCGGGCGAGCGACGCTCTCGGTGAAGAGCCCGTCGCCGGTAAACAGGACGTTCCCGACCCCGTACGCGGTCATGCCGGTCGTGTGCCCGGGCGTGTGGACGACCTCGATCTCGACGCCCCCGACGCTGAGGACGTCGCCGTCCGCGACCGTCTCGTAGTGGACGTCGTAGGTCGCGCCGCGGTCGGCGGCGGGTTCGGGCAGGACCGCCGTCGCGTCGGTCGTCTCCGCGAGGGCGCGGATCCCGGAGACGTGATCCGCGTGGACGTGCGTATCGAGCGCGTACCGGAGTTCGGCACCGAGGGTTCGCACGTCCTGGACGTACTCCTCGGTGAACGCGCGGAGCGGATCGACGACGGCGGCTTCCCCGTCGGAGACGACGAGGTACGCCAGACAGCCGCTCGACGGCCGCCGATACTGAGCGACAGTGGCGTCGACGTCGACGTCGAGTTCCGCGTACTCGTAGACGCGCGCCCAGCCCTTCATCCCGCGTTCGAGGTGGTCGACGTCGTAGCCCTCCGATTCGAGGTGCTCGGCGACCATCTCGCTGGCACCCCCCTTCGCGCAGAGCACCGTGATCTCCCGGTCGTCCGGGAGCGCTTCGAGCAAGTCCTCGGGGATCCCGTCGATCAGTTCGTAGTAGGGGTAGTTCACGACCTCGACGCTCTCGCCGTCGATGCGCCACTCCTCGAAGTCGTCCTCCGAGCGCGTGTCGAGGACGAACACCTCCTCGCCGTCGTCGATACGCTCCTTCAACTCCTCCGGCGCGATCGATGCGACCGGTTCGTCGGCATCTGAGTGGTCCCGTTCGGTCATCGTCACGTCCGTCTATCGGCTGCTCCCCAATAAGGCTTTGTATAGAAATTCTATTTTTGTGCAATACTGTATCTGCGTCTTCCGGCCATTCGCGCCTGTGACCGCGATAAATCGCTCGTCGCTATCTCAGTCGTGTTCGGGCCGTGATTTACTACCGACACGCTTTTCACGGCGGCCTCGATATTGTATGGTGAGTCCAATACCATGACAGCGTACGAAGTCACCGAGACGCTCGACGTGAAGGGGCAGAACTGCCCGATGCCGGTCGTGAAGACCAAACAGGCCGTCGACCAGCTCGCCGCGGACGATGTCCTCGAGGTCCTCGCGACGGACCCGGGGAGCGTGAGCGACATCGCGGGCTGGGCGGAGAGCACCGACGGCGTCGAACTCCTCGACCAGCGGGAGGGCGACGAGGTGTACAGCCACTACGTCCGCAAGACGGAGTGACCCACCATGGACAAGATCGGAATCGTCGTCTCCGACGACAGCCCGAAGCGCCTCGCGATGGCGATGAACCTCGGGCACACCGCGCTCGCCTCCGAGACGGAGGTGCTCGTCTACTTCACCTTCGACGGGTTGACCCACCTCCTCGAGGGCGATCGAGACGTCTCCGAGATCGAGGCGCTGCTCGACGCGGGGATGCCGAACCCCTACGACCTGCTCGACGCGTTCGTCGCCGACGGCGGCGATCTCGTCTCGACGGTCGCCTGTACGACGACGCTCGACATGCTCCGGTGGGAGCAGGACGCGATGGACGAGTCGGTCACGACCAGGTTCGCCGGCGCGGCGACGTTCCTCGAAGAAGTGGACGACGCGGATCAGGTGTTCACCTTCTGACCATGAGTTCGGACACGCCACCGAGGTCGGCCGACGAGGCGTCCAGTACCGACGCGGCGTCCGGTACTGACGCGGCGTCCAACGCTGACGTGACACCAGACGCCGACGCACGGTCCGACGCCGATACGCCGTCCGACGCCGACGCGACGCCCGATTCCGTGGCCGCGCTGGAGGCCCGCATCGAGGACCTCGAGTCGGAACTCGCCGACCTCCGCGCCGAGGACGACGGCGGGGGGCGGAAGCTGTCGATCGTCGCGACGAAGGGCACGCTCGACATGGCCTACCCCCCGCTCATCCTCGCGAGTACGGCCGCCGCCTTCGGGTGGGATGTGACGGTGTTCCACACCTTCTGGGGGCTCGACATCCTCCACGAGGAGCGCTCGAAGGAACTCAAGTTGAGTTCGGTCGGCAACCCCAACGTGCCGGTGCCGAACGCGATCGGCGCGCTCCCCGGGATGGACCGCGTGACGACGAAGATGATGGAACAGCGGATCAGGGACAACGACACCGCCAGCGTCGAGGAACTCCTCGAGACCTCACTGGAGATGGGCGTCGAGTTCCAGGCCTGCCAGATGACGATCGACCTGATGGGCTACGACGAGGACGACTTCTACGACGGCGTCACCACCGGCGTCGGTGCCGCCACGGCGATCCAGGACATGGCCGACGCGGACGTTCAACTGCTCGTCTGATGAGGACGATTCCGGAGGACTGACGGTCGGCGATCTCCCGGAGCGTGGAGAGATCCCGGGCGTCCAGCCGAGGCAGTTAGGTCGAACCGTCGAAGCCGCGCCCTCAGCGTTATCCGGAGAGTGAATAACACTAGTCAGTGTCACCATTCAGTGTAACTAACCAGTATAGATATAGAGTATAGCTTCGAACCATAGCTACATAGCATATATTTGGTGCGCGTGTTCAGGGAGCTCATTACGGCCGGATTCCTCGAGTCGGCTACGGTCCCGATCCGAGCGCTTCGAGGACGATCTCCGGTTCCTTCATCAGGCGGTGAGCGAGATACGATCCCTGACCCTTCCCGCCGCCGGTGAGGTGCGACTCCGTGATCCCGAGAAACGACTGTTCCTTCAGCAGTCGGTAGACCCGATCGTGCGAGAGCGGCTTGGTGTCGTCGCGTTCCGCCAGCCGTTCGTACAGGCTGTAGATCTCGCTCGTCGAGAACATCTTGGTCTCGCTCTCGTCGCTCTGTGCGGTCAGCAACGCGAGCGCCCGCAGCGCGTACTTCACGTGCGGGGTCGAACCGGAGACGAGGTCCTGGAACCGTTTGACCTCGGTCCGCTGCTGGGCGTCGTCCACGTGAGCGGACGTCACCCCCTGATCCCCGTTCGCTTCCGCGAGCGCTCCGGCCTCGAACAGGATGTCGATCGCCTTGCGGGCGTCGCCGTGTTCCCGGGCGGCGAGGGCGGCCGTCCGCGGGATCACGTCCTTGCTCAGGACGCCGTCGTGGAAGGCGTCGCGACGGTTCTCGAGGATGTTCCGAAGCTGCTCCGCGTCGTAGGGATGGAAGGTGAGTTCGCGATCCTGCAGGCTGGAGTTGATGCGCTCGTTCAGGCGTTCCCGGTACTCGATCTTGTTGCTGATCGAGATCACCCCGACGAAGGTGTTGGTCTTGCCCGACTCCTCCGCGCGTGACAGTTGCATCAGGACCTGATCGTCGCGGAGTTTGTCGATCTCGTCGAGGATCACGACGAAGACGTCGATCTCGTCGAGGAGGTTCCAGAGGTATCGGTAGTACTCCGAGGCTCCGATCCCCGCGATCGGGATCTCCCGGTCGGGGTCGATCTCGTCGCGGACCTGGAACGTCATGTCGCGGACGACCCGGGTCTCGGTGTCGGCGTCGGAACAATCGACGTACGCGTGGAGGAGGTCCACGTCGTTGACCTCCGCCCGACCCCTGGCGCGCCGGCAGATGTGTCGAGAGACGAGCGACTTGCCCGTCCCGGTCTTCCCGAAGATCACGAGATTGCGGGGCGGGTCGCCGTGCGTCGCGGGCCCGAGCGCGTTCCCGACCTGCTGCATCTCGTTGTCCCGACCGACGATACGGTCGCGGTCGGGGACGTGCCCGACGCGGAGGAGTTCCCGCCGGGCGAAGATGTCGCCGGTGCTGAACAGGTCGTCGTCCGACACGGGATCCGGGTCGATCCGGTCGGCATCCGGGGCCGCGTCCCCATCGGACGACTGCGACGGGTCCTCTGTCATGACCGGGTACTCACGAAGAAACGTATTAAGCCTACCGACCCGATACCGAGTGTATACGGTGATCACGGAGTAGAGCCCATCTTCGTGCTATCGGACGCCGTCTGACCGGGTCCCGACCACACACCCCGGAGGGACCGAGTGAACCGACTGAACGGATCGAACCGTCGGTCGATCGCTCCGCCGTCGTTCGTCACTCGATCCGTCTGTCGGACTCGTCGCACTGGATCGTTGACCGACAGTGGTCTCAACTGGCATGAATGTGTTGGTTTGGTCGGGGTTGCACACCCACCCCTCATACCGAGTGAAAGGGGGGAGGAGGTGGGTGGGGGGTCGTGACGGTGGTCATGGGAGCAGTGAGTTTGATATAAAGAGCGGTGGGGATAGGTCGAACGGTGACGGTAAACCGACAGACTACACCTCTATAGGCGGATGCTGAAATTGCCGATAGCGAAAGATATATTCTATACTTTCTAGCTAGTACTAGCTTTAGCACTAGAACTAGAGCTAGTAGAGGAGAGGAGAAGGAGGAGGAAGAGGGGAGAAAGGAGGGGGAAGAAAGGAAAGAGAAGAAGAACGGACAAGACAGGATTTCTCGACAGCTGTCGAGGTCGGGACGGTACGGGTTCACCGGTCTTTCACTCGTTACGAGGGGTGTCTGCCCTCCGTCAGACAGCGTGCAGTAGCGTGGTTTCACTCGTTACGAGGGGGGAGAGGATAGACGATCCGTCTCTCGAGGACTCGTTCGCGTACTAAGCTCTCCACCTACTGCCATCCTCACCTACTGCCATCCTCACCTACCGCCATCCTCACCTACCGCCATCCTAACGCGCTGCCACTCGACAGCCACGACGGGAGGATCGGATTCACTCGTTGTGAGGGGTGTGTGAGGTGGGTACGACGTGGCGGTAACCAGTCGGCTTCACGACGCCAGCACTCTGATCGTATCGGTCACTGCCGTGATGACCGTCGATCGTGTCCCGTACCCCGTACCCCGTACCCCATGCCCCGTACCCCGTGCCGCGTAGCCACGCAAATCGGCGACACCCGTCCGGCGCTTTCACTCGGTGCGAGGGGTGGGGGACCGTTTCAATCTTTCACTCAGTACGGTCCCGATCTTTCACTCGTTGTGGGGGGTGTGGGAGCGAGAATCCACCTCTACCTCTACCTCTACCTCTACCTCTACCTCTACCTCTACCTCTACCTCTACCTCGGTCCCTACCCCACCCCCCAATTCCGTGCTTTCACTCGGTGCGAGGGGTGGGGGTCCCCGTCCCTCCTTCTCCTCCTCACCTTCTCCTCCCCCCTTTCCGTTCACGCTTTCACTCGGTGTGAGGGGTGGGGGTCTCTCCACTCCCGTCCGATCGAATCCTCGCGTTCCCCGGTAACGAAGCGTTTCCGACGAACCTTCGCGACCGCCCGTGTACCTGTCAACGAATACAGTCGGTATCGAGGGGTCGAACCGCCTCTTTTCACTCGGTATCGGGGGTACCGAACCGTTTCGAAACGACGGGTCCGGTGGCCCGGTTCCGTCTCTCCCGCTTCCGTTCCGTCTCCTGCCGCTCCCGTTCCGTCTCCCTTTAATAGCGGAGCGTGCAAGCATCCGGCATGATCCACGAGGAGGGACGACTGCTGATGACTCCCGGGCCGACCGCGTTGCCCCCCGACGTCCGGGAGGCGATGAGTCGACCGATCAGTAACCCCGACGTCGAAGTGGGGTTCACGGCGCAGTACCGATCGATCCTCGAAAAGCTGGCGGCGGTCTACGGGACGGACGACGAGGTCCTCGTCCTCGGCGGCGAAGGGATCCTCGGTCTCGAGGCGAGCGTCGCGTCGCTGATCGCTCCCGGGGAGGAGGTGCTCTGTCTGGCGAACGGCCTGTACGGCGAGGGATTCGCCGACTTCGTCGAGATGCACGGGGGCGAGCCGGTACTACACCGCGTCCCGTCCGGTACGGCGTTCGAGGTCGAGGCGGTCGCGTCCCTGGTCGAGGAACGCGACTTCGCCGCCGCGACGATGGTCCACTGCGAGACGCCGACGGGCGTGCTGAACGACCTCGCGGAGGTCCTCGGCCTGTTACGGGACGCGGGCGTGCTCACCGTCGTCGACGCGGTCTCCTCGCTCGCGGGGACGGCCGTCTCCGTCGACCGGATCGACGTGTGCCTGGGTGCCTCCCAGAAGTGCCTCAGTTCGCCCCCCGGGCTGACGACGCTCTCCGTAAGCGACCGAGCGTGGGACGAGATCGACGCGACCGAACAGCACACCTTCTACACGAGCCTCGAACCCTGGCGGGGTATCGACCTGGAGGGAGACGAGGCGGTCCTCCTCCCCTACACGCACCTGGTGTCGAACCTCTACGCGCTCGAAGCCTCCCTCGATCGATTCCTCGAGGAGGGGCGCGAGCGGGTGTTCGAGCGCCACGAGGACGTCGCCGAGCTGTGTCGGGCGCGCGGACGGGAGATCGGTCTCGAACCGTTCCCGCCGTCGGAGAGCGCCTGCTCGCCGACCGTGACCGCGTTCGCGGTGGACGGGCGCGCGGTCGAGATCCAGGGGCGACTCGAACGGGAACACGACGTCGTCGTCGCGACCGGTCTCGGCGACCTGGCCGACGACGTCGTCCGCGTCGGGCACATGGGGTACAACGCGGACCGCGAGCGCGTCGAGCGAACGATGGACGCGCTCGAGGCCGTCGTCGGATCCTGAACCGCGCCCGGATCGGGTGTCCTGAACCGCACCCGGTTCGGATCCTGAACCGTCCGATCCGAGCGAGGATCGATGGGCCGGGCGAGGATCGACGGGACATCCCATCCGCCCGGGACGCGGGCTCATCAGGTCCAGATGCGGTGTCCCGTCACCCGGGACGTCGATTCATCTCGTCAAGGACGTCGATTCATCGACGAGCGGTGATGACGGCGGCGGATCCACCGCCGCCGATCGTCGGGAGGAGGTAGACGGCCGCCCGGTGGATGAGGACCGCCGCCCCGATCACCTCCGCACCCGGCGTCCCCGGGAGGACGACGAGCACGCCGACGAGCAGCGCTTCGACACCGCCCAGGCCGCCGGGGAGCGGAGCGAACGCCGCGAGGTCGCCGACGGGAATGGCGACGAGGGTGGCCGCGAAGGGGACGGCGTACCCGAGCGCGAACAGCGACAGCCACAGCGAGACGGCGAGCGCGAACCAGCCGGCGGCGGAGTAGCCGAGCGCGAACCCCAGCCCGCGACGGTCGGCGGCGACCCGTTCGATGCCCGCGTAGAACTCCTCGATGCGCTCGCGGACGGATCGCTCGGTGGGCGCGTCGGTCCCGGGGAGCGCGCTCGCGACGGTGCGGACCGCCGGGACCACCACGGCGACGGTCCGCTCCTCGAGCGCGTAGCGGCGGGTCCAGCCCGCGTAGGCGAGGGCGGGAATCGCCAGGGCGAGCGCGCCGACGGCCGTGCCGACGACCTCGAGCTGGCGGCCGAACGTGATCGTGACGGCGTAGTAGCCGAGACCGACGAGGCCGAGGAAGATCGAGGGGACGAAGTGGAGCGCGTCGACGCTGGCGATGGCGACGAGCCCGGTCTCGTATCGGGTTTCGGTCGCCTCGGAGATGAACCACGCGCTCACCGGCTCGCCGCCGGCCTGCCCGAACGGCGTGACGTTGTTGGCGAAGATCGCGGCGGCGTACACGGGAACGACCGTCGAGGGGCGCAGCGAGACGCCGAGTACGTCGAGCACCGTCCGCAGCGACAGCGCCCACGTCAGCAACCAGAACGTCGCCACGAGGAAGACGGCGGCGAGGATCGCCGGGTCGGCGTCCCGGAGCGCCCGGACGACCCCGTCGATGCCGACGACCCACAGCACGATCCCGAAGACGATAGCCCCGCCCGCGAACCCGACCGCGATCATCGACGGCTTCGTTTCCAGTTTCACTAGTTCCCGGTACGACGAGCGAACGGATGTACGTGTGGGACGTCGGTCGAAACCGAGTCACTGCGACTCCGTCGCCGATCGACCCGCTCGGCCGCGATTCAGGTCGGCCGTCGCGTTCCGGACTGTTCGTCAGTCGCGTCCGTACCGTTCGTCGGTCGCCCTCCGAATCGGTCGACAGTCGCGACTCGGACCGGTCGGCCGTCGCGTCCGGACCGGTCGTCAGTCGTGATCCGGGCCGGTCGTGTTCTTCGCGTGGAGTCGGAGTCCGTATAGCAACGGTGCGACGAACGCGAGCGCGCCGCCGCCGAGCGCCGCCTTGCCCGCGTCGGAGATGACGCGGTCGTTCGGGTCCCCGATGACGACGACTCCGCGCATCCCGCGGTCGCCGTACGTCTCGCACTCGTAGGTGCTGACGCCGCCGCCGCCGAACCGCATCGCGAACCGGTGGCCCGGCCCGGCGACGCGCTCGCTGTGGTACCCGAGGGTCTCGTCGACGACGTCGTACGCGCCCGCGTCGCCGACCCACTTCCAGACGACCGTCGTTCCGGGGTCGACGTGGACTGCCGCGGGCTCGAACGCGAATTCACCGCCGTTGCCCTTCGCGCCGACTTTGACCGTGACGCGGTTCTCACCTCGCTTGTCGACGACGCCGTCGTAGTTGTCGGTGTTCTCGAGCCAGCCGCCGAAGGTCCTCGCGGGGTCGCCCTCGCCCTTGCCCTCGCCCGACCCCTCCCCGTCGCTCGCGGCACCGTCTCCGCCGGCGGTTCCGTTTCCGGCTCCGCCCTCGCCGGCACCGTCCAGCGAGACCTGCGCGTCGCCGACGACGAGCGCTCCCTTCATCCCCATCGCCTTGTGCGGGACGCAGGCGTACGGGACGACGCCCGTTTTCTTCGGCGTGTACTCGTAGGTCTTGCCCGCCTCGGCGTAGTAGTCGGACGTGAACGCGCCGTTCTCCGCGGCGACGTTGTGCGTGCCGCCCTGGCCGGTCCACTTCCAGACGACGGTCGTGCCGGGGTCAACGCGCACCGCGGCGGGGTCGAACGCGAACGCGCCGCCGTTGCCCTTCGCGCCGACGGCGATCTCCACGGTCGACTTGCCGCGCGCGTCGACGACTTCGCCCACGCCGTCGGTGTTCTCGAACCAGGCGGCGAGGTCGACTCCTCCACCGCCCTGCGCGGCGGCCGGCCGCGCGAGCAGGCCCGCCCCGAGCGCGACGCCCGCGGTGGTCGCGAGGAACCGCCGCCGGGTCGGCGACGCCGTCGCGTCTCTCATCGTCGCCTCCTCACCCGTCGCCGTCACTTCGCTCATCGTCGTCTCCCCTCCCGACGTCTCCTCGCTCATCCGCATCTCCTCGCTCATCGCCGTCTCGTCTCTCACCACCGTCTCCTCGCTCACCGCCGTCTCTCCTCTCGTCGCTGTCTCTCCTCTCGTCGCTGTCTCCCCTCTCATCGCCGTCACCCCTCGTACCCGGCGTAGTCCATGAGCTGCCGGAAGATGTCGGTGTTCATCGCCTCCTTGTAGACGATCCTGGTGAGCATTCCGCCGGGGTACGACGAGCCGTTGCGCACGTGATCGACCTTGTGACAGTGCATGAGGTAGATGCCGGGGTCGGCGTCCGCCTCGAACTCGACGGTGTAGCGCTCGGCCGGGGCGACGTTCAGCACGTCCTGCTTGTACTGGAGCGGCTCGGGCATCGGACTACCGTCCTTCTCGACCACGCGGAAGCGGTGGTTGTGGGTGTGAAGCGGGTGGCTCATGAACCCGGCGTTGACCCAGTGGAGTCGGACCGTGTCGCCGGACTCGACGATGATCGGCGATCCCGTCTCGGGGTGGAGCGTCGCGGGGGCCGACTTCCCGTTGATCGTGAACGCGTCGGCGCGGCGGTTGGTGAGGTCGTACTGGACGTCCTCGCCGCCGTGCTGGCGCGAGAGGCGGGTGTCCCACTCCTTGACCGTCATGAAGTACTCCTTGTCGGCCGGTTCGTACCCCTTCGGGTCGACCCGGAGGATGCCGTACATCCCCATCTCCATGTGCATCGGCGTCTGGTAGTGGCAGTGGTAGAGGTGCGTGCCGGGGACGTTCGCGGGGATGGTGTAGGTGTGCTTCTCGCCCGGCATGACGGTGATCCCGGTCGTCGTGGGGACGCCGTCGTTCTTCCACGTCTTGCGGACGCCGTGGAAGTGCAGCGTGTGGGGCACCTGCATCCCCGTGTTGTCGAGCGTGATCTTCAGCTCGCTCCCCTCGGTCGTCCGCAGGATGGGCCCGGGGACGCTCGGCGTCCCGTCGTCCGCCTGGAACGCCCAGACGACCGGGAGCGAGATGGGGCCGCCCATGGTCTTAAGCGGGTGGACGTGGTGACTAGCCATCACCGATTTGATCGTCACTTCGTGGCCCCGCTCGTCGAGGTCGACGACCTCCGGACGGCCGGTCGTCGGGAGGTCGGACTGGAGCTTCGCCGCACCGTTCAGTTCCACCTGCTCCGCGACCGGCGAGACGGCCGTCGTACAGCCGGCGGTGGCGAACAGTCCCGCGCTACCCGTCGCGGCGAGGAACTGGCGGCGCGAGAGACCGTTTCCGGGGGCTCCGACGTTGTCGGTCATAGTACACCTCAACATATGGGGACCACCCTCAAAACGGGGCTATCTGATTCTCAGACCCTTGGAATCGACTCGAACATGTTCGCTCTTTTTGTATTCGACCCTCTCTTCTCTTCTCTCCTCTCCTCTCCTTTCTCCTCCTCTCCTCTCCTCTCCCTTCTCTTCCTCCTCTTCTCTCCACTCTCCCTTCTCCTCCTGTCCCCCACCATTCCTTTCCTCCCCTGCGTCCGTGCTCGGATCCATCCGACGGTGGGCGATCTCGTGGCGGACGTCACTGCGTCTCCTTCCGGACTTCGGCCCAGAGTTCCGAGAGGCGTTCGTCCGGCGTCCGCGTGCGCCGTTTGATCTCCGCGTCGAGGGTGCGGTCGTCGGTGAGGGTGATCCGGACCTCGTCGAAGGCCACGACGTACCGCGCCCGGTGACGGCCGTTCGGTCTGATCTCTAGGCGTTCGTCGAGGAGGGCGGCGTCGGTGAGGAGATCGAGCTTCCGGTAGGTCGTCGACAGCGGAACCCCGGACGCCTCGGCGAGTTCGCTCGCGGTCATGGGTTCGCGCAGTTGTTCGACGATCGCCCGGCAGTCGGGATCGTCGAGCGCGTCCAGTACGTCTTGAAACCGCGGCGCGTCGTCGGCGCGGGGATCACTTGCCATGGCTGGGGATCGAGAGACGGGAACGCGGCGTCCCCGGCGTCGTTCGTCTATCGATCGCGGTCGTCCGAACGCGCCCGTCGATCGCGGTCACCGAGGTGACCGCGCCGGGGTCACCGGGGTCGCTGGATTCGCCGGGTTCACCGGGGTCGCCGGCCGGTGGATCCGTCGCTCGCGACCGCCCTCGTCCCCGGTCGCGAGCGCGAGGCTTGCTCGTGGCATCGTTCTCCGTCAGATACTCGCGGGCCGTCCGTCCAGTACGTATCTCCGAACAGGTTCGGTCGATCGCGTCGCGGTTTCGTCGTCGCACGGGCTCGAACATGATCGGCGGAACGGCCATCCCCCGCGTCCACGAACGCGGCGTATGACCAGGGAGACGGCGGACGACGGTGTTCGAGACGGCGATCGGGTTCGAGAACTCGACGCCAGGGCGATCGACGGCGAGCCGTTCGGCGACATCATGGCGGCGCTCGACGCGCTCGGGGAGGACGACACGCTCGTCCTCGTCAACAGTTTCGAACCGGAACCGCTGTACGGCGTCCTGCGGCGACGGGGGTTCGAGTACGAGACGACGCGAGTCGCGGACGAGGAGTGGCGCGTCTCGATCACCCACGAGTGACCGCGATCGAGGGGGCCACTGCCCGCGTCGCCGAACACGTTCGGCACTCCGCTTTCGGTCGATAGGCCCGAATCGGAGGACATGACGGGAGTGTCCCACGACGACGTCGAACCGATCACGGACCGCGTACACGACAATTCGTGGTCGGCGAACCTGGAGAAGCCGCGGCACGCGGACGACCGCGATCTCGTCGTCGCGCAGGCCATCGACGCGGTCGAGCACACGGCCCCGGGCAACCACGTGAACCTCGTCACGCACGGGAATCACGGCCACCCCTCGGCGTTCCTCTTTCCGGCGCTCCGGGACGCGTTCGACGCGTCCGTCGAGTGGGAGTACGTCGAACAGTGCGGCTGCGGCGGGCACGTGACGCGCGTCCACGTCTGATCCCCGTCCATGAATCCGCGAACCATCGACACGTCACGACGACCGTTCGTCCTCATCTGGGAACTCACGCAGGCGTGCGCCCTCGCCTGCAAGCACTGTCGGGCGGACGCCCGGCCGCACCGCCACCCGGACGAACTCACGACGAGCGAGGGGAAGCGACTCCTCGACGACGCCCGCCGGTTCGGCGACAGCCAGCTCGTCGTCCTCTCCGGCGGCGACCCGCTCGCCCGCGACGACACCGTCGAACTCGTCGACTACGGGACCGACGTCGGACTGCGGATGACGCTCACGCCGAGCGGCACGACGTCGCTCACCGGCGAGCGGATCGAGGCGCTCGCCGACGCCGGCCTTCGCCGGATGGCGCTCAGCGTCGACGGCGGAACGGCGACGAGCCACGACGAGTTCCGTCGGGAGCGGGGGAGCTTCGACCAGACCGTCCGGGCCGCCCGGAACGCCCGGGCGGCCGGCCTCCCCCTCCAGATCAACACGACGGTCTGCGCGGAGACCGTCGACGAACTCCCCGCGATCCGCGACCTCGTCGCCGACCTCGACGCCGTCCTCTGGTCGGTGTTCTTCCTCGTCCCCGTCGGCAGGGGGAGCGTCCTCGAACCGATCTCCCCCGAGGCGGCCGAGCGCGTCATGGAGTGGCTCTGTGCGGTGAGCGAGACGTCCCCGTTCGGCGTGAAGACGACGGAAGCACCCCACTACCGGCGCGTGGCGATCGAGCGGAGCGGGGCGGAGCGCGCCGCGGCGGGGGGCGACGCGGCGGGAGGCGACCCGACGGCGCGTGACGGAACGAAGCGCGATCCGACGGGGCGCGACGGGGAGGGGCGACCCGGGCGGCCGGCCGACGGGATCGGTCGCCGGGCGGGCATCACCGCCGGCGACGGGTTCGCCTTCGTGAGCCACACGGGCGAGGTCTACCCCTCCGGGTTCCTCCCGCGCTCGGCGGGGAACGTCCGCGACGAGGGGATCGTCGAGCCGTATCGTCACTCGGAGCTGTTCCGGTCGCTCCGCGACCGCGGCGCGCTCCGCGGGAAGTGCGGGGCGTGTCCGTACCGGTACGTCTGCGGCGGGAGTCGTTCTCGCGCGTACGCGTACACGGACGATCCGCTGGAGAGCGACCCGCTCTGTGCCTACGTCCCCGACGGATACGACGGGCCGCTCCCGGCGACCCAGCAGGGGTGACGGCGCGACCGTGAACGCTGAATCCGCGGAGGGCCGACACGGCGACGCCCGTCCGGTTTCGGAGAAACCGACGGACGCCTCGGATACATCGACCGCATCGGACGTGTCGGACGCATCGGACGAACCAGATGCATCGAACGCGTCGGACGCATCGAACGCGCCCGTCGCGTCCGCCTCCCGCGTCCTCGGCGAGGCGGCGTCGATCGAGCGCCGCGAACTCGACCGGGCGCTGGCACGGCTCGACGACCGCGGCGAACTCACCGACGAGCGGCGGGCCGTCCTCGCTGACCTCGCGGACGCGCTCGTCGCGGAGCTGGTGGCGGTACCGCTCGGCCGCGCCGCGGGGGCGGGGAGCCCGCCCGTGGCGGGAGACGACGGCGGGTCGCTCGACGCGAGGGCGGGGGGATCGGGCGACGAGACGCCGGCGGGAGCGGGGGCGGACGAGGCCCCCCGCGATCTGACCCTCCGGCGCGCCGTCGAACTGTTCCTGGGCCCCGATCGCTTGGACGACGGCGGGTGACTGTCGCCCGAGGCAGAACGGGTCAGTCGGCCCGCCTCCCCCCGACCGCGGCGTCGATCGCGCGGTCGAGGTCGGCGACGACGTCCTCGACGTCCTCCAGGCCGACCGAGAGCCGGACGAGATCGGGCGTCACGCCGCTTGCGCGCCGCTCGCGCTCGGTGAGTTGCTGGTGGGTCGTGCTCGCCGGGTGGACGACGAGCGTCTTCGCGTCGCCGACGTTCGCGAGCAGGCTCGCGAGTTCCACCGCCTCGGTGAGGCGTCGCCCCGCGTCGAAGCCGCCCTCCAGACCGAACGCGACCATGCCGCCGTACCCGCCGTCGAGGTACCGTTGGGCGTCGTCGTGGGTCGGGTGGCTCTCCAGGCCGGGGTAGGCCACCCACGCGACCGCCTCGCGATCGTCCAGCCACTCGGCGACCGCCAGCGCGTTCTCCGAGTGGCGCTCCATCCGCAGCGGGAGCGTCTCGAGCTTCTGGAGGGTCACCCAGGCGTCGAAGGGTGACTGCTGGTTGCCGAGGTCGCGGAGCCCTCGCGCCCGCGCCGCGTACGCGAACGCGGCGTCGCCGAAGCGCTCACGGAAGTTCACCCCGTGGTACGCCGGGTTGTCCGCGGTGAGTTGGGGGTAGTCGCCGTCCTCCCAGGGGAAGGTGCCGCCGTCGACGAGGACGCCGCCGATCGTCGTGCCCGAGCCGTGGATCCACTTCGTCGTCGAGTGCCAGACGAGGTCCGCGCCGTGCTCGATCGGGTTGCAGAGGTACGGCGTGGCGAACGTGTTGTCCACGAGCAGCGGGACGCCCGCCTCGTGGGCGACCGACGCGATCGCCTCGATGTCGGGCGTGTCTAGCGCCGGGTTGCCGATGGTCTCGAGGTGGACGTAGGCGGTGTCCTCGTCGATCGCCTCGGCGTAGGCGTCGACGTCGAGCGTGTCGACGAACCGCGCCTCGATCCCGCGCCGCGACGCGGTGTGCGTCAGGTAGGTGTACGTGCCGCCGTAGAGCGAGGAGGCGGTCACGACGTTGTCGCCGCTCTCGGCGAGGACGAACGTCGCCAGGTCGAGGGCGGCCATGCCGCTCGCGGTCGCCACCGCGTCCACGCCGCCTTCGAGCGACGCCAGCCGCGCCTCGAGCGTCGCGTTCGTCGGGTTCGTCAGGCGGCTGTAGATGTTGCCGGCCTCCTCGAGCGCGAACAGCGAGGCGGCGTGCTCGGCGTCGTCGAACACGTACGAGGTCGTCTGGTAGATGGGCGGTGCCCTGGCGTTCGTCGTCGGATCGGGCTCCTGCCCGGCGTGAACGCTCCGCGTGGCGAACCCCGCCGTATGCTCGTCGGTCATGTGTAGTTCATCGAATATGCTGACGAGTCATGAAACGGCACCCACCGTATCGCGGGTCATGAAGTACACCGTCGATCGTCGGCGGACGACCGTCGGCACTCGATCGCTCCGCGTCACACTGTCAGCCTCAGTCGCTCGGCGTCGAGGGGCGTTCGGCGTCGGGGCGATCGGGCGGTGAGGCGATCGAATCAGTCCGCGCTCGCGCCCGATTCGGCCGGCGCGATCTCCTCCGCTGCGAGGTAGCACTGCGGGTCCGGCGCGAAGGGATCGCCGTGGACGGCGAGCGCGCGGAGCCGCGACGCGCCGCGGCAGATTCCCCGGTATCGACACCGCGAACACCGTCCGGTCAGGTGGCGCTCGCGCTCGCGCAGGCGGCGGAGCAGCGGGTTCGTCTCGTCCTCCCAGATCGCGCCGAACGGCCGGTCGCGGACGTTGCCGAGGCTGTATCCCTGCCAGAACTGCGTGAGGTGGACGTTCCCCTGGTAGTCGACGTCGGCGACGCGCTCGCCCGTCGGATCGCCGCCGTTCCGCTCGAGGTAGTCGTACGCCCGCTCGGCCGCGACGTCCCCCAGGTACCGCCGCGCGTACTCGACGAGGTAGGCCGCGTCGGCGTAGTTGCCGACCAGCAGCGTCTCGATCTCCTCGCCCCGGTCGTGGTAGTCGCGGGTCAGGTCGCAGAGCCGCTTCACGGCGGCGCGCCGCTCCGACGGCGAGAGGTCGATGTCCACGACGTCCGCTCCGCGGCCGCCGTAGTCGAGGTGGTAGAAACAGAAGCGGTCGACGCCCTCCTCGTGGAGCAGTTCGACGACGCCGGGCAGGTCGGCGGCGTTCCGTTCCGTGATCGTGTAGCGGAGGCCGGTCTTCAAGCCGGCGTCGAGGCACGCCCTGATGCCGCGGACGGCGGCGTCGAACGCCCCCTCCGCGCCCCGAAACGCGTCGTTCCGCTCGGGGAGGCCGTCGACCGAGACGCCGGCGTACCGGAGTCCGGCGTCGCGCAACCGCCGCGCCCGCTCGGGGGTGACGAGCGTCCCGTTCGTCGAGAGGACCGGCCGGATCCCGCGCTCGTCGGCGTAGGCGACGAGTTCGGCGAGGTCGTCCCGGACGAGCGGTTCGCCGCCCGAGAAGAGCACGACCGGAACGCCGTAGTCGGCGAGGTCGGAGAGCAGCCGTTTCCCCTCCTCCGTGCTGAGTTCGCCGGGCGCGGTCTCGGTGTCGGCGGCCGCGTAACAGTGCGTGCAGTAGAGGTTACACCGCCTCGTCGTGTTCCAGACGACGACCGGCCGTCGCTGCTTCCGCTCCGTGATCTGGGGCTTCGCCGACTCGTCGGCGGCGTCGTACCGGAGCCCGTCGCCCTCGGCGTCCAGTCCGCACAGGAGCTTGCTGATCGAGATCATGCCTCATACGTCCGCTTCTCGTCGCCGGCGTCCGGGCCCGCCGGCTCGGCCCGTTCGTCGAGCGCGTGCGTCGAGTACCGTCGAACGGCCTCGGCCGGACAGAGCCAGACGTCCGTCGCGTACCAGGCGAACAGTCTGGTCGCCTGCTCGTAGGCGATCCGGGCCGTCGGCGCGCTCACGCTCCCCACGTGGCGCAGCGGGTCCGACTCGCGCTCCCGGACGAACACCTCCCACGCGTCCTCGACGGCACCGCGCGGCCGCGCGCCGACGCGGTACCGTTCCGGTCGTTCCACCATAGACGACGATGCGGCCGACGGCCGGAACACCCTTCCCCCGATGATGTTCGGCCGACGCTCCGGCGCGACGGTGCGACGTGACGGTCGCGCGCCTCCCGGAAGCGACCACCCCCCGAAAGCGTTCACCTCCCGGAACGCGAACCCGTCGGACCGAACAAATTCGGGAGAAGGGGGATGGCCCTCCCTTCGGTACCCTCCCCTGCATGCCACGACTAGACGTCCGGGAGATCCCCCCGGCGGAGCGACACCCGAAGATCTTCGACCTGTTCGAGGAGATGGACGCCGGAGAGACGCTCGAGATCGTGAACGACCACGACCCGAAGCCGCTGTTCTACCAGATGCAGGCCGAGGTACCGGCGTTCGACGCCGAGAACTACCGGGTCGAGCGGACCGCCCCGACGGAGTTCGTCGCCCGCTTCCCGAAGAAGTCGACGCAGTCGCCCTGACGCCCGCGCGCCGCGTCCGCCGTCGCGCGTCCACCGTCGCGCGTCCGCCGCCGCGTCCGCCGTCGATGGCTCGGACGCCGTCGCCGTCGTCGTCGCGGCCGCGCGAACACGTTCGGGACGAGGTATAGCGGGTCGGGCGGCGTAGCCCGACTCGACCATGGCCGGATTCCCCTCCCCGTTCTCGCGGGCCGACGACGACCCGTTCGACGCGTACGACGAGTTCGTCCCGGACCACGTCCCGGCCCCCGGCGCGTTCCTCGCGGGGCACGACGTGCTGACCGACGGGGCGCACGTGGCGTTCCACGCGCTCACTCGCGACCTGTTCGAGGAACGCGGCGTCTACGACATGACGTTCGGGTACAACCTCGCCCGGCTCAACCTCGACCGCCGGCACCCCAGCGCCGGCTACCGCTACGCAGAGGAGGCCGACGACCGGACCGTGCTCCGGGCGGAGTTCACGCCGACGACGCCGTTCTGTCCCCAGAGCCACACCCTCGCGATCGGTTCGTTCCGCGCCTGGAACGGCCTGTCAGACCGACACGAGTACGACCTCGTCCGGGTGCGCGTCCACGAGATGCACCACCGGGCCGGGGAGATCAACGAGGAACTCGAACGGCTCGAGGCGGCGTACGCCGAGACGGGGTCCGTCGAGGGGGCGGCGGACGACTCCCCCGGCGCTTCTCACGCCCCCGGCGCTTCTCACGCCCCCGGCGCTTCTCACGCCCCTCGCACCCCCCGCGACGAACCGCGATCGGGGGCGGACCGAGGAGGGGATGCGCCGTTCTGACGTCGGCTCGACCTCGGGACCGACGCTCCCGAACCGAGTCGGACGACCGCCCCCACGTCCGAACCGACCCGGGCGACGGACCTCACGCCCGTCCCGATGAGCGCCGCGACCGTCTCGCGGTGGTCCGGCAGGTTCGTCCTCGTCAGTGCGGGGTTCCTGCTCGCCTGGCAGGTCGGCGTCCTCGTCGGGGTCCCCCGGCGGACCGAGGTCGCCCTCGGGCTCTACGGGTTCGTCCTGCACGCCGTCTTCGGCAAGGCGTACTCGCTCGTTCCGTCCTACTTCGATCGCCGACTCGCGTTCCCGCGCGCGCCGGCCCTGCACCTCCCGTTCGCCGTCGCGGGCACCGTCGGCCTCGCGGTCGGTTCGATCGGCGGGTCCCCCTCGATCGGGGCGCTCGGTGCACTCGCCTGGGCGCTCGGTGTCGGCGTCTTCCTCGGGGCGCTCCTCTGGACCGTCCGCGGTAACCTCACCGGCCGGGAGACGGGGACGGGGGACGCGAACGCCGACCGGCGGCCGGTCGACCGGGCCGCGAACGCGTTCGTCCCGGTGGCGCTGGCGTACCTCGCGCTGGGTACGTACGCGACGCTTGCCGCCCACGCCGCCCTCCCGTCGCCGTTCGGCGGGTTCCTCCCGCGGGCGTCGCACCTGCTCGCCGCCGGGACGGGCGCGATGCTCGTCTTCGCGGTCGGGTTTCGGCTCCTCCCGCGCTTCCTGGTCGCGTCGCCGCCGCGACCGCTCGTCGCGCTCGTCCTCCCGGCGGGGGCGGTCGGCCCGGTCCTCCTGGCCGCCACCCTCGGCGGCGGCCCGCCGTTCCGCGTCGCGGCGCTCCTCGAAGCGACCGCCCTGATCGGATTCGCGACCGCCTACGCGGTCCTGTGGTCCCGCTCGTCGCGACGGCGGGTCGGCCTCTACGCCGCCTTCGCCGGCGCGCTGAGCGGCGCGCTCGCCGCGGTCGTCGGTCTCTCGTTCGCCTTCCTCGGGCCGATCGCTCCGGCGCTCGTCCTCGCTCACCTCCGGCTCGCGCTCCTGGGGTTTCTCGGCCTCACGATCGTGGGCGTCACGTACCAGTTCTACCCGCCCGGGGTCGGCTCGTTCCCCGGCGCGAACGACCGAACCGCGCTCGCGTCGATCGTCTGTCTCGGCGGCGGGCTCCTCCTCGGGGTCCTCGGCGCGGTCGGCGGCGCGCCGCCGGCGACGGCGGTCGGCGAACCGATCGCGGCCGTCGGGGCCGGACTGTACGCGTACCTCGTCGCCGGACTGCTTCGCGAGCGGCGGTCGACGCTCGCCGCGCGGTCGGGTCGTCGGTGATCGGGTGCGGCGTCGCCGTCGCGATCGAACATGTACGCGACAAGTACCATCTCCCCTCGGTCGTGAGCCTCCCGTATGGTGGTCGTTACGGCTCAGATCGCGCTGACGGTCCTGATGGCGGCGCTCCTGCTGGGCGTCGCGTGGTGGGTGGCGAGAGTCGAGAACTGGCGGTCGTATACGCCGACCGGCGGCGGGACGCGGCGGGACCCCGGACACGGACACGACGCCGGACACGCGTCGAAGCCGGGCGGTCTCACCCGCTGGCTCACCACGGTCGATCACCGTGACGTCGGGCTCATGTACGGCGCGTTCGCGCTGCTCGCCTTCGCCTGGGGCGGAGTCGCGGTCACGGTGATGCGGATGGAACTGACGACGCCCCCCTCCGACCTCGTCGAACCGGGGCTGTACAACGCGCTCATGACGACCCACGGGGTCACGATGCTGTTCCTGTTCGGGACGCCCGTGCTCGCCGCCATCTCGAACTACGTGATCCCGCTCGTGATCGGGGCGGACGACATGGCGTTCCCGCGGATCAACGCCATCGCCTTCTGGCTGCTCCCGCCGGGAGCGCTCCTCATCTGGGGCGGCCTCATCCTCGAACCGCTACACGTCGGCGTCGAGGGTGCCCAGACCGCCTGGACGATGTACACGCCGCTGTCGATCGAACAGCCCAACCCCGGCGTCGATCTGATGCTGCTGGGGTTGCACCTCACGGGGGTCTCGGCGACCATGGGGGCGATCAACTTCGTCGCCACCATCTTCACCGAGCGCGACGAGGGGGTCACCTGGGCCAACCTCGACCTGTTCTCGTGGACCGTCCTCGTCCAGTCCGCGCAGATCATCTTCGCCTTCCCGCTGCTCGGGGCGGCGCTCGTCATGCTGCTGTTCGACCGGAACTTCGGAACGACCTTCTTCGCGCTCGACGGCGGCGGCCCGCTCCTCTGGCAACACCTGTTCTGGTTCTTCGGCCACCCCGAGGTGTACATCCTCGTGCTCCCGCCGATGGGACTCGTCAGCTACATCCTGCCGAAGTTCTCCGGTCGGAAGCTCTTCGGGTTCAAGTTCGTCGTCTACTCGACGCTCGCGCTCGGCGTGCTCAGCTTCGGCGTCTGGGCGCACCACATGTTCGCGACCGGGATGGATCCCCGGGTGCGGGCCTCGTTCATGGCCGTCTCCATCGCCATCGCCATCCCGAGCGCCGTGAAGGTGTTCAACTGGATCGCGACGATGTGGAACGGGCGCGTCCGCCTCACCGCGCCGATGCTGTTCTGCGTGGGGTTCGTCGCCAACTTCATCGTCGGCGGCGTGACGGGCGTGTTCGAGGCCGCCATCCCCGTCGACCTCGTGCTCCACGACACCTACCACGTCGTCGCCCACTTCCACTACGTCATCATGGGCGGGATCGCGTTCGCGGTCTTCGCCGCGGTCTACTACTGGTTCCCGCTGTTCACCGGGCGGTGGTACCAGCGCACGCTGGCGAAGTGGCACTTCTGGCTCAGCATGGTCGGGACGAACGTGACCTTCTTCCCGATGCTGCTGCTCGGCTACGGCGGGATGCCGCGCCGGTACGCGAGCTACGTCCTGTCGGTCGGCCCCCAGGACTACTTCGCCGTCCTCCACCAGGTCGCGACCCTCGGCGTGTTCGTCCTGGCGCTCGGTCAGATCGTCTTCGTCTGGAACGTCGTCCAGTCCTGGCTCGAGGGACCGACGGTCGAGGACGGCGACCCGTGGGACCTCGAGGGAAGCGGCCTGGCGACCAACGAGTGGACGTGGTTCGATCGGCGGGTGACGACGGCGATCCCCGACGGGGGCGATGCGGACGACGCGGCCGACGCGAATCGGGCGGGCGGCGACTGAACGTTCGCCGACGTCGTCGCTCGGCGGGTTCGCCGCCGGTCAGCGGATCGTCGTCGAGTCGTCGTCCGCCGGGGCCGCTCCCGGTACGCCGGCGCGCACCGACTCGCTCCTCGGAGTCACCGACTCGTTTCTCGGGGCGTCGTCCTCGCCCCGCGCGCCGCCGCGCCCTCGCAGGAAGAGGAACAGCCCGAACGCGAGCGGCGAGAGGACCGCCGCGAGGACGCTCCCCCCGAACATCGCGACCTCTGGCGACACCGCCGCCCCGCCGGCGCTCGCGCTCCCGACGACGACCGCACCCTTCATCCCCATCGCCTCGTGCGGGACGCAGGCGTACCGGCTCACGCCCTCGCCGTCGAACGTGAGCGCGTACGTCGCGCCCTCGCTGCTCAGCAGGTCGCTCTCGTAGCTCCCGTCGGCCGCGGCGACGTTGTGCGCGCCGCCCTCGCCGGTCCACTCCCAGACGACCGTCGTCCCCGAATCGACGTGGATCGCGGCCGGTTCGAACGCGAACGGCCCGCCGTTGCCCTCCGCGCCGACTTTCACCGTGACGCGGTCCTCTCCCCGCTCGTCGACGACGCCGTCGTAGTTGTCGGTGTCCTCGAACCAGGACGCCAGGTCGTCGCTCCCGGACTGCGCCCGAACCGATCCCGTCGATCCGATCGCGCCGGCGGCGACGGTCGCCCCGGCTCCCGCGAGGAAGGCCCGTCGATCGATCCGTGCCGAAGTCGAAGTGGTGGGCATGTGAGATCCCTCGACTGATATGACGGGATAGCGAGGCATAGTTTCGAGGGGAATTCCCACCGGCTGAGAACCGAGTACACGCTATATGGCCGCTCTCCCCCGATATCTATCCGTAGAGGAGAGTGATCGACATGTCACAATCGACGACGCGACGACGGATGCTACAGGCGGTGGGTCTCGCCGGTGCCGCGGCGCTGGCCGGGTGCTCCACCGAACGACCGAGCGACCTGTCGGTGACCGAGACGCCGGCGGAGAAGGGGATCTCGCCGGCGAAGTCGGTCGACGTGAAGCGGGTCGCCGCGGATCCCCGGGACCTCCCGAAACCGATCACGCGGACGTCGCCGGCGGTCGTGAAGGCGGAGTTCGAGACGCGCGAGATGGTCGCGGAGGTGGAACCGGGCGTCACGTTCCAGTACATGACGTTCGACGGTCGGATACCGGGGCCGATGATCCGGACGCGCGTGGGCGACACGGTCGACCTCACGATCCGCAACCACCCGGACAACACGATGCCCCACAACGTGGACTTCCACGCCTGCCGCGGGCCCGGCGGCGGTGCCGGCGCGACGACCGTCGCCCCGGGCGAGGAGAAACGACTCCGGTTCAAGGTGACCTACCCCGGCGCGTTCATCTACCACTGCGCGGTGGCGAACCTCGACTACCACATCTCCAGCGGGATGTTCGGGCTCATCCTCGTCGAACCCGAGGAGGGCCTCCCCGAGGTCGACCACGAGTTCTACCTCGGCCAGCACGAACTCTACACGAAGGGGAAGGCCGGCGAGAAGGGCCACCACGAGTTCGACTACGCGTCGATGGCCGCGGAGACGCCGACCTACGTGCTGATCAACGGCGAGAAGTACGCGATCACGCCGGACAAGTACGCCGAGATGACCGTGAAGACCGGCGAGACCGTCCGGGTCTTCTTCGTCGTCGGCGGGCCGAACCTCCCCAGCAACTTCCACGCCATCGGCAGCGTCTGGGACGAGGTGTACCAGCAGGGCGCGCTCGCGAGCGACCCTCAGCGGTACGTCCAGACGACGCCCGTCCTCCCGAGGAGCGCGACGGTGGTGACCTCGACGTTCCCGGTCCCCGGCGACTACAAGCTCGTCGATCACGCGCTGAGCCGCGTCGCGCGCAAGGGCGCGCTGGCGGTCATCCGGGCGGAGGGCGAAGAGGCCCCCGAGTTGTTCGACCCGAACCCGAACTGACGGCGTCGCGTCCCGGCGTCCCGACTCGTCCCCCCTTCGTCGCCCTCGATCGAGCCGCCGCGTTCCCGGCGCGCTCTCTGGCGCGTCGCGACCGCGGCCGACGCGAACACGTTCGCCGAAGTACTCGTACCTACGGGCGACGAGCGGACGCTTATGTGCGCGGAGACCGACTACGTCTCGAAGGTGGGAGCGCCGACGGATCGCCCGCGGGAACTGCTCGACGCGCGGGACCTCCCGCCGCCGAAGCCGCTCCAGACCACGCTCGAACGGCTCGCCGACCTCGACGAGGCGACGGTGCTGGTCCAGCTGAACGATCGGGCACCCCAGCACCTGTATCCGCGGCTCGACGAGCGCGGCTACCGCTACGAGACGGTCGACGGCGACGGGTGCGTCGTCACGGTCGTCTGGCGGCCATAGACCGGGCCGCGACCCGATCGCGGTCGGGACCGCTCCCGGTGAACATGTTCGGGGTCAGTGACTGGGGGCCCCGGCGGCTAGCTTCGATCGAACGACGATGCCGCGAGCCAATCTCACGTTGACGCTGCCGGAGGGGGTGTGGGTGGGCGACGTCACGCGCGCCCACCCCGACGCGCGGATCCGTATTCTCGCCGCGCTGGCCGACGACGACGCGGGCGTCGGTCTCGCCGAGGTCTCGGCCCCCGACCTCGACGCGGTCCTCCGCGAGATCGCCGCCAGCGAGTCGGTCACCGAACTCGACGTGCTGGGACGTCGAGGCGACGGGGTACTGATCCAGTTCGAGACGACGATGCCGCTGCTCCTGCTCCCGATGCAGGACTCGGGCGTCCCGCTCGAGATGCCGTTCACCATCGAGGACGGACGGGCCGACTGGGAGATCACGGCTCCCCAGCGGCGGCTCTCCACGCTCGGCACCCAGCTCGAACGGTTCGGTATCCCGTTCACCGTCAACGAGGTCCACCAGCGGTTCGAACCGGAACAGGTCCTCACGCACCGGCAGCTCCGGCTCGTCAGCGCCGCCGTCGAACGGGGCTACTACGACACGCCCCGCCGGACGACGTTGACGGAACTCGCCGCGACGCTGGGCATCGCGAAGTCCACCTGCAGCGAGACCCTGCACCGTGCGGAGGAGAAGATCGTAAAGGAGTTCGTCGAGGACGTAGCCGACCGCGCCCCGGAGGCGCGGTCGGGATAACGCCCGTTCAGCGCGATGTTCGACCAGCACATGACTCCCCTCACTCCCCCCCAGCGAGCGATGAATCGCGATCCACTCACCGTCGACGCGCCGCGGCTCCAGGCCGTCCTCGACGCGCTCGACGATCCCGACTGCCGGGCGATCGTCGAACAACTGCGCGAACCCATGACCGCCAGCGAACTCGCCGACGCCTGCGACATCCCCCGGTCGACGACCTACCGGAAGCTCGATCTCCTCACCGACGTCGCCCTCCTCGACGAGCGCGTCTCGATCAATCCGAAGGGACACCACTCGACCCGGTACGGCGTGGCCTTCGACGAGGTCCGGATCACCCTCACCGACGACCGCACCCTCGACGCGGAGATCAACCGCCGGGCGTGGACGCCGGACGAACGCCTCTCGGAACTCTGGGACGAAGTCAGGAGGGAACTGTGAGCCCGCACGTCACCACGCTCGTCACGGTCTTCAAGACGCTCACGCTCGCGCTCGGCGGCACGATCACGTTCTACTCCTACCGGGCGTATCGCCGGACGGACGCCCCCGCGCTCCGGGCGCTCGCGCTCGGGTTCGGCATCGTCACGATCGGCGCGCTGCTCGCCGGCGTCGTCGATCAGCTCCTCCCGCTCGACGCGAACCTCGCGCTCCTCGTCGAGAGCGCCTTCACCGTCGTCGGGTTCGGACTCGTCCTCTACTCGCTGTACGCCGAGTGATCCAGCGTCGCGCCCCTCGGTCCCGTTCGACCCGTCCGACTCGACTCTCCGAGCGACGCCGATCCACTCTCTACGCCGTCACCGCCGGCGGACCGACCCCCGGTGTCGTCGCTCCGCCGAACGTGTTCGGTTCCGTTCTCGGCAACTCGGAATTAGGGCAGGCTAGATCCTAATAGAACCCCATCGTACAGCTGGTATGAAAGTGAGACGACGCACGCTCGCGAAGATCCTCGCCGTGGTCTTCGTGTTCAATCTCGTGGTGATGGGTGCGGGGGCGCTCTACTCCTACCAGCAGGCGCCGCCGATCCCGCAGGAGGTCGTCGGGCCGGACGGCGAGACGGTCGTCACGAAGGCCCAGGTACAGGCCGGGAAGGTGACGTTCCAGTCGAACGGCCTGATGAACCACGGGTCGATACTCGGTAACGGGGCCTACTACGGCGTCGACTACACCGCCGACGCGCTCGACCTGAAGGTGCAGTTCATGCGCGAGTACTACGCCCAGCAGCGGTACGACTCGGCGTACGACGCGCTGGCGGCGAGCGAGCAGGCGGCGGTCGACAGCTTCGTCCGCACCGACCTCGACGGATCGCAGTCCGGCCAGCGGATTCAGTACTCCGCCGCGGAGGTGTTCGCCCACGAGCAGGTCCGCGAGGTGTACGTCGAGCGCTACCACGAGGGGAGCGCCGAGCGCGGCGTCCCCGAGGGGATGATCGGCTCGGCGGAGGAGGCGCGCCGGTTCGCCGACTTCGCGCTCTGGACCGCCTGGATCTCCCACACGGACCGCCCAGGGAGTGACCACAGCTACACGAACGACTGGCCGTACGCCCCGGTCGCCGGGAACGTCCCGACGGGCGCGACGATGACGTGGAGCGTCGTCAGCATGATCCTGCTCGTCGCGGGCGCGGGGATCGGCGTCTGGCTCTACAAGTCGGTCGAACTCCCGGCACCGAAGACGACGGGCATCGAGATCCCACACCCCGACGACCTGCACCTCCTCCCGAGTCAGCGCGCGGTGACGCGGTTCCTGCCGGTCGCGGCGGCGCTGTTCACGCTCCAGGTGCTCCTCGGCGGGCTCCTCGCCCACTACTACGTCGAGCGCCACGCGTTCTTCGGGATCGAGGAGGTGTTCGGGGTGAAGATCCTCCAGGTGATGCCGTTCGCGATGGCGAAGACGTTCCACCTCGACCTCGGCATCCTCTGGATCGCGACCCTCTGGCTGGCGGCGGGGCTCTTCCTCCCGCCGCTGCTCACCGGATACGAGCCGCCCCGACAGCGGACGTACGTCAACGTCCTGCTCGGCGCGCTGCTCGTGGCGGCGGTCGGCGGGCTGGTCGGTATCTGGCTCGGCGCGCAGGGGTACATCGAGGGACCGCTCTGGTGGATCGTCGGGAACGAGGGCCTCGAGTACCTCGAGGTCGGCCGGCTCTGGCAGTTCGGCCTGCTCGTCGGCTTCGGTCTCTGGACCGTCCTCATCGCGCGCGGGTTCAGGCCGCTGCTCGACCGCGAGCCGAGCTACGGGCTCGCGCACATGATCATCTACGCCGGCGGGTCGATCGGCCTGCTGTTCACCGCCGGGATGCTCTACACGCCGCAGACGAACATCGTGATGACGGAGTTCTGGCGCTGGTGGGTCGTCCACATGTGGGTCGAGGGTGCCTTCGAGTTCTTCATCGTCGCCGTCGTCGGCGTCACCCTCGTGAGCATGGGACTGCTCCGGAAGCAGTCCGCCGAGAAGGCGGTCATCTTCCAGGCGCTGTTCGTGATGGGGTCGGGCGTGATCGGGGCCGCCCACCACTACTGGTGGATCGGCCAGCCCGACGTCTGGATCCCGTTCGGGAGCGTCTTCTCGACGCTCGAACTCATCCCGCTCGTGCTCATCCTGTTCGAGGCGATGGGGCAGTACCGCGCGCTGGCGACCAGCGACGAGACGTTCCCGTACACGCTGCCGTTCATGTTCATCATCGCGAGCGGCGTCTGGAACTTCGTCGGTGCCGGCGTCCTCGGGTTCTTCATCAACCTCCCGCTCGTCAACTACTACGAGCACGGCACGTACCTCACGGTCGCGCACGCCCACGCCGCGATGTTCGGCGCGTTCGGCTTCCTCGCGCTCGGGATGGCGACGTACCTCCTCCGGCTCTCGGTGCGCCCCGGCGAGTGGGTCGAACGCCGCCTCCGATGGGCGTTCTGGCTCTGGAACGTCGGGCTCGCCGTGATGGTGTTCGTCTCCGTCCTCCCGGTCGGGTTCCTCCAGCTGGAGACGGCGTTCACGGGGAACTACGCCGCCGCCCGCAGCCTCGCCTTCTACAACGGCGACCTCGTGCAACTGCTGTTCTGGGCGCGGCTCCCCGGCGACACGATGATCATCGTCGGCACGCTCGTGTTCGCCTACGACATGGTCAGAAAGCGCTTCGCGATCCGGCCGGTGTCGACGCCGGAGGAGTCGCCGGCGTCCGGGTCGATCTCAGCCCGGGTGATGGCCGAGGACGACTGACCGGACGACCGCACCGGTCGTCGAACCGGACGACCGACCTCACCGATCGTCGAACCGGGCGACGCCCGCCACCTCCTCGGGGCGGTGCTCCTCGAACGCCGCGCGCGCGATCGTCCGCCTGTGGACCTCGTCGGCCCCGTCGACGATCCGGAACATGCGAACCGTCTCGTAGAAGTCCGCCAGCGGGAGGTCGCGGGCGATGCCGTTGCCCCCGCACAGCTGGACGGCGGTATCGATCGCGTCCTGTGCGACGCTCGCGGTGAACACCTTGCTCATCGCGACCTCGACTCTGGCCTCCTCGCCCGCGGCGAGTCGGTCGGCGGCGTGGCGGATCGTCGTCCGCGCCGCGTGCAGCCGCGTCTCCGCGTCGGCGATCTCGAACCGCAACCCCTGTTTCTCGGCCAGCGGCTCGCCGAAGGCCCGCCGCTCGTGCAGGTAGGCCTTCGCGACCGCGAGCGCCCGCTCGGCCATCCCCGAGAAGCGCATGCAGTGGGTCAACCGCGCCGGGCCGAGGCGGAGCTGGACGCCCCTGAACCCCTCGTTCTCCGGCCCGAGGAGGTTCTCCCGGGGGACGCGAACGCCGTCGTACCGTATCTCCGCGTGGCTCGTCCCCCGCCCGAGGTGCGGGATGTCCCGCTCGACGTGAACGCCCGGCGCGTCGGCCGGGACGAGCAGGATCGAGCACCCGCCGTAGGGGTGGGCGTCCGGATCGGTGCGCGCGAACACGAGGAGGAGGTCAGCCTCCACCCCGTTGGTCGTCCACCACTTGTGGCCGTCGATCACCCACTCGTCGCCGTCCCGCTCCGCCCTGGTCCGGATCATCTTCGGGTCGGACCCGGCACCGGGGAGCGGTTCGGTCATCGAGAACCCCGAGACGAGGTCGCCGTCGACCAGGGGTCGCAGCCAGCGGTCCTTCTGCGCCTCCGTGCCGAGCAGTTCGAGCAGGTGCATGTTCCCCTCGTCGGGCGCGTCGACGCGCATGGCCGGGGGTCCGAGCAGGCTCCGCCCCGCCTGCTCGAACGCGGGGAGCGCGTCCCGGAGCGACACCCCCATGCCGCCCCACTCCTCGCCGATCTGCGGGCAGTAGACGCCGTAGTCGCGCGCCGCCTCGCGCAGGTCGGCCAGTTCGCTTCGGGAGACGGCCTCCACGTCGTTCCGTTCGCGCTCGACGGGGAGGACGACCTCGTCCACGAAGGCACGCGCTCGATCGGCCAGTTCCGCCGCGGTCGGGGAGTCGTCGTACTCCATCTCCCGGTACGTGCGCGGTCGGAACCCATCAGCGCCGCCCCCCGGTATCGTGGGGGTTGATACCGTTGCAGAACCCCTCCGAACCCGTCGGGCGTCCCGCCGTAGTCGGGCGCGCTGGCGAAGGTGTTCGGGAGAGGGCGTATCCCGCTCGCTCGCCACCGTCGGTACATGTCGTCCGGACTCCGGGTCGAAGTCGCGGTCAGCGCGCCGGGGGACTGCCCCGTCGCCAGCGTCTCAGCCGAGACGAACGCGCCCGTCGCGTCCGTCTCGCGCTCCTCGATAACCGACGCGACCGGGCGTATCGCCGAGGAGTTCACGCTCGACGGCGACGCGTCGCCGTCCCGCGACGACCTGACCGAAGTCGCCGCGTACAGCGGACGGACCGTCTATCGGTTCCGGCGCGGTCACGACCGGGGGTGCGTCTGCGAGAACGTCGAGGCGTTCGGGTACCCGGTCGCCGCGATCCGCGCGCGGGCGGGGACGCTCTACGTCTCGTTTCACGCCCCGGACGTAGAGACGGTGCGCGCGATCGTGACCGCGCTCCGGGAGCGCTTCTCGGGCATCCGCCTCCGAAAGCTCGTGCGTCCGGACGAGCGGTCCGGCGACGACCTCGTCTTCGTGGACCGAAGCCGACTGACCGACCGCCAGCGCGAGGTGTTACAGACCGCCTACGACGCGGGCTACTTCGAGCACCCGAAGGGGGCGAACGCGAGCGAGGTCGCGGCGCTACTCGACATCTCCCCGTCGACGTTCGCGGAGCACCTCGCCGCCGCCCAGCGGAAGGTCCTCGACGCCCTGCTGACGGCGTGAGGCCGGTCAGTCGCCGGCGTTCGGCCGACCGCGTTCTGCCGCGGTGACGACCGCCTCGCCCGACTCGGCGGGGTACAGGTCCGTCGAGAGGTAGCGCTCGCCGGTGTCCGGGAGGACGACGACGATCAGCTTCTCCCGGTTCTCGGGCCGTCGTGCGACCCGCAGCGCGGCCTCGACGGCCGCGCCGGAGGAGATCCCCGCCAGGATCCCCTCGTCGTAGGCGAGCTTTCGCGCCGCCGTGATCGCGTCCTCGCGCTCCACGGCGACGACCTCGTCGATCAGTTCCCGCCGGAGTACGTCGGGCACGAAGCCCGCGCCGATCCCCTGTATCCCGTGGCTCCCCGGCTCCCCGCCGGAGAGCACCGGCGACTCGGCGGGTTCGACGGCCACGGACCGGAACTCGTCGTCGCCCAGTTCCTCCTTGACGTACTCGGAGATCCCGGTGATGGTGCCGCCGGTGCCCACGCCGGCGACGAGAACGTCGACCCGTCCGTCCGTGTCGCTCCAGATCTCCGGACCGGTCGTCATCCGGTGGATCCACGGGTTGGCGAGGTTCGCGAACTGCTGCGGAACGAACGCGTCCCCCCGCTCGTCGGCGATGGCCTCGGCCCGTTCGATCGCGCCGGCCATCCCGTCCTCGCCGGGCGTGAGGACGAGCGTCGCCCCGAGCGCGCGCAGGAGCCGTCGGCGCTCCTCGCTCATCGAATCGGGCATCGTGAGGATCAGCTCGTACCCCTTCGCGGCCGCAGTGAACGCGAGACCGATGCCCGTGTTTCCGCTCGTGGGCTCTACGATCGCGGTCCCGTCGCCGAGCAGTCCCTCCTCCTCGGCGCGCTCGATCATCGCGACGCCGATGCGGTCCTTGACGGACCCCGCCGGGTTGAACGACTCGACCTTCCCCACGAGGTTCTCGTCGAAGGAGTCGAGTCGAACGAGCGGCGTCCGACCGATCACCTCGGTGACGTCGTCTGCGATCTTCATCGACCGTCCCGACGGCGGGAGTGCCCTTGACGCCCGTCCCCCGGTATCGGGGGGGTTCAAGCCGGCGGGCGGCGCGCCGGCCGCGTCGGTCACCCGTCGGCGCGGGGCGCGAGCACGACGAGCGCCACGCTGTCGGTCACCGCGCGCGGCGAGATGTCCCGGTCGCCGTCGAAGCGGGCGACGTCGCCCGCTTCGAGTCCCTCGCTCTCGTCGCCGACGCGCAACTCGAGTTCGCCCTCCACGACGAAGAGCACGACCTGTCGGTCCGGGTGCCGGTGGGGTTCGACGCGCTCGCCCGCCGCGAGCGTCAGCCGGATCGTCGTCGGCTCCTCGCCGGGGAAGACGTTCGCGTGCGGCCTCCCCGCGAGGGCGTCGAGTCGCTCGACCGAGATCGGGTTCGACGCCCGCGAACCGTCGCCGCCCCTCGATCCGTCGTCGGTCCCCGCGCGATCGCCGCTCCGCGTTCCGTCGTCGCGTTCCGTCATCGGATCACTCCTCCCCCGCCGCGAGCGGGTCGAACTCGCCGCGTCGAATGCCCTCGCGGACGGGGTCGTGCTCCGCGTCGGTCGGGGGCGGGGCGGTCACCAGCGCCGCTTCCAGTCCATCGCCCTCGTCGGCGCGGATCCCGCGCTCCGTGCCCGCCTCGACGACGACCACGTCGTCCGGACCCACCGCGTGCTCGTCGCTCCCCTCGCGGACCACGCCGCTCCCGGACCGGACGACGACGGCGACGTCGCTGGCCGGCGCGTGGACCGGGATGAACTGGCCGGGCTCGAAGTAGCCCAGGACGACCTTCATCCGGTCGCTCTCGAAGACCGTCCTCGCGGCGAATCGGTCCTCGTCGTACCCCCGTTCGGCGTCGAAGCTCGTGCTGACCATCGCTCACCGCCACCCGCGGGGTCGGCCGGTTCCGGTCACTCCTTCCGCCGTCGATAGCTCCACGTGCATACGAGCGGAGGATGCGCGGTGACCGCGTGTAGTTTGTGCCGAAGACGTTCGCTCCGCTCCACCGCGTCACGTCCTCCCCGCCGCGTCACGTCCTCCAGTCCGCGCGCCGAGAAAACCGTGGGACGGACGTCCCCTCCCGAACGGTCGTTCGGAGGGGCATCCGATGCGCTCTCGAGTCGAGCGGGCGGCGAGCCCCTCAGGCGGTCATCATGTCCCGACAGCTCTCCGCGCACCGGCGGAGCACGTCGGCACAGACCTGGCAGTGCTCTGCGTCGTGGCGTTCGCACTCCTCGGCGCACTCCTCGCACGCGCCGGCACAGACCTCCGCGAGTTCCGGGCTGTAGTTGGAACTGCGCGCCATGAAGCGGGCGTGGGTGGTCGCCACGTCGGCGACGTCCCGACAGAGACGCAGGCACCTCGCCATCCCCTCGCCCTCGCCGGCGCACTCGTCCGCGCACCACTCGCAGGCCTGCGCGGCCTCGAAACAGTTGTCGATGCAGTCTGCGGCTCGATCGTCGACGGGAAGTTGCTCTAGCGCCATCGCGTCTCGAACCGACGCGCCCCTGCCTCAAGCGGCTTTTCGCTAACGAACCGCGACCGAACGGCGGTAGAAGCTTCGACTGTTAGCGACGCCCGGGCACGCCGGAACGCTCCCCGACAAACTCCTTGCATACGCTGGTCCCACGGTGATAGGGAACGCGGGGGCGGGCGGCGTCACTTTGGATTACAAAGGACGGATCGACGGTCCCGGGCCCCTCTCCGCCCCAGAAAACATATGCCGGACACCGGCACAGGCCGATGTGGGCTCGGGTCCGTCGTTCGACGTCCCTGGCCCGCAGAGTGTGGTCACGAACACGACTGGCACGTCGGACGCCTGCATCGCAGGTGGCCGAGGGGACGGCGGCGAGGTACCGCCGCCCCGCACACTCCCCCTTCGATCAGCGCTCGCTCGACGAGCGCCCCGCCGCCGAACAGCGCCTCGCCGCCGAACGACGGGGTCCCGGACGAGCGACTGCCCGGCACTGCCGCCCTACCCGAGCGAGGACGCAGACGAGTCCGGTGACCCCTCACGATGGATCGGGCGTACGCACCACGCTACGAATAGCGTACGAACAGTCAATTATTATCTACGATAATGGAGCTGGATTTTTCGAGGCGGAAGGCGTTAGAGACATCGGATAACCGCATTTATACGGGGCATATGCACGATGTAATTCGTAATTGGCCATCTATTCTATCATTTTTCGAATTCACCTGTGAACCATGCACCTTTAATTCCACCAATTTAAGATAAAATTTTATCATTTTATCCAAAATACTCCGCCCTCCTCGGTCCTTCGCCGGGGCGACGAGTAACGTGCTACTCCACTGCCTCGCTGATGGCCGACCGGACCTCGTCGTGTGCGGTTCCGTTCGAGGCGACGATCCCCCTGCCGTCGGGCGTAAAGCGGTCCCCGTCGAGGTCGGTCACCGTCCCACCGGCACGTTCGACGAGGTGCGCCCCGGCGACGGTGTCCCAGGCGTTCGGTCGCGGGGAGAAGGCTACGGCGGCGTCGAGCGCGCCGCTCGCCACGAGCGAGAGGGTCAACTGGGCGGAGCCGAACCGCCGGAGTTCGCCGAACCGGTCGACGACCGCGCGCGCCAGCGCTCCGACGGCGGCGCTGTCGGCCGCCGCCCACCTGAGCGTCGCCCCCACGAGGAACGTCTCGGGGTCGCTCCGTCGGCTGACCGCGATGCGCTGCCCGTTGCGCGTCGCGCCGTCCGCCGTCGCCCGGTAGCGCTCGCCGAGCGCCGGCGCGACGTTCACCGAACTCGTCGGCTCCCCGTCGCGCACGACCGCCACGCTCGTCACCCACTGGGGGATCCCCCGGACGAAGTTCCCCGTCCCGTCGATCGGATCGACGATCCACGCGACCCCCCTCTCCGGGACGCTCCCGCGTTCGTCCCCCTCCTCGCCGACGATCCCGTCGTCGGGGAAGTACTCCTCGACCGTCGACATGACGCGTCGCTGGGTCATGCGGTCGACGTCGGTGACGAGGTCGGTCTTGCCCGACTTCCGCTCGACGGCGAGCGCCGTCCGGAAGTGGCGCTGCGCGTAGTCGGCGGCGTCGCACGCGGCGTCGATCGCGATCGTCTCTCTCGAGGGCATACGCCACCGTTCGAGGGGCGGGCGTAAATACGTCCGCCACGAGCGACGGACGGGTGGATAACGATATTACTCTTGTTACGGACTCCGGCGGGTGCGGTCTGTCGGCGCGAGCGAGGTCGCGATTCGACGGGGGCTCGCTCGGCCTCTCACGAGGGGCGAAGACCGCCGGGTCAATCGTCGTCTCGAGCGCACAGCGTGAACGCGGTCGTCCGGAGGTCGGCCTCGTAGAACGCACTGCGGAGGTCGGTCTCGTCGACGAACTCGCGCTCGGGGATCGTCCGCTCGCGGACGGACACGACGAGCGGGTCGACGTCGAACGGGTACGGGTCGAGCGCGGCGGTGGTTCCATCTTCGGGCGCGACGTCGACGTCGGTGGTCCCGTCGTCGGAAGAGACCGGTACCGGACCGAGGGTCGCCGACTCGAGTCTCGCAGGGAGACAGCAGTGGAGCGCGAGTCGGTCCCAGAACTGGAGCAGACAGTACCCTCGCCACAGCGCGTTGTCACCGCCGTAGCCCCCCGTCTCGTGGAGCGTATCGAGCATCTCGACTGCCCCGTCGGTGACGAACGCTCCGTACCGATCGGAGCCGCGGAGATCCCCCGCGAGCCGCCGCTGTCGGGACTCCTCGCGGGCGATGAACGCCGCGTACTCCTCGCTTCGGTCGGGCATCGAGGGTGCCGTGCCGTAGCGACGACGGCGGACCCCCGAGCCGTGCATCGAGACCAGCAGTCCGACGTACGGGTCCATCGTCACCGCGTTCTCGATACCCACCTCGTAGAACTGTTCCCACTTCGCGGCCGGCACCTCGAAGAGGTTGATCGGCGCGCCGTCGGTTCCCAGATGCGGGTAGAGATCCCACGTCCACCAGCCGTTGTCGTGTGTGTATCCGGCCGCACGCATCGCCGCGGTCGGGTTCGGTGCGTCGAAGCGTTCGTTCCCCCAGTGGTCGGCGAAGCGACCGGCCATCGCCGCGTGTTCGTTCTGCGTGACGATCCGGTAGCCGTCCTCCCGATTCGCGACTAACATCCACCGACACCCGCGTTTGCCGTCATACCTCCCGGATCGTCGGGGGGACGCTTGGTTCTTTCGTCGGTACTGGATCGTCGATCCCCTGCTACTGTCGCACCGGACTCGTCGAGTACTTGAGGTTGATCTCGAGTTCGTTCGCGGAGCCGAGTAACAGATCGGGGATCTCCTCCTCCAGCCAGCTCCCCTTCATCCGGTGGGCCGGCCCGGAGACGCTGAGCGCCCCGACGACGCCACCGTTGGGATCGAGGACGGGCGCGGCGACCGCTTTCAGCCCGTCGATGCACTCCTCGCGATTGAACGCGACGCCGCGCTCGCGGACCCGTTCGAGTTCGTCCGCGAGTTCGTCCCGATCCGTGATCGTGGTCGGGGTCACCGCGGGTAGCCCCCAGCGGTCGATGATGGCGTCGACCCGCTCGTCGGGGAGGTGCGCGAGGATGACCTTCCCGCCCGCGATCGTGTGGAGGTACCGTCGAGTGCCCGTCGTGGAGTTCGTCCTGACGGCGTGGGCACCGAGGCCACGGTAGAGATATACCGCTCGACCGTGCTCCTCGGTCATGAACAGCGCACGTTCTTCCGTCTGTTCGGCGAGCTGGTCGACGATGGGACGCGCCATCCCGTAGACGGGGTTGCGTTCGCGAGTGTACTCGCCGATCCCGAGGAACCGGAGTCCGAGGTGGTACTCGTCGCCTTCCTTCACGACGTACTCGTTGGCTTCGAGCGTCGAGAGGTGGCGGTGGACGGTACTCTTCCCGATACCCAGGTGATCGGCGAGTTCGGTCACCCGCGCGCCGTCGAGTTCCCGAACGCCTTCGACGACGGTGAGCAGGGTCTCGGCGGATTTCACCCTGCCGCTGGTGTTCGTGGGGTCCATGCCGGAGCATGGACCCCCGCCGCCTTTAGTGTTCCGCAGGGGAGAACGGCTCGAAATCAGCTAAACGGCGTTTCGGGGCCTGAAACGTCGCGCGAAAGGGTTAGTAGTTCTACAACGCTCGTCCCGTGCTGAGGGATTTACTCCGGTGTGAGTAATGATAACACGATATAACCGCCACTTTCGAGGTGAACTGAACGCACGGGCCGCCGTGAACCACCGGTACGTACTTAAAATCCCCGAGGGCGGAACGTCGACATCTCGACGGAAATACGGACCTACCGGCCGGGAACTCGCGTCTGACCGTGTATCGGGGACCGATGCAGCGGCCGATCGGTCCCTGCGTCCGGTGACTCCGGGAGAACGAAAACCGACTGACGGTTCGTACCGGCGGTCAGATCGGTCGGTCGAGGTGGGTGCCGTCGCCCGGTTCGCCGACGATCTCGCCGTCTTCGAAGGCGACCCGTCCGCGAACGATCGTGTGCGTCGGCCACCCCGTCATCTCTCTCCCCTCGTAGATCGAGTAATCGGCGGCACCCTGGAGAAGTTCCGGGGTGACGGTCCTGGTGTCGTCGAGGTCGACGACGACGAGGTCGGCGTCGCTCCCCACGCGGATCGCTCCCTTCTTGGGGTAGAGGTTCCAGGCCTTCGCCGCGTTCGTACTCGTCACCTCGACCGCCCGCTCGAGCGACAGGCGGCCCGCGTTCACCCCCTCCGACAGGATCAACGGCAACATGGTCGAACTGGACGGGAAGCCGAGCGCGCTGTCGCGGATGCCGTCGCCGAGTTTGGTCTCGGTCAGGTTCGCGCAATGGTCGGTGCCGATACAGTCGATGGTGCCGTCGGCGAGTCGCTTCCACAGGGTCTCCTGGTCGTCTCCTCCGCGAACCGGTGGGTTGACCTTCATTCGCTCGTCGCACTCCTCGGTCGTCAGGGTGAGGTAGTGGGGGCAGGTTTCGCCCCAGAGACGGTAGCCGGCGGCTCTGAGGGCGGCGAGTTCGTCGGCGGTGCGTCCCGAGGAGATGTGGACGGCGTAGAAGTTCTCGTCGTAGTCGTGGCACTTCGCGAGCGCCGCGCCCGCGACCATGCTCTGGGTCTCCGCGTACCCGGGGAACTCCTCTACCATCACCTCGTATCCCTCGTCGGCGTCGACCTCGGCGTCGCCGGACTCGGAGGTGACGTAGACGTTCCCCCCCGCGAGCGCGTTCGTGATCTCGACGTTTTCGGAGTGATAGCCGAGCGTCGTCGGCACGTCCTGCGCGGCGAGCGTCCTTACGAAGGCGTCGCCGAAGTCGTCGAGCATGTCGCAGTCGACGCCGAACTTGTCGGCGGCGGCGTACTTGTAGTTCATGTACCACTTGAACGAGGTGATGCCCAGTTCGTTCACGATGTAGGGGATCTCCTCGACGTGCTCGAACGAGAGCAGTCCGAGCGAGAAGAAGTAGTCGTGGTAGTAGTTCGCCTCGGCCTCGGCGAAGTACCCGTCCATGATGTCGGCGTAGGCCCCCGGCCGGCGGAAGTAGTTCCCGATGGTCGTCACGCCCCCGACGAGGTCCGAGCGGGATTCGCTCTCGGCGTCCGCTTCGAGACCGCGGTAGATGCCGTGGTGGGTGTGGGGGTCGATGGCTCCGGGGAGGACGTGGTTACCGGTGGCGTCGACGACGCGGTCGCCGGTCAGCGAGTTGGGGCGGGCGATCGCCGAGACGACGCCGTCGTCGGCGGCGACGTCCGCGCGGAGCGTACCCTGATCGGGCGTCACCACCGTCCCGTTGCGCACCACGAGATCGTGACTCATTCGAGCGCCCCCATCTCGTCGAGGTAGGACTTCACCTCGTCGACCTCGAGTACCTCGGCGTACTTCATCCAGAGGTCGAGCAGCCCGATCCGGTGCGACGCCTCGATGCGGTCGAAGACGCACTCCTGCGGGAGGACCACGTTGAACCCGTTCGACTGCGCGTCGACCGCGGTCGCGCGGACGCAGCCGGACGTCGAGTTGCCGACGATGACCACGGTGTCGACGTCCGAACGAATGAGCCGCGAGAGTAGGTCCGTCCCGTAGAACGCGCTCGCGTAGGACTTCTCGATCACCGCGTCGCCCTCCCGCGGCGCGATGGGTTCGACGATCTCGAGGTCCGGATGGTCGGGGTCGTCGTAGCTCGACGGGACGACCCGCGTGTAGGTGATCGGGATGTCGTTTCCGCGGGCGAACCCGAGGAACGGCTCCATGTGATCGATGGCCCGCCACGCGACCTCGCCCATCGCCGTCCGGTACTCCTCGACGGCCTCGAGGATGGGAACGTCCTCCCCGACGATGAGCCGTTGCATGTCGATGACGAGCACCATCGGGTTCTCGCCGAGCCCACGCGATTCCCACGATGACGCCCCTTCCTTGTCGTAGCCGGCCTTCGTGATGACCTGCCTGTCCCGTTCGGTCAACAGGTCCTCCCAGATTCGCTCAGTCATGGGTGATAATCACAATCGAGTTCGGACGGCAGGCGGTATAAAATTTCGTACCCGCTCGTCCCCGGGGACGGGAGGTGACGGGAGGTGATGGGACGAGACGGGATGGGAGGGGACGAGACGCCGAACGCTCGGCCGGGTAGCGGGAGGTGTACGATACGTTTACAATCCCCGAACGCGGCGGGAGATACATGAGCGAGGCCGAACAGCCGACTATCGACGACGACAGGGAGGAGGTCGTCCCCGCCTCGGCGGTCGAGTGGGACGTGGAGACGGACGTGCTCGTCGCGGGCGCGGGGGGCACGGGGCTCGTCGCGGCGCTCGCGGCCTGCGAGGACCCCGACCTCACGGTGACCGTACTGGAGAAGGCCCCCGAGCCCGGCGGGAACACCGCGCTCTCGACGGGGATGGTCCCCGCGGCCGGGACGCGACTCCAGCGGGAGAAGGGGATCGAGGAGACGCCCGAGGACATGGCTCGCGACATCATGGAGAAGAACGGCCACCAGGCCGACGAGGGGATGGTCCTCCACCTCGCCCGCGAGAGCGCGAACCTCGTTCACTGGCTCGTCGACTGGGGTGTCACCCTCCACCTCGTGGACGACTTCAAGTACCCGAAACACTCGGAGTTCCGGATGCACGCTCCCGAGGGGAACAACGGCGCGAACCTCGTCGCGGAACTCGTCGACCTCCTGCGGGCTCGCCCCAACGTGGAACTCCTCACGAACGCCCCCGTCACCAGGCTCGTCGCGGAGGACGGCGTCGTCGTCGGTGTCGTCGCGGGCGACCGCCGCGAGGAGGTCATTCGCGCGAGGAAGGTCGTCCTCGCGACCGACGGGTTCGGCGGCAACCGACGGATGATCCGCGAGTACTGCGAGGAGGAGATCGACGACGCGCTCTACTTCGGAGCGGACGGCAACACGGGCGACGGCATCCGGTTCGGAGCCGACCTCGGCGGCGAACTCGCCTACATGGACGCCTACCAGGGTCACGCGACGGTCGCGCGGGACACCGGGGCGCTCTCGACGTACGCCGTCGTGATGAACGGCGGGATCCTCGTCAACGAGGACGGCGAGCGGTTCGGCGACGAGTCGGCCGGCTACTCCGAGTTCGCCGTCGACGTGCTCCGCCAGCCGGGCGGCGTCGCCTACGAGATCTTCGACGAGCGCATCTTCGAGCGGCTCCGGGGCCAGTTCGACGACTTCGACGAGGCGGTGAAGCTCGGCGCGTACGCCGAGGCCGACACCGTCGCGGACCTCTGTGCCCGCCTCGGTTGTGCCGCCGAGCCGACCGAGGCGTCGGTCGAGGCGTACAACGCGGCGGTCGAGGCCGGCGAACCGGACGAAGTCGGTCGCACCGACGGCGTCCACACGCTCTCCCCGCCGTTCTACGGAACCCGGGTGACGGGCGCGCTGTTCCACACCCAGGGCGGTCTGGTCGTCGACGAGCACGCCCGCGTCCTCCGCGAGGACGGGACGACGGTCGGAAACCTCTACGCCGGGGGTGGCGTCGCCTGCGGCGTCAGCGGTCACGGGGCCGGCGGGTACCTCTCGGGGAACGGCCTGACGGCCGCGCTCGGACTCGGTCGACTGGCGGGGATCCACGCCCGCGAATCGCTCACGGAATAGGTCGCACGGAATCGGTCGTGATCACCGCACCTCGTTCGGCAGCCGCGTCCCGAGCAGCAGCGCGACGGTCGCGACCCCGGCCAGGAGGAGAAACGCCTCGTCGAACAGCCCCGCGTCCGCGAGCGATCCCACGAGCACCGGTCCCCCGGCCGCGAGCACGAGGTAGGCCGTTCGTATCAGGCCGAACCCGCTTCCCTGCACCGTGTCGGGCAGGACGGCGATGGCGTGGGCGTTGGCGACCGGCCAGAACCCGAGTTGAACGCCGAGCAGAACGGTAACCCCCGCCAGCGCGACGGCGTCGTCGAACACCGGGAGCAGGGCGAGCGCCCCGATGGTGACGAGGGTGGCGGCGAGCAGCGTCGTCTTCGTTCCGAGGCGGTCGCTGGCCGCACCCGCGAGCGGCTGGACGACCACGCCCGTGGCGAAGAAGAGCCCGTAGAGCGCGGCCGCGGTGCCGTCGGGGAGCTGCTTGGCGGTGACGAGATACGTGGGATAGAAGCTCGTGAACCCCTGGTACACGAGCGACATCGTGAACATCATCCCGGCGACGAGCAGCGGGACGGGTCGGAGGACGCCCGCCAGCGCCGTCCGAATCGAGCGTCCGTCGTCCGCCGAAACTACCGGATGAGTGCGCTGGGGGACCGTCAACCACAGGCCGACGGCGGTGGCCGCGAACGGGAGGGCGATGACGCCGAGTCCGCCGCGCCAGCCGAGAGCCGTGGCGGCCAGGAGGCCGGCGACGACCGGGAGCACCGCGGTCCCCACGTTGCCCGCCGCTTGACTGAGGCCGATGGCGGTCGCCGTGACGCGGGGGTACACGTCCGACATGATGGTCATCCGGGTCGTCGAGTAGAGGCCGGTACCGACGCCGAAGACGACCGTTCCGGCGACGAACGAGCCGACGTCGGGGGCCAGCGCGGCGATCGCGACCCCGACCGTCGAGACGACCGTGCTCGCCGCCAGCGTCGCCCGCTCGCCGACGCGATCGCCGAGCAGACCGCCGGGAAACTGCGAGACGGCGTAGGCGATCCACAGCGCGGTGAGCACCAGGCCGGCCCCCGTGAGATCGAGCCCGAGTCCGACCCGTATCCGGGGGAGCAACGCCGGGAAGACGAGCCGCGTCCCGATGGAGAGCAACCACCCGAGGGTGACGGCGAGAAACAGCCACCCGCGGCCCTCGCCGCGTAGCTGGCTCACGACCTCCCGAACGGAGCCGTGAACGTCGTCTACCACGGGGTCCCCTCACCCCCGACGGTCGGCGTGACGATTCGGACCACGTCAGACGGGTCGGTCGACGTGGGTGCCGTCGCCCGGTTCGCCGACGACCTCGCCGTCTTCGAAGGCGACCCGCCCGCGAACGACCGTGTGCGTCGGCCACCCCGTCACCTCCATCCCCTCGTAGATCGAGTAGTCCGCACCGCTCTGCAGGAGGTCGGGGGTGACGGTCCTGGTGTCGTCGAGGTCGACGACGACGAGGTCGGCGTCGCTCCCCACGCGGATCGCTCCCTTCTTGGGGTAGAGGTTCCAGGCCTTCGCCGCGTTCGTACTCGTCACCTCGACCGCTCGCTCCAGCGATAGTCGCCCCGCGTTCACCCCCTCCGACAGCACCAGCGGTAACATCGTCTGCGTGCCCGAGAACGCGAGCTTCGTCTCCCAGATGTCGTCGCCCAGTTTCTCGTCGAGCGTGTTACAGACGTGATCGGTGCCGACGCAGTCGATGGTGCCGTCGGCGAGCCGCGCCCACAGCGTTTCGCGATCCTCCGCCCCGCGCATCGGGGGCGTCACCTTCATCCGGGCGTCACACTCGTCGGCCGTGTAGACGAGGTAGTGGGGGCAGGTTTCGCCCCAGAGACGGTAGCCGGCGGCTCTGAGGGCGGCGAGTTCGTCGGCGGTGCGTCCCGAGGAGATGTGGACGGCGTAGAAGTTCTCGTCGTAGTCGTGGCACTTCGCGAGCGCTGCACCCGCGACCATGCTCTGGGTCTCCGCGTACCCGGGGTACCGTTCGCGCAGGGCGTGGTAGTCGGCGTCCGGGTCGCCGGGATCCAGCAACGACCGCGTGATCTCGGCGTTCTCCGCGTGGTAGCCGAGCGTCGTCGGCACGTCCTGCGCGGCGAGCGCCTGAATCATCCCGTCGCCGACGTCGTCCAGCAGGTAGTCGTCGAGGCCGAACTTCTCCCGCGTCATGAACTTGTAGAGGGCGTACCACTTGAACGAGGTGATGCCCAGTTCGTTCACGATGTAGGGGATCTCCTCGACGTGGTCGTGCGAGAGGATACCGAGCGTGTAGAAGTAGTCGTGGTAACTGTTCGCCTCGCTCCGCTCGACGTAGTCGGCCATGATCTCGGGGTAGGACCCCGGCCGGCGGAAGATGTTCCCGACGGTCGTCACGCCCCCGACGAGGTCTCCGCGGGTCTCCGTCTCGTGGTCGAGCGCGTAGTCCCGGTACAGGCCGTAGTGAACGTGCGGGTCGATGGCTCCGGGGAGGACGTGGTTGCCGGTGGCGTCGACGACGTGCTCGCCGGTCAGCGAGTTGGGGCGGGCGATCGCCGAGACGACGCCGTCGTCGGCGGCGACGTCCGCGCGGAGCGTACCCTGATCGGGCGTCACCACCGTCCCGTTGCACACCACCAGGTCGTGGCTCACGCCGCCACCTCCCGGAAGTAGGCCTGCACGTCCGCGGTCGACCACACCTGTCCGTACCGCTCGTCGATGTCGACCAGCGCGACGGCGGTGGACGCCTGCACCCGGTCGAAGACGCACTCGCGTGGCGTGAGGACGGCGAATCCTAACTCCGCGGCGTCGAGCGCCGTCGATCGGACGCAACCGCTCGCCGAACAGCCGAGGACGACGACGGTGTCCACGCCGCGTCGGACCAGCCGCGAGACGAGGTCGGTCCCGTAGAAGGCGCTGGAGTACGACTTGTCGAGCACGAGATCGCCCTCGTGCGGCGTCGCCTCGTCGACGATCCGGACGTCGCGGGCGGTGAGCCCGCTCCTGGCTCCCGGAATCACGCGCGTGTAGGCGATCGGTACGCCGCACTCGCGGGCGACCGAGAGCAGCGGGAGGACGTGATCGAGCGCCCGGTACGCGACCTCGCCCATCGCCGTCCGGTACTCCTCGACGGCCTCGGGGATGGGGACGTCCCGGCCGAACAAGTGTCGCTGGAGGTCGATCGCCAGTACCATCGGGCTCTCGCCCGGACTGCGCCGGGGGGTGAGCCCCGGCAGCGGTTTCTCGGTCGTCGCGGCGAGTACCTCACGGTCGCTCGCGGCGAGGACGGGGTCTCGCTCGCACATGGGAATCGGTCACACGACAGTTCCGGGGAGGCGGTAATAAGGATATCTCCCGTGGCGCTGTCACGAGCGGGCTCCGAGCGCCTCGGCGCGGGCGACGAGTCGTCGATAGCGCTCCACGATCGCCTCGTCCAGGAAGACGCCGTCGTGGACGAACGCGCCGCGGTCGGACGCCTCGTACGCCGCGACGTGCGCTCGCGCCGCGTCGACCGCCGCGTCGTCGGGCGTGAACACCTCGTTGACGGCGGCGACCTGATCCGGGTGGATGACGGACTGTCCGACGAATCCGAGTTCGACTGCGCGTTCCGCCACCACCCGCAGTCGGTCGGTGTCGTTCACGTCGGGGAACACCGACGAGATCGGCTGGAGGCCGCCGATGGCCGCGAACCCGACGATGCGGTGGTTCAGGAACTCGCGGATCCGGTCGGACGTCGGTTCGCCGCCGGTCGCACGTGCGTAGTCCCCGACGCCGAAGGAGAGGGCCGTCACCTCCCGGTGTCGACCGGCGACCGCCGCGATGGCCCGCCCGTCGAAGACGCCCTCGGGCGATTCGAGCAGGAGGATCAGTTCGGGCGGCTCGTCGGTCAGCCGTCGTACCGCCGAGACGACCTGCACGACCGCCTCCGGCGTCTCTACCGACGGTACCGTCACCGTGTCGACTCCCGCCTCGACGGCGGTCTCGAGATCGGCGCGCCAATCGTCGGTCCCGACGGCGTTTATCCGGGTCGCGATCTCGGTCGTCCCGAAGTCGACGGCGGCGAGTATCGCCCGAAGGTTCTCGCGAGCCGCCGGCCTGTCCTCGGGGCGAACGGCGTCTTCCAGGTCGAACGTGATCGCGTCGGAGTCGGCGTTCGCGGCCTTCTCCATCATGTCGGGCGCGTCGGCCGGCGTGTAGAGGAATGACCGACGGAGGCGGTCAACCAAGCCGAACCACCCCCCGGGACGCGAGTTCCTCCACGTCCGCCTCCGAGAGGCCCGCCCGGTCGGTCAACACCGCCATCGTGTCGGCTCCGAGCGCCCGCCCCGCGTGTTCGATCCCGCCGGGGGTCTCCGACAGCTTCGGGACGACCCCCGGCAGCACGAGGTTCGGGTAGTCGTCGTCGGGGACGCGTTCGAGCGCCCCGCGCTCCCAGAAGTAGGCGTCCTCGAAGATGTCCGCCGTGTCGTAGACCGGGCCGATGGCCGCCTCGTGTTCCTCGAACACCCGGAGCACCTCCTCGCGATCGCGCTCCGCCATCCACTCGGCGATGATCGCGTCGAGTTCGTCGCCGTGTTCGAGTCGCCCGGACGCCGTGGCGAATCGAGGGTCCTCGGCGAGGTCGTCGCCGCCCACCGCCCGGAGGATGCGCCCGGCGACGGTCTCGGCGCTCCCCGAGATGGCGACCCAGCGGCCGTCCCTCGTCCGATAGGTGTTCCGGGGCGCGGAGTAGGCGCTTCGGTTGCCAGTCCGGGTCTTCACCGTCCCGTTCACGCCGTAGTCGACCGTCAGCCGCCCCATGATGGAGAACAGCGGTTCGACGAGGCTCGTGTCGATACACTGCCCCCCGCCGTCGTTGACGTCCCGGTGGTAGAGCGCGAACATCGCGGCCCACGTCGAGTAACAGGCGGCGACCGCGTCAGCGAGTCCGAGCGAGGGCAGCGTCGGGGGTTTGTCGGGGAACCCCGTTACCTCGGCGAACCCCGACATCGCCTCCGCGAGGGTGCCGAACCCCGGGCGTTCTCGATAGGGACCGGTCTGCCCGAATCCGCTCGTGCGGACCATGACGAGGCCGGGGTTGACCTCGCTGAGCGCCTCCCAGCCGAGCCCCCAGCGCTCCATCGTCCCCGGGCGGAACCCCTCGACGAGGACGTCGGCGGAGGCGACGAGCCTCTCGAACGCTTCGGCACCGTCGGGGTCGCTCAGATCGAGGCCGACGCTCCGCTTGTTCCGCCCCAGCCACTTCCACGAGAGTTCCTGCCCCTCCCGGCCGAAGTTCCGGATGGAGTCGCCGTACTCGGGGTGTTCGACCTTGATGACGTCCGCGCCGAAGTCGGCCATGAACGTCGCGGCCATCGGGCCGGCGATGAGCGTCGCGCAGTCTATCACCGTGACGTCCGCAAGCGGCTTGGTAGCCATCGACGACGGTTTCTCGGCCGGTGAGATAAAGCGTTCGCCGCTGCGCACACTCTCCCCCTCGCCACGCCCGCCTCCCGTGACAACACTTTTGCCGTCGCCCGACCGACCGACACCGCCGTATGTCACCCGTACACACCCCGAGGGAGGTCGCGGAGGAGTTCTTCGCCCGCATGGAGGACGACCGCCGCGAGACGGTCGGTGAACTGTTCGCCGCCGACGCCGTGATCACGGTCCCCGGCGCGCGTTTCGACGGGCCGGACGCGGCCGACGCGCTGCTCGAGCACCTCGCCCCCCGGTACGACTGGGCGGCCAAGCGGTTCGACCGCTGGATCGAGACCGACACCGAGGTCGTGAGCATCGGTACGCTCTACGGCGTCGACGGCGACGGCGAGGAGTTCTCCGGCGTCCGCTACGTCGACGTCTACGAGGTCGAGGACGGTCGAATCCGGCGCGTCGACATCTGGAACGACCTGGCCGTCGACGGGGTCGTATGACCCGAACCGGCGTCCTGTTCTCGCTCACCGACGACCTGGATCTCGTGCGGCGGGCGGAGGCGTACGGCTACGAGAGCGTCTGGGCCGCGGAGGGCCAGGGGAAGACGGCGTTCGGGAAGCTCGAACGCTGGGCGACCGCGACCGATCGGATCGGGCTCGCGACGGGTATCGTGAACGTGTTTTCGCGGACGCCGGCCGGGCTGGCGCAGGCGGCGGCGACGCTGGACGCGCACTCCGAGGGCCGGGCGATTCTGGGCCTCGGGGTCGCCCACCCGGGAGTCGTGGAAGACTTCCACGGCGTCCCCTTCGACCGGCCGCTCGACCGCCTCCACGAGTACGTCGAACTCGTTCGGTGGTACCTCCGCGGTGACGGTGAGCCGTTCGAGGGTGTGTTTTTTTCGCCGTCGCGGCCGCGGTTCTGGGGGGCGTTCGAGCCGGTGCGTCGGGAGATCCCGATCTACAACGCGGCGCTCGGCCCCGCGAACGTCCGCCTCACCGGACAGGTCGCCGACGGCTGGCTGCCGAACCTCTACCCGACGTCTCAGTTCGAGGAGGCGATGGGATGGCTAGAGACCGGCGCTGAACGCGCCGGGCGGGATCCGGACGACATCGACGTCGCGATGTACGTACTCACCGTCCCCGACGACGACCGCGAGGCGGCGCGTCGTCGGGCCGCCGAACACGTCGCCTACTACCTGCGCGACCTCCCCGGCTACTACGATCGGCCGGCCGAGGCGGCCGGGTTCGCCGACGAGGTGGCGAGCGTGAAGGCCGCCGGATCGACGGCCGAGGGGGCGCGGCGGATCAGCGACGCCCTCGTCGACGCCCTGGCCGTCGCCGGGACGCCCGACGAGTGTCGCGACCGGATCGACCGCCTCCGCGTGGCGGGCGTCGACCTCCCCATCGTCCGGGCCCCGTCGGGCGCGAGTCGCGCCCTCGAGGAACGGGTGCTGGAGACGTTCGCACCGGAGGGCGCATGACCGAACTCAGGTGTCTCTCGCTCAACGGGCTGATGCACGGCAACGGGTTCCCGACGGCGTCGCTGGACGCCGGTCTCGACCGCGATCCGCACTTCGTGGGCGTCGACGCCGGTTCGACCGACGGCGGCCCCTACTTCCTCGGCTCCGGCGAGAATATGCACTCCTCGCGCCGGGCCGTGAAACAGGTCTACCGGACGCTCCTCACGCGGTGTCTCGACGCCGACGTCCCCCTCCTCGTCGGGTCCGCGGCGACCGCCGGGGCGGACGTACACGTCGACTGGACCGCCGCCCTCGTCCGCGAGATCGCCGCCGCGGAGGGGCTCGCGTTCGATCTGGGGATCGTCTACTGCGAGCAGTCGATCGGCGACCTGGTCGCGGCGATCGAGTCGGGACGCACCGAACCGCTCGACGAGTCGCCGCCGCTGGACGTGGCGACCGTCGAGGCGGCCGAGCGGGTCGTGGCGATGGCCGGCCCCGAGGTGTTCGTCGAGGCGCTCGACCGAGGTGCGGACGTCGTCGTGGCGGGCCGGTGCTCGGACGTCGCCATCTACAAGGCGATGGCCGTCCGGGAGGGGCTTCACGAGGGGCTGGCGACGCACCTCGCGAAGACCATCGAGTGCGGGGGACTCATCGCAACGCCGCGGGGCGGCGACTGCGTCCTCGGGACGCTCACCGACGACGCGTTCACCGTCACGCCGACGAACCCCGCGAAGCGGACCGACCCGCTCACGGTCGCGTCCCACCTGCTGTACGAGACGGCCGACCCGACCCGGTTCGTCGAGCCGCGGGGCGTCCTCCACACGGGAGACGCGACGTACGACGCGGTCGACGACCGAACCGTCCGCGTCACCGGTTCGAGGTTCCAGCGGGCCGACGACTACACGGTGAAGCTAGAGGGAGCGCGGGAGGTGGGCCACCGGGGCGTAGCGACCGCCGGCATCCGCGATCCGACCGCCGTCGCGGAGCTGGACGCCCTGCTGACCGCCGCTCGAACGGCCGTCGACGAGAAGGCGTCGCGACTCGGGCTGGCGACCCACGCGTTCTCCATCGACGTCCGGGTGTACGGCCGCGACGGGGTGATGGGCGGCCGCGAGCCGACCCCCGACGCGGGCCACGAGGTCGGCCTGTTCGTCGAGGCCGTCGCGCCGGACGCGGGGACGGTCGACGACCTGCTCGAGGAGTTCACGTACGCGCTGTTCGTGAGCGACTTCCCCGGACGACGGACGACGGCCGGCAACGCCGCGTTCCCGACGTCGCCGGCACACGCCCCCGTCGGCCCGGCGTACGAGTTCTCCGTCTGGCACCGCCTGCGAGTCGCTGATCCGCTCGACCCCGTCCGTATCGAGGTCGAGCGCGTGGGGGGATCCGCGTGAGACTCGGTGCCCTCGCGGACGTGGTCCGCAGCAAGAACGCCGGCATCCACTACGTCACCGTCGACGTGATGTTCCGAGATCGACGGACGTTCGAGGCGGTGCGGGACTCGGGCGTCCTCTCGGCGGCGACGGTCGCGGACCGGTACGGGCTCCCGGTCGACGACGTCCGGTTTTTCGTCTACGAGCCCGGTCTCGCGTTCAAGGCCACGTTCCCCCGCGCCCACATCGCCGGCAGCCCCGGCGATCCCGACCTCTACGGCGCACAGCAACACGCCCCGTTGCTGGACGTCGAGGTCCCGATCGAGTAGTCAGCCGTCTATCGGGACACCCGTAGCCTTTTGAACAGGTACCGCGCATAGTCCTCTATGCCAACGAGTACCGTAGATCTCGTCGTGCGTAACGCTCGGGTGGTAACGCCGTCCGGGACGATCCGTGGCGGGGTCGCCTGCGACGATGGGGTCGTCGTCGGAGTCGGGGGCGATGCGACGCTGCCGGCCGGCGAGGTGGAGGTCGACGCGGAGGGGAACGTCTGTATCCCGGGGCTGGTGGATCCGCACGTCCACCTCGGTCGTCGCGACGCGGGCTACCCCGATCAGCTCGAGGTGGACTTCGAAACGGAGACGCGGGGGGCCGTTCACGGCGGCGTCACCTGTCTGCTCAACTTCGTCGAGCAGGAAGGTCACTACGTTCCCGACCTCGACTTCTTCCGCGACGTCGGCGAAGCGAACTCCTACGTCGACTTCGGCTACCACATGGTGATGAGCCACGAACACCACATCGACGAGGTCCCCGCCCTCGCCGCGGCCGGCGTGAAGTCGTTCAAGATGTTCTTCAACATGTACAAATACACGGACATAGACATCGAGCCCTGCGAGGCCGACCGGGTCGAGCGCGTCCTCTCTCAGGTGGCCGAGATCCCGGGGGCGGTCGGGATGTTCCACGCGGAGAACGCCGAACTCCAGAGGGAGTGTGAGCGGGCGGCCCGCGACTCCGGCCGTCACGATCTCCGGGCGTGGGCCGACGCCTCTCCCCCCGAGGCGGAGGCGATGCAGATCGATCAGATCGGTCACCTCACCCGGTTCACCGACGCCGACTCCTACGTCGTCCACGTCTCCAGCGCGCAGGGCGTCGAGGCGGTCGAGCGCTGGCAGCGGCGGGGCGTCCAGGTCACCGGCGAGACGCTCGTGACGTTCCTCGCCAACACCGTCGAGGACGACCTCGGCGTCTGGGGGAAGGTGTCGCCCCCGCTACGAACCCCACGGCATCAGGAGGCGCTGTGGGCCGCGCTCCGCCGCGGCGTCATCGACAACGTCGGTACCGACCACATCGCGACGAGCAAGGAGCAGCACGAACTGGGACGGGGACAGCACGGGCCGCACCTCTGGGAGGCCCCGCCGGGCATCCAGCCGGGGATGGAGTTCCTCCTGCCGATGATGCTCACCGAGGGATACAACAGGAACCGGATCACGATGGAACGGCTGGTCGAGGTCTGCGCCACGAACAACGCGAAGCGATTCGGGCTCTACCCGCGGAAGGGGGTGATCGCCCCCGGGTCGGACGCCGACCTCGTGGTCGTCGACACGGACGCGACCGCGACTATCGACGACGACTTCTTCCACACCCGCGAGCCGCGGTGGTCGTCGGTCCACGGTCGCGACGTGCGGGGCCTGCCGACGCACACGATCGTCGGCGGCGAACTCGCCGTCGCGGACGGCGAACTGCTGGTCGAGAAGGGCGGACGCGAGTTCCTCGCCCGCTGACCCGCTCGCCCCCGTCGGACCGACCGCAACGGTAACGTACGACCCACGAGAGGTGTACGCACGTATGACCGAGAGACCCTGGGAGACCCTGCTGTCCGACCGCGACCGCGAGGTCATCGAGGCGGCCGGCTACGACACTCGCGGTGCGTCGAACTGGGACACGCGCGGCGTCGGAACGTCCCCGATGGTGCTCGTCATCGACATGCAACGCGTCACCGTCGGCGCGGACGTTCCGATCGTCGAGGCCGTCGAGGAGTCGCGCATCGCGATGGGCGAGGTCGCCCATCGGGCGCTCGAACACATCGTCCTGTTCGTCGAGTTCGCCCGCGAGCGGGGGATACCGGTGACGCACGCCCGCGTCGTCCCGCCGGCGTACGACCCCGACGATCCCGAGGTCCAGTTCGTCGACGCGCTGACCCCGCGAGAGGGCGAGCAGGTGATCGAGAAGCGCTACGCGAGCGCGTTCTTCGGCACCGACCTCGTCGCCCGACTCGTCCGGGCGGGCGTCGACACCCTGGTCGTCGTCGGCAACACGACCAGCGGCTGTCTCCGCGCGACCGTCGTCGACGCCCAGCAGTTCGGGTTCAAGGTGTTGCTCCCCCAGGAGTGCGTCTTCGACCGGATCGACCTCTCACACCGCGTCAACCTCCTGGACATGTGGATGAAGTACGCCGACGTCCGACCGACCGAGGAGATACGCGAGCTGCTGGCCGCCCTCGACGGGGACCGATGACGGACGACCTCTCGGCGCTGTTCGAACCGGCGTCCATCGCGGTCGTCGGCGCGTCCGCCGACCCCGAGAAGCTGTCCGGCCGCCCCCACCGATTTCTCGCACGCCACGGGTACCCCGGCGAGGTGTACCTCGTCAACCCCCATCGGACGACGATCGACGGCCAGCCGTGCTACGCGAGCGTGGCGGACGTCCCTGCCCCCGTCGATCTTGCGCTGGTGCTCGTCCCGGCTCCCCACGCCGCCGACGTGGTCCGGGAGTGCGGCGATCGGGGGGTCCCGTTCGCCGTTGTCATCGCCTCCGGCTTCGCGGAGAGCGGGAACGACGAGCGACAGGCCGACCTGCTGACCGCCGCCCGGGAGTCCGGGGTCCGACTCGTCGGACCGAACTCGGAGGGGTTCCTCAACCTGCCGGACCGCGTCGCCGCGTCGTTCTCCTCGATACTGCGACGTGACGACCTCCAACCGGGGCCGGTCGGGTTCGTCACGCAGAGCGGCGCGTTCGGCGGTGCGCTGTTCCAGCTCACGCAGGACCGGGGGATCGGAACGAGCGTCTGGCTATCGACCGGGAACGAGGCCGACGTGGACACGCTCGAGGTCCTCTCGTCTCTGGTCGACGATCCCGACACGGCCGTCGTCGTCAGTTACGTCGAATCGCTGGTCGAGGGACGCCGGTTGCTCGACGTCGGCCGGAGGGCGGCCGAAGCCGGGACCAGCATCGTCGCGATGCGCGTCGGTGCGTCGGAGCGCGGGAGCGCGGCGGCGGCGTCCCACACCGGCAGCGTCGCGACCGGGGACGCGGTGTACGACGCCGTCTTCGGACAGGCCGGCGTCCTTCGGGTCCGGAGCGTCGACGAGTTTCTGGACACCGTCACGGCTCTCGTCCGCACCCCCGACGGGGCGCTTCCGACGCCCGCGGAATCGCTGGGCGTCGTCAGCATCTCCGGAGGTGCGGCCGTCCTCGTCGCCGACACCTGCGATCGGCTGGGGGTCCCCCTCGCCTCCCTGAGCGACGAGACCGTCGCGGCCGTCGACGCCGAGATCCCCGCCTACGGATCGGCGACGAACCCCCTCGACGTCACCGCGGCCGCGATGAGCGACCGTTCGGTGTTCGAACGCTGCATCGGGACGGTGGCCGACGACCCCGCGGTCGGCCCCGTGCTCGTCCAGTTCGGAAACTCCGGACGGGGGATGGCTGAGACGTTCACCGAGAGGTTGCTCGCCCTCCGGGAGCGCACGAACCGGCCCGTCGTCTGCGTGTTTACCGGGAGCCCCCCGCGCGACGAGCGACGGGAGGCGCTCGAAGCCGGTGGCGTCCTCGTGTTCGAGGATCCGGTCCGCGCAGTCGCGGTCGTGGACAAGCTGTTCCGGCTCGCGGCGGCCCGCGAGCGACTCGTCGGGAGCGACCCTCCCGCCGTCACCGCTCCCGAGTGCGAACCGATCCCGACCGAGTGGCCGGCGCTCCGATCGGCGCTCTCCGCGTGTGGCGTCCCCTTCGTCCCGACCGAGCGGGTCGAGACCGTCGAGGACGCGATCGCCGCCGCCGAGACGATCGGGTTCCCGGTCGTTCTGAAGCTCGACCCGCTCGCGGTCGCGCACAAGACCGAGGAGGGAGGCGTCTACACCGATCTGACCGACGCCGACGCGGTCGGGGAGGCGTTCCGCGCGCTGGCGGGATCCCCGGGGTCTCCCCCGATCGTGTGTCAGCGACAGGTCGAGGGCGTCGAGGCGCTCGTCGGGATCCGGGAGGACGACGATTTCGGCCCGATCGCGACCGTCGGCGCGGGCGGCGTCTTCGTCGAACTGTTCGACGACGTCGCCTGTCGAGCGCTCCCGGTCGATCCGTCGATGGCTCGAGCGATGGTCGCGGAGACGCCGCTCGACCGCCTGTTCGACGGGTACCGTGGCCAGTCCGGCGACGCGGCGGCGTTCTCGGAACTGGTCGCCGGCCTCTCTACGTTCTACGGCCGGTACGACTGTTCGACCGTCGAGTGCAACCCCGTCGTGGTCACGTCCGACGGCGCGCTGGCCGTCGACGTGCTCGTCGAGTGACCGGCGTCGTCGTCGCTACCGCTAAGTGCGTGTGGGGTGGTGACGTACACGATGCAGTTCGGGTTCACCGAGACGCAACGGCTGTTGAAGCGCACGGCGCGGAATCTCGCCGAGCGGGAGCTGGCGACCGACGCCTTCACCTGGGAGGGGGCGTACCCCTGGGAGAACGCCGCCAAACTCGCGGACGCGGGACTTCTGGGAATCGCCCTCTCCGAGGAACACGGCGGCGGTGGACTGACCCCGCTGGAGGTGCTGTTAGTACAGGAGGAGATCGGCCGGGTCTGTCCGGACTCGGCACACGTCGTCTCGAAGTCGTCGATGGGCGCGCCCCGCGCCGTGGACGTCCTCGGCAGCGACTACCTCCGCGAGACGTACCTCCCCCCCGTCTGCGCGGGGGAGTCGGTGATGAGCATCGCCATCAGCGAGGCGGAGGCCGGGAGTGCCGCGGGGGAGATGACCACCGCCGCCACCGACGACGGCGACGAGGTCGTGCTGAACGGTCGAAAGCTGTGGGTCACACAGGCCGACGTCGCCGACGCGTTCCTCGTCTACGTTCGGTTCCCGGAGGGCATCGGTGCCGTCGTGGTCGACCGCGACGCCCCCGGATTCGAAGAGGGCGAGCGCTACACCAACATGGGCGGCGAGACCCAGTCGGAACTCGTGTTCGACGACTGTCGCCTCCCCGACGAGCAGGTCCTCGTCCGCGGTGAGGACGCGTTCGTGACGCTGCTGAAGACGTTCAACGTCGAACGGTGTCACAACGCGATGATCTGCGTCTCGATGGCGCGAAACGCCTTCGAGCGCACCATCGAGTACGCGACGGATCGGGAGCAGTTCGGCCGACCGATCGCCGAGTTCCAGGCCATCCAGCACAAGCTCGCGGACATGGCGATACAGATAGAGACCGCCCGGCTCGCGGTGCTGTACGCGGCCGCGACGGCCGACACGGACGACGGCCTCGCGACGAGAGCCCAGACGAGCATCGCCAAGGTGTACGCGAACGAGGTGGGCGAACGCGTGCTGACCGAGGCGCTCCAGGTTCACGGCGCGAACGGCTACGCGAAGGGCCATCCCGTCGAGTACATGTACCGGAAGATCCGCGGGTGGAAGATCGCCGGCGGAACCGTCGAGATCCATCGTAACGGCATCGCCGGTCTCCTCCTCGAGGAGGGCTACGACCCATGACGGGGTCGAGAACACCCGTAGCCGTTCCGTCGAGGGGAAGGGGTGGGTTCGAGAAACGGTCGTACCTCCCTGCTTCCAGGAGGGACGCGTCATCATGAACGGCGGTACCATGGCGCAGCGAATACTGGCGTCGCACACGGACGCGACGTCGGTGTCGCCCGGCGAACACGTCACCGTCGAACCCGACTGGGTGCTCGCTCACGACCTCTCGGCGTACCCGGTGAAGGGACGGATGGCGGAACTCGGGTACGATCGGATCGCCCGCCCCGAGGCCGTCGTCGTCGTCTTCGACCACCACGTCCCCTCGTCGAGCGATCTCATCACCGACCACATGAACGAGGTCGAAGACTGGATCCGCGAGCAGGGAGTCGAACACTTCTACCCCGCTGGCTCCGGCATCTGTCACAACGTGCTGGCCGAAGAGGGGTTCTCCGTGCCGGGGGCGCTCGTCCTCGGTGCCGACTCCCACACCACCAGTCACGGCGCGTACGGCGCGTACGCCACCGGAATCGGCCACACCGACTGCGGGGAGGTGCTCGGATCGGGGCGGCTGTGGTTGCGCGTCCCCGAGACGAGGAAACTCGTCGTCGAGAACGCCCTCCCCGAGGGGACGAGCGCCAAGGATCTCGGGCTCGCGATAATGAGGCGAGTGACGGCGAAGGGAGCGATCTACGACGCCATCGAGTACCACGGGGAGGGGATCGAAGCGCTGGCGATGCACGAGCGTCGGACGCTCTCGAACCTCGCGGTCGAACTCGGGGCCGTCACGGGCATGGTGCCGCCGGACGACGTCACCGAGGCGTACGTCGAGGGCCGCGCTCGAACCGACTACGAGCCGGTCCGTCCCGCTCCGGACGCCCGGTACGCCGCGGAGATCCGCCTCGACGCGGCCGCGGTCGAGCCGCTCCTGGCGAGACCGTCGCAGGTCGACAACGTCGGCACCGTCGCGGAGAGTGCCGGGACGCCCGTCGACCAGGTGTTCGTCGGCAGCTGTAACAACAGCTCGTACGAGGACCTCGCGGCGTTCGCTCGCCTCCTCGAGGGCGAGCGGGTCGCCGCCGGGACGGACCTCGTCGTCGTCCCCGGGAGCAAGCGCGCGCTCCTCCGACTGAACGAGGAGGGGTTGTCGAACGCCGTCGTCGAGGCGGGGGGGATGATCTCGCCGCCCGGATGCGGGCCGTGTTTCGGGGCCCACGGCGGCATCCTCGGGGAGGGGGACGTCTGCCTCGGGACGATGAACCGCAACTTCCCCGGACGGATGGGGCCGGGAGAGATCTACCTCGGGAGTCCGGAGACGGCCGCCGCGACCGCCATCTACGGCGAGATAACCGACCCGCGGGAGGTGCGGTGATGGAGCGGACCGGTCGCGTCCACCGGCTTCCGGACGACGTGGACACCGACCAGATCATCCCCGGAGAGTACCTCACGACCGTCCCCGACGAGGAACTCGGCCAGTACGCGCTCCGGGGTTACGATCCCACCTTCGCCGACCGTGTCGAGCGGGGTGACGTCATCGTCGCGGGCGAGAACTTCGGGCTCGGCTCCTCGCGCGAGTCCGCGCCGGTCGCGCTCCGAAACGCCGGCGTCGGAGCGGTCGTCGCCGAGTCGTTCGCGCGTATCTTCTACCGGAACGCCATCAACGTGGGGCTGCCCATCGCGACCGTGCCGGGCATCGCGGATCGCGTCTCGGACGGTGACGTCCTCCGCGTCGACGTCGCCACGGGCGACGTCGAGGACGTGACGACCGGTGAGACGTTCACGTTCGACCCGCTCCCTCCCGACCTGCTCGAGATCCTCGAGGCGGGCGGGCTGGTGGCGCTCAGACGGCGGAGGAGGGGCTAATCGACGCAGACGGCGGGAGCGGGATCAATCGAGGTCAGCGTCGAGGTCGGCGTAGCGCGCCGCGTACGCCCGCTCTCGTTCGTCCGCCCGCTCCTCGAGTGCCGTCCACTCGTCGAGGCGCGTGATGTCGTCGCGCTCGTCCCACTCGACCATCTCGTCGAGCACCGACGTCCGACTCCCCTCCGCGACGACGGTCTCGTAGACGGTTCGGATGGTGCGTAGCGCGGCCTTGAACGCGTCGGACGGGTAGATCGCGACGTCGTACCCGACGGCCGCGAGTTCCTCGACCGAGAGCGGTGGCGTCTTGCCCTTCGCGGCCATGTTCGCGAGGTGCGGTCCCTCGACCGCCGACGTGATCGTCCGCATCTGGTCCTCGTCCGTGGGCGCTTCCACGAACAGTACGTCCGCGCCGGCTTCGCGGTACAGTCGCGCTCGACTGATGGCCTCGGCGATGCCGTGGGTGGCGAGCGCGTCGGTGCGGGCGATGACGAGGAACTCGTCGCTCTCTCTGGCTTCGGTCGCGGCCTCGACCTTCGCGGCGAACTCCGGCGCGTCGACGACTCGCTTCCCCTCGAAGTGCCCGCACTTCTTCGGGAATCGCTGATCTTCCAGTTGGATGGCGGCGACGCCCGCTCGTTCGTACTCGCGGACGGTTCGGCGGACGTTCAGTGCGCTCCCGTAGCCGGTGTCGCCGTCCGCGACGAGCGGGACGTCGATGGCGTCGGCCATCTGGCGGGCGCGACGTGCCATCTCGGTCATCGTCGTCAGTCCGACGTCCGGGCCGCCGTGCACCGACGAGGAGACGCAGGAACCGGACATGTAGACGGCCTCGGCTCCGGCCTGCGCGGCCATACGAGCGGTGAGGGCGTCCCACGCGCCGTGAATCGTCAACAGTTCGTCCGCCGCGATGCGCTCGCGAAGTCGCATGTCTGCGCTGCGTCGTGTGAGCATAAAGCGGCTGTGGAACGTCTCGCGGCTCGGATAGTTCCCTAGCTCGTGCTGTGGACGCCGCCGTCGACGACGAGCGACAGTCCGGTGACGTAGTCGGCCCGGTCGCTCGCGAGGTAGACGGCGGCCTCGGCGACGTCCGCGGGGTGACCGAACCGTCGAAGCGGGATGCGCTCCTCGAACGCGTCGCCGCGTGCGGTCCCGAGGACCTTCGAATCGGATCGGGTCATCTCCGACTCGACGACGCCGGGGTGGACGGCGTTCGCGCGGACGCCGTACGGCCCGAGCGCGTCGGCCATCGCGTACGTCATCAGTCTGACGGCTCCCTTCGAGGCGCAGTAGGCGACGTAGTCGCCGACGCCGTACAGCCCGGCCGTGCTGGAGAGGTTGACGATGCTCCCGCTCCCCCGTTCGCGCATTCGGCGGGCGGCGGCCTGCGCGCCGAAGAACACCCCCTTGGCGTTCACGTCCATCGCGCGGTCGAACTCGGCTTCGGTGGTGTCGAGGAAGTCGGCCAGCACGAAGACGCCCGCGTTGTTCACCATCACGTCCACGCCGCCGAACGCGTCGGCGGCGCCGACCGCCGCCTCCAGCGCCCCCGGGTCGGTGACGTCGCACTCGACGAAGGTGGCGTCGGCGTCGGTCTCGTCGACGAGTCGGTCGTCGGTCGGCGTCCCCCCCTCGCGGGGATCGCGCTGGCGGTCCGCGACGACGATCCCGCTCGCGCCCTCGCGGGCGAACGCGAGGCAGATCTCGCGGCCGATCCCGCTCGCGCCGCCCGTGACGACCGCGACGCGGCCGTCGAGGTCCCCCGTCATACCGCCTCCGGGGCGAGCGCGGCCATCGTGCGCCGTCGCTCCGTCCCGTCGGCGGTCATCGGAGCGCGAACGATGGGGAGACCGAGCCCCGCATCCCGGCGTTCGTCGATCCCGGCGCGTACCTCGGCAGCGGTACCGACGACGCCGACGGACTCGACGAACCTGTCCGAGAGCGCGTCGGCGGTAGCCTGCGCCAGCCTCGCCGGCGTCCGCGAAAACACGTTCACGATACCCGTCGCGAGTTCGATGCGGTCGGTCGCCGCCGCCCGACGTTCGAGCTTCCCGAACGCCGTCTTCCCCCGGCGCTCGCCGGTCCAGGCGCTCTCGTAGCCGTACGCCTCCGCCCGCCGCACGAGATCCAGGTCGTCCAGTAGCCCGACGGGGAGGGCGATACGTTCTCTGTTCACAGGACTCACGACCGCTCGTTTCTCCGCCGTGGGCAAAACCGTTCCCCCGGGACGGTACGGTTGAGCGAAACAAGGTTTATATGTCGGAGGGGACAGTATCACGTCAGATGGTTTCACTCCTCGAAATCGATGGGCTCACCAAGACGTTCGGTGCGCTCGTCGCGAACGACGGCATCACGCTCTCGGTGGCCGACGGTGAGGTTCGAGGGATTATCGGTCCCAACGGGAGCGGGAAGTCCACCTTCTTCAACACCCTGACCGGGTTCTATCGGTCCGACGGGGGGACCGTCGTCTTCGACGGGACCGACGTCAGTGGGTGGAAGCCCCACCGAATCGCCCAGCGAGGGCTCGCACGGACGTTCCAGATCGTCTCCCCGTTCGAGGACCTCACCGTCCGCGAGAACCTCCTCGCCGTCCACACGGCCGGCCTGCGCGTCTCCGAGGAGAAACGACGGCGCGCCGACGAGATCCTCGAGTTCCTCGAGATCGAGCACATCAGCGACAACGAGGCGTCGGAGATGAGCGGCGGTCAGCAGAAGTTGCTCGAACTGGCGCGGGTGCTGATGCTCGACCCGAAGTGCATCCTCCTCGACGAGCCGACCGCCGGGGTCAACCCCGCGCTCCAGGACCGCATCCTCGACCGGCTGGAGGTGATGAACGAACGCGGCACCACGTTCGTCATCGTCGAGCACGACATGTCGCTCATCCAGCGATTCGCCGACTCGGTCACCGTCTTCGATCAGGGACAGGTCATCGCCGAAGGTGACTTCGAGGAGGTGACCGCGGACGCCCGCGTCCGCGAGGCATATCTGGGAACCGACGCCGCCGGCGAGACCGCAGAGGACCTCCTCTCATGACCGCGAGCGAATCCGAGCGGGTCGATCGTGACGGGCGGGATCGACTCGTCGCCGAGGACGTCGTCACCGGCTACGGGAGTTCGGAGATCCTCCACGGCGTCTCCGTGCGGAGCCACGACGGGGTCACCTGCATCTTCGGGCCGAACGGCTCCGGGAAGTCGACGCTCATCAAGACGCTGAACGGTATCGTCCCCGTCTGGTCGGGCTCCGTCCGGTACGGTTCGACCGACATCACCGACTACGACGCGAACGAGGTGGTCTCGAGCGGCATCATCACGCTCCCGCAGGACGGCGGGCTGTTCCCGAACCTCACCGTCCGCGAGAACCTCCGGATGGGCGGCTACACCGTCGCCGACAAGTCGGTCGTCGAGGAACGGATCCGGGCGGCGCTGACCGCGTTCCCCGCGCTCGAGGACAAGCTCTCGAACAGGGCGAAGTCGCTCTCCGGGGGCCAGCAGATGATGCTCAGTTTCGGCCGAGCGATGGTCTCCGACTCCGACGTCTACCTGCTCGACGAACCGAGCGCGGGACTCGCGCCGTCGCTCGTCGACGACGTCATCGACCAGGTCAGGACGCTCGTCGACCACGGGGCACAGATACTCCTCGTCGAGCAGAACGTCCGCGCGGCGCTCCGCATCGCCGACCACGTCTACATCCTCGCGCAGGGGGAGACGCAGTTCGACGGCCCGCCGGAGGACCTGAGCGAGGAGGACGAACTCATCGAACTCTACCTCGGCCTCGGGTAGGTCGTCTCGTCTCGTTTCATCTCGTCGCGTCTCGTCGCGTCGCGTCGCGCTCCGCTTCAGCGCCGGGCGGCGGCGCAGAGCCGTTTCGGGTTCGCGTCCCCGCCCCGTGCCAACTCCCACAGCGTCGACGCCGCGCTCGTACCGAGCAGCGGGGCGACGAGTTCGTCGAACTTCTCGCGGAGTTCCCCCTCCGACCACGGCCGCTCGGCCCCGCCGCGGGCGTGTTCGACCTCCTCGACGAGTTCCCGGCCGTCGTCGAGTCGAATCGTGACCCGGCTGCCGCGAGCGTCGGGGAGTCGCGCGGCGACGTCGTCGGCGACGACCACCGCCACCCGCTCGGCGAGCGCGAACGCCTCCGCGGAGAGCGACTCGTCGGCGAACGCCCCCTTCCCGGACGAACCGCGGAGCAGGCGCGTCGCGACCGCGTACGGGACGGAGAACTTCGCCTGTAGCGCGTTCTTCGGGCGGGTTGGCGTCAATCCCGCCGCGGTAGGGTACGTCTCTACGAGCACCGACTCGACGGCGTCGACCTCGAACGGTTCGGCCGCCTGCAGGGCGTCGAGCGCGTCGAGCGTCGGGTGCGTGTACCGGCAGGCCGCGTGTCGCTTGAAGTACCCACCGAGAACGTCCCACCGCTCGCCCAGATCGGCCGAGAGTTCGGTCGCGTCGAACCTCCCACCGGCGGGTACGGCGAGGTGGTTGGCAATCCCCTCCTCGACGCCGGTGAAGCCGGCGATCGCGAGGTCCACGGCGACGAGGCCGTCGAGGTTCGCCTTCCCGGCGTAGCTGTTTCGGACGGTCGCCCCCTCCGTGGCGGCGGTCATCAGCGTGTGCTGGGCGCTGTTGCCCGCGATACGCATCGCCTGGAGGGTCGTGTCGGGGTCACATCCGCGCACTCGAGCGACGCCCGCGGCCGCCCCGACCGCGCCCCAGACGCCGTGGGGATGGTACCCCTCTGCCAGCGGGTAACAGGCCCGAGCGACGCGAGTGCCGACCTCGTAACCGGCGACGGTCGCCGCCAGGAACTCCTCGCTCTCCACGGTTCGCGTCTCCGCGACCGCGAGCACCGCGGGCAGGACGTGGATGGCCGGGTGGCCCGCCGCGTACTTGTGCCCCTCGTCGAGTTCGAGCACGGTTCCGCCGGTACCGTTGACGAGCGCGGCGAAGCGGGGTTCGAGTCGATGAGACGTCCCGAGGACCGTCGCCGGGCCGGGCGTCTCCTCGGCGAACCAGTCGGCCAGAGCGGCGGTGTCGGGATCGGTCGAACCGCCGATCATCGCGCCGAGGGTGTCGGCCAGGACGAGACCGACGTGGTCGAGCACGTCGGCCGGGACGTCCCGGGCGTCGAGTTCGGACGCGAACGTGGCGGCCGCGCGTTCGTAATCAGTCATCTTCCTCGCCGTGGGTGAGAGAAGTAGTCGACATGTTCCGACGGAGATGGACCGGGGGTGGGCTTAGGTGTTGTCCGTGGTACCGTCCGCCAGTCACCGAGGGAGGTGTCCGACGTCGATCGGGCCGCCGAATCTCCCCCGTTCGGCGGCTTCTGTCATCGATCGTGTGCGAACTTATATATATGAATAGATTCAACACTCTACGACGGTTTGCATGATCAACGATAGCAAGACTCCTCTCCGGAGTCGCCGGAACTACCTGAAAGCCGTCGGTGTCGGTGTCGCAGCGGGATTGGCCGGCTGCACCGGCGGCGACGGTGGCGGGAACGACAGCGGGAACGGCGGTACGAACACCGGTTCGTCGAACGGGGGTGCGGTCGAAGAGGTCGTCATCGGGGCGAACCACCCACTGAGCGGGTTCCTCGGGCGCTCCGGTCAGGCGATGACGAACGCGGGGAAACTCGCCGCGATGCACGTCAACGAGGCCGGTGGCATCGAGGCGCTCGACGGCGCGACGTTGAAATTCGTCAGTCGGGACAACAAGGGCTCGCAGGAAGAGGGTGCCCCGGTCGAACAGCAACTCATCGAGGAGGACGGTGCACACATCCTCACGGGCTGTTTCTCCTCGCCGGTCACGCTCGCCGCGACCCAGGTCGCGGAGCGGGCGGGCATCCCGCACGTCATCGACGTCTCGGTCGCGAACAGTATCCTGCAGGGTCGTGGCCTGAACTACGCCTACCGCATTCAGACGCCCGCGAGCGGTATGGCTGGCGACTACGCCCGGTTCATGCCCGAGATCACGGCGGCGAGCGGGGTCCCGATGAAGACGGCCTCGCTCGTCTACCTCGACAACGCGTTCGGGCAGTCGATCCGTGAGACGCTCGCCACGGACCTCCCGGAGAACGGAGTCGAACTCGTCGAGGAGTCCGCGTACACCTTCGGACAGGAGTCGATGGACACGGAGGCGACCCGCGTGAAGCAGGCCAACGCGGACGCGTTCATCTTCGTCGGCTACGGCGGTGGCGGTATCCGGATGATGCAGTCGTTGCAGAACGTCGACTACCGGCCGCCCCTGCTCACGGGCACCTCGACGCCGACGTTCACCGACGACGACGTCATCGCCCAGATCGGGAAGTTCGCCAACGGCGGCTTCGGGAACAACTACGAGTTCGATTACAACAAGGAGGAGACGGACAAGATCTTCGCCGACTACCGTCGGGAGTACGGAAAGCCCCTCGGCGTCACCCACACGGTCATGACCTACTCGATGGTCAAGGTCGCCCAGGCCGCCCTCGAGGAGGCGGGTTCGGTCGATCCCGACGACATCAACGAGGCGCTGAAGCGCATCACCGTGGAGGACCACCCCGCGGCCATGGGGCCCATCGAGTTCAAGGAAAACGGTGAGAACAAGAACGCGCTCTCGCCGATGCTCCAGGTGCAGAACCTGGACGCCCAACTGGTCTGGCCCGAGAAGTACGCGCAGACGGCACCGAAACTGTGACCGCGACCGAGAACAACCTTTAAGAACCCATTCACCTACACCGTCACATGGTACTCCCGCTCATCATCGACGACGTCGTCAGTGCCGTCAGCGAGTTCGCCGGCGACGTCGTCGAACTCGACCCGGTCCTGTTGCAACTCACCGTCTTCGCGCTGTTGCTCGGCGGCGTGTTCGCGCTGGCCGCGCTGGGCCTGACGATGATCTTCGGCGTGATGGACGTCGTCAACTTCGCCCACGGGATGCTCATCGTCACCGGGATGTACGTCGTCTTCTTCGTCCACACGACGTTCGGCGTGAACCCACTGTTCGCGCTGCCGGTAGCCGTCGTCGCGCTGTTCGCGCTCGGGGTCGTCATCAGCGTCGCAACGATCGAGCCGATCATCGAAGCCCCGGAGGAGAACCAGTTCATCGTCACGCTCGGTCTCTCGTTCATCCTCCTCGCGCTCATCCAGATCCAGTTCTCGCCGGACCCGCGATCGATCGTGCTCGACCTGGGCCGCTACCAACTGGGCGGGGCACAGATACCGAAGGGACAGGCGTACGCGCTGGTCATCGCCGTCGTCGCGATGGGGGCGTTGTGGCTGTTCCTCCAGCGAACCGAACTCGGGACCGCCATCCGCGCGACGGCGGACAACCGCGAGGGAGCGTGGTACGTCGGCATCGACGTCCCCAACGTCGACCATCTGACGGTCGGTCTCGGGAGCGCGATGGCCGGGCTGGCCGGCGCGGCCATCGTCATCTTCTCGCCGTTCGACCCGTTCATCGGCGAGAGCTACCTGGTCAAGGCGTTCGTCATCGTCGTCCTCGGCGGACTCGGCTCGCTCCCCGGCGCGTTCGTGGGTGGACTCATCGTCGGGTTCATACAGGTGTTCGGCGGGTTCTACCTCCCCGGAACGACCAACGAGATCGTCATCTTCCTGCTGTTCATCCTCCTGCTGTACCTGAAACCGACCGGTCTCTTCGGGGAGAGGGAGGTCTGAGATGGCGGACAGCACCTCAACCCAGACGGGGATCGGCGACCTGGCCGCGCGCATCGACGAGTCGGGGTACGGCCCCTACGTGAAGGGCGCGCTCGGGTTCGGTCTGCTCGCCGCCCTCCCGTACCTCCTCGACGTCGGAGTCGCGGGGATCAGCCTCGGATCCGTCCTCACGCTGAAGGTCCTCATCCTCACCCTCGTGTTCGCCTACTCGAGTCAGGCGTGGAACATCGTCTCCGGGTTCACGGGTTACTTCTCGTTCGGCCACGCGGCGTTCTTCGGCGTCGGCGCGTACGCCACCCAGAAGCTCGCCATCGACTTCGGCATCAACCCCTGGATCGGAATGCTCGTCGGCGGCGGCATCGCCGTCCTCGTCGCGCTGCTCGTGGGCTTTCTGAACTTCCGGTACGACCTGAAGGGCCACTACTTCGCGCTGGCGACGTTCGCCATCGCCATGCTGCTCGGCGTCGTCGTGCGGAACACGAGCGAACTGGGCGGCGCTATCGGCTACTATCGGCCGTTCCCCCGCGAGTACGGCGCGGAGTACGGCCTCCTCGCCTTCCAGTTCCAGAGCGACCTGCCGTACTACTACGTCATCTTCGCGTTCCTCGTCGTCGTGACAGTGGTGGCGTACGCGCTGAAGGAGTCGCAACTGGGGCTCTACCTGTTCGCCATCCGAGAGAACGAGAACGCCGCGGCCAGCGTCGGCATCCCGACGTTCCGATACAAGATGCTCGCCATCAGCGTCTCCGCGTTCTTCACCGCCTGGGCCGGTGCGTTCTGGAGCATGTACTTCGAGATCATCCGGCCGTCGACGGTCTTCGGGCTCTCGAAGAACGTCGAGATACTCCTCCCCGCGGTCGTCGGTGGACTCGGGACCGTCCCGGGTGCGATCGTCGGCGCGTTCTTCGTCTTCCCGCTGGCGGAGTTCTTCCGCGCGAACGTCGACCAGATCGTCGGGCTCGACGACGTCGTGTACGGCGTCGCGCTCGTGCTCGTCGCGCTGGTCCTCCCGAACGGACTCATCTCGCTACGCGAGCGCATTCGCGAGCGACGCGATTGAGATGCGGATCGATCTCACCGACCGAACCGCGATCGTCACGGGGGCGAGCGCCGGGATCGGTCGGGGTATCGCGGTGTCCCTGGCCGAGGCCGGCGCGCGGGTCGTCGTCGCGGACCGACACGACACGCCGCCCTCCGGGGCCGAGCGGACGACCGTCGAACGCGTCGTGGAGGAGGGCGGTGACGCCGAGTTCGTGGAGACCGACGTCGCCGACTACGACAGCGTGGCGGCGCTCGTCGAGGCGACCGTCTCGACGTGGGGCGGGCTCGACGTCCTCGTGAACAACGCCGGCATCTCGCACGACGGGACCGTCGAGGAGACAACGCCGGAGGAGTGGGACCGGGTGCTCGACGTGAACCTCACCGGGGTCTACAACGGCGTTCACCACGCGATGCCCCACCTGAGAGAGAGCGACGCCCCTCGCGTCGTCAACGTCGCCTCCCAGTTGGCGTTCGTCGCCCAGCGACGCAAACCCGCGTACCTCGCCTCGAAGGGCGGCGTCGTCTCGCTCACCCGCTCGCTCGCGCTCGATTACGCGACCGTCCCGGTGCTCGTCAACGCCGTCTGTCCCGGCGTCGTTCGAACCGAGCTGACGAGAGACGCGCTCGCGGACGACGACCGCCGGGCGTTCTTCGAGTCGCAGACGCCGCTTCCGTATCTCGGCCGGCCGGAGGACGTCGGCGCGGTGACGGCGTTCCTCGCCTCCGAGTACGCGCGGTTCGTCACCGGACAGTGTTTCGTCGTCGACGGCGGCTACACGATACAGTGAGACGGCGGGGCGCTATCACGTCCGCAGCGCCGTTCCGACGTCCCGGGCCGTCACGTCCCGCACGTCGAGCAGTTCGCCGAGCGCCGTCCTCGCCCGCTCGTCGCCGAGTCGCCACGCGAGCACGCGCTCGAACTTCGCCACCAGCGCGTCCTCGCCGGGGAAGTTCCGGTGGTCGCCCGGGGCGTCGATGCACTCGGCCTCGACCGTGGTGCCGTCGGTGTGTGTCACCTCCACCCGCGCGCTCCAGCGTTCCGGGAACGTCTCCTCGTAGCCGAGGTCGTGGTGGAGGTGGACCCGCCGGGCGAGTGCTCGCACGTCCGGGTCGGCCAGTGCCGCGTCCTCGAAGTCGTCGAACCAGAGATCGCCCGACGCGAGATACCGCGCGAGGACGTAGGGGATGGAGAACTTCCCGCTCGTCATCGTCGTGTAGTCGGCGTAGTCGAGGTCGCACGCGTTCCGATAGGCGTAGACGTCGATCGACTCGACCTCGTCCGCGTCCACCTCGTCAGCGATAGCTTCGAGCGCGCCGAGCGGGGCGTGGGTGTATCGGCACGACGGCGTGAACTTGTAGTAGTTCTCCGCGACGGTCCAGTGCTCGCCGAGATCGGCGAACGACCGGTCGAACGCCTCCCCCTTCATCTCGCGGAGCGGATCGTACACCGCTCGCATCGCGGCTCGTGACCCCTCCAGCCCGGCGGCCGCGGCGAGTGCCGCGTTCACGCCGGCCTGCGCGGAGAACCCCGCCGTGTAGTTGCGGGCGGGTGCGCCCTCGCGGTACGGATCGTGCATCGAGACGACCGCGAGGTTCGCACCGAGTCGGAAGGCCTCCCCGACGGTCTCGTCGTCCGCTCCCATCGCGATGGCCCCCGCGACGGCCGGGCCGATCGTCGTCCACGTCGAGTGCGGGTCGCGGAGGAGCCAGGGCAACGCCTCGTTCATCCGGTCTTTCATCAGGAATATCGCGTTTTCGATGCGCGTACACAGCTCGTAGGCTTTCACGACCCCCTCGACGAGCGCATCGCCGTCAGCGTCGTACGCCTCCGCGAGCGCGAACCCGCCGATAACGACGCCCGCTCCGACGTGGCCGCCGGTGTTGTGGCCCTCCTCGATCTCGGGGGTGATGGCCGCCGCCCCGTTCAGCAGGGCGGCGCTCCCCGGATCGGTCGTCCGGTCGGTGCCGACGACCGACACCTCGCCGGGCGGTAGCGTCATCCCGGCTGCGACCCGATCGTTCGCCCCCGCGGCGGAGCCCGCCACCGCCGCGGAGAGTACGTCCGCGACCACCCGTACCCCGTGATCGAGCACCTCGTCGGGAACCGGTTCGGCGAGAAACGCCGTCGTGTCCGCTATCCACGCTCTGTCCGCTGGGCTAGCCATGCGTGGGAGTTCCTGCCAGGAGGTATAACCTTTCGCCCGATCGTCACCGGGGGCGTGGAGAGCCGTCCGTGCGCGGAGGCGGTACGCCCCCGGAGGCCTCAGGCCCGAAAGGACACGTCGGGGACGGCGAGCACGGGTCGATCGGCGTCCAGCAGGACCTGCTGGGTGGTGCTGCCGAAGACGGCCTTGCCCGTCGGCGAGCGCCGACGCGATCCGACGCAGACGAGGTCCGCGTCGAGGTCCGCGGCGAGGTCGAGTATCTCGGCGGCGGGATCGCCGCTCGACTCGGTGAGCGTCACGTCGAACCCGGCGTCGTCGAGGACCTCGCGCGCGCGGCGGACCGACGCGACCTGGTCGACGTACGCCCCCTCGGGGTTGTCGGTGAAGGTGTGGTGGAGGACGACGCTCGCGTCGTCCGGGTCGAAGAGACCCGTGACGGCGCGGGCCTGCGTCCGGGCGCGGTTCTCGTCGTCGGCGACGGCGAGCAGTATCTGTCGGGTAGCCATGTCACCGAACAGTGGGGGCGACAAGTAATATCCGTGACTGTTGCCGCGCGGTCGTTCGGGGACGGGACCATACCGTTATGTCACCGACGGCCGACCCATGGGTATGCCCGTCGACAACGACCCGTGGAACCGGGACGGCGACGCCGTCTCCCTGCACGATTCGACCGAACCCCCCGCCCCTGGAGGGGTGTGAGATGGTCGGTGAAGCCGAGCGGCCCAGCGGTGACCGCGGCCCGCTCGACGGGATCACCGTGCTCGACGCGTCGCGGGTGCTCGCCGGGCCGTTCTGCACGATGCAACTCGGAGACCTCGGCGCGGACGTCGTCAAGATCGAGCGACCGGGCGAGGGCGACCAGACCCGCGGGTGGCACCCGCCGACCTACGGCGACAGCGGGGAAAGCGCCTACTACCTCAGCGTCAACCGGAACAAGCGCTCCGTCACGCTCGACCTCGCCGGCGAGGCGGGGCAGACGGTCTTTCGCGACCTCGCGCGGAACGCGGACGTCCTCGTCGAGAACTTCCGCGTGGGGACGATGGAGTCGTGGGGGCTTGGCTACGAAGACCTCCGCGCGGCGAACCCCGAACTCGTCTACTGCTCGCTGTCCGGCTACGGCGAGTGGGGTCCGGCCCGCGACCGCCCGGCTTACGACATCGTCGTGCAGGGCGAGGCCGGGATGATGAGCATCACCGGCGTCGAGGACGGACCTCCCGTCCGCGTCGGGGTTGCCATCGCCGACATCGGTGCCGGGATGTACTGCACGCAGGCCATCCTGGCGGCGCTGTTCGCCCGGGAGTTCGGGTCGGCCGGTGGACAGAAGATCGACGTCAGCCTCTTCGACGGCCAGGTGGCGTGGATGACGTACATGGCCTCGAACTACTTCGCCACGGGCGAGCCGCCGGGTCGGATGGGGAGCAAACACCCGACCATCGCTCCGTACCAGGCGTTCCTCACGCGCGACGGCTACGTGGTCGTGGCCGTCTCCTCGGAACACATGTGGCCCCGGTTCTGCCGGGCCATCGATCGGGAGGACCTCGTCGACGACGACCGGTTCGCCGTCAACGCGAAGCGGGTCGAGAACCGCGAGACGCTCGACGCGCTGCTCGACGACGAACTGGGCGAGTACACGACCGACGAACTCGTCGATCGGCTCGACGAAGCTGGCGTCCCCGCGACCCCCGTTCAGGACCTCGAACAGGTGTTCGACCACGAGCAGGTCCGCGCACGAGGGATGCGACAGTCGATCGAGCACCCGACCGCGGGCGTCGTGGAGATGCCGGGGAGCCCGATGCACTTCTCCAGCACCCCGGCGACGATCCGACGCGCACCGCCGCTCCTGGGCGAACACACCGCCGAGGTGCTGGCGGAGTACGGCTACAGCGAAGCCGAGATCGAGCGGCTGGAGGCCGACGGCGTCGTCTGACCCCCGCCACCGCCCATCGCATCGTTTTATGTCGCGGTGGGGCGTACTGTTCGTCGTGCCCCCCGAGTACGACGGCCTGACGTTCACGCGACCGGGCCACGCCACCGTCCGCATCCAGTCCGACGATCTCTTCGCGTACGTCGACCCGTGGAGCGACGTCGTCGACGGTCGGCCGGCTGACGCCGACCTCGTCTTCGTCACGCACGACGACTACGACCACTACGATCCCGACGGCATCGAGGCCGTCTCCACCCCCGAGACGACGGTCGTCGTCTACGAGGGGGTGGACGCGACCGACCTCGATCGCGACGTCCGGTCACTCGCGGCCGACGAGGAGTTTACCGTCGAGGGCGTCACCGCCCGGGCAGTGCCGGCGTACAACGATCCGGAGGGCGAGCACGTCCGGGAACCGGGCGTCCCGTACCACGCCGAGGGGGAGGGTATCGGTCTCCTGTTCGACTTCGACGGCGCGACGATCCTCGTCCCGAGCGACACGGACTTCCTCCCCGTCCACCGCGAACTCTCGGCGGCCGTCGTCCTCCCGCCGATCGGTGGAACCTACACGATGGATCGCCGCGAGGCGGCCGACCTCGCGGCCGCGGTCGGGGCGTCGCTCGTCCTCCCGGTCCACTACGACACGTTCGAGGCCATCGAGACGGACGCCGAGGCGTTCGTCGAGGACGTCCGGGCGCGCGGGATGGACGCGGTACTGTTCTGAGGTCGGTTCACCGACGTCGGTCCGAGGCGGCCGACGGCTGGACTCTCCCTCGACGGCGACACCCTCCTTCGGTCTCGTCGTCCGCGTCCGGCGGGCTACGTGTATCCGCGATGTCAGCGGGGTTTATAGGTGTCCGACGCGAACCCGTAGCATCGTCGCCGGTGTCTGTCATGGGCTCTCGGCCGACCGGCACGGGCGAGTACCGACAGTGTCTATCATGAACGAAGCAAATCACGACGGTGGACCGCTCCGCGGCCTGACGGCCGTCGAGGCGGGGTCGATGATCTCCGGGCCGACGGTGGGCCGCCTGCTGGCGGACTTCGGCGCGACGGTGATCAAGGTCGAACATCCCGAGTTCGGCGATCACATCCGGAGCTTCGGCCCGCAGAAGGGGGGGATCGGCCTCTGGCACAAGTACCTCTCGCGGAACAAGCGGTCGGTCACGCTCGACCTGAGCGCCGAGCGCGGGCAGGCCGTGTTCGAGGACCTCGTGAGCGAGGCGGACGTGCTGATCGAGAACTTCCGCCCCGGCACGTTCGAGCGGTGGAACCTCGGTTACGGGCGGCTCCGCGAGGTCGCCCCCGGCCTGGTGATGCTCCGGATGTCGGGGTTCGGGCAGGACGGCCCCTACGCGGAGAAGCCGGGGTTCGGTACGCTCGCTGAGGCGATGAGCGGCTTCGCCTACCTCAACGGCTTCCCGGACCGCGAGCCGCTGCTCCCGCCGACGGGCCTCGCGGACTCCATCGCGGCGCTCTACGCCACCTTCTCCGTGATGTTCGCGCTGTACGACCGAGAGGTGAACGGCGGGAGCGGCCAGTGTATCGACGTGAGCCTCATCGAACCGATCTTCAACGTCCTCGGCCCCCAGCCGCTGCGCTACCAGCAGCTCGGGGAGGTCGAGGCGCGCTCGGGCAACCGCTCTACCTCCTCCGCGCCGCGGAACGTCTACCGGACGAGCGACGACCGCTGGGTCGCCATCTCCGCGAGCGCACAGCCCCTCGCCATGCGCACCTTCGACGCCATCGGTCGTCCCGACCTCAAGGACGACCCGCGCTTTTCGACCAACGAGCGCCGCGTCGAGAACGTCGAGGAACTCGACGCGATCGTACAGGAGTGGATGGACGAGCACACCCGAGAGGAGGTGCTCGCCGCGTTCGACGCCGCGGACGCGACGCTCGCGCCGATCTACAACGTCGAGGACATCCTGCACGACGAGCACTACCGGGCGAGGGAGGCGACCGTGACGGTCGACGACCCCGACCTCGGGGAGGCGGTCGTCCAGAGCGTCGTCCCGAAGTTCTCCGAGACGCCGGGCGAGGTCCGCCACCTCGGCGCGGACCTGGGCGAGCACAACGACGCGGTGTACGGCGACCTGCTCGGCTACGACGAGGCGCTACGCGCGGAACTCGAGGAGGACGGGGTCGTATGAGCCTCCGCCTCCCCGACTCCGTGACCGTCGTCGAGATGCTGCCCCGCGACGGGTTTCAGCGCCTCAACGAGTTCGTCCCGACCGACGAGAAGGTCGAGATCGTCGACCGGCTGAGCGCGACCGGCGTGGACGAGATCGAGATCACGTCGTTCACCCACCCGAAGGCGGTGCCGACGCTTCGGGACGCCGACGAGGTCGCGGCGCGGATCGAGCGCCGCGACGGCGTGACCTACCGGGCGCTCGTGCCGAACCGGGTCGGGATGGAGCGCGCGATCGACGCCGAGGTGGACAAGGTGAACGCGCTCGTCACGGTGAGCGAGACGTACAGCCGGAAGAACCAGAACATGACCGTCGAGGAGATTCTGGGAGAGATCGAGGCGATCTGCGATCTCGCCGCGGACCACGACGTCGAGGTCGAGGCGGGGATGGGGACGAGCTTCTACTGCCCCTACGAGGGACGGGTCCCCCGCGATCGGACCCTCGACGTGGTCGACCGCGTCGTCGCGGCGGGCGTCGACGAGGTGACGCTGGCGACGACGATGGGCCTCGCGAACCCCGTCCAGGTCGCGGAGACCTTCGAGGCCGTCTTCGAGCGCCACCCCGACCTCGACGCGGGGTTGCACCTCCACGACACGAACGGGATGAGCCTCGCGAACACGCTCGCGGCGATGGAGAGCGGCGTCTCGCGCTTCGACGCGTCGGTGTGCGGCCTCGGCGGCGGCGTCGTCCTCCCCGGCGGGATGAGCGGCGTCGGCAACACGCCGACCGAGGACCTCGTCCACATGCTCGCCGCGATGGGCGTCGACGCGAACGCCGACCTGGAGCGCGTGACCGACGTCGCGCGCGACGTGCGCGACCGACTGGAGCTGTCCACCGCGAGCCACGTCCTCGCCGGGGGCACCGTCGAGGGCGTCCTCGACGCGGTCGCCGCAGGGGAGGGAGACGACTGATGTCCCCCCAGCGCGAACGGACGCGTATCGGCCGCCCCGGTCGATACGACCGCGTAGATAGTATCGACAGCCGACCGTCCGACCGACGTCCCCGACGTGGGGGCGTCGACACCCTACGACCAGTGACCAGCGACCCATGACCGGAAAGACCCTAGCAGAGAAGATCCTCGCGGAGAAGTCGGGGACTGACGCCCGCGCCGGCGACTACGTCGAGGCGGCCGTCGACGTGATGATGGCCCACGACGTGACCGGCCCGCTCGCCTTCCAGACCTTCCGCGAGGTGACGGGCGACGACGCCGAACTCTTCGCCCCCGAGCGGACCGTACTGACGATCGACCACCACGCGCCCGCGGACGGCGTGCAGGCGGCGAACAACCACAACTCGGTGCGCGGCTTCGCCGCGGAGTTCGGTGCCGTCCAGTACGACGTGGGGGATGGCATCTGCCACCAGGTGCTGATAGAGGACGGCTTCGTCGCGCCGGGCGACCTCGTCGTCGGCGCGGACTCCCACTCGACGACCTTCGGCGGCGTCGGCGCGTTCGGGACGGGCGTCGGCTCGACCGACCTCGGCACGGCGTTCGCGACGGGCGAACTCTGGTTCCGCGTCCCCGAGACGAAGCGCTTCGAGGTGGCCGGCGACCTCCCGGACGGCGTCTACGCGAAGGACCTGATCCTCAAGTTCATCGGCGACGTCGGCTTCGCCGGCGCGACGTACGACGCCGTGGAGTTCGGCGGCGAGGCGATCCGGGGCCTCCCGATCCACGAGCGGATCGTCCTCTCGAACATGACCATCGAGATGGGCGGCAAGGCGGGCCTCGTCGAACCCGACGAGCGCGTGGCGAGGTTCCTCGCGGCGGGGAACGGGGACGTCCGCGCGGCGGACGTGGACACGAGCCTCGCGCCCGACGACGACGCCGAGTACGACGCCCGGTTCACCTACGAGGGGAGCGAGATCGACCCCCAGGTGTCGAAGCCGTCGAACCCCGAGAACGCCGTCCCGGTGACGGCCGTCGAGGGGACCGAGATCGATCAGCTGTTCGTCGGCACCTGCACGAACGGGCGCTACGAGGACATCAGGCTCGTCGCCGACGTGCTGGAGGGCGAACGGCTCCACCCGGACGTCCGGATGGTCGTCGTCCCCGCGTCGAAGGCGGTCTACCGGAAGGCCCTGGAGAGCGGGGTGCTGGAGACGCTGATCGACGCGGGAGCCATCTTCCAGACCGCCGGCTGCGGTCCCTGCTTCGGGACGCACTCGGGCGTCCTCGGCGACGGCGACGTCTGCCTGGCCACGGCCAACCGCAACTTCCCCGGCCGCGAGGGGTCGATGGAGTCGTCGGTGTACCTCGCCAGCCCGGCCACGGTCGCCGCGTCCGCGCTCTACGGCGAGATCACCGACCCGAGGGCCGTAGAGACGAGGCGGTACGACGACTATCGCGTCGCGGACCGGGAGGGGGTGTCGTCGTGACCGATCCGAGCACCCCCGCCCGCGCGTGGGTCTTCGGCGACGACGTGGACACCGACCAGATCATCCCCTCGCGCTTCATCGTCTCCAGCGACCCGGACGACCTCGGACAGCACCCGTTCAACGACCTCCGTCCGGAGTTCTCGGAGTCGGTCGAGCGCGGCGAGTTCGTCGTCGGGGGCCACAACTTCGGGAGCGGCTCCTCGCGCGAACACGCCCCGCTGTCGCTCGTCGGGGCGGGCGTCGCGGGCGTCGTCGCGCGGTCGTTCGCGCGCATCTTCTTCCGCAACGCGATCAACCTCGGCCTGGCGGTGCTCATCTGCCCCGACGCGGATCGCATCGCCGACGGCGACGAGATCAGCGTGCACCTCGACGACGGAACGGTCGTCAACCACACCGCCGACGAGACGTACGACGCCGAGCCCCTCCCCCCGTTCTTGCAGGACCTCGTCGAGCGGGGCGGGCTCGTCCCGTACACCAAGTCGAAGCTATCAGAAGACTGACGTCCGGCGCGCGGCCGTCTCGGCCAAACGAAACTAAAATATAGTTTATTACTATCTATATAGCGATGGGCAGGTAGAACGATGGTCTTCTTCCGGGGCTATCCATTGGAAAGATCGAGATCAGGCGCGGATAAGTGATGAATCGTCAGTATCGTTCGACGGCTGCGACTGGTCCCACGTGGGTAATAAAACTCATATCTATTTATTATCGAAACGCGGTAGGCGGCCCGTCCCTTCGTCTCCCCGGGTCGATCGTCACGCCGAGTAGGGCGGTCCCGTCGAGTGCGCCGAAAAGGAATGCAACGTGGGGATGCACCCGTGAGCGTCGGTGGCCGGCCTGCGTTCGGCGAGTCACCGACGGTTCCCGTACGACGTACGGTGATTTCGTTATACGGTGGTTGCACTCGAGGGCGGTCGTCGTCGCGGGTCGAACGGAGGCCACCGGAATCCGCAGACGTCGGCGCACTCGCGCGATCGGGGTCGGAGTGCCGTCTTCGGGGATCGGCGCGTCGGCCCGTCCGCTCCATCTCGAATCGCTCCCGCCGCTCTCCTCTCCCCCGTGAACCGGCGAACGCGCCCCGCTCTGACACGTCGGTTCGCGGCCCCTCGTTTCGAGCTACCGTCGCCGCGCCGGCGGACGGCGTCGGTAGTTCGGGATCACACGATTAAACGAGTACTATATGGTCGGTAAAATTCTATTAATGCGGACCGTGGCGCTGCCGTGAGCGTCGTTTCTCGCTTCCCGCTTCCCGCTCCCCGACGCTCGCGTCTCCCGACGGTCGGATCACTCGTCGCCGGTACGATCCCGCGGCGGTCGTCGAGCGCTACTCGGTCTGCTCGGTCAGTTCGGTCTGCCGGACGTTCCGCGGGTCGAGTTCGACGGGTTCCCCCCGTCGAGCCGACTCGTAGGCGGCCTCGGTGACGGCCGTGACGCGCAGTCCGTCCCGGATCGTCGCCGGCGGCTCGGTGCCGGTGCGGATCGACTGGACGAACGCGCCCGCCTTGTTCTCGTGCAGCCCCCGGTTGAAGTATGGCCGTCGCTCGCCGCTCTCGTCGTCGATCTCGGTGAGTTCGCGGGGGTCCCACTCGCGGCCGTCGAGGTACGTCGCCCCCTCCTCGTCCCAGACGTGGATGTGCTCTCGCACCGCGGGGGCCCGGGCGTAGGTCGACACCGTGGCGCGGGTACCCTCCTCGAAGTCGATCGTGACGGTCGCCCAGTCGTCGACCCGCCGCTCGTCGTCTACGTAGGTCATCTGCGCGGAGACGCGCTCCGGCGTCAGCCCCGTCGTCCAGAGGATGGCGTCGAGCAGGTGGCTTCCGGTGTCGTAGAGGAACCCGCCGCCGCTGAGGTCGGGATCGAGCCGCCACGTCCCCTCGCGGGTTCCCACCCACCCCTCGCAGATCTCGGCGGTGATCCACGTCGGCGTGAGGTCGCCCTGCCATCGCTCGCGCGCCGCGATGAACGCCGGGTTGATGTGGCGCTGATACCCGATCATCACGACCTGGTCCGTGTTCGCGACCCGATCCTGGACGTCTCGCGCCTCGTCGAGGTCGGTCGTGATCGGTTTGTCACAGAGGACGTGCAGCCCGCGATCGAGCGCCGCGACGATCTGCTCGTAGTGGAGGGTGTGCGGCGTCCCGATCAGCACCGCGTCGAGAGTCGTCCCCTCGAACATCGCCTCGTAGTCGGCGTACTGCGCGTCCGACGGGAGGTGAAAGAGGTTCGCCGCCTCCTCGCGCGCCGACCGCGACGGGTCGGCGACCGCCGCGACCGTCGCCCCCGTGTGTCGGTGGAACTCCCGACCGACGCTCTGTCCGATGTATCCGGCCCCGATGACGCCGACGCGAAGCCGTTCCGATGAATCGTCGTGCCCGCTCATCGCTCGGCCGTACGGTCGGGGCGGTCATAAAACGTCCATTGTCACGAGAAAAATTGACACGCACCCGGAACCGGGCGGCGGAAGGCGGGAGCGATCGACGGTCAATCGGCCGATTCGAGCGTGCCGACGAGGCTGATGCCGTTCTCGCGCAGCACGCGGCGGACGGGTTCCGGGACGAGTTCGGCGGGCCAGCCGCCGTCCGGGCGGGCGACCGATTCCTCCTCGATGCGGATCGACGCCACGACGGCGGTCGTCGCGTCGAGCAGCGAGAGCGCGTAGCGGTAGTCGCGGCCGCTCGCGTCGCTCGCGTAGACGACCGCCTCGCCGCCCGCTCGTCGTGCGGCTTCGAGGTCGTGCCGCCGGAGGACGACGCGACCGGCGGGCGATACCGCCCGCGAGCCGCACTCGGGGCACCGCCCGGGGTGAGCCTCGGAACCGACGTAGGCGTACTCGATCCCGCAGCGGTAACACCGGACGCCGGACCCGCGTCCCATGGCTCACGCCACCCCCTGCTCGCGGGCCGCCGTGAGGAGTTCCCGGTAGCGGTTGCGGATCGTCACCGCGCTCACGTCGGTGACCGCCGTGACGTCCGACTGGGTGAGTTCGGCGTCGGTGAGGAGGCCGGCGGCGTAGATCGCCGCCGCCGCGAGGCCGACGGGGGACTTCCCGACGTGGACCCCCTCGCGCGTCCCGGCGTCGAGGATGCGTCTGGCGGTCCGCTCGGTCGCGTTCGACACGTCGAGGTCCGACGCCACCCGCGGGAGGTAGTCGGTCGGGTTCGCCGGCGGCACGCCCAGTTCGAGTTCGCGGACGAGATACCGGTAGGTGCGCTCGAACTCCAGTTTCTCGACGCGGCTGACCGCCGCGACCTCGCTGGTCGATCGGGGGACCCCGCCGAGTCTCCCGGCGGCGTACAGGGCCGCCGTCGACATCCCCTCGATGGAGCGCCCCAGCAGTAGCCCCTCGTCGAGCGCGCGGCGGTAGACGACGCTGGCGGTTTCCCGGACGTTCTCGGGGAGGCCGAGGGCGCTGGCCATGCGGTCGATCTCGCCGAGCGCCTGCTTGAGGTTGCGCTCCTTCGAGTCGCGCGTGCGGAAGCGCTCGTCCCACGTTCGTAGTCGCTGCATCTTCGCCCGCTGGCGCGAGGAGAGCGAGTTGCCGGAGGCGTCCTTGTCCTGCCAGTCGATGTTGGTCGACAGCCCCCTGTCGTGCATCATCGTCGTGGTTGGCGCGCCGACGCGAGACTTCCGGTCGCGCTCGGCCGCGTCGTACGCGCGCCACTCGGGGCCGCGGTCGATGCCCTCCTCCTCGACGACGAGTCCGCACTCCGCGCAGGCGAGTTCGCCCCGATCGTCGCCGACGAGGGCCCCGCCGCACTCCGGACACGTCTCGACGCCGTCGGTGACCGTCGACTCCCGCTCCCTCCCGCCCGTCCGATTGATCTGTCGTATCGAGTGCACACGTATCACCGCCGGAACCGTTCTCCGACGTCGGTTTCCTTCGGTAGGTGAGCGCCGACGGACCCTATAGCTTGATTCGGTCATAGCCAAATACAATGATGGATCATTATGAATGTCTACACTCGCCGACTTCGAGGGGTCGATTCGCCCCGCGACGAACCGTTTCAGTGCCACCGACCGTGCACCGCGCTCGAAAGCGCTATTTGGTGGTAGCCGAATGCCGTCTGTATGAAGGAGTACGCGTTCGCCGTCGAGTACCCCGCGGGCGTCGACCCGCTCGCCGACCTGTTCATCGACCATCCAGGCGCGATGGCGAAGTCGATCGCGTGCGTCGTCAGCGACGACTCGATGTGGCGCGTCGATCGGGTGACCGGCCCCACCGAGGCGATCGACGCGATCGAGGCCTGCGCGCTCGACCCCGAACGGTGCAACGAGTGTCCCCCGGGCGACTGCGCGTCCCACCGGGAGTATGAGGTGCTCACCCGGGACGCGACCACCTGTACCTACTACAGCTATCGGACCGACATCGACCGCTGTCCGTCGCTCCCGTCGCTCGCCGCGGACCACCTCGGCGACGGCGTCCTCTACGAGTCCGTCCGACGGGGGGGAAACTACACCTGGCGCGTGCTCGTCCGGCGGGACGTCAACGTCGGCCGACTCTTCGACGCGCTGCAGGACGCGTACCCCGACGGCGTCGCGGTCACCCTCTCGCACCTCCGATCGCCGACGCACTGGGGGGACGAGGCCATCTCCATCGCGGACCTCCCCTACGAGCAGCGCGAGGCGCTCGAGGCGGCGGTCGAACACGGCTACTACGCCACGCCGCGCGAGTCGAGCCTCGGCGAGGTGGCGGAGCGCGTCGAGATCCCCCACTCCACGTTCCAGTACCGCCTCCAGCGCGCCGAGTCGTGGCTCGCGAACAACTTCGTCTCCGAGTGCTTGCAACCCTGACGCGTTTTCGGACCTTCACTGACCCTGGCAGGTCCTCGTCAGCGGAGGAACTCGGCGATCACCGGGGGGTACCCGGTCGCCGTCGAGTCCGCGGAATCGTGCGGCGGTCGGTCGTCGGCCGTCCGCGCCTCGTCCCCGTCGTCTCGCGGAAACGGTATCTCGTGCACGCGTGATCGTCACCGACCGCGAACGATGTGCGTTTCTATGTGGTCTATAGCGTTCGGTCGTCCCGAACCGTTCGGTATAGCGTCTCGACGATCCGTCCGGAGCGCTATCGAGACGGACCGACCAGGGCCCCTCACCGGGGTCCGCACCCGGCCCGTCAGAGCCCGCGTTCGAGTTCCTCGACCAGGGGTCGCGCGCTCCCGAGGTTCGTCGCGAGCGGCGTCTCGTGGACGTCGCAGATCCGGAGCAGCGCCGTGATGTCCGGTTCGTGGGGCTGGGCGCGGAGCGGATCGCGGAGGAAGATGATCCCGTCGAGGGCGTCCTTCGCGACCTCCGCACCGATCATCAGGTCGCCCCCGATCGGGCCGGAGGCCATGCGCTCGACGGTGAGGTCCGTCTCCTGCTCGAGGCGCTTTCCGGTCGTCCCGGTGGCGATCACCTCGCACTCGCGGAAGACGTCGACGTGCTCGTCGACGAACTCGATCAGCTCCGGCTTCTTCTCGTCGTGCGCGATGAGCGCGATGCGTGGCATGGCGGTCCTACGGCGGCCGCCGACATGAGCGTGTACCCCGTCGGCCGCCGTCGATGCCGCGCCGTCAGCGGAGTTCGTCGTTCGCTTCTAGTTCGGTCAGTTCGACGCGACCCTCGGGAATGCGGTACGTCCGGAGCACCGTTCGGGCCGCCCCCGAGCGATCGACCGTGTCGTCGACGGCGTAGGTGGTCCAGGTGGCCGCCTCCGGGGTGAGTTCGAGCGTCGAGTAGCCGTTGTACTTCGCGTCGAAGAACTCGACGTGGGGGTTCTCCTCGAGGATCGTCTCGGTCATCTCCTCGTTCGTGGGCTGGGGCGAGTCGGCCTCGACGCTCGTGCCGTCGGTCCCCCAGAAGTCGGAGGTGCCGGAGTCGCTCGAGATGGCGGGCGTCATCAGCTCGACGCCGGCCAGTTCCTCAGCCGGCGGAACCGGCGTCCGGTTCTGCGCGTCCTCGTAACCGTTCATCAGGTACGCCACGAGGGACGTGTGCATGTCGCCGGTGAGCGCGAGGAAGTTGTCGATCCCGAAGTGCGTGACCTGCCCCAGGATCTCGTCGCGTTCGTGCTCGTAGCCGTCCCAGGCGTCGTAGTTGCGCGCGAGCTGCTGGTCGTCGCCGAACGACATGAGCAGCGGGGAGACGGCGACCTCGTTCGGCCACACCTTCCAGGTGGCGTCCGTCTCGCGGAGCGCGTCGAGGAACCACTCGCGCTGTTCGAAGCCGAGCATGGTGCGGTCGCCGTCGTCGCGCTCGGGCGCGTTCGGCGGGATTCCCCACTGGCGCTGGCCGGCGGCGTCGCCCCCCGGCGGCATCGATCGGAACAGCCGTTCGTCGGTCACCGGGAGTTCGAGGAGGTTCCCGAACCGCACGCTCCGCCACATGTGGAAGCGATCGAGGAGGTTCTCCTCGTCGGCCCTGTACGTGACGCGAGCGGGGTTGTACTCCCACCAGGCCTTGATCCCCTCGACGAACAGCCGGTGCATGAACTCGGGGTCGTCGTTCCTGGGGTGGTCCTTCGACCACGGGCGGTCGTTCTCGTAGTCCCAGTAGCGGTTGTTGACGATCTCGTGGTCGTCCCACGTCGGGATGAACGTGTGGCGTTCGAGCGCGCGCTGGAAGAACCGGTCCCCCCGGTAGGTGCTCCAGAGGTGGCGGAAGTCCTCCAGTCCCCAGGCGACGTCGTGACCGCTCGGGAGTTCCACCGACCGTCCCTCGAACTCGGACTCCCCGGCGTACTCGTAGATCTGATCGCCCAGGTGGACGAGGTAGTCCACGTCCTCGTCGGCGACGTAGTCGTACGCGGGGTAGTACCCGTCCTGGTAGGACTGACAGGTCACGACCGCGAGGCTGACCCGATCGGGGGTCGCCTCGGGGTTCGGGAGGGTTCGACACCGTCCCACCTGGCTCGTCACGCCGTCGTAGTGGAACCGGTAGAAGAGGTGTCGGTCTGTGGGTAGCTTCCCGTCGAGGTCGACCTTGACCACGTGGTCGTGCTCCGGTTTGACGTGTTCGGCCTCGATCCGTCCCTCGTACACCACGTCGGAGAACCCGCGGCTCGTTCCCACCTGGACGTACGCCGGTTCGCCCTCGACGTAGGCGTCCGCGGCGAGTTTCGACCACAGGATCGCGCCGGACGGCGTCGGTCCGCCGCTCGCGACCGAGAGCGGGAAGACGTCCTCGGACGGCCCTCCCGCGGACCACGTGACGTCGCTCTCCTGAACGGACTGCGGTCGGATTCCCTGAACCAGATCGGCTCCGAAGAGCGAGATCGATAGCCCGCCCACGGTCGCCGCACCCGCCGATTTCAGCACGTCTCGCCGGCTGATTCCCGATGTCTGACGTTCGTCTCTCGTCATGAGACGGGTGCCGGTCGGTCGATCGAACGGATAGCCGCTTATATTTCTACTATTTTCAAAAATTTGTATAAGATCTATCTATAAATTAGTATGCTACTTGAAGGAATAATCTATGAGGTCGGGAGACGTACCCGGGCGTACCTTTCAGTACGGAGCGCCGTTCTGGTGGGGCCGTCGTTCGAGGCGTCGCGCGACGTCGACTGTCCACACTCCTGTCGGCTCGATCACGGCGCTCGTCGTTCGCCTCGCGACTACCTGTCGGATCCGACTCGAGCGGCGGGGGGTTCGTCCTCGACGAACATGACTCCCTGGTCGGTCCCGACGATCCGTCCCTCGGCGAACGTGCGCCGCGCCGCGCTCCGGCGGACGTTCCGGAGCGCTCGGAGGAGCGCCTCGAACCGATGCTCGTCGTCCGCGCGCCGGATCGAGCGCCGCACGCCTCGGCGGTCGGGGGCGTCGCGTCGGCCGGGGGCGTCGCGCGGTTCGGATCGCCCGGACGAATTACCCGGGACGTCGAGATCTGACGACATGGACTAGGTCAGGTCGCTGACACTGATAAACGGGTGAGATTGTCTCATCGACAAATCGATACATACGGTGGCTCATCGGGGAACTGCGCTCCTCGAGCGGTGACGTAACGGGTCCATTCGGGCGTTATACGCGTCGTTACGGATCGGAGTCGAAGAGTGTCACAGTTCGGTACTGTACCGTCGAGTCGTCGGGCGCGGTTCGTTTCTCACCGACCGCGTCGATATCCGCCACGGCCGAAGACGCTTACTGACTGGTCTACGAACGGGTCACCATGGAGTACACGCGACTGGGCGACACCGGGCTGGAGGTGTCGCGGCTGTGTCTCGGCTGCATGAACTTCGGTACCGAACAGCCGTGGATGGTCCACGACCGCGAGGAGGGCGTCGCCGTCATCGAGCGCGCCCTCGACGCCGGTATCAACTTCTTCGACACCGCGAACGTCTACTCGCACGGCGAGAGCGAGGAGATCCTCGGCGAGGCCATCGAGGGGTACGATCGCGACGAACTGGTGATCGCGACGAAGGTGTACGGTCCCATGCGCGAGGGACCGAACGGTCGCGGCCTCTCACGGAAGCACGTCCTCGATCAGATCGACGCGAGCCTGGATCGCCTGGGGGTGGACTACGTCGACCTCTACCAGATCCACCGGTGGGACGAGCACACGCCGATCGAGGAGACGCTCTCGGCGCTCGACCACCTGGTCGAGACCGGCAAGGTGCGGTACGTGGGCGCGAGCACGATGGCCGCCTGGCAGTTCATGAAGGCGCTCCACGTCAGCGAGCTGGAGGGTTACGAGCGGTTCGTCTCGATGCAGGCCGAGTACAACCTCGTCGACCGCCACGAGGAGGCGAACGTCCTGCCGCTCTGTCGCGATCAGGACGTCGGCGTCGTCCCGTGGTCGCCGCTGGCGGGGGGGTTCCTCAGCGGGAAGTACGACCGCGAGGACGGCCCCGACCACGGTCGCGCGGCGCACGACGAGTTCATGGGGAAGCGGTTCACCGACGAGAACTGGGCCGTCCTCGACGCGGTACGCGAGATCGCGCGCCGCGAGGACGCCTCGCCGACGCAGGTGAGCCTCGCCTGGTTGCTCCACAAGGAGGTCGTCGACGCGCCGATCGTCGGCCCGCGGACGATCGAGCACCTCGAAGACGACCTCGGAGCGCTCGACGTGGACCTCACGGACGACGACCTCGCTCGCCTCGAGGAGCCGATCACGCCCGTCTGGAACCCCGAGATCGGCGACACCTGAGGTCGATCGCTCGCGCGTCGCCGTCCCCGACGAACGCCGGCCGGCCGGCTACCAGGTGTCGTAGCGCTCCTCGTTCCACGGGTTCGCCGACGCGGAGTACCCCCGCTGTTCCCAGTAGCCCCGCCTCGGCTCCGTGAGGAACTCGACGCCCGTCACCCACTTCGCGCCCTTGTAGGCGTATCTGTGCGGCGTGACGACGCGGAGCGGCCCGCCGTGGTCCGACGGGAGCGGTTGCCCGTCGAGTTCCCACGCGAACAGCACCTCCTCGCGCATGCACTCCGACAGGGGGAGGTCCGTCGAGTAGCCGTCCATCGATCGAAACAGGACGTGGACGGCGTCGTCCGTCACGCCCGCCTCGTCGGCGATCGTGGGGAACGTGACGCCGGTGAACTCGTTGTCGAACCGGCTCCACCCGGTGACGCAGTGGAAGTCCTGTCGTTGCGTCTCCGCGGGGAGGTCGAGGAACGCCGACCACGAGAGGTCGAGGTCGTCCTCCACCGCACCGGTGACCGTGAACCGCCAGGTCTCCACGTCCCACGACGGCGTTCCCGACTTCGAGAGGACCGGGAAGCGATCGGTGCGTCGTTGCCCCGGCGGGAGACGGTCGCCGCCGAACTCCTCGTGGATCGCGGTCGCGTCCTTCGCGGCCATGCGAAGCGGTCGGTCGTGACGGGCATAGAGGTACGGATGCGCCTCAGCCGGTGACCGACCCGGATCGCGACGCGTCGCGCGATCCGACTCTCCCCCACGCGTCGATGCGGAGTCACGTTTTACCCGACTCGGGTGCAAACTACGGTTCGTACCATGCCACGCCTCAGGTTCGAAACCGCGGATTCGGCGGAGCGGACGCAGATCGGCGAGGGCCTCGTGCGGTTCGCGGTCCAGGCGGGGCGGCTCGACGCGGGCCGCGAGGACGGGAAGTACTTCCTCGACCACGCCGACGGCTGCGGCGTCGACGGGAAGCGCATCAGGCCGGGCGATCCGTTCGTCTTCGATACGGACACCGGTGACGTCCTCTGTGCGGACCACGCCGACCACGCCGATCAGGGCGATCACGCCGACCGGAGCGATCGGGGTGGCCGGGGCGACCCCGCCGACGGCGGGCGCTAGGTCAGGAACAGAACGGATATATGACGCCTCGACGGAGTTGGTGACGATGTTCGAGGCACTCACCGAGGACGTTGGATTCCTGCTCTTCGGCGTCGGGGCGATCGGCGCCGTCGCATCGCTCGCCGTGTGGATGGTCGGGGTCGTTCCGCTCGAGGGCGCGGCCGTCGCCATGCTCGTCTTCACCCTCGGGTGTCTCGGCGGCCTGCTGAAGCACCTGCTCGACGCCATCGCGGGCCACGACGCCGTCGCGCACTGACGCGGCGCGCGCTATCGGACCGACGCCGGTCGGACCGCCGGGGCACCGTTCAGGGCTCGGACTCGACTTCCTTCCGTCCGGTCAGCGTGTCGGGGACGAGGCGGAACTGCCGGAACGTGATGTCCTCGGGCGGGCGGTCGAAGATGTCCACCCTCGGGATCTGGACCGCCCACATCCCCTGGACGGCGACCGACTCGTGCGGTGCGTTCGTCACCTCCTCCAGCGTGCCGGTCGCGACGGCGCTCCGCCACCCCTCGTCGGTCCGGCCGTGCGCGACGAACGAGGCGGGTCTGTCGATGACGTCCTCCTTCCCGCCGGACGGCGGGAAGGCCAGCCGGTAGTAGAAGGTCCCCGCGTCCGCGTAGTAGCCGTACGACACCGGCAGCGAGAACGGCGGTTCGTCCTCGGCCGTCGCGAACGAGAGGACGCCGGTGCCTCCCCGTCCGAGGAACTCGTCCAGTTCTCCCCCGGTCATCTGAACCCAGCGAAGACCCTGCATACCGGACGACAGGACGCGCCCGGACAAAAAAGCTCGATCACGCCCGACTGAGTTCCGGGCTCCGCCGAATCTCCGGATCGCCGACCGGCCCGTCGCGCCGACGCCCAGTCCCGCGCGGACCACCCTGAGAAAATAGAAAATAATCAAATTATAAATGGGGGGTATCTTCGGATGATAGAGTCAAAAAATGGCCTAATAGGGGCAATAAATGATTGTTACACAAGTATACTGGGGAAAATAGCGACTATAGCGGGGGTAAAAACGCGATTGAAGTTTATAAAACAATTAGAGAAAGATACGAAGCAAAATAGGGAAGATAGTGTACGTTTAGTCGTATCTCGTAGTCGGGGTTCGATTCCGGGCCGTCTCGTCAGCGGGCTCGACACGTCCCTGCTGTAACACCCATAGTGCTGTTACACGACGTCCCGCCGCGCGAGCGCGTGCGTCGATCTACGCGTCCGGCCGGCAATCGCACCCCCCGCGGTCGAGCAGTGCGTGGACGCTCGTCGTGAGCCCGCACTCGCGGCACGTGACCGTCACGTCGACGAGCACGTCGTACGGTCCCAGCGCGAAGTCGTCGCCGCGGCGGAGCTGGTCGAGCGAGGATCCCGTGACGGCCTCCAGTCGGGCCTGGAGCTTCGAGATGCGTTCGCCGTGATCGGTACCGTTTGCCGGCGGCGCTCGCGGTGCCGGCGCGACGCCGTCCAGGTAGCGATTCACCGTCTGGTAGGAGACGAAGTCGTCCCGCAGCGCCTCGGCGTCGACCCCGCGCCGGGTCAACCGGTTGATCGCCTGCGTCCGCGTCCCCTCGGTCACCTCGTCGCTCGTCAGCAGGCGATACAGGTTCGACACCTCGCCGTCGAGCGGGTTCTCGCCGGCGCGCTTCAACGCCGCGTCGAGGAGACGGCGGTTGACGTACGCCGCGAGTTCCCTGAGGCTGTGGCGCTCCACGCCGTCGCCGGTCCGGCGCGTTAGGAGTTCGGCCTCGACGTCCCCGAGGCCGTACTTCTCGCTCACGCGCCGTACCTTGTCCCCGTAGTTCGTCTCCCCGCCGCCCTCGGTCTCCTCGGTCGATCCGTCCGGCATGGGCCGTCGTAGGCCACCGCCGGTCGAAGTCCTTCCGGTCTCCCGCGAGGACGTTCGTCCGTCGAGAACGGGGTGTCCGGGCGCGTCCGCCCGTCGGTCAGGCGAACGTCGGGAAATCCAGGTCCGAGTCCTCCATGTTGACGTTCACCTCGATGACGTTCGCGGCGTTGACGACGCTCTCGACGACCGTCCGGTGGTAGTCGGGGTCGTTCATCCGCTTGACCGGCCCCGAGACGCTGACGGAGCCGAGCACCCGGCCGTGCCGGTTCCTGACGGGCGCGCCGACGGCCTGCAACCCCTTTATCTCCTCCTCGTCGTTGAGGGCGTAGCCGCGCTCCCGAACGTGTTCGAGTTCCGCGAACAGCGCGTCGCGGTCGGTGATCGTCTCCTCGGTCTTTCGGGGGAGCCCGTACGTGTCGACGATCCAGTTCACGCGCTCGCGCGGGAGGTGCGCGAGGATGGCCTTCCCCGTCGCGGAGAAGTGGAGGTAGTCCGCCCGCTGTAGCTTGCTCGTCTGGTAGTCGCTCCCGACCGCCTTCTCCCCGCTCACCTTGTAGAGGTTGACGCTGAGTCCGTGCTGCTCCGTCGAGAGGTGCGCGTACTCGCCGGTCTTCTCCGCCAGCTCCTCGACTTCCCCCTTCCCGATGCGGTAGAGCACGTTCTGGTTGCGGACGTACTCGCCCACGAGGAGGAACTGGAGCGACAGCGAGTAGGTGTCGCCCTCCTTGACGACGAACTTCTCGTCGCGGAGCGTGGTGAGGTAGTTGTACACGACGCTCTTCGAGAGGTCGAGGTGCTCGGCCAGTTCGGTCACGCCAGCGCCGTCGAGTTCCTCGAGCGCCCGAACGACGTCGAAGGCGCGAGCCACCGTCTTCAGGGTCCGGGGCGAGGCGGTCGTGGGTTGGTCTGTCATGCGCGAGTCGAACGCCTCCACCGTGATAGCTGTTCGTATTTGGTACACACCGTCCATTTCGATACTCTCGCTCGCAGTAGGGCGCTTTTCGCCCGTCGCGACCGCCCCGAGCGGCGACGGAATCGCTCTCAACGACGGGAGGCGGCGTCGAGAACGACTGGGGACGAGCCGAGCCGTACGTTCTCATTTCGAGAACTCTCGCTTCGCGATGCCGTTCCGCCCGGCGACCCGTAGACGATGACCGCCTCGCGGTGGTCGTCCCACGTCCCCCCCCCCACTCCCGGAGCGCGTCGCTGGCACGTCTCCCGGTCGCTGCCGGCTCGCCGGTCGACTCGGCGCGTCCGCTGTCCGCGGCGAAGCCTCGTATCGCGGAGCGAGTGAAAACGATCGCCCGGCTACTCGCTCGCCAGATCGGCGAGCGCGCCGGCGAGGACGCGGGTCGCGGCGGCGCAGTCGCTCCAGTCGGTCCACTCCCGCGGGTTGTGCGAGATGCCGTCCCTGGAGGGGGCAAAGAGGAGGGCGGCGTCGGTCACCTGCGCGACGTGCATCGTGTCGTGGGCCGCCCCCGAGTGGAGGTCGAGCGTCGGAACGTCCGCGGCCTCGCCCGCGGCGTGGAGCGCCGCGCGAGGCCGATCGTCCATCGCGACGGGCCTGCGGTCCCAGGGGCGTTCGAGGGTCGTCTCGACCGGTCGCTCGCGCTCGATCCGCGCCAGGCTGTCCCGAGCGCGCCCGACGACGTGATCGATCGACTCGTAGTCGACGTCGCGCACGTCGATGCTCAGCGAGGCCCGACCCGGGACGACGTTCGGCGCGTTCGGCGAGACGTCCAGCTTGCCGACGGTCCCGACCGCGGTCTCCGACACCGATCGGCGCTCGTTCGTCGCCCGCTCGACGTCGAGGACGAACTCGCTCGCGGCGGCGAGCGCGTCGGACCGATCGTCCATGGGGGTCGAGCCGGCGTGGTCGGCCTCGCCGACGACCTCCACGGCGCACCGCGTCAGGCCCACGATCGTCGTCACGACGCCCGCCGGGACGTCCGCGCGTTCGAGCCGTTCCGCCTGCTCGACGTGGAGTTCGATCCACGCGTCCCAGTCGGCGGCGTCGACGCGCCCCTCGCCGCGGAAGCCGATGTCGGCGAGCGCGTCGCCGAGCGGGATACCGTCCCCGTCCTCGATCCCGAGCGCCTCCTCGACCGACAGCTCGCCGGCGGCGACCCCGGAGCCGACGAGCCCGCCGCCGAAGCGCTGGCCCTCCTCCTCGGTGAAGCAGACGACCTCGACGGGGCGCGACGGTTCCACCCCCGCGTCCTGCATCGTCCGGACGCTCTCGAGCGCCGCGTACACGCCGAGCGGGCCGTCGAAGATGCCGCCCTCCGGGACGGAGTCGAGGTGGCTCCCCGCGGCGACCGGGGCCGCGTCCGGGTCGGCGCTCTCCGGCGTCCACCGGCCGACGACGTTCCCGACCTCGTCGATGCGGGTGTCGAGTCCGGCGTCCCGGAGGCGTTCACAGAGGAACTCTCGCGCCCGTCGATCCGCCTCGGTCCCCGTGAGCACCGTTCTCCCACGGCCTTCCCTGCACGGCACGGCTCCGAACTCCGCGTTCGACTCGATGTCGCTGCGGAGTCGATCCTCGTTGACTCGCATGGTCGTACCTGCCGCATTTCGGGGCCGTCACATTACTGTTTGCAAACGTGGCGGTAGAGAGACAGGTGTCCGCGTCGGACGGGTCGTCTCTGATGGGTCGTCTCTGACGACCGTCTATCGGCGGAGACGATACGATAACCACAACAGTTATACCGGGCGGGTTGAATGCTGTTGTCTATGGAAGAGAGTGGCAAAGACAGTGGTGCTCACAGCCGTCGCCGCGCCTCTGAGCGCGACGGCGGTGGATTCGGCCGGCGAGCGTTCCTCGGTACGGCGGCGGCGACCGTCCCGGTCGCGCTCGCGGGTTGCACCGGCGGCGGTGGCGATGGTAGTGGCGGTGGCGGCGACGGGAACGGTTCGGGATCGTCCGGAACGCCCACGTCGGGCGGCACCCTCCAGTGGGGCGGTGCCGTGCCCGTCCAGGGGCTCGACCCCCACCTCGACAGCGCGGCGGCGTCGAAGCGCGTCCTCGAGAACATCTACGAGGAACTCGTCCAGTTGCAGAACGACTACTCGCTGAAGCCCCACCTCGCGAAGTCTCTCGAGAAGTCCGAGGACAACACGGTCCTGACGATGGCGCTCCAGGAGGGCGTGACGTTCCACAACGGGAAGGAGATGACCGCCGAGGACGTCCTCGCGAGCTACGAGCGGGTCGCGAACGGCGAGTACCTCGCCACCGGGTTCTTCGACTTCGTCGAGGGGATGCGGACGCCCGACGAGTACACCTTCGAGGTCCAGCTCACCGAGCCGTTCGCGCCGTTCATCGCGAAGATGGCGACGGCGGAGCTGGCGATCATGCCCGCCGAGGACGCGAAGAAGGGGAAGATCAGCGACCCCGTCGGTACCGGTCCCTACCAGTTCGCGGGCCGGGAGATCGAGACGTCGTTCACGATGACGAAGTTCGACGACTACTGGGACGGCGGCGGCGACGACGGGCCGTTCATCGAGAAGATCGTCAAGAGCGAGATCAAGGACCCGAGCGTCCGCCTCCAGTCGTTCCAGGCCGGCGAGTACGACTTCATCAACGGCATCGCGCCGAAGGACGTCGAGACGGTCAAGAACGCGCCGGGCACCCGCTTCGAGAAGCAGTTCCCCAAGTCGCTGGTCTACCTCGGGATGAACTGCGCCGAGAAGCCGTTCGACGACAAGCACGCCCGCCTCGCGCTCGACTTCGCGCTCGACAAGGAGAAGATCGCCCAGGCGGCGCTCTATGGCACCGGCCGGACGACGGCGACGCCAGCCGCCCCCGACAGTCCCTGGGTCAACCCGGACGTGAAACCGCGCCCCCGCGACCTCGAGAAGGCCAGGGCGCACCTCGAGAAGGCGGGGATGCCCGACGGCTACTCGGCGACGTTCAAGATCCCGCAGTCCTACCCGACGCAGGTCCAGGGCGCGAAGGTGATCGCCGACATGGCCTCGGACGTGGGCATCGACCTCCAGATCCAGAAGATCACCTGGAGTTCCTGGCTCTCTGACGTTTACTCGAAGCGGAACTTCCAGGCGACGACGAGTTCGTACCTGGCGCTGTGGTACCCGGACGTCTCCTTCTACAAGTTCCTCCACCCGAAGGGAGCGTTCTTCTTCACCGGGTGGACGAACGAGGAGTACAACGGACTGGTCGAGAAGGCCCGCCACCTGTACGACGAGAAGGAGCGCGCGGCCCTCTACCACCGGGCGACGGAGATCCTCCACCGGGAGCGGGCGGGCCACCTGTTCCTGTGGTGGCAGGCGAACCTCTACGGCGCGACGACGGCGTACAAGGGCGACATCGGCGCGCCCGACGGCTCGACGTTGCGCTTCCGGAACAACTGGCTGGACCGCTGACGCCACATCATACATGTCGATGTACAATTACGTGATCCGTCGGGTCGGGTTCATGGCCGTGACGCTGTTCTTCGTGACGGTCATCGCGTTCGGCGTCACCAACGTCCTGCCCGGAAACGTGGCACTGCTCATCCTCGGACCGAACGCGACGCCGGAGTCCGTCGCGGCGCTGAAGGCGCAGATGGGGCTCGACCAGCCGCTCTACCTCCAGTACGTCGACTGGGTCGTCGGCCTCCTCCAGGGGAACATGGGGACGTCGCTCCGGTTCGACGCGCCCGTGGCGCAACTCATCGCGGAGAAGCTCCCCCGATCGCTGCTGCTCGCGTTCGCCGCGACGCTCATCGCGGTGGTCCTGTCGATCCCGCTCGGGGTCTACTCCGCGGTCCGCCAGAACGAACCCCCGGACGTCGCCGCCTCGCTGTTCGCCTTCGTCGGCATCTCGATGCCCATCTTCCTCTGGGGGCTCGTCTTCATCCTGGTGTTCGCCGTCTGGCTCGACCTGTTCCCGACGGGGAGCTACGTCTCCCCGACGGCGGATCCGATCGGGGCGCTGACGCACCTCGTGCTCCCGGCCTCCGCGATGGGGTTCGCGCTCACCGCGTACATCATGCGGATGACGCGGTCGTCGATGCTGGAGGTGCTGAGCGAGGAGTACGTCAAGCTCGCCCGCGCGAAGGGGATGACCCAGCGGGTCATCGTCCTCCGCCACGCGCTGAAGAACGCCATCATCCCGGTCATCACCGTCGTCGCGTTCCAGTTCAGCTACGCGTTCGGCGGCGTGGTCGTCCTCGAGGAGGTGTTCTTCTGGCCCGGCATCGGCCGGCTGACGCTGACGGCCATCCAGAGCCGCGACATCCCCCTGATCCAGGGGTGCATCATCGTCGTCGCGGTCATATACATGCTCTCGAACTTCACCGCCGACCTGCTGTACGCCTACTTCGACCCGCGGATCCGGTACGGAGGTGACGACTGATGTCCGCCGAATCCGGCGAGACGGTGCGGGCGCGGCTGACGCCCACCGCGTCACAGCGCGAGCGGTGGGCGCGGTTCGCCCGCAAGTTCCGGAACAACACGAAGGCGATGGTCGGACTGACCATCGTGGCGTCGCTGCTCCTCGTCGCCGTCTTCGCGCCGGTCATCGCCCCCTACCCGATCGAGGAGACCGACATCGAGGCGCGCAGCGAGGCCCCGTCGCTCGCTCACCCCTTCGGCACCGACGACCTCGGCCGCGACGTCTTCAGCCGCGTCGTCATGGGGAGCCGCATCTCCCTGTACGTGGGCTTCGGTGCCATCTCCGGTGCCCTCGTCGTCGGGGCCGTGATCGGCGTGGTCGCCGGGTACGCCGGCGGCCTCGTCGACGAACTCCTGATGCGGATCATGGACGCGGCGATGGCCTTCCCGCCGGTGTTGCTGGCGCTCACGTTGATGGTCGTGCTCGGTCCCGAACTCAACAACGTGATCCTCGCGCTCGGGTTCGTCTACACGCCGTACATCGCCCGCGTCACCCGGAGCGCGGCGCTCGCCGAGCGCAACGAGGCGTACGTCGAGGCGGCGATCTGCCGGGGCGAGACGGACTCGCGGATCGTCTTCGGCGAGGTGCTCCCGAACTGCTCGGCCCCGCTGCTCGTCCAGGGGTCGCTCAACGTCTCGTTCGCCATCCTCGCCGAGGCCAGCCTGTCGTTTCTCGGCCTCGGCGCGCAGCCGCCGACGCCCTCGTGGGGACTGATGATCGACACCGGGCGCGGCTTCATGGAGAGCGCCCCCTGGATGTTGCTCTTCCCGGCCGTCGCCATCGGCGTCACCGTCATCGGGTTCAACATGCTCGGGGACGGCCTCCGCGACGTCCTCGACCCGAAGGTGGAGGCGATCGAATGAGCGCCGAGACCCCCCACGCGACGGGCGCGGGGAGCGGCGCGTCGCCGCTGCTCGACGTCCGTGACCTCCGCACGGAGTTCCTCACGCCCCACGGCCGCATCGTCGCGTCGAACGACGTCTCGTTCGCGCTCGACCGCGGCGAGACGATGGGACTGGTCGGCGAGTCCGGTGCCGGAAAGAGCGTGACCGCGCGGTCGATCCTCCAGCTCGTCGACTCGCCGGGCGAGATCACCGGCGGGCGGGTGATCTTCGACGGCGAGGACCTCCTCGAACGCTCCGAGGCGGAGATGCGGACGATCCGGGGCAACCGGATCGCGCTCATCCCCCAGGACCCGATGACCTCGCTCAACCCGGTGCTGACGGTCGGCACGCAGATCACCGAGACCATCGAACACCACCAGGGGCTGTCGGAGGAGGCGGCCTACGAGCGCGCCGTCGAGGCGATGCGCGAGGTGGGCATCCCCGACCCGGAGACGCGCATCGAGGACTACCCCCACGAGTTCTCCGGCGGGATGCGCCAGCGCGTCCTGCTCGCCATCGGGCTCTCCTGCAAGCCGGATCTCATCATCGCGGACGAGCCGACGACCGCCCTCGACGTGACCACGCAGGCGAAGATCCTCGACCTGCTGAACGAACTCCAGGAGGAGAAGGGGATGGGGGTGCTGATGATCACGCACAACCTGGGCGTCGTCGCCCAGACGTGCGACCACGTCGGCGTGATGTACGCGGGGAACCTCGTGGAGACGGCCCCCCTCGACGAGCTGTTCGAGGCCCCGAAACACCCCTACACGCGGGCGCTCATCGACTCGATCCCCGAGGTCGACACCGCCTACGACGAACTGCCGACGCTGGCGGGGGCGATGCCCGACCTCGGCGACCTGCCGGACGGCTGTAACTTCGCGCCGCGGTGTCGGTACGCGACCGAGGCGTGTCGATCGGGCGGTGACCCGCATCTCGACGCGGTCCCCGGCTCGAACGCGCGGGTCGCGTGCGTCCACGCCGCCGACCTCGACCTCTCCGAGCGACAGTCACCGGAGCGGGGCGCGGGTCGGCGGACCGTCGACCGGAGCGGCGAGCCGCTGTTCGAGGTCCGCGGGCTGAAGAAGCACTTCAGCGCCGGCGACGGGGTCCTCGGGAACGTCCGGCTGACGCGGTCGGGCGGCGGGCTGCCGACGCTCGAACGGCGGTACGTGAAGGCGGTCGACGGCATCAGCTTCGACATCTACCCCGGCGAGACGGTCGGCCTCGTCGGCGAGTCGGGTTGCGGGAAGTCCACGGTCGCGCGGACGGCCCTGCGGCTGCTCGAACCGACCGACGGGGAGGTCTACTTCGACGGCCGGCCGCTCCACGAGCTGGGCGGCTCCGAGGTGCGGAGCCTCCGCCGGGAGATGCAGATGATCTTCCAGGACCCGCACAGCTCGCTCAATCCCCGGAAGACCGTCGGGCAGATCGTCGGGCGGGCGATGGAGAGACACGGCATCGCGACCGGCGACGAGAAGCGAGCGCGGGTGGGCGACCTCCTCGAACGCGTCGGCCTGTCGGCCGGTGCGGCGAGCAAGTACCCCCACGAGTTCTCCGGCGGCCAGCAGCAGCGCGTCGCCATCGCGCACGCGCTCGCCGTCGAACCCCGGCTCATCGTCTGCGACGAACCGGTGAGCGCGCTCGACGTGTCCGTCCAGGCGCAGATCCTCAACCTCCTCGACGAGATCCAGGCCGAGGAGGGGATCTCCTACCTGTTCATCTCGCACAACATCGGGGTCGTCCGGCACATCTGCGACCGCGTCGCGGTGATGTACCTCGGGAAGATCGCGGAGATCGGGAGCATCGAGCAGGTGTTCTCGCCGCCGTTTCACCCCTACACCGAGAGCCTCCTCTCCGCGGTCCCCCACGCGGACCCGACGCGGGAGGTCGACCGCATCCTCCTCGAGGGGAGCGTGCCGAGTCCCATCGATCCGCCCTCCGGCTGTCCGTTCCAGACGCGCTGTCCGCGGAAGATCGGGGACGTCTGCGAGCGCGACGAGCCCGCGCTCGAGGGCGCGGACGACGACGCCCACCGGATCGCCTGTCACCTCTCCGCCGAGGAGATGAGCGAGCGCGAGTCGTTCATCGCGCCCGCCGGGCGGGGCGAACCGCGGACGGCGGACTCCGACTGACCGGCGGCCCCCTCACCGCCCGTGTCGCCGCCGACCGTCGACGGATCAATTGATGTAGAACTATTTACTCGCATATCGTCGAATATCGCCACCACGACGGTCGAACGGTCGCCGCGAGCGACGTGACGGAACCAGCGCCTCCGTGGCGGGCGTCTCGTGCGGGAGCGTCGGAGCGATTCGACCCGAAACGGGGGTTTCGGGGGTTCGAGAGAGTGCGGCGTCGGTGACCTGGCAGAACGGGCGGCGCGCGCCGGCGGCCCCAACGGGTGAGCCGCGGCACGCGGGGTTCGGGGTCGGACTCCGGATCACCGCCGTCGATTCCGCGCCCCGGGAGGCCGGGGTTCCGGTCCCCGTTCGAACCGACGACCTGTGCGGAGAGAATTCGAGCAATTACTTCTGTAGAACAGTGCCGGCGGTAGCCCGCGGTCAGATCTCGTCGATCCGCCGATAGTCGTCGTCGAGCGCCTGGGCGTCCTCGGGGAGCAGCGCGACGACGAGGAACCCCGCCTGCGACCGGAAGTGATCGACGAGTCGGGCGATCCGATCCGCGTCGATCGCCTCGAGGGAGTCGAGCAGCATGAACGGACAGGTCTCGTACACCTCGTGGACCAGGTAGCCCGCCAGCGCGAACACCAGTCCGGTCACCTCGCGCTCGGACTCGCTCAGGTGCTCGACCGTGTCCTCGTAGGCGGTTCCGGACTCGGTCGTTCGGACGACGTGTAGCTCGAACCCGGTCGACTCGACCGTCCGCCGTCCCTCGCGAACGGTCCGTTCGGTGCGTTCGAGCCAGATGCGGTCGAGGTTCGCGTACTCGAGCAGGTCGAGCACCGTCGCCATGTGCTCGTTGAACTGCTCGACCGCGCGCGTCTCGAGGGTCTCGATCCGCGTGCGGAGGTCGGTCAGCTCCTCGCTGACCGAGTCGCGCTCGCGTTCGAGGCGGTCGCGGTCGTCGAGGCGGGATTCGAGCGTCTCGATGCGGTCGGTCGTCTCCGCCAGGTCGGACTCCAGTTGCCCGATCTCGAACTCCAGTTCGTTCGCCTCGCGGTGGAGGTCGAGGACGGTCGAGTAGTCCTCGTTCTCCCGTTTCTCGACGGCCGCTTCGAGGTCCTCGATGCGCGCCTCCTGTTCCTCGCGGCGTTCCGCCAGCGTCTCGAGGCGGTCGCGCCGCCGGTCGAGTTCGTCCTCGATGCGGTTCAGGCGCGTCTCGAGGCGGTCGCGGCGACCGCGGCGCGCCTCCAGCCCGTCGAGTTCCTCCTTGACCTCCCGCAGTTCGCTCCGGACCGCGTTGCGCTCGTTCAGCCGCTCCTTGCGGAGCGACTGCAGGCGGTCGACGGTCGTCTCGACCTGGTCGACGTCGACTTCCGTCCCGCAGGTCCAGCACACCGTCGTGTCGCCGTCGAGCAACCGGTCGGTCACGGCCCCCTCGTCGTCCGCGAGCGCCTCCGTGACGTCCGTCGCGGTCCCCTCGATCATCTCGCGGTTGAACTGGATGATGCTCTGGAGTTCGTTGATGGTCCCCTCGAGCGAGCGCTGGCGCGCCCTGAGCTGTTCCTGCCGGCTCTCGAGTTCGTCCGTCCCGTCGAGTTCGTCCGGGAGGTCCGCGAGTTCCGCCTCGAGTTCGTCGCGCTCCGCCTCGAGCGCGTCGATGCTCTCCCGCTCCGAGTCGCTGTCGAACCTGACGGTCTCGAGGGCGGACCGCGCCTCGCTGAGCTCTCCGAGGGTCTCCTCGAGCGCCGACTGCTCCTCGCGGGACTGCGTGATGTCGGCGTCCGCGGCCTCGATCTCCGCCTCCTTCTCCGCGAGCGCGTCGCGCTTCGCCTCGATGCGGCGTTTTAGCTCCTCGCGCTCCACCTCGCGGTCTCCGAGTTCGTCCTCGAGCGACTCGATGGCGTCGAGTTCCTCGTCGATGCGGCGTTTCTCCGCTTCGAGCCGGCCGATCTCCGCCTCGATCTCCTCGGTGTCGACCGGCCGCATGATGAGGTCGTGGAGGTCGTCCCCGCGGGCGACGGTGCGGCGCGCCTCGTTGGATTCGAGCAGGAACGCGAACAGCTCCGCGGTCGTCGGGTCGTCGAGGTACGCCTCCCCGTCGAACGCGACTGCGGACCCCTCGCGCCGGAGCGTCCGGCGGTACGTCTCGCCGCCGACCGTCAGCTCGACCATCCCCTCGTCCGCGTCGCCCTTGAGCGAGACGTCGTCGCTCCCCAGCCCCGCCATGAGCGCCTGCAGGAGCGACGTTCGGTTCGTCGCGTTCCGCCCGCGGAGTACCGTCACGCCCGGATAGAACGTCACGTCCGTCTCGGTGATCCCACCGACGTTACGGACGTCGACCGTCACCTCCTCGGCGACGGCCTGTGGCGAGTTCATACGCGTGGGAACGGGTGCCGCAGGTATATCCCTTTTCGAACGATTCGACGGCCTCCCCGGGGCGGACGGGGCGATCGCCGTCCGCCGTCGGGCCCCTCCCTCTCCCGAGACGGAGTGTCCCGCCCGCCGAACGGGGCGACACGTATTACCACGCGTCGCTTCCGCTCGGGTACCGACATGAGCGAGCAAGCGTCCGCGCCGGGGGAATCACGGGAACGACGGGAGCGCTCGTCCCGCCCCGCCGAGACGGGGCCGCAGCAGCAGGAACGGCGGCTCGCGGAGAAGGCGGCGCGCCGTCGGTCCCGGGAGGGGGGAGAGCGCGCCCGAGCGAGCGAGGAGGGGACGGTCCACCTCAAGGTGTTCCGGTACGACCCCGAGGTCGAAGGGAAGCGAGAGCCCCGCTTCGATCACTTTCACGTCCCCGAGAGGAAGGGACTCACGGTGCTCGACGCGCTCATCTACGCGCGCGACCGGTTCGACCCCAGCCTGACCGTTCGCCACTCCTGTCGACAGGCGGTGTGCGGGAGCGACGCGGTCTTCGTAAACGGGCGTCAGCGTCTCGCCTGTCGGACGCAGATCGCCGACCTCGAGGAGCCGATCGTGGTCGAACCCCTCCCCCACCAGGAGGTCCTGAAGGACCTCGTCGTCGAGATGGGACACTTCTACGATCAGATGGACGCGGTCGAGCCGTTCTTCCAGCCCGACTCGCTCCCGAGCGACCCCCTGGAGGAACAGCGACAGTCGCGCGAGAACCGCGAGGCGATCAGGGCGGCCACGCGCTGCATCTGGTGCGCCGCGTGTACCTCCTCGTGTAACATCTACGCCGGCGACGACCGGTTTCTCGGTCCCGCCCCGATCAACATGGGGTACCGGTTCTACATGGACGAACGCGAGGGGAGCGACGCGCGGCGCAGGCGGCTTGCCATCCTGGACGAACCGCACGGAGTGTGGCGGTGTCAGACGCAGTTCTCCTGCACGGAGGTCTGCCCGAAGGACATCCCGCTCACGAAGCACATCCAGGAGATGAAGCGCGAGGCGGTGAAGAACGATCTCAAGTTCTGGTAGTCGAAGCGGTTCGGTCGGCTCTCCCCGTCGCCCGCTGCTCACGACCGACGGTCGCACCCGCCGGCCCGCAGCAGGTCGCTCGCCTCGTACCGCGTCCCGCAGTCCTCGCAGACGACCTGGACGGCGACGAACACGGAGAACGAGTCGATCCCGAGGCGGTCCGTTCGGCTGAGCCGGTCGACGGTCTCCTCGGTCGCCGCGACCGTCCGGTTGCGGAGCCGTTCGAGGCGGTCGCGGTCCTTCCGCAGTCGCTCGTCGTCGCTCGTCGTCGGGGCGGACGCCCCCCGGACCTTCCGCAGGTGGGAGTGGACCGCCCGGTGGGTCACGAAGTCGCGCCGGAGCGCCTCGACGTCGACGTCCGCGCGTTCGAGTCTCGACTCGGCCCGTCCGCGTTCGCCCCGGTCACGTCGTCGTCGGACAGCAGCCGATACGTCTCCGCGACCGTCCGGTCGGATCGGGGTACGCCGGCCGTCGAGAGCGCCGCCTCCAGGCGTGAACTTCCGCCGTGCCAATCCTTATCCTCCCTCCGGCCGAACCGTCGACCATGGTCGACGTAGCAATCGTCGGCGGCGGTCCCGCCGGGCTGAGCGCGGCGCTGTTCACCGCGAAGAACGGACTGGACACCGTCGTCTTCGACACCGACGAGACCTGGATGCACAAGGCGCACCTGTTCAACTACCTCGGGATCCGTAGCATCGCGGGCGACGAGTTCATGGCGGTCGCGCGCGGACAGGTCGCGGACCGCGGCGCAGACCTCCGGGCGGGCGAGGAGGTGACCGGCGTCGAATCCACCGACGACGGCTTCCGCGTGACGACCGACGACGGCGAACACGACGCGCGCTACCTCGTGCTCGCGACGGGCACCGACCGGGAGTTCGCGGAGCGCCTCGGCTGCGACACGGACGGCGACACGGTCGCCGTGAACCTCAGCATGGAGACGAGCGTCGAGAACGTCTACGCGACGGGCGCGCTCATCCGCGACCAGGAGTGGCAGGCCGTCATCTCGGCCGGCGACGGCGGCGCGGCGGCCCTCGACATCCTGAGCAAGGAGAAGGGCGAGCACTTCCACGACTTCGACACGCCCGCCGACGTGCCGGAGCTGTAGCGGTCGACCCCCGTCCGTTCACGACGGCGATCGACGCGGCGAGCCGTCCGAACGGCGCTCGGTTCGGCGTCGACTTTCGAATCCAGCGTCTCGACCGGACCCGACTTCACGATCCGGCGTCGACCGCGCCGTCCGACCGCGGACCGACGCTCGACGATGGCAGGGCCGCCGCGCTTCGTCCGACACCGGAACGATCGCGGCGGTGATCGCCGGATCCGCGCGCCCCCGGCGGTTTAGTTCTCGTAACCGCAACGGGAGTAAATCGGGCGCGTGTACGTACCGGTACACATGGACCGCTGGGCATACGGGCTCCTGTCGCTGCTCGCGCTCGCGACGGTCGGCGTCGGCGCGTTGACGACGCCGAAGCCCCTGGATGCGTTCCTCGTCGAGAGCACCGGACAGTTCGTGACGACGACGCTCGCGATGGCGTGGATCACGTGGTGGGCGCTGGTCCTCGGGTTCGCCATCGCCGGCGGCGTCGAGGCGTGGGTCTCGAAGGACCGGATCGCCGACTACCTCGAGGGCCACGGTCCCCGCGAGATCGGCGCGGCGACGTTCTTCGGGTTCGTCTCCTCGTCGTGCTCCTACAGCGCCATCGCGACGGCGAAGAACCTGTTCAAGAAGGGCGGTTCCGCGGCGGCCACCGTCGGCGCGTTCATGTTCGCCTCGACGAACCTCGTCATCGAGATCGGGGTGATCATCTGGATCCTGCTCGGCTGGCAGTTCCTGCTGGCGGACTTCGTCGGAGGGCTCGTGCTCATCGCGCTGATGGCGCTCGGGTTCGTCTACCTCGTTCCCGACGAACTCGTCGAGCGGGCGCGGCGCAACGCGATGGACGACGAGGAGCCGACCGCGCGGGACCCCGTCTGCGGGATGGAGGTGAACCCGGAGGAGACCGACTACGCCACCGAACACGACGGGCGGACCTACTACTTCTGTTCGCGAGCCTGTAAGGACGGTTTCGATCCCGAGGAGGCCAACACGACTGTTCGCGAGCAGGCAACGTCGCTCTCGGGGTGGAAGGCCCTCGCCGACAAGCAGTGGAAGGAGTGGGGGATGCTCTGGGACGAGATCGCCATCGGCTTCGTCTTCGCCGGCCTCATCGCCGGGTTCATCCCCGAGTCCGTGTGGACGAGCCTCTTCGCCGGCGGCGAGTCGGGCGCGCCGGTGTTCGTCCTCTGGACGGCCGCGCTCGGCGCGGTCATCGGTGTCGCGACGTTCGTCTGCTCGGTGGGCAACGTCCCGTTCGGGACCGTCCTCTGGACGCGCGGGCTGCCGTTCGGGTCGGTGCTGAGCTACATCTACGCCGACCTCATCGTCCCGCCCATCGTCGAGGCCTACCGGGAGTACTACGGGACGACGTTCGCCGCCGTCCTCTCTGCGATGATCTTCGTCGCGGCGGTCGTGACGGGGGTGCTCGTCCACTTCCTGTTTCTCGCGCTGGGGCTCGTCCCCGATCCGTCCACCGCAGAGATCGCGGAGGTGAAGATCGAACTCAACTACAAGCTCGTCCTGAACGTCCTCGCGACGGCGTTCTTCCTGTTTCTCTACTGGCTCCACCGACGCGAGTCGGTCGGGAGCGGGGAGGGATCGATGGCGACCTCCGCGGACTGAGATCGGTTCCGGGTCGTCCGCCCCTCCGACGGGCCGATCCTCCGACTCCGGCCCTTCGACGCTCGGACCCGCCGCCGACCCGTCGGATCGAACGAGAATATTGTGCAGACGACCCATTTATGTGAATCGACGACCAACGTCGCGTATGAGCTACCGAATGCAACGGCGGGTGGACGACGAGTTCGATCGGGTCGTCTCGCGAACCGAGGCGGCGCTCTCGGAGGAGGGCTTCGGCGTCCTCTCGGACATCGACGTGCGGGCGGCGTTCGAGGAGAAACTCGGTCTCGAGGGCTACCCGCGCTACCGGATCCTCGGGGCGTGCAACCCCGCGCTCGCGCGCGAGGGACTGGACGCCGAACCCGACCTCGGGGCGTTGCTACCGTGCAACGTCGTCGTCCGCGAGGACGGATCGGGCGAGGTCGTGGTGAGCGCGGTCGATCCGGGCGCGATGCTCTCGGTCGTCGAGAACCCCGCGCTCGACTCCATCGCGGACGACGTCGACGAGCGCTTCCAGCGCGTGCTCGACGCCGTCGCCGCCGGCGACTGAGCGGATCGCGGTCGGTCCTCCCGTCCTCCTCGACGGCGAATCACCGTCCCCGCCGACGGCCCTTCACGCTCTCAGCTCTCTCTCGAACGCGTGTAGTACGGCTTCGTGGTAGTATCACGCCTCCGCATATCTATCTGGAATGTGACTGTTTCGGGGAACCATTTCAAAATATCGTCGTATTATGCCGTTTTCGGTACTGTTAACGACGAGATATTTAGCGGCAGGACCGTAATTAACCGCTCTTCGACGGTGCGGGGACGATGATCGTCACTCCGATACGTGTTTCATAACGTTCCGACCGATTTCTGCAGATTTCAGTTACTGTAACTAACTATAGATAACCACCTAGAATGGACCCTCGTGACCGCGTAATACTCAGGTGAATTTGATTTGACGAAGTACCGGACGCACACGAAGGAAACACAACGCTATCGGACGAATTCATGAGCGATTCAACAGACACGGACGCATCGAACGACATCCCGGAGCCGGAGATGAGTACGGCGTCGCGGCGAACCTTCCTGAAGGGGAGCGGCGTGGTCGGCTCGGCCGCCCTCCTCGGGGGCGCGGGCATGGGGGGTGCGAACCTCCTCGACGGCGACAATCAGGGGACGGTCCCCGACGAACCGGACGACGGCGGCGAGGTCCGCCACTTCACGGTCCACGCCGTGGAGGTCGACCTCGTCTACAACCGCTACGGACTGCACCAGCCGAACGCGGCGGTGTACGTCCTCGAGGAGAACCTCGCGGAGGCGTGCGCGGCCTCCGGCGAGGTCCCGTGCGGGAACAACGTCGTCCTGGAGGACTCGCCGTTCTGCGACGACCTCCCGGAGATCGAAGGCGGCCACCGCGGTCACCACGACTGGTGTCCGCACCACGGGAAGGGTCACCACGGAAAGGCCCACCACGACCACCAGCACGGCGAGGATCCCGACCACCGTCACGCACACGGTGAGGACCACCACGGTGACGGTCACCACGATGAGCGGGCCCACCACGACCACCAGCACGGGGATCACCGCCACCACGACCACCCCCACGGCGACGATCACCACCGGGAACGCCGGGGGAAGCACCACCACCACGAGAAGGACGATCAGGGGAAGAAACACGGGCACGGGGGGAAGAAACACCGCGGAACGCATCACCACGGGGAGAAGAAGCGAAAGAAGCGAAAGAAGGATGACGTGGAGACGCGCGTCCTCCAGCCGCTCGTGCTCCGCGCGAACCAGGGCGACATCATCGAGATCGAGTTCGTGAACCACCTCGACCGCCACGCCTCGATGCACCAGACCGCCCTCCCCTACGACGTCGAACTCAACGACGGGATGGACGTCGGGTTCAACCCGAACACGACCGTCCCGCCGGGCGAGTCGATCACCTACCGCTGGCACGCGGCGCAGTTCGGCGGTCACTTCTTCCTCGACGGGGCGAACCAGGTGTACGACAGCGCCGAGGAGCCGCCGCAGGTGGCGAACCTGCTCTCGCGCGGCCTGTTCGGGACGGCGGTCGTCTACCCCCAGGGGACGACCTACACGGACCCGTACACGGGCGAGGAGGACCCGGTCAGCGTCCAGGCGGACATCCACGTTCCGGAGGACCTGTCCCAGGAGGCGATCGACAACGGCTTCGTTCCGGGCGTCAGCTACCGCGAGGTCGTCCTGCACTACCACACGCCGGAGGGCATCGTGACCTCTGACGGCGGGCAACTCACCTGGCCCGACAGCGACGAACCGCAGATGGTCCACGCGATCAACTACCGGGCCGATCCGACCGGGAACCGGATCGATCCGGACAACTGCCCGGCCTGTGATTCATCCGAGTTCTACAGCTCGTGGATCCACGGCGACCCCGGCGGCGGCGATCAGGTCTACCCGATGTACGTCGGCGATCCGGTCAGGACCATCTCCGTCGGCGCGTCGGTCGAGGAGAACCACGTCCACCACCTCCACAACCACCGCTGGAAGGAGGTGCCGCCGGACGACGACTCCGACACGATCGACTCGCAGACGATCGGACTCGGTGCCGTGTACGACCAGTCGCTGGTCCCCGCGTTCGGAACGCCCCGGGCGGCCATCGACGACTTCCAGACGGTCCGCCCGGACATGACGTACGCCGAGGCGTTCCAGGTCGGGGCCGGAGGTGCCCACGGCAACGCCGGAGACATCCTGTTCCACTGTCATCTCTTCCCCCACTACGGCGAGGGGATGTGGGGCATGCTGCGCGTGCTGGACAAGGAACAGAAGGGGCTGAAGACGCTCCCGACCAACGAGCCGCCCATCCCGAAGGACTCCGACATCCCCGGGTATCCGGACTTCATCCCCGGCGAGTTCGGCATCGGTCCGCCGTTTCCGCCGTACGGGGCCGCCGGTCTCGAGGAGTTCCGCGACCCCACCCCGGCGGAGCGAAAGGCGCTGACCCGGAAGGGAGAGATCATCCCGGGCGCGCCGTACACCGACCCGTGCGATCCCGAGATCGACGTTCCCGGCTACGACGGCCCGGACGTGGCGATCGAGGGGCAGAAGCGCGAGTACACCATCGTCGCGCTGCGAGCGGACGTCGTCTACAACGACGCCGGACACCACGACCCCGAGGGGCGGGTGTTCGTCCTCGAGGAGGACGTCGAGGCCGTGAAGTGCGGCGACATGAACCCCGAACCCCTGGTGATCCGCGCGAACGTCGGCGACTGCGTCGAGATCACCCTCAAAAACGAGATCGAGGAGGACGTGATCCCCGTGCCGACCGTCGGCAAACCGGACAAGTCCGGCGGGAAGTCGAACCACATCCACTTCGTCTCCTACGACGTGCTCGGATCGGACTCGCTCGCCAGCGGGTTCAACTACAACCAGCAGTCGCTCCCGGAACAGGAACTGCCGCTCCGGTGGTTCCCGGACGAGGAGGGGACGATCTTCTTCCACGACCACATCACGGGCGTCGAGAACGTCATGAACGGAACGTTCGCCCAGCTCATCATCGAGCCGCCGGAGTCGGAGTGGCTCGACCCGCACACGGGCGAGCCCATCTGGAGCGGAACGCAGGCCATCATCCAGAACCCGAACGGCGAGGACTTCCGCGAGTTCGCGCTCCTGTACCAGGACTTCGCGCAGCTCGTCGACCGCGACGGGGAGTTCATCAACAACGACCGGGAGCACAACGAGAACGCCGGGACGATGGCGATCAACTACCGGAACGAGCCGTACTTCATCCGCGACGAGGGCGATCCCGCCTACGTCCACAGCTCGTTCGTTCACGGCGATCCGGCGACGCCCACCCTCGAAGCCTACGAGAACGACCCCGTCAGGTTCCGGTTGTTACACGCCGCCTACGAGGAGCAGCACAACTTCACGATCTACGGTCGCAAGTTCGAGCCGGAGGGGCTCGACCCGCAGGACGCGGTGTCGCAGGTCATCGGGACGTCCGAGGCGTTCACCATGGACCTGCAACCCGAACAGGAGGAACCCGGGCTGGAGACGCTGACCGAGAACCCGGCCGGGCTCCCCATCCGCGATTACCTCTACGGGTCGACGGTCGTCGACGACCTCTGGACGGGGATGTGGGGGATCCACCGCGTCTTCGGCGCGAAGGTCCCGCACCTCCACCCGCTACCGGACCGCGGGGCACCGAAGGGGAAGATCACCCGCAAGGAGCTGAAGGAACTGGGCCACCCGGCCGCGTTCGACGACCGCGCGACGATCGGCCACGAGGCGAAGCTCCGCTACGACGAGGACGACGACCGGGCGTTCCCGCCGGACAAGGACGAGCGCCACAACCGGAGCATCCCCGAGAGCCCGCCGCCGATCGCGCCGCGTCCCGGCGATCCGTGTCCGGAGCAGGCCCCGGATCGGGTGTTCGACGTCACCGCCTTCCGGACCACGATCGAGTACAACGATCACGGCGACCAGGACCCGCTCGGGATCGTGTTCGCGATGGACAGGCACGTCGAGGACATCGAGGCCGGTCGGCGCAGGCCGACGCCGCTTACGCTCTGGGCAAACGAGGGCGACTGCATCCAGGTCAACCTCACCAACCGCCTGCCGGCGGCGATCGACGAGGAGGACCTGGAGGAGGACCTGCTCGCGTTCCTCGAGGACCTGCTCGACGACGTGGACCTGCACCCCGAGGACCTGCGAGACGCGCTCGCTACGTCCATCGAGCGCGGGGCGTCGCCCGAGGAGTGCGACGAGATCGTCGAGCGGTTCAGCGACGCGCTCTCCGACGACCTGATCGACCGGATCGAGGCGAAGGTCAGGGAGTTGCTGGAGCGGTTCGAGGGCGACGGGCTGAACAACGACCACGCCCACCCGAAGATGCGCATCGAGCGCCCCTGGAACCGCTCCGAGCGGATCTCGCTGCACCCCACGCGCCTCACCTACAACGTGCTGGGGTCCGACGGCGCGACGATCGGGTTCAACTGGGACCAGACGATCCCGCCCGGCGAGACCATCACCTACCGGTGGCTCGCCGACGAGCCGATCGGCACGAGCGTCCTCTGGGACAACGCGGACATCCGGAGCAACCGCCACCACGGCGCGTACGGCCGGATCATCATCGAGCCCGAGGACGTGGCGTTCGCGGATTCGAGCACCGCCGAACCCCTCATCCAGGGGCTGAGTCAGTCCGCGATGGTGAAGGACCCGGACGGCGAGGACTTCCGCGAGTACGCGCTCGCGTTCGCCGACGCGCAGTACATCGTCAACGAGGACCCGGACGCGCCGTGCGTCGTCCCGCCCGGACCGGACGCCGAGGGGGAGACGGGCGAGGGCGAGGAGCCGGACCCGTGCAACCAGATCCCGGACGACACCGAGGATCAGGGGTACCTCGGTGTCAACTACCGGTGTGAGCCGTTCATCCGGCGGTTCGACGAGGACCCCGACCCGTGGCAGGTGTACGACTCCGAGATCCACGGCGACCCTGCGACGCCGCTCCCGCGGGCGCTGCTCGGCGACCCGGTCGTCTTCCGCGTCCACAAGACCGCCGACAAGGCGCGCGGGCTCTCGTTCCACCTCGCGGCCCACCAGTGGAACCGCTTCAGGAACGTCGAAGCGTCCGAGGACATCGGCGTGGACGACCGGTTCACGGTCGGCAAGGCCGACCGGATCGAACCGTTCGGCGGGGCCGGCGGGCTGGCCGAGAGCACCGGCGACTTCGTCTACCAGGAGCTGAAGGAGCGCCGTCGGCTCGAAGCCGGCGCGTGGGGTATCTTCCGCGTCCGCGACAGCCTCGACGACTTCCAGCGGCTGATGCAACCACTGCCGGACAAGACTGCCGACGTGCCGCTGACCGAGCGCCCCGGCTGGGAAGTCGCGCACGGCGATCTGGCCGGCGACGGGACGCGGGACACCCTGATCGGCGTACCGTCGAGCGACATCAACGGCGTTAACGCGGGTGCCGCCTACCTGTTCGTCGGCCCGCACGGGCCGATCACGGATCTCCTCGACGCCGACGTGCAGTTCCTCGGGGCGACCCACGGCGAGCAGGCCGGACAGGCCGTGGACATCGTCAGGAACGGCGACGGGGGTCGCTCCGTCGTCGTCATGAGCGAGAGCGGGAAGCACACCGTCCCCGTCACGGAACTCCGGCGCGGGACGATGGACCTGGGGAACCTGTAGCCGGGCGGTCGCGGCGCGCCGGCCCGCGCTCTCCCCGTCCTCGCGACGTGAGCGGCGGGTGAGTCCACCCCGACGCGTTAGAGCGCGTTCGCGCCGCTGTGCGTACTCCTCTCTCGAAAAGAACGGGAGCGGCTTCCGATACCGCTGTCAGCAGTCCTCCTCTACCTCGAGTTCGACCGTCTTCTCGACGGTGAGTTTGGGGTCCGCCTCGACGCAGACCTCCTCCTCGAGTTCGACTTCCACCTCCTCGACGGCGCGGATCTGCCCTCGGACCTCCCCCGCCGGGTGCTCTTCCGTGTGAACGTTCACGTAGGCCCCGCCGTCGGCCATGGCCTCGATCAGCGCGCGGAGCGGCTTCCCGGCGAGCGGGCCGACCAGATCGTCCGCCCTGATCGAACCCTTTGCGAGGAGGCCGTTCTCCGTGACGCCCTGTTCGAGCGGCGCGACGAACTCGCCCTCCTCGTCCTCCTTCCCGAAGAGGAAGGCGACGACGGGGCCGTTCTCGCCGCGCTCGCCGAGGTGGATGTGCGCCTGCGTCACGTCCTTCACGTTCGCGACGAGGAGCGCGTAGTGGATGTGGAGACCGCCGTGTTTCGCGACCTGGAAGACCGCAGCGCCCTTCCCCTTCGTCTCGACCGGCGGGACCTCCTCGTCCCCCGTGAGCGTCCCCGCGCTGAACACCGGCCCTCGCTTGGCGTGTCCTTTCCTCCCGTGTTCCTTCTTCTCGTGTTCTTTCTCGTCGTCCGATCCCTCGGTCGCACCGATCGATTGCGTACCCAGCCCCGCGCCGGCGACCGTTCCGGCACCGACGAGTTTGAGTACGGTTCGTCTAGACGTGTCCATTGTATTTCTCCTCCGACGAGTCGTACGCTCCGACGAGTGACTAAATTGTTATACGGTAATCGGCGTGACAGAATGACTGTGCGGGTACCGGTACATCCACCGTATCGATCCGTTAACCGCCTCGTCGTGGGCGAATTTCCCGACCTCGGGATCGACCGACCGCTCGACGCTACCGGGCGTAACGAGACGGTAACCGGAGTCCTCCCAGGCGACGTCACACGTTCCTGACGGTCCTGTCCGTCGAGTGATTCATCGGAACTGGCGTTGGGGCGGTACCGCCCGATCGCAGGCGAGGCACGGGGTCGGACGTGCGACGAGGTAGGTACCGAAGACAGTAGCAGGGGTCGGCCGGGACGAGACTATCGGGAACCCAGCGATACGCTACGGACCGCGTGGGGGAGACCGGCCGACGTGCCCGTCGTCGGGTCGTCGGCGGCGTCACGTGCTATCGTTCGCCGCCGACGAACTGTGCCTTCGTCGGACGCGTAATGAACTTTCTGGTAATTGTGACTGTTTCTACGGCGTACCGATCTGGCGTTCGCGGCGGCGGTGCCGATCGAACGGCTCGAGAGACTGTCCGGCGGGAGACGGGGGAGACGATCAGAGCCCCGTCGGGTAGAGTTCGGGTACCGTCTCGCGCGTCGCGTGGAGGCGAAGCGGGTGGAGCGCGCGTCTCGTCGGCGTGGACGAACGCGTCGTACCGCTCCGGGAGCACGGTCGGCACGTAGTTCGCCGCCTCGCGGTTCGGGTGGTAGACGACGCCGATCGCCCGGTGGCCGCGCTCGTCGGCGAGCGGGGTACCCGCCGCGAGGTCGTCGGAGAGCAGGAGTCGGAAGCGATCGGGACGCTCACCGGACGATTCGCGACAGAACCCGCGCTTCCGCCTTCTGGAGGTGCTCGCCGACCGTCGACTGGCTCAGTCCGGCCGCCTCGGCCACCTCGGCGAGCGTGGCGCGCCGCGGAACCTCGTAGTACCCCCGATCGACGGCGATCGAGAGCACCCGGTACTGGCGGTCGGTCAGCAGTGAGGCGAGTTCCCGTGCCCCGGGGCGGTACTCGCCCGTCTCGAGGAGGCGCACGTCGACGACGTCGGCGACGGCGTCCAGTGCGCGCTCCAGCGACTCGGCGTCGCCGACGAGCGTCGCGTGGACCCGGCCGTCGGCCGCGAACTCGATCGGCACGTCGAGGACGACCTCCGACGCCGACAGCGCCGAGAGGAGGCTCCCGACGGGCTCTCCCAGTTCGCAGTGGACGTACGCGTACCCCGTCTCCAGCCCGACGACGTCCCAGGCGATCACGTTCGGCGCGTCCGCGAGCGCCCGCCTCGCCCGGTCGAGGTCACCCCGGAGGTGCGAGAGCATCACGATCGTCTCGTCGTCGACCACGTTGAAGCGGTCGATCCGGTCGCGTCGAACCCCCGCCGGAAGTTCGGTCCCCGTTTCCGGGGGGAGCCCCGTCCGCTCCAGGTCGAGCGCGACGGTCGCGTACCTCGTCGCGTCGCGCGGCTGGCTGTCCCCGCCGCGACCCTCGGCCCGTCCGCGCCCGTGGTTCGGTTCGTCTGTCATCGTCCCTCTCGAGGCCCGGTCAGCTGAGGCGAGGGGAGGACACCTGGCAATATAAATGAGCCGGAGTCCTCCGGCAGTGATCTCATGCGCCGTCCCGCCCATCCCCATCCCATGCGATTCGACGCTCGGGGGACGGCGCTCGTGCTGGCCCTCGTCTACGGCCTGTTCGTCGCCGCGTTCCTCGCGAGTCCGGCACCATGGTACGCCGTGCGGATCACCCTCGTCGCGTTCCTCGCGTTCGGCGTCCCGGTGTGGTACGCGGGGTACCGGTACGGCGCGTTCCGCGCGGAACGCCGCCGCACGCCGGCGGAGGGGTCGAGTTCGGGGCGTCAGTCGTGGTCCCGGGAGGGGCGAGCGTGAGCGTGATCGATCGGCTCCTGTGGCGGACCTTCGGTCGCCCGCGCGGCCTCCTGGGGCGGCTCGGCGGACGGATCCTGGCCCGGGGGAAGGGTGAAGTCACCGAGTGGGTCATCTCGGGGCTCGATCTTCGGCCGACCGATCGCGTCGTCGAGGTGGGATTCGGGCCGGGGCTCGGCGTCCGGCTCGCGGCGGCGGCCGTCCCCGAGGGGTTCGTCGCCGGCGTCGACTACTCCGAGGTGATGGTCGAGCAGGCGCGCGCGCGGAACGCGGCGGCCGTCGAGGACGGCCGCGTCGACCTCCGATACGGCTCCGCCGACGATCTGCCGTTCGCGGACGCCGCCTTCGACGGGGCGTTCTCCATCAACTCGATGCAGACGTGGCCCGACGCGGCGGCGGGCCTCCGGGAACTACACCGCGTCCTGAAGCCGGGCGGACGGCTCGCGCTCGCGTTCACGCCGGTCGCGGGCCAGTCGACGGACGAACTCCGGCCGCTGCTCTCGGAGGCGGGCTTCGGTGAGATCCGGATAGAGGAGCGGGACGGCGACGTGCGCGCGCTGGCGACGAAGTGACGGGGGGTACCTTACCTCGGTCCGCTACGAGAACGACGGGAGGACCTCCTCCTCGTACAGGTCGAAGAGGGCCTCCTGGTCGTCGCCGACCTGGTGGACGTAGACGTGATCGTAGCCGGCGTCGATCGCCCCCTGGATGCTGTCGATGTGCGGCTGCACGTCGGGACCGGTGATGGTGCTCCCCTCCGCGATGTCCTCCTCGGTGACCATCGACGTCGCCTGCTCGAAGTGGGCCGTCGTGGGGAGGATCTGGCTCAGCTCCCCCGGCAACGCCGTGTTCGGCCACCGCTCGTGCACCGTCTCGACGGCCGCCTCCTCGGTCTCGGCCACGCACGCGGAGAGCTGACAGAACCGCGGTCCCTCGCCGCCCTCCTCCTCCCACGTCTGGACGGTCTCCTGGGGTCCGACCGCCCAGAAGCCGTCGCCGAACTCGGCGGCCGTCCGCGCGGCCCGCTCGCCCACCGCCGACACGCAGATCTTCGGCGGCTCCTCGGGGAGCGTGAACAGCCGCGCGTTTTCGACGGTGTAGTGCGGCCCGCGGTGGCTGACCTGCTCGCCGGTCCAGAGCTTCCGGATGACCTCGACCGCCTCCTCGAGCATCTCCATCCTGACCGCGTGCTCGGGCCAGTGGTCGCCGAGGACGTGCTCGTTCAGGTTCTCGCCGGTCCCGACGCCGAAGAAGAACTCCCGATCCTCGAACATCGCGGCGGCCGTTGCCGCCGCCTGCGCGTAGATCGCCGGGTGCATGCGCATGATCGGGGCCGAGACGCCGACGCCGACGTCGACCTCCTCGGTCGCGTGGGCGACGCCGCCGAGCGTCCCCCAGACGAACGGCGAGTGCCCCTGCGCGCTGACCCACGGGTGGTAGTGATCGGAGATAGAGAGGAAGTCGAACCCCGCCTCCTCCGCCCGCCCCGCGTGCTCCACGAGGTCGTTCGGGCCGTGCTCCTCGCTCGAAAGGGTGTAGCCGATCTCGGTCATGGTTGGGTACCGTCGGCGGTCCGCGCCGACCGTTCCTCGGTGGTTCCCTCGATCGACGGGTAAGTCTACTGCTGGCGTGTGAATGGCCGTCGGGGCGCGACCCCCGCGGTTCGCCCGGCCCCCCGCGGAAGGTTCAAGCGCGCGACCGACCGACCTCGATACGACCCGACTGTCCCATGACGCACCTTCAGTCGCCCCTGAGACGCCGAGTACGGGAGTGCATCCTCGAGCCGGCGGTCAGGTTGGTCCTCCTTCCCGATCGCGCGCGCCGGGTGGCGGCAGTCGACGTGGAGCCGACGCCGTACGACGTCGTCTACGAGGAGAACAAACTCGCCCTCCGTCGCTACCGGCCCGAGACGCGGCGGCACGACGTCCCGATCGTGATCGCCTATGCGTTCATCAACACACCGGCGATCCTCGATCTGGAACCCGAGCGGAGCGTTGTCCGGCGGTTCCTCGAACGCGGCTTCGAGGTCTACCTGATCGACTGGGGCTTTCCGTCGCGACTGGACGCCTCGCTGACCCTCGACGACTACGTCGGCCGCTACCTCGCGAACTGCGTCGACGCCGCCCGCGATCGCTCGGGGAGCGACGCGGTCCACCTCCTCGGGTACTCGACGGGCGCGCCGCTGGTCGCCGCGTACGCCGCGCTGCACCCGGAGGACGTTCGGACGCTGTCGTTGCTGGGTCCGCCGCTCGACTTCGACGCCGAGGGGGGGATGTTCGACTTCGGTGAGATCGCGGGGCGGCACGATCCCGAACGCCTCGTCGACGTATTCGGAAACGTACCCGCGCCCCTGCTCGACGCCGCCTTCTCGCTACGCAAGCCGGTCGAGTACGCCGTTACGAACCCGCTCCACCTCTGGGAGCACGTCGAGGACGAGCGGTACGTCGAGCACTACGCGCGGCGGGCGAAGTGGGCGTTCGACGGTCCCGACCTGGCCGGCGCGACCTACCGGGGGTTCGTCGAAGAACTGCTCGAACGGAACGCGCTGATCGAGGGCGAACTGACGGTGTTCGGCGAACCCGTCCGACCGGACGAGATCGACGCGCCCGTCCTGCTGATCGTCGGGCGGGACGACGCGTTCGTCCCGCTGGACGCGAGCCTCCCGTTTCTCGACGTCGTCCCGAGCGACGACACCGACGTCGTCGAGTTCCCGACGGGGCACGTGGGGCTGTCGGTCGCTCCCGAGGCGCACGTCTCGGGGTGGCCGCGGGTCTGTGACTGGCTCGAGGCGCGCTCCTGATGGCGGGCCGAGCAAGGACTCGCCGGGGTGTCCCTTATGTAGGTCTACCGTTTACCCGGAGACGGGATCCCGAATGAACTTCGACGAGTTCACCGGACAGGTTCAGAATCGGCTCGAGCTACCGGGGACCGGGGAGTCCGTCCGCGCGATCCGGGCGACGCTCACGACGCTCGGCGAGCGCCTCCAGGCGGGCGAGGCCGAGGACCTCGCCGGGCCGCTCCCGATGGAGATCGACCGATACCTCCTGGAGGCGGAGTCGGGTCAGCGGTTCGACTACGACGAGTTCGTCGACCGCGTCTGGGAGCGCGAGAACATGACCGACCCGAACGACAGGGCGGACGCCGCATACCACGCCCAGGCGATACTGGACGTGGTGAGCGAGGCCGTCCCGCCGGGGGAACTCGAGCAGGTCCGCGACCAGCTTCCGGAGGACTTCGACGACCTGTTCGAACTGGTCGACGCCGACGCGAGGTAGCGACGGTCCGATCGGCGGCGAGGTCCGTCGGTCGATCGACCGGGGAGGCGGCCGTTTTCCCCACTCGCGGCGGGACGTCCCGCGGGCGTCGAATCGCGCAGCGATCGAATCGAGAGGACCGAGACCTATGGACGCAGAGTCCGAACCCGAGATCAGCGACGCGGTGTACAAGTCGCCCGACTACGGGCCGGTCCAGGGGTGGGTAGTGCGGGCGAAGCAGTGGGTCCTGCTCACCGCGAACCGGTGGGTCGTCTCGGGCGTCCTGACGGCCGCGGTCTTCGCGCTCACCGTGCTCGTCGGTGCGCTGGGTCCCGCGTCGGTTCGCGACTTCCTGGTCGACGGCGTCTCGCCGTCGTCGGTGCTCGTCGAGTTGCTCAAGGCGATCGTCTCGCTCGTGACGATCGTTCTCTCGATCAACCAGCTCGTCCTCTCGCCGGAACTCGGTCCCGTGAGTTCCCAGCGCGATCAGATCGAGGACACCATGTCGCTCCGGAGGCACGCGGAGCACGTCATCGACTCGGCCGTCGCGTCGTCGTCGCCCGGGCGATTCCTCCACGGGCTCCTGGCGGCGGTCGCCGAGCAGGCGGCGGCGCTTCCGGAGCGCGTCCGTCGCGACGGCGAGGTCCGCCGCGACCTCCGGCAGTACGCGGACGACGTCGAGAGCGACGCCGAGGACGTGACGGGCGACCTTGAGGGCGCGCGGTTCGGGAAGTTCGAGGTCGTCCCCGCGGTCATGCGCTTCGACGTGTCGGAGAAGATCCGGCGAGCGCGACGGATCGGGAAGGAACACGGCGACGACCTCTCGGCCGCCGAACGGGAGGCGATCGAGGAGATGGTCGATCGGCTCGAACTGTTCGCCACCGCGCGCGCCTACCTGAAGACGATCTACCTCCGTTCTGAGTTCATCAACTTCTCGCGGGCGCTCCTGTACGTCGGGCCGCCGTCGCTGCTGCTCACCCTCTATGCGACCCTGCTCTACGCCCCCGACGTGTTCCCGGGCGAGATGCTCGGCGTCGAGAACCGTCTGTGGTTCGTCAGCGCGGCGATCACGGTCGCGCTCGCGCCGTTCGCCGTCCTGATCGCCTACGCCGCCCGCCTCGCGACGCTCTCTCAGTCCACGCTGTTCGTCGGCCCGTTCGTCGCCGGCCGCGACGACGGGTCCGACGGGGGCGACGACGGCGGGAACGACGGCGGCGGGAACGACGGCGGCGGGAACGACGCCGGCGGGAGCGGACGGTGACCGCTCGCCTCGCCGTCGCCGCCGTCGAGGCGCGCCGATCGTCGAGGGGGAACGCGTGAGCGTTATACGCGCTGAGCCAGTGGGTCCACCCACTACCCATGGCGACAATCGTCAGCGCGTCGATACCGGCGGAGGAGTTCGCCCTCTACAGCACGCTCTCGGCGCTTCCCGAGGTCGAGTTCGAGACCGAACAGATCGTCGAGACCGGCGAGGACATCGTGATGCCGCTCATGTGGGCCCGGGGGGCGGACCACGAGACGATGCGGGAAGCCATCGAGGAGGACCCGAGCGTCGACAACCTGGCGCTGCTGGCCGACTTCGACAGCGAGAGCCTCTATCAGATGGACTGGGTCGACCAGGTGCAACTCGTGATCCACATGGTCACGAACTCGCGGGCGACGGTCATGGACGCGCGGAGCGCCGGTCAGTGCTGGGAGTTCAGGATCATGTATCCGACCCGCGAGTCGCTCTCGAAGACGAACGATTTCTGTCAGGAGAACGATCTCTCGTTCGAGGTGCGGTCGATCCAGGACATGGGCGGGGAACCCGCGACGCTCTACGGTCTCACCGACGAGCAGTACCGGGCGCTCACCCTGGCCTGCGAGCGCGGTTACTACGACGTCCCGAAGCGGGTCGAGCTGAACGACCTCGCCGAGGAGATCGGTCTCTCCCACCAGGCGCTCTCAGAGCGGTTGCGCCGCGGCAATCGGGCGCTCATCCGACACTCGCTCCGCATCGGCGACCAGCCCGAAGCCGAGGGCAGTCGCTGACCCGGCCGATGTCTCTCCCGTCTCTCCTCTCCTTCTCCCTCCGGTTTCGTTCCTCGCGCCCACTCGCCGTCCGCCCCGGCTCTCGCCCGCACGCGTCCGACCGACGGACGGGTGCGACCGCGTCGCCGGAGCGGACGGTGGAGATCTGACGGCCGCTACGACGCCCCTTCGCCGTCCCGTTCGGCGGCGTTGGCGTCCGACCTCCCGGGCTCGACGTCCGTCGCGTGCCCGATGACGAGCGCGTTCTCGACGAGGTTCCTGTACCCGCGGTGCAGTCGCTGTGAGACCGCCTGCGAACTGATCCCCAGGGCGTCCGCCAGGTCCTCCAGCGTGCTGTTCTGCGGGATGTCGTAGTACCCGTGGGTGTAGGCGGTCAGGAGCGCCCGGTGCTGGCGCTCGGTGAGTCCGAACTGGCTCCCCCGCCCCTCGTTCAGGTCGGATACCGCCTCGACATCGAAGGTGAGCCCCTCCGCCGTGCAGTAGTCGTACGTCGCGGACAGGGCCTCGCGCTGGGGGAACAGGATCCGCAGGTGCCAGCCGTCGGCTCGTCCCGACGCGCTCAACACGGTCCCGTCCTGCTCCACCAGCGCGTGGATGACCGCCCTGATGTTCGCCACCCAGTCCATCCGGTAGAGTCGCTCCTCCGCGAGGTCGGCGAGCAACTGGACGTTGTCGACGGAGGGATCGACGCTCAGCGCCTCCTCCAGGTCGTCGAAGTCGGTCGTCTGCGCCCAGAGGAGGGGGAGCACCCGGTCGGCGTCGTGGGCGACCAGCCGGACGGTCTCGAACTCCACGTCCGGGACCGACCGCAGCGTCCGGGCGAGCGCGAACTCCTCCGACGGCAGCCGAACTTCGGCGATCGTACTCATGCCCGTACTCACCCCGCCGAATCGGATATACCCTCTGCCCCGCGGCGCTGGCGGCCGTCGTCGTTCGCCGCGTCGAACCGCTCGGTGGCCTCCAGACGCCCGACGGAACCCGGACGCGCGACCGTCGCTGTTCCGTTCTACCTTCGGGACAGAACGCCATCGTAATAACGAGTACAGTCGGTAAAAACGACTTGAATATCCCTGCCACAGCCCCCTCACGATCCCTCGCGTACACGGACGCAATGGTGAGACATGGGTGAGTTGAAGCTGAAGGAGGCGATCGCGATGGCCCTCGGCGGGATGATCGGGGGCGGCATCTACTCCGCCTTCGGTATCGTGGTCGCCATCGCCGGGAAGGCCGCCTGGGTGGCGTTTCTCGTCGCCGGATCGGTCGCGATGTGCGCCGGCTACAGCTACGTCAAGTTGAACGAGCTGACCGAGCACCGGGGCGGCGCGCCGACGTACCTGGAGGACATCGTGGACCAGTCGACGATCGCGGGCATGACCGGCTGGACGCTGCTGTTCGGCTACATCGGGTCGATGGCGCTGTACGCCTACGCGTTCGCCTCGTTCTTCTCGGAGCTGATCGGCCGCCTGCACTTCATGGGGATCCCCGTCCCGAACACCGTCTCGGTGCTCCTCATCGCGGCGTTCGTCGGCCTCAACCTCGTCGGCGTCTCCGAGACCGGCAAGGCCGAGGACGTCCTCACGTTCTTCAAGGTCGCGGTCATCGGGATCTTCGGCGTGTGGGGGGTCTGGTACGCGTTCTCGGGCGAGATGTTGACGTTCGGGTTCTCCGAGGTCACCGGCGTGAGCCCCCTGATGGCGGCCGCCATGTCGTTCGTCGCCTTTCAGGGGTGGCAGCTGCTGATGTACGACCAGTCCCAGTTCGAGGACCCGGTCGAGACCATCCGGAAGGCCATCTACGTCTCGATCCCGGCGGCCACGGTGCTGTACATCCTGGTCGCGTTCACGACCGTCAGCGTCCTCGAACTGTCGGTCATCGCCGTCTCGCCGGAGGTGTCGCTGCTGTACGCGGCGCTCCCGTTTATGGGTCGGATCGGCGCGTTCATCATCGGGCTGTCGGCGCTGTTCTCGACCGCGAGCGCCGTGAACGCGACGCTGTTCAGCGGCGCGCAGTTCTCCCGCGACCTCATCAACCGCGGCCTCCTCCCCGACCGGTTCAACACGGGCACCGACGGGGGGATCCCGTCGACGCTCGTGGTCGTCCTCGGGGCGCTCTCCGCCGCCTTCGCGGTCTACGGGAGCCTGTCGAGCATCACGTCGTTCTCGTCGCTGGCGTTCATCGCCGTCTTCGGCGGGATGAGCTACCTCGCGTTCAGGGAGCGCTCGGAGATCGACGACCTCGTCGTGCCGATCCCCGTGATCGGCGTGCTGGGGTCCGCGCTGTTCTTCCCGCTCCTGCTGTACGATCTCTACATCCGCAATCCGGGGACGCTTTACCTGGTGATCCTCATCAGCGTCTTCGTCGTCGGTATGGAACTGGTGTACTTCAAGGGCGAGCCGATCAAGGACGCGATCCCCGACCTGCGGGGTGACGATTCGTGACGAACGAACGACTACCTCCCACGGAGATCAGTCGACGCGACGCCCTGCGAACGCTCGGCGGCGTCGCCGGAACCGCGACCCTCGCGGGCTGTACGAGCGTCCTCGGGGGCACCGACTCGGGGACGACCATGCGGTACGCGCAGGTCCTCGCGCCGCTCGAACTGGACCCGATCGTCGTCGACGACCCCTGGTCGGCCGGGGCGGCGTCGATGGTGTTCGAGGGGCTGTACACGTACGACTACGACCTAAACCTCGTGCCCGTCCTCGCGGCGTCGAAGCCCGCGGTCGGCGACGACGGGAAGACGTACACGGTCGAACTGGTCGAGGGGGCGACGTTCCAGGACGGCAGCCGCGTGACCGCCGAGGACGTCAGGTACTCCTTCGAACCGGCGACCTACGAGGCGGTCCGCTCGCCGAACGTCTGGCAGGTGTCGATGATCGAGGGGATCGCGACGCCCGACGAGCGGACCGTCGAGTTCACCCTGAAGTACCCGTACCCGGCGTTCGAGCGCGTGCTGACGCGGGGCGTCGTTCCGAAGTCGGTGCGCCGGGGGAGCCCCGAGACCTTCGGCACGGAGGACCCCGTCGGGTCCGGACCGTACCGGCCGGAGATCTTCAAGCCGGGGAAGTACGTCGTGTTCTCGGCGTGGGAGGACTACTGGGGGCCGGTGCAACCCGCGATCGAGACGGTGAAGGTGGTCCCGAACCACGCCGGTCTCGCGCGGTCGATGAGCCTGCGGACGAACCAGAACGATATCGTCGAGCGCGTCCACCCGAAGCTCTGGCGGGTGACGGAGGGGATGCCGAACACGCGGGTCGTCTCGACGGACAGCTACCACTCCCACTTCGTCGCGTTCAACTGCAGCGACGAACCGACGTCGCGGCCGAAGGTCCGGGAGGCCGTGGACTACCTGTTCTCGATGGACGAGTTCGCGAAGCACGTCGTCGGGCGGGCCGGTCGTCGGCAGTACAGCCCGCTCCCCCGGCAACTCGCCCGGGCGTGGGACATGCCGCTCGAGGAGTGGCGGGCGATCCCCCACCGGAAGAACCACGAGAAGGCGCGCGTCCTGCTCGAGGAGGCGGGCGTCGGCTCCTGGAGTCCCAACGTCGCCGTGCCGGCGACGAAGAGTTCGGGCGACAAGATGCGCGAGAAACTCGCCGAGACGATCGTCCACGGGCTCCGCGAACTCGGGTTCCGGAAGGCGCGCGTGAAGACCTACCCCTGGAGGACATTCCGCGAGAAGGTGCTGTCCGGCAACGCCGACGACTACGCGATGTACGTCGGCTCGTGGCCGGGCTATCCCGACCCGGATACGTTCCTCTACCCGCTCTTTCACCGCGACATGGAGGGGCTCACGAACGGGACGTACTACAGCAACGAGCGGGTGATGCGGCGGATCGACGCCGCGCGAAAGACCGACGACCGACGCGAGCGCGCGCGGTCGTACGAGGACGCGATCACGACCCTGCTCGAGGACCGCGTCCACCTCCCGGCGTACACCCTGGCGAACAGTTTCGGCGTCAAGGACCGCGTGAAGGGGTTCGAGCCGCATCCACTCTCCCAGTTCAACCCCCGGTTCGTCGGCCCGAACGGGTCGGTCTCGCTGCGCGAGTGACTTCGGACCGACGGACCGTCGCGTCCGACTCGCCGGAACGCACCGGACGCTCGATCGCCGGCGACGCCTCGCGGGACGCGCTCGCCAACGCCCCGACGCGCGCTCGGAACGCCCTGGCGTCGTCGGGTGGTTAACGAGATAGTATAACTATTCAGTAACACTATTTAGTATTAATATTCAGTGCCACCAGATAGTGTCGATGTTCAGTGCTACGACTTATTTAGACAGACTCGTCTGACTAGTCTTTATTATCGTACGGTCGATGACGTCGGGTAGATGCTCACGTACACGACCTACTCCGAGGCGGGCGGCGTCGGGAAGACGACCATCTCGGCGAACTGCGCGGTCGCCCACGCGCGGGCGGGGTACGACGTGCTCGTCGTGGACATGGACCCGCAGGACGGGAGCCTCAGCTACCTCCTCGACGTCGACGACGAGCGGGCGACCGGCGGTGCCGACAACCTCGTCCGACACATGATCGGGCGGCCGCAGGGTCCGTTCGCGGACCTCGTCCGCGAAACCGAACACGGCGTGGACGTGGTGCCCTCGCACAACATGCTCGAGCGGCTCACGGAACTGCTCATGAAGACGGCCGACCTCGAGGAGGACACCCACCCCGACCCCGACTACGTCTACCCGATGCACGAGCAGCTCCTCCGCGTGATCCGGGAGGCGGACGTGCCGTCGCGGTACGACGTGCTCGTCGTCGACCCGCCCGCGACGGCCGGCCCGCACCTCTACAACGCGCTCTTCGCGACGCGAAACCTGGTCATCCCGCTCGAACTCTCCGGGAAGGGCGAACAGTCGGTCGCCGGGTTGCAGGACCTCGTCGACGGTCTCGAGGCGGAACTCGGGATCAACATCGGCGTGCTCGCGGCGATCCCGAACGGGGTGAAGGGGACCTCCGATCAGGAGTCCTACCTCGCGGAACTCGAGGAGCTCGGCTTCGACGTGCCGGTCGTCGTCCGCGACCGCACGTCGCTCATGGAGGGCTGCTGGCGACGGCAGTGCTCGGCGTTCACCTACGTCGAGCGACACCGTAAGCGCAAGCGCGACTACGAACTCGAGACGCTCTCGCAGTTCGAGACGCTCGCCGAGCACCTGGTCGCGCAGGTCGGGCTGAACGCCCCCGAGCAGCCGCGCGCCGAGGTCGACGCATGAAGCCCGGCGCGGGTGACGACCCGTTCGCGGACGACGCGGACGCCGAACGGCCGAACGCCGAAGGGGCGGACGGGAGGGAGGGGGCGGAACCGGACGAGTCGAGCGAACCGTCGACCGCGTCGCCCGTCGATAAACCGTCCACGACGATACCGTCTTCGGACGACCGGCCCGAATCGGAGACGGCACCGGCGGCATCGCCGGGGACCGACGGATCGCCCACCGTGGCGGAACTCGACATCCCGTGGGTCCTCCGCCGGAGTTCCGTGAAGAGCGACCGCGACAACGTCCACCAGTTCTTCCTCCGGGACGACACGGCGCGCGGCGAGCGGGAACTCCGGTCCGAGGTCGAGCGCCTCCTCGGGAAGGAGGTCTCGAAGCTCGACCTCCGGGAGGCCGCCTACCTCGTCGCGATGGACCACCCCGAGGAGGTCGCCGCGACCCTCCGGTCGTGGGGGTACGACTACCTGGAGTGATCGCGTGGCCTACGGGAAGACCCGCGACGGTCCCGGAACGAGGCCGAAGTACCCCGCGAGGATGTAGACGCCGAAGACGAACGCCAGGAGGACGATGAGCGCGAGGTAGTACGTGTACATTCCGCTGACGGTGGTCAGGCTCGGTATCTCCATGTCTGCATCGTGGCACCTCTCGGGCTTAAACCGAAGGAGTGTACCCGACGCCCGTGACGGTCGCCCCGCCGTGAGGGTATCCGCCGCGTTCCCGTCGGTCACCCGGATCGTTACGTCGATATCGATGTAACGGCACGGCGTCGGGGGACCGAGGTCGTCGCCTCGCCGACGTGCGCTCGTCGCCCCCGCCGCCGTCTCGCCACCGTCCCGCCGCTCCGCCGCCGTCTCGCCGCTCCGTCGCCGCGCGTCCGCCGGCCGTGCGCTTTTGTCCGTTCCCTCGGAAGGTGCGTCGCGCAGGCGAACCCAGCGCGGTTGCGATCACGCACACCATGCACGTCCTCATCACGGCTCACGACCTGTATCCGGACCCCGGCTCCGGCGGGACGGGACGGTACGTCTACGAGACGGCCCGGCGACTCGTCGACCGCGGACACCGCGTCTCGGTCCTCACGCGCCGCCGGGGCGACGTCCCCCGCCGGGATCGCATCGAGGGGATCGACGTGTACCGGTACGACGTGACGATCGCGGGCGAGACGGCCCCCTCGATCGCCGCTCGGCTTCCCGACGCGCTCGCGTCCGTCGCGGACGCCGTCGACGCCCTCGGCGCGTCGAGGGGGCCGGGGAGCGCCGAGGTCGACCTCCTGAGCTTCCAGGGGCCGGTGACGTCGCTCCTCGCCCACCTCGTCACCGACGGGGGCGTCCCCCGGACGTGTACGTTCCACAGCCCCTGGCCGACCGAGTACCGCATCCGGGCGGATCACGAGTCGGCGCTCGCGCCGTGTCGACGGCGACTCAACGCCCGCATCCGGCGGGCGGTCGAGGCGCGCGTGCTCGCCGCCTGCGACGGCGTCGTCACGCTCAGCGACTTCATGGCCGACGAACTCCGGCGGGTGTACGGCGCGGACGCGTCGCCGACCGTCGTCCCGGGGGGCGTCGACACCGACCGCTACTCGCCGGACGCCGGGTCGTTCGAGGCGATGGACGGCGACGGCGACGGCGTCTCCTTTCTCACCGTCCGGCGGCTCTCGCCGCGGATGGGCCACGACCTGCTGCTCGAGGCCTTCGCGCGGGTCCGCGACCGGCACCCGGACGCCTCGCTGTACGTCGCTGGCGACGGTCCCCTCCGCGAGGAACTCGAGCGGTCGGCGGCGCGCCTCGGCGTCGGGGACGCCACGACGTTCCTCGGCTACGTCCCCGACGCGGACCTCCCCGCGGTCTACGCGAGCGCCGACGTGTTCGTCCTCCCGACGCGCCGGCTCGAGGGGTTCGGCCTCGCCACTCTGGAGGCGCTCGCGAGCGGGACCCCCGCGGTCGGGACCGCGGTCGGCGGGACCGTCGAGATCCTGGCCGACTACTCGAACGAGTCGGCCGTCCCCGCCGACCTCCTCGTCCCCGCGCCGACCGTCGACGGCCTCGCGACGGCGATGGTCGAGTGGGCCGCGCTCCCGCCCGACGTGCGCGCCGACGCCGGGCGCGCCTGCCGCCGGCGCACCGAAGAGCGGTTCACGTGGGAGCGAACCGTGGCCGCGCTCGAAGCGGAGTACGAGTCGCTCGTCGGGTAGGCCGCCGGCCGATCGGTGACCGCGTCCGATCCGGCGCTCGGCGGTGCGACGGCGTCGCGGTCGGTCGCCGACCCGAGTCACCAGAGGGCGACGCATCGCAAGTACGCCACCTTTTACGGGCGACGTCCGCCGTGCGTGCGCGCCCTCAGGCCGACGCCGCGGGCCGATACGCGGGACCGTCGCTCGAGGGGGGCAGACCGGGACCTGACACTGCCGGCAGAAGCCCTATCGGTCGCGTGTCGCCACTGTCGAACGATGAGCCGACTCGTCCCCATCGACGCGGACCTCGACAAGGAGCAACTGCTCGACGTCTCGGTCAACCTGATCCCCATCGCCATCCTGCTGTTCTTCGTCGTCCTGTTCGCCGTGTACACGCCGTGGCCGCCTAACCTCTTCATGTACCTCATGAGCCACTTCCTCACTATCTTCCCGCTCCTGCTTCTGGCGCTGCTGACCTACGTCTCGGCGAAGGCGATCGCCCGCGACGAGGAGGGGATGGAGGAGTCCTCCGCGGGGGCGGCCACGCCGGAGGAGCGACCGGAGGCGGAGACGGAGTTCGGAACCGGGTCGGAGGAGGGACCGGGCGAGGAGCAGACGGGCGAGGAGCAGACGGGCGAGGAGCAGACGAGCGAGAGTCGGTGACGGAGGTCGCCTCCGTCGCCGTCCGATCGGTCGGGGCCGCCGTCCGTCATCGGAGCGTCGTCCGGCGGTAGGGGCGACGGTGATGCACGACGGCGACGGGGTCGGCGGGACGGTACCTGGCAAACACAAGCAGGACCGTTAGCGGTACCGCCTCCCAACGGCCGACAGCATGAGACACATCGGCGTGGTCCACATGGACCTGATGGCGAAGGGCGGCGGCGAGGCGGTCGCGATGAGCGTCCTCGAGGCGCTACAGGACGACTACGACGTGACGCTGCTGACGCTGACCGATCCCGACTTCGACGAACTGAACGACTACTTCAACACGGCCGTCGACGACGTGACGGTCCGTCAGGCGGGGTGGCTCGCTCCGATGATCAACGAGTGGTTCGGGCTGAAGTACTACGTCCTCCAGAACGCGCTCCTGGGACGGTACGCCCGCCGCCACGCGGACGAGTTCGACCTGCTCGTCAGCACCATCAACGAACTCGGACTGGAGGCGGACTCGATCCAGTACGTTCACTTCCCCTTCGACTGGACGGTGAGCCTCGACGACCGCGAGCACATCTTCCACCCGACAGTCGAGGACGACTCGCCCTACGAGCGCCTCTGTACGTGGATCGCCGGCGTCACCCGGCAGGACATCCACTCGAACACGCTGTTCGCCAACTCGCCGTGGACGGCCGACGTCGTGGAGGACGCCTACGGGACGCGCCCGGACGTGCTCTACCCGCCGATCGACACGTCCGACTTCGACCCGCGCCCGTGGGAGGCGCGCGAACGCGGCTTCGTGACGATCGGCCGCATCGAGCGGAGCAAGCGGGTCGTCGAGATGATCGAGATCGTCGACGGCCTGCGCGATCGCGGCCACGACGTCGACCTGCACGTCATCGGCCCGACGGTCGACGAGGAGTACCGCGAGGAGGTGGCGGCGCTGGCCGACGACCGCGAGTACGTGGAACTCGAGGGCGAGATCCCCCGCGAGGAGCTGGTCGAGCGCGTCTGCACGCACCGGTTCGGCATCCACGGCAAGCGCTACGAGCACTTCGGGATGGCCGTCGCCGAACTCGCCGCAGGGGGGACGCTCCCCTTCGTCCCCTCCGACGGCGGACAGCACGTCGTCGTCCGCGACGACGAGCGGCTGCTGTACGACTCCGTCGACGATGCGATCGAGACGATCGACCGCGTCCTCTCGGATCCGGACCTGCAGCGCGACCTCCGGGTCGGTCCCGAGGAGATCGAGCGGCGGTTCGGCCGCGAGCGGTTCAAGGAAGCCGTCCGAAGGGCGGTCGACGACGCGGTCGTCTCCGGCGACGAACGCGCGTCCACCCCCGCCCCTCGCCCGGTTCGGGATCCCTCGACGGGCGACTGACCGATGCGCGTGCTCGTCGTCCCGGAGGTGTATCGCCCGCGCGACGCCACCGCCTGCGGGACGCTCCGGGACGCCGTCGCGTGGGTCGGCCGGTGGCTCGATCGCGACCCGTCGCTCCACGTCTACTGGCTGCTCCCGCCGCGGGCCGACGCCGCCTACGAGCGGGCGGACGTGCTCGCCGACCGGGAGCGCGTGACGCTCCTCGAGGCCGAGCCGCTGGGGCGGGGCCCGGACCGCGACCTGCTCACGGACACCGGCTACACCACGGCGCAGCTGGAGGCCGTGCGGGAAGGGATCTTCGAGGTCGACGCCTACCTCGACGCGGTCGTCGACCAGCTCAGGAGCGGTCGCTTCCTCCTCTACAAGTGGCTGCTCGAACGCGTCGACCACTGGGCCGCGTCGGTCCGCCCCTTCGACGTGATCGCCAACGTCCACGACCTGCAGGTCCCCTTCAAGTACCGGTACTGCTCGTACCGCAACGACTTCCAGATGCACATGGAGTGCTGCGCGGTGGCCTTCGCCGACGGTCGGTGGTTCACCGCCGACGTCGACCGGCGGCAGTTCCGGGAGCACGCCCGCGAGTTCCTCCGCCCCGAGGTCGTCGACCGCGCGGACGCGGACGCCCTGTCGATCGGTAGCCCCATCGACGTCGACGCGTTCGAGGAGACGTACGCGAGCGAGCCGCGCACTCTCCACCTCGCGGGGTCGATGTGGTCGAAGAAGAACGTCGATCGGCTGCTCGCGGTCGGCGGCCGCCTCCACGAGCGGTACGGCGTCGAGACGGTGCTGACGAGCATGGAGGCGATCCCCCCGGCCGCCAGCGCCCCCGAGTGGGTCACGGCGTACCCGAACGCCGACCGCGCGACCTACGAGCGGGCGCTGCGCGAGGGTGACCTCGCCGTCTGCGCCAGCGAGTACGAGACGATGGCGCGCACGCCCTTCGAGCAGGCGGCGAGCGGACAGGTGCTCCTGCTGCGCGACGAGCCGTGGATCGACGAGTGCGTCCCGGACGACCATCCGCTCGTCGCCCCCCTCGACGGCCTCGCCGACCTCGCGGTCACGGCGGTCGAGGGGTGGGAGGAGGCGGTCGCGGCCAACCGACGGCTGGTGGAGTACGTCGCCCGCGAGCGGAGTCCCGCGGCGGTCGGCGACCGGACCTACGACGACCTCCGCCGCCGCGTCGAGCGCAAGCGCCGCGCCCACGAGGCCGCGTCGCCGCCCGCGCTGGAGGTCGTCGCCCGCCTCCTCTCCGACGTGGAGGGTGCCGTCCCGCTGGACGCCCTCGTCGAGTGGACCGCCGATTACACCGAGGACGGACGGCCGCTCACCGCCGCTCCGGATCACGCGTTCGTCGACCTCGTCTACGCGCTCCGCTCGCTCGGATACGCCGACGCGGGCAACCCCGGGACGCCGGTCTTCCGGCCGACGTAGCGGTTCCCGCCGACCTTCGGTTCGCGCGCCGAACTCTTTTGCGACGGGCCGCGGTACCTCCGTCGACATGACCCTCCGAACCGGAGTCGTCGGCGCGGGCATCGTCGCCGAGAACAACCACTTCCCCGCGCTCTCGCGCAACCCGCGAACGACGCTCGTCGCGATCTGCGACACCGACGTCGAGCGGGCGAGGGAGGCGGCGTCGGAGTACGGCGCGCGCGCCTACGACGACGCCGGTTCGATGCTCGAGGAGGAATCGCTGGACTGGGTCCACGTCGCCACGCCGGTGCAGACGCACTTCGACCTCGCGCGGCTGGCGGTCGAGCGCGGCGTCCCGGCGACGGTGCAGAAGCCCGCGACGACCTCCCGCGCGGAACTCGAGGAACTCGCCGACCTCGCGGAGGCGTGCGGCGTCCCCGTCTCGGTCGTCCACAACTGGCTCTACTACCCCGTGATGCGCGAGGTCCGCCGCCGCGTGGCCGACGGCGAGATCGGCCCCGTCCGCGCGGTCCAGACCACCGTCACGGGCGAGGGACGACCGGACGAGACCTATCGCGGTTCCTGGGTGCTCGACCTCCCCGGCGGCTCGCTCGAGGAGGGGATGCCCCACCCGCTCTACCTCACCCTCGCGCTCGGCGGCCCGCCGCGCGACGAGTCGGCGGTCGACGTGCTGACCCGCTCGACCGACGAGTACGACCACGGGATCGCGTACGACGGCGTCCAGTTGCAGTACGTCGGGCGGAACGACGAACTCTGCTCGGTCACGTTCCTCGCCGGTTCCTCGCGCGGCACCTCGGTCCGCGTCCTCGGCGCGGACGGCTCGATCGCGGTCGACTTCCCCTCGATGACGATCGACGCCCGCGACGCCGAGGCCGGTCCCTACCACTTCTGGAACGAACGGTTCCGACGGAACGTCGAGTGCGCGCGCGACGCCGTCGAGGCCGGCGCGCGGAACGTCCGCAAGTACACCCGCGAGCGCGTCGAGGAGGACCTCGACGTTCACCTCTCGGAGAGCCCCGACGGTCACTACTACCTGTTCGACCGGACGGCTCGCGCCCTCGAAGCCGGGGAGGCTCCGCCCCGCGGCATCGAGGAGAGCCGGTGGACGCTCGCGCTCGTCGAACGGGTGCGCGAGGCGGCGACCGAGCGCGAACGGTAGCGCGCCGCGGCCGGCGCTCGACGAGTTCTCCCCACGGTACCGGGATACCGGGCTACCGGAGCCCCAGGTTCTCCTCCAGTCGGTCGGCGACGGCGTCGGTCGAGTAGCGCTTGCGGATCGTCCCGCGGGCGTTGCGGGCGATCCGTTCGCGGAGGCGGCCGTCCTCGAGCAGGCGGACCGTCGCGTCCGCGAACCCTTCCGCCGAATCGGGGACGAGCAGGTCCTCGCCGGGCGTCGCCTCGACCCCCTCGAAGCCGCTCGGGGTGGTGACGACGGGGACCCCCCAGGCCATCGACTCGAGCACCTTGATGCGGACGCCGCCGCCGACGCGGAGCGGCGCGACCACGGCGCTCGCGCTCCGCACCAGCGGCGCGAGGTCCTCCACTTCGCCGACGAACCGGACGTTCGGGCGGTCGCCGAGGTTCCGGATCGACTCCGGAGCGCCGCGTCCGGCGACGAGCAGTTCGACGTCCGGCCGCGCCCGCCTGACGGTCGGGAGGATCTCCTCGACGAACCACGCGATCCCGTCCCGGTTCGGGAACCAGTTGTAGGACCCGAAGAAGAGCAGGCGGTCGGGGACCGCAGCGGCGGGGTCGGCCGGTCGGTAGGCGTCCGCGTCGAGCGCGACGCGCTGGACGCGCACGTCGAGTGCGTCGAGTGCGTCGAGTCGCTCGCGGTCCCGCTCCCCGAGCACGAGCGTCCGATCGGACGCCTCGTAGACGGCCAGCTCGCTCCGCCGGAGGAGCGGTATCTCGAGCGCGAGTTCCGCGCGCGTCGACGGGTCGTCGGTGCACTCGCGGAAGCGCCGGTGGGCGGCGTACTCGACGACGTGCGCGTTCGTGACGACCCGCGCGCCGGTCTCGTCGATCGCGCGCGCCACCCGCTCGTCGCGGACGACCTGGCCGATGTAGGGGTGCTGGGCGAGGACGACGTCCGGGTCGACCTCGCGGACGCGCTGCGCCGCGACGACGCGGAACGCCCGCGAGTCGAACATCGCCATCACGTCGGAGCGCCCCCGCGCGTAGTTCGCGAGTTTCCGGGCGGTCGGCGGCAGCGGCGAGTCCGCCGACGGGATGCGCCGCACCGACGCGCAGGGCTCGCGCAGCGCGGCCGCGTCGGACTCGTCGCCGTCGCGGCGGTAGGCGAGCACGTGCACGTCGTGTCCGCGCGCCGCGAGCGCGCGGACGAACCCGTGGGTGACGATGCGGTCGCCGGCGTTCGGCGGGTGGGGCAGTTCGCGGGCGAGGAGGAGGACGCGACTCATGGGCGTCGGTCAGTCGTCGATCGACACGCCGGAGGGACGCTCGGGGAGGACGGTCGCGGCGTGGCGGTCGACGTAGTCGTACAGGAGGTCGAACTGCCGCGTGAGCGCGTGCTCGTCCACGGTAAGCGGTGCTTTGAAGAACGACGCGAGGTGCGGCTGTACCCCGCCCTCCCCGTGGACGTCGGCGTGCGTGAGGAGGCGGACGAGGTCGAGGACCAGCGGGGCGGCGAGCGCCGAGTCGGACCCCTCCCACGTGAACTGCATCTTCATCCGCGTGTCGAGAAAGCCCTCGAAGCGGACGTCGTCCCACGCGGTCTTCCAGTCGTCGAGCGCCGGCGTGTAGTCGATTCGAACCCGGTTGTGGTCGATGTCTGGGAGGATCCCGTCGAGGATGCCGCCCTTGCTCGCGAGCTTTCCCGCCTCGTTCTCCTCGTCCTCGAGGACGAGGCCGTCGGTGTTGCCGAGGATGTTGTGGCCCTCCCACGAGCGGACGCGGAGGTTGCGCCCGGCGAACATGGGCGCGAGCGCCGACTTCACGAGCGACTCGCCCGTCTTGCCGTCGTTGCCCATGTGGGGGACGCCCTCCTCCTCGGCGAGTTCGCGCAGGCCGCCGACGGCGCTCCCGATCCCCGGGGTGAAGTTGGCGTAGGGACAGCCCTCCACGAGCGCCGCGTACGCGTAGAGGGTGCTGGCGGGGAGGTCGCGGTCGTCCGCCGCCACGGCCCGTTCGAACGCCGAGAGCGTGTCGTACCGCTCCGGGTCGGACGGCATCGGCTCCGACGAGGCGACGTTGACGACGACGACCCGTTCGAGGCCGTGATGGTGCCGGAAGCCGCGCAGATCCTCGCGAAGCCGCTCGACTACCTCCTCCACCGTCCGGTCCGCCTCGAGCGGCCGCTGGTCGGCGAGGTCCGAGACGGCACCGCAGTTGAGCGTCGTCCCGCGTCGGACGTCGTCGTCCACGGCGGCGAGGTCGTCCTCGACGGCCTCGATCACGTCCCGATCGGCGATGCCGCTCCGCTCGGCGAGCCGCCTGGCGGCGTCCGGGACGCTCCCGGACCGAACGTCGTGCCCGCCGAACGCGAGCGAGTCGACGTCGACGAGGGTGAGCCGCGAACACGGCTCGCGTTCGGTCACCAGCCCGGTCGTCGAGGTCAGTCCGCGGGCGACGGCGCGCGCGCCCAGCATCGCGGTCGTCGCGATGTTTCCCCGCGCCCCGACGAACCAGACGCCCGTCTCGGCTCCCGCGCTCATCGCTCCCCCTCGGCGCGCGCGCGACGCTGCTGGGGCTGTCGAAGGTCGTTACCGGCGTCGAAGTACGTCGTGATACCGATCATAGTGGTGGGTCGGTGCGGTCGCCGTATCCGTCGGTACGGCACCCGGCTACCGACGTGTCAGCGTGGCGTTGGGTATCACTGCCGAGCAAGTGTGCACTCTGCTTGCGTACTCCGCCGCTCGACTCGGGCGTCGCCTCCATCGAGCGGTCGGTTCGACAGAATCCCCTCGTTGAAATCCGAGGTATTCCCGCAAATGCAGGGTGTGCGGATAAACGGATGACTGCCCACTTATGCAACGAGGACCCATGCCAGACGATCGTTCTACACCCGACGAGGAGCAGAGATCGGCCGAAGAGGAACTCGATGAGGCCGAAGACATCGAACGAACGGAGACGATCTCGGCGCGAGCGACGGTCCACTCCGAGATCGTCGACACCGAGATCGTGGAGCGGACGCCGATCGACACGGAGATCGTCAGCCAGGAGATAGTCGGCATCACGATCGTCGACGACGAGACGGGAAGCGTCGACCCCTCGGAGGTCCGGACGGCCGAGGAAGGATCGCTCGGGCTGGAGTCGATGACCGGCGCGGGCGTCGAACAGGGAACGTACATCGCCTTCGAGATCGACGAGGCGCTCGTCGTGACCGAGGAGATCGTCGAACGGATGCTCGTCGAGAGCGAGATCGTCACCGAGGACATCGAGGAGGAGACGGTCGTCGAGAGCGGCGAGGTCGACATAGAGGACCTCGACGAGGAGGTCGGTGACTTCATCCGCGCCGAGTCGGTGCTGGAGATGCTCGACGACGAACTCATCGCCGCCGAGTTCCTGAAGGACGACGTCATCGAGACGGAGTTCACCGAGCGCAAGACGATCGAGCGTGACGTCGCTCGACGGCGGATCGCGACCGCCGAGATCGCGGAGATCCAGGAGATCGACGAGGAGGAGATCGACGTGGAGGTCATCGAGAGCGAGATCGTCGAAGGCGAGGATCTCGGGGGGCGCTCCGGCGCGGTAGCCGACTCGGTGTCCGGGACGACCGCCGTGACAGACGCGGAGTCGACCGAGACCGAGACCGAGACGACGACCGCCAGAGACGAGTCGACGATGGGCGAATCCGACGCCGCGATGGGCGAGGCGACCCTCGGCGAGGGTGACGTGGGCAAGGAGGTCGTCGATACGTCCGGCGAGAAGATCGGCATGATCGTCGACGTGGAGAACGGCACCGGCTACGTCGACCCGCACCCGAGCATGACCGACAAGATCAAGGCGACGCTCGGTATGAGCAGCGATCACGAGGGGGACGACGACACCTTCGCCCTCGACAACAGTCGAATCGAGGAAGTCACCGGCGACAAGGTCAAAGTCTTCCACTCCGAGCGGTAAGCCGCGATCTCCGGCCGAACACGCACCTCTTTTGTGACTCCGTCGACCCCGGACGAGTCGTAACGCCGACTGGTTCAGTCGGATAGCTCCTAACTCGACCTCCCGCTCACCTCGGTCCGTCGGAGGGGGCTCGTCGCGCTGGAAGTTATCGTCCTGCGTACGATTCCGGATGACCGAGCCCGCGACTGCCCCTACCTGACGGTGCGTTCGTCGCCGCCGTGACCGAGCCGTCTTGACCACGGCGCAGTCGCTGGTCCGTGTCACGTCGACGGTGCGTCGACGGTCCAAAAGAAGTCACAGCGCCGTCGTTCGAGGGACGGCCCCCCGACGACGGTGGCCGCAGGTCGGATTCGTCCCCGCGGTTCGATTCAGTCGTCGTCGCTGCCCGAGATGCTCGACTGGCTACTGGAGCCGGCCATCTGCGACGACTTCTGTCTGGCGCTCCCCGCCCATCGGCCGATGTTCTCGCTGACGTAGCCTCGACCGCCGAGACCGATGGCGAGGCCCAGTCCGATGGCGAGCGCCGCGCCCAGGCCGTAGGCGACCGCGCGGGCCAGGACGTAGAGCAACTGCGTCGCGATGCCCATCGTGTCAAGCCCGATCGTGATCACCGTGAAGTACAGGAACAGCCGCACGCCGGTGGCGAACACCGACGCGTAGCGCGACTGTCGCCCAGCCTCGCTCCGGGTGATCGCGTTGCCGACGAAGTCAGCGACGACGAACCCGACGATGATCACCAGCAGCCCGGCGATGAACGCCGGCAGGTACGCCGCCGCCCGCTGGATCCACTGGGACAGGAGCGGGATCGCCAGCGCGTCGGCCGCGGCCAGGATCGCCAGGAAGTAGATGTAGTACGCCGCTATCTTCCCGAACGACCGCGAGACCGCCTGTTCGTTTCCGCCCATCACCCGCCCCAGCGGCGTGGCGAGCACGCGTCGATCGAGTTCCGCGTGATCGACGATCGTCCGAACGACGGCCGCGAGGACGCGACCGATGATCCACCCGATCAGCAGGATGATGATCGCGCCGACTAGCCGCGGGATGAACGCGACGAGCTGCGAGATCGTCTGCTGGAGGAAATCGGGGATGCCTAGTTGTAACACGGTACTTCCAACGGTGAGCGTTCCAGTCATGGTTGTCTCCTCTGGTCTGGGGAGTACGAACGGGTCGTTCCCGACCTCCCCAGGACATCCGTGGGGCGATATGAGTTAACGTCCGTTGCCTGCAGGTGTAAGCATCGAGGAGCGATCGCCGCGATCGAGCCCTGAAACGGTCGATCCCGGTGTCGTGTGGGGAGATCGACGCGGGTCGAGAACCGGGGTCGAGCTACGCCCTCCACCGACCGAGCGACCGCTCGATCCCGTAGACGCGATCCATCCCCCCGGTGAACGGCGTCGCGGTTCCGGCGACCGACGCCGCCAGCGCGAGGGCGAGCGCGATCGCCACCTTCGCCCGCGTCGGATCCAGACGAAGCGATCGGATCAGGTGCGGTATCCCCTCGTCGATCCGACCGGCCTCGCAGTGGGTCATCCCCACGTCGGCGAGGAACCGGGCCCGCGCGGTGCGCGGGAGATCGTAGCGGCGATCCAGCCGATCGAACGCCCTCGCGAGGCGGTCCGGCTCGGCGGAGATGTTCCCTTGACCGGTCCCCTTCACGACGAGGGGTTCGTCCACGAACGCGAACGCCCGTTCGCGGGCGAGGCGCAGACACAGCTCCCAGTCCTCGAAGCACCCCAGCGACTCGTCGAACCCGCCCACCTCGCCGAGCGCCGAGCGCCGCGCCACCAGCGTCGACGTGTACGTGGGGAGGTCGAGGCGGCGGATCGCCTCGTAGACGTCCCCCGAGACGCCCGTCCGCGTTCGCGGCTCGCCGTCGGCCTTCGTCACCCGGGTGAGCGACGCGCTCGCGTCCTCCCTGGCGAGCGCGTCCACCTGTCGTCGGAGCTTCTCCGGCCGCCAGCGGTCGTCGTCGTCGACGAACGCCACGAGGTCGCCGGCGGCGGCTCGGATACCGGCGTTGCGCGACGCGCTCGGCCCGTCGGGGGCCTCGCGCCGGAGGACGCGGAGGCGGTCGTCGTCGATCGCGTCGAGTACGTCGACGGTGCCGTCGGTCGAACCGCCGTCGACGACGATCAGTTCGAGCGGAGCGTGCGTCTGCTCGAACACGCTCTCTACGGCCCCGCCGAGCACCGACGCCCGGTCGTACGTCGGGAGGACGACGCTCACGGTCGGTTCGTCGGGGCGGATCGGTGCCTCTCGGTCGGTCGAGCGACGGAGGCCGGCGTCGGTCCCGCAGAGCGCCTCCCTCCCGTCGCTCGGATCCTGGTTTCGGTTCACGGTCGCACCTCGCGTCGGGCGGGAGCGACTCGCCGTCGGCGCGACGTTCCGCTCCCGCCTCGTGGGGCCCCCATCGATCCGTCGGCGCATAACGGTGGTGGTCGGGGGGATCGAGGCGCGTCGGATCGCGGGGCACGGTCCGACGTCGGATCCTCGACGCGCCGGCGTTTCGGGGATCTCGGTGAATCCGCGATTTTCCCGACTACTCCGGGGTACCTCGACGGTATTCTCCGTCATCGAGGGGGAACGCGAGGCACAAGCTTAACAAACGACGACCGGGTAGTCGCATACGCATGGACCATTGTCGGATGGCCACGGCTGACGGAGGGCACACCGTCGATTGCGACTGTAAGGTGGGCGGCGTCGCAGAGCGGTACGACCTGGGACGCATCACGTACGAACTCGAGGACCTGTGGACGGCCGACGGAGACGGATACAGCCTCCGCGAGCTGGCCGACTACTTCAACCGGGCGGTACTCGAATCGACCATGCGGGAGACCGGTCTCGATCCGCTCGATGGAGACGTGGAAAACCTGTATCGATTGCTCACCGACGAGGGGGCGAGCCCCGGTAGTCGCGTGGAAGCGGAGCGTCGCCTGGAGCGCGAGGGGGCGTCGGCCGAACGCGTTCGGGACGACTTCGTCACCCACCAGACGATCTATCGCCACCTGAAGAACTGTCTCGAGGCGGAGTACGAGCGCGGGGAGGCGGCTCCCGGCGATCGGATCCGACGGGACGTGAAGCGGATCGAGGGGTTGCAGAACCGAACGACGATCGTCGTCGAGGAGATCGTCCGGCGACTCCGGGACGGCGAACTCGTCTCCGTCGGCGACTTCGACGTCTACAACGACATCCGGATCGTCTGCGAGGAGTGTACCGCCCAGTACTCCCCCCGCGAACTGCTCCAGCGGGGCGGGTGCGGCTGTGACGGTGGACCGTAACGGACCGCGTCTCGCACGCCACCAGTCGCGTCACGTCACGTCACGAGTCGGCGTCGGAGTCGGACGCGGGGTGCCCCCGATCGCCAGTCACGGCTCCGTCAGTTCGTCTACGTCCGCGACGCGGGCGACGTAGTACGCCGCCCCGTCCGGGACGCGGGTGACCACGGTGACCGTCTTCTGCTCGTCGGAGTCGATCGACACGTCCCCGCCCGAGACGCGACCCGTTTCGTCGTCGTCCTCGTCGTAGAACACCAGTTCGACGGCGACGCTCCGCGGTCCCCCGGAGTTGACCAGCGTCAGCCAGAACTCCCTCTCCCCGTCGGCCGCGTCCTCCCCGTCGAACGACGCGCCCGCGTCGGCGGGCCTGGTTTTCGTCTCGAGCACGGAGACGCCGTCGGCGGCTCGCGAGAGCGAGTCGCGAAAGAGCCCGATACGATTCCGGGCGGCGCTGATGCGCTCCGCCGCGGTCCCGCTCGTCAACGCTTCGAGTCGGAGCAGTTCGTTGTCGATGTCGTCGAGAAGTCCCTCGCGATCCGGGTGGGCACCGTCGGCGTAGGATTCGAGGCGTTCCTCGACGGCGTCGAGTTCAGCCCCCAGGTCCTCGTCGCTCGCCTCGCGGGCGCGTTCGAGGTCGTCCCTGACGTCGATGACGTGTGGTAGCGCGGCCATGATCTCCGGCGAGTCGTTCAACCGGCCGTGTTATGGACGTTTCGGAGACCCCCCCCGGCCGACGGCGTCGGACGCAGGGGCAGGGTTCAACACGCCCCGACGAGTACCACCCGGCGTGGTGACGACCGACCTCACGGACGACGACCTCGCGATCCTCGGGCGACTCGCGGCGGGCGCTCGCACCGTGGCGCGTCTCGCCGCCGACAGCGGTCTCCCCGCGGACGCGATCGACGACCGACTCTCCCGCCTCGCGGACGACGGACTCGCGTACGAGGTCGGCGAGGCGTACGCCATCGCGCCGAGCGGCCGGCGCGCGCTCCGGGCGCGCGGCGACGACCCGACCGGCGAGACGGGGGACGTCCCGGGCCGCGTCGCGCGCGAGATCGCGGCGTTCGACCTCCCGCCCGACGCCGAGGACGCGGTCGAGCGGGCCGTCACGTTCCTCCGGGAGTGGCGCGAGGCGACGTCGAGCGAGGTAATCGACGCCGTGTACGCCGAGGCCCCGGCGGGGTGGGACGATCACGGCGACTGGTGGCGCGAACTCGTCCGCGATCGGCTGGCCGCGCTGCCCGGCGTGGTGCCGCCGGACGACGGGGACCGGTGGCGCTACGAGGGGGCCGAGCCGGCCGACGGCACCGCTGACGGCCGACGGGTGCTCGGGACCGACGACGGCGAGCGGTACGGGAGCGCGAAGCACGCCATCGCGAACCTGGCGCGGAGCGACGCGCAGGCCGACGCGCTCTCGCATGCCTTCGCGCTCCTCTTCGAGCGGGGGCGCGCGACGGCGGACGACCTCGAATCGGCGCTCGGCTCCCAGGCTCTCGCGTCGATCGAGGACCGCCTCGCCGAGATCCCGGGCGTCGATCGGGTCGGGGAGGACGCGTGGCGGTACTCGCTGGACGGGGAACCTGGCGTCGATGGGTCCGACGGGGGCCCGTGACTGTCGGCCGCGTCCGCCGCGGCGGGTGCGCTCCGACGTCGCCCCGGGCGCATCACTTTTCGGAGCCCGGTGCCAAGCCCCGGGTAACGATGACGACCGATCAGAGCTTCGAATCGGCGTTCGAGGACGCCCTCTCGACCGTGCCCGACGAGTTCCTGGACCGCGAGCGGTTCGTCCCCGCGACGGGGCCGCTCGACGCCGAGGTGATGCTCCTCGGGGAGGCCCCCGGCGCGCGCGAGGTCGAGCGGGGCGAACCGTTCGTCGGGAACGCGGGCGAGCGCCTCGACGCCGCCCTCGAGACGGTCGGCCTCGACCGGGGGTCGCTCTACATCACCAACCTGGTGAAGGTCCGCCCGCCGAACAACCGCGACCCGCGGCGCGCCGAGATCGACGCGTGGTGGCCGGTGCTGGAGGCCGAGATCGAGCGCGTCGATCCCGCCGTCGTCGCCCCGCTGGGGAACTTCGCCACCCGCGAACTCCTGTCGGTCGGGGAGGGTATCTCCGACCTCCACGGGCGGCCCGTCGAGCGCGACGGACGGGTCGTCGTCCCCGTCTATCACCCCGCGGCGACGCTCTACGACCGGAGCAAGTACCCGGTGCTCGTCGAGGACCTCCGGACGGTCGCGTCCGAGGTGGGCCTCGACTGACGTCCCGTCGCGCTCGTCGGGGCACGCTCGACGCCGTCGCCGGCGCGCGCGAGACGGGGACCGGGGGAATTCAAGCAGAACACCTTCATACCGAGCCGCCGAACCTGTTCGGTGAACCCATGCACTCGCCCTTCGAACAGTACGATCTCCCCCCCGACTGGACCCCCGGTCGCGTGGAGAACGGCCTCTTCGAGTTCGTCCACTCGGAGCGCTCGCTGGCCGTACAGATCCGGAAGGTGGAACTCGGCTCCCAGGTCGCAGAGGACCCCGGACAGCACGTCTGGGTGATGAGTTGCGACTTCGGCGGTACCGCGACGCCGAGCAGCAAGTTCGTCTGTAGCCTCACCACCTGGCAGGCGGCCGCGGCCGCGCTGGTCGCCTGCATGGAGCAACTCGACGCCGCGCTCGAACGCGCCGAGGACGGGCCGTCTGACATCGACGCCGTGCTCCGGGACCTGACCGTGCGGGACTCGCTCGGGCGTAAGTTCGACCGCGCGTGAGCGGCCGGCGCGCGCCGAGCCCTGACAAATGCAAGGGGCACGTTCACTGCCGTCGCGAACCGAGCATGCGTCGTCATGCCCATCAGCAAGCTCGCGACCCAGGACGTCGTCACGGCGGGGACGGACGCCACGGTGATGGACCTCGCGAAGACGATGGAGTCGGAGGGAACCGGCGACGTGGTGATCACGGAGGACGACAGACCGGTCGGCGTCGTGACGGATCGCGACGTCGCGCTCGCGATCGGACGCGGCGAGGAACCCGACTCCTGTACCGCAGGCGACCTCATCGGCGACGAGGTGTTCACCATCGACGCGGACGCCGAGGGGTACGACGCGATAAAGCAGTTCGGCGAGTCGCGCGTCCGTCGCGCCCCCCTCGTCGACGACGAGGGCAAACTGACGGGCATCGTCACCCTGGACGACGTCGTGGCGACGATCGGCGAGGAACTCACGTTCGTCGCGAACGTCATCGAGGCCCAGTCGCCCGGCTACTCGCCCGACTGACGGATCTCGACGGCGACGAGGCCGACGAGCGTTTCCGTTCGTCCGCCCCGGTCGTCGCGGAGCGCCGTCGGCAGAACGCCTTTACCGCTCACCGTGTCAACCACGTACGATGGGTGACACGATCGGAGACGAACTCCGGGACCGGGGACGGGGCATCGCCGGCGCGCTCCTCGTGTCGGGCTGTCGTTCCTCTACACGATGGAGACGTGGTGGCTCGCGTGGGAACTCCCCGTCGTCTACCTGCTGGCGTACGCGCTCGTCGGGCTGGTCTCGGTCACCGTCGAGGCGAATTGCACGCCGCCGCCGACGGAGCTGACCTTCCAGCACGTCTCCACGGACAGCCGGCGGGTCGGGAGGAGCGTCTGTCCGCCGGGGACGACCGACCCCGGGGTGTCGGTTTCGAGCTGGGCCAGGCGGTGACGCGGGCGGGTCGAGGCAGGACGGATCGGTGCGGACTGTCGTCCCATCCGTTCTGTTACAGGGATATCTCTGTAACGACGTTGTTTCCGTACCGGTCGTGAACTCCGATCAAAGGGAGTGTCACGCGCTGACGACCGTCCGCGATCTCGGGGGATCGGACGACGCTTCGACCGAGCATTGAGGGTGACGCACGCCGTACGGGCGAGCATGAAGGCGATCACCGTCGGCGGGGAGTCGATCGAGTGCGCCGCGATCGAGGAGACCGAGCACGGCGTCCGCCTGTACGACGGGGCGGACGAACTGGTCGGGTACGTCCCCTACGGCAGTCTCCGGTGCGTGCGGCGGTGGCGGCACCCGGTCTCCTCGAGCAGCATCGAGAGCGTCGGGTACGACGACGACGCGCTGGCGCTCGAGGTCGAGTTCGAGGGGGGCCGGATCTACCGCTATCTCGACGTGCCGAGGGCGGTCTACGAGGGGCTGTCGAGCGCCAGCTCGAAGGGTCGGTACTTCCACGACAACGTCCGCGGGACGTACCACTACCTGCGGATCGCGTAGGCCGCGATCGGAGCCCGATCGGCGGGTTGAGACGATCGGGCCGACAGGACGTGAACGGCGATCGTCACGACCCGCTCGAACCCCCCGACTCCCCCGACTCTCGCTCCGCCCGCTCCTCCCGGTACTCGTCGAGCAGTGTCGCCGCGGTTCGGACGTGTCGGCTCGTCTCCCCGTCGGCGCGTTCGCTGAGGCCGGCGAGCTTCTCCTCGAGTTCGGCGAGGCGGTCCGGGTGCGGCGGTTCGTCCGTCGTCTTGTCGCCGTCGACGAGTTCCATCAGCCCCTCGTCGATCGAGCGCAACTGCTCTCTGATCTCCCTGTCCTCGTCCGCGGCGTCGCTGGCGCGCTGTAGCTCCTCGCGGATGCGGGTCGGTCGATCGGACATGTCGGGCGGTACGGGCGACGCGCGGAATACGCTGTCGGCCGTCTCTCTCGGAGAGAGTCATCGCGCGCGACGGTGACTGCTTCCGCGGCGTCCGGCTGACGGTACCGGTCCGACGCACCGGGGGTCGAGCGATCCGGGCCGCTCGATCACTCGAAGCCGGGCGGTCGCCCCTCGAGCGCCGTCTCGATCAGGGTCTGGTGGCCGCGGCGGAACCGCTCGGAGAGCGCCTGGTGGGTGATGCCGAGTTCGTCGGCGAGTTCCTCCATCGTCGTGCGCCGGGGGATCTCGAAGTAGCCCTTCTCGACCGCCGTCATCAGCGTCACGTACTGCTCCTCGGTAAGTTCCCCCGGGCTCGCGGACTCCGCGTCCAGTTCCGTGATGCGCGTCACGTCGATCGAGAAGTCGTGCTCCCAGGCGTTGTCGACGATCCGCGAGAGGGTGCTCCGATCGAGCACCAGCAACTGGACGACCCACTTGCGGTTCCGCCCCTTGATCGACAGGATCATCGCGTCGCCCTCGAAGAGGATCTCCCTGAGGACGCACAGGCGGACGCTCCCCCACTCGACCTCGTAGAGCCAGCTCTCGCCTCGCTGCGAGACGGCGGTGAACGTCTCCACGCTCGGATCGAGGTCGAACGCCGCCTCGACCTCCTCCCGACTCGGTCCCCACACCCGAACGAACGACATCGCCGCCCCGGGTTCGGCCGCCACGACTTGCGCCATCTCGAACCGGAAGTCCGAGATCGCTTCGAACGTTCGCTCGAGTGCCAGGTCTCCTGCCGGTATGCGGAATGTGGCGATGCTCATTGGAACCTCTTCGGGGAGGACGACCGCCATCGATATATAAGTTTTTCCCTTTCGATGTGAATTTATTCCGTCGTTCTCGCGGAACTACCGTTCACCGGCGTTCGCGCCGAACCACGTACCGAGCGTGAGCCCGTAGACGACGTGGCCCACGTGAAAGACGAACCGTTCGTCGGGTTCGAGGTTCAGGTCGAGCACGCGCTCCATGAGGACCGAGACGCCGAACGCCGACAGCAACAGTCCGTAGAGCAGACCGAGCAGCGTGGCTCGCCTCTCGCTCACGCTCTCCGGTTCGCCCTCCCGGGCGGCGACGAGCGCCCCGAACAGGGCCCCGCCGCCGATTCCGTACGCCAGGTGGAGGACGCCCGCGGGAACGAGGTGATCGCCGGGCTCGCCGCCGGCGACGTACTTCGCCCAGAACCAGGCGGGCGGCGGCGGCGAGCGCGAGATCGGCACCCTGAAACACGACATGACCGCCGTCGCGATCCCGCCCGCGACCATCCCGATCACGAGTCCCCGAACACGTCGCCCCTCGAGGAGTGCGGTGACCGACCGCCTGAACCGCTCCCGAGGTCCCGCGTCCGATTCGCCGGTCAGCGTCCTGCGTAAAATCATGGCTTCGGTACACCCGAAAACGGGCTTCGACGCAGACGTCGATAAGTCTTTGCCGGGACGACGCGATGTCGTTCGGTTACGTCCGGACCGTCGCACGCACTTTTGTACGACAGTCCCGGACGTGGGGGCGGACGCCGCTCGGAGAGCAGACCGGTGAAAGACATGAACACGCCGCAGTTCGAACAGGTCCGGAATCACCCCTCGCGGCGGCCACAGCCGGTCCCGCCGATCTACCAGCCGGAGGTGGCCGCCCGGGCGGTCACGTGGGCGGTCGACCACGACCGCGACGAACTGTGGGTCGGGCGGTCGACCGTCGAGTCGATCGTCGCCAACCGCCTGTTCCCCCGTCGACTGGATCGGATGCTCGCCCACGACGCCTGGGACGCGCAGATGACCGACGAGCCGTCGGACGCGGACCGCCCCGACAACCTGTTCGAGCCGGTCGAGGCCGACTTCGGAGCGCACGGCCGGTTCGACGACCGGGCGCGGGGGACGAGTCGCACGCTGTGGGCGACGACCCACCGCGCGCTCGTCGCCGCCGTCGGCACCGCGGCGGCGTCGGTGCTCGCGCTGTTCGCGTGGCTGCTCCTCGACTGGGGACGGCGGATCCCGGTAGAGCGAGCGCGCCGGCGAACGGCCCGTTCGGGCACCGGTCATACGCGCCCCGCGATCGCCGGCAGCAACACTAAGCCGCGGTTGGCGCTAGCGGCGACGATGTCCGACGATCGATCCGGCGAGAGCACGCAGACGACGGACCACGACACGATCAGGGAGTGGGCCGAGGAGCGAGACGCCCGGCCCGCGAGCGTCGAGGGGACCGGCGGCGACGGCGACCCCGGCGTCCTCCGGTTCGACTTCGAGGAGGGAGCGGACGGGCAGGACGAGTCGCTCGAACCGATCTCCTGGGACGAGTTCTTCGAGACGTTCGAGGAGAACGACCTGGCGATGGTTTACCAGGAGACGACGAACGAGGGCGAGACGAGCCGCTTCTTCAAGTTCGTCGACCGCGGGTAGGACGGCCCGTCGGCCCGTCGACGAGTTCCCGGAACACGTCGAGGTAGGCGTCGACCTGCCCCTCGACCGTGAACGACCGTTCCACCTTCCGTCGGCCGGCCGCGCCGTAGGCCGCCGCGAGGTCGGGGTCGTCGAGCAGGCGGGAGAGCGCGGCCGCGAGGCGGTCCACGTCGCGCGGATCGACCACGAGTCCGTCGCGCTCGTGCTCGACGAGTTCCCGCGCCCCGCCGAACCGCGTCGTGACGACCGGCGTGGCACCCGCGAACGCCTCCAGGTTGACCGTCGGGAACGGATCGAGGTGGACCGACGGGGTGGCGACGACGGTCGCCGCGTCGAAGGCGGTTCGAAGCCCCTCGCGCGCGAGCCAGCCCGTCGAGACGATGCGGTCGCCCGCCGCCTCCGCGACCTCCCGCATCCGGTCGACGTACGCGGAGTCGCCGGTCACGAGGAGCGCGGGCGGGTCGTCGAGGTCGAGGCGGGCGAACGCCGCCGCGAGGTGGCGACCGCCCTTGTTGTACCCCGTCCGGCCGCCGAACAGCACCACCGGCGACGAGCCGAGGTCGTGCCTCCCGCGGAACGCTTCGGCGTCCCCCGTCTCCCGGTCGAACGGCTCGACGTCGACGCCGTTGTGGATCACCTCGTCGCAGGGGACGCCGTTGGCGCGGAGCGCCCGGCGGAGTTCGCGGCTGACGGCGACGCCGACGTCGACGCACCGGTCCATACAGCGGCGGTTTCGGCGGTTGCGAAGCGGGAAGTACCCGAGCCGCTGGCGCTTCAACTGGTACCAGGGGTCGACCCGGTAGGCCGCGGCCGAGATCCGCCCCTCGCCGACCGGGACGTCCTCGACGAAGTGCGTCAGTTCGCCGTAGGAGACGGTGCCAGCGTCGTGGAACGTCTTGACGACCGGGATCGACCGCCGCGCGGCCGCTCGAAGGCACCCATTCGACAGCCAGTGGACGTTGTGGGCGTGCACGACGTCCGGCGCGAGGCGGTCGAGGAGGCGGCGACACGGTCCGACCGCGAACGGGTTGTGGACGGTCAGGTAGGGGAGAAGCCGATCGGGGTGGGGGCTGTACGTCCGGTACACCGTCACGCCCTCCCTCGCGCTTCGACCGACGTCGTCGCGGTCCGCCACCGTCGCGAGCGCGGACACGTCGTGTCCCCGTCGCGCGTACCCCCTCGCGAGTTGCGCGGCGATGGTCTGCGCGCCGCCGCGGTCCCACGGCGGGTAGCCGTCCGAGAGGACGAGGACGCGCATCAGCGGTACCCGAGGTCCTCCAGCCGCCGCTCGACGTCGCTCGGGATCGACCCGTCGGCCGACTCCCGCCGCGGCGGGACGGCGTCGTCGAGCGTCGCCGCCAGCGTCTCGCGGATCGCCTGGGGGAGGTTCCCCTCGTCGACGGCGACCTCGCGGTTCGCCGCCCAGTCGATCCTCGCCGCGCGCCGCTCGCCGCCCACCCTATCGAGCTTCCACTCGCCGGCGATGGCCGTCGCGCGCGGGCGCAACAGGCGGTCCGTCGGGAGGTGATCGGGGGGGTGGGAGGCGACGACGCCGGCGTACTCCGCGAGCGCGGCGTCGCGCGTATACGCCGCGTCGCGATCGAGCAGCGACCGCGACGGGCGGTACTCGAGTTCGGCGAGCGCGCGGACGGTGTCGGCGACGTAGTTCGTCTGGACGAGGTCGTCCCGGTCGTCGCCGTCGAACTCGCCGGGATAGCGGAGCACGAGCGGCACGCGGAGCAGCGGGAGCCGAACCGACGTCTGGTGGTCGAGGAGCGTCCGCCCGGCGACCGCCTCGCCGAGGTGCTCGCCGTGGTCGCCCGTGAGGACGACCAGCGTCTCCTCGGCGTGGCCGTGTCGGTCGAGGCTCTCCAGGACGCGCCCGACGACCGAGTCGGCGTAGGCGACCTCGTCGGCGTATCGCGCCCGGAGGAATCGGATCTCCGCCTCCGTGAGCGTGCGCTCCCCCAGCCGTATCTCCCAGAGGTCGTCCATCAGCACCCGGACGTACTCGCGTTCCTCCTCGTCGGTCGCGCACCCCGGCGGCCGGACGTCGGAGGCGAACTCGGGCGGAACGTAGAACGGCAGGTGGGGGTCCATCAGGTGGACGTAGGCGAAGAACGGGCGGTCGTCGTCCGCGAACGAGGCGAAGCAGTCGTCGGCGACGGTGGCGGCTCGTTCGCTCGCGCGCACGTCGTCGGCCCAGACGTCGCCCGTCGCCTCCGAGACCTTGAACGCGGCGGCGTTCGCCAGGCTCCGGAGCGGCGACGAGGACGACAGCGACCGCCGGATCGCGGTCGCGTACCACTCGATCCCCCGCGAGACGCCCTCGGTGAGGTCGCGGACGTCGCGCCCGCCGTCGAAGCGGCGGTGCTGGGGCCCGGTGAACTCCTCGACCCGGTCGAACCCTCGCCCCTGCGGGAGCCAGTCGCCGATCCAGGTCGTCGGGGAGAGGTGGACGCAGCGGTAGCCCGCCGCCGCGAGCTGGTGGACGACGGTTCGCTCCCCCCGCATCGCGAAGCCCCGCGAGGTCGCGCCGTGCTCGTGCGGGTAGTCGCCCGTCAGGACGCTCGTCACGCTCGGGAGCGTCCACGGGGCGGCGCTCACGGCGCGCTCGAAGACCGTCCCCTCCCGACCCAGCGCCTCGAACGCCGGCGTCCAGTCCACGCCGGGCGCGTAGGGCGACGTGTAGTCGGCCCGGCACGCGTCGACCACGAGGAGGAGGACGTTGGGTCGCGACCCGTCTGCCGGCGCGTCCGCGCCCCCCGTCGAACCGGTGGGCCCGGTCATCCGAACACCGCCGTCACAGGTTCTCCCGGGACACCAGGTGGAGGTCGTCCCGCTCGTCCTCGGCCAGCGACTCGGGGTAGACGAGCGCGAGCCCCTTCCCGTCGAACTCCTCGAAGAACTCGTTCCACGACAGTTCCTTCACGTCGTCGTCGCCGATCGTGGACCCCCCGTCCCGAAAGCCGATGCACAGCAGTCCCCGGTCGCCCTGTCCCTCCGACCCGCGACGGTGGGCGGGGTACCCGTCGTACTCCTCGATCACGTCCCGCACCAGCGCGCGCTCGGTCGTCGCGGTGCGCTCGGTCGATCCGCCTTCCGCGTGCTCGTCGTCACTCATCGTTCGCGTTCGTTGTTCTGGCGAGTCGGCCTTAGTCGCTACGTAAGGGTACCTGACTGTACCGTTTCGAAGGACGACCTCCCGACGGTGAGCGCCCGCCGTCCACCGCCCGTCCACCGCCGTCCACCGCCCGTCGCCCGACCGTCGTCGCCGGTCGTGCTCGTCCTCACCGCCGCCATCGCCGCCATCGCCGCCGTCGCTGCCATCGCCGCCATCGCCGCCATTGCCGGCGTCGCTGCCGCGCTTTCTTCGCCGTCACACTCCCCGGTCGTCACCCGTCCCGTTACAGTGATACGCCTGTAACAGTCCGCGGTCGGTGGAAGTCGGCCCGGGCGACGGATCGGGAGAGGGGAGGCCTCCTCTCCCGACGATCGTCGCCCGACCATTCATTAGCCCCCGTCTCGTCACGGACCGTACGGCCGGATCCGTCACGGACCGCGCACCGGGGACGACGTCAGTCGGCCCCCCGCGTCGTCCCCCCAACGCGCCGACGGCGGCTCCGGAGCACGTCCATCATGAGTTACGAACGAACCACCGAGGACGACGGCGAGCGGGCCAGCGGCGTCGATCACGACGACCTCGAGGAACTCCTCGGCGACCGCGTCGTCGGCCGCGAATCGCACGTCAACGCGGAGGCGTTCGTCGTCAGACCGGACGAGGTACAGGCGGTGCTGTTCGCGCTCCGCGACGAGGCCGGCTTCGACCACCTGTCGTGTCTCACCGCCCAGGAGTACGAGGATCGCTTCGAGAGCATCTACCACCTGAAGAAGTTCGCCGACCCGACCCAGGAGGTGAGCGTGGTGGTGCCGGTGCCGACGGACGACCCCGCGAGCGAGACGGCGGTACCCGTCTACGAGACGGCCAACTGGCACGAGCGGGAGGCCTACGACCTCCTCGGTATCGAGTACGAGGGCCACCCCGATCTCCGGCGGATCCTGCTCCCGGAGACCTGGCAGGGTCATCCCCTTCGACTCGACTACGACATCGAGCAGCCCCAGATCGTCGCCCTCCGCGAGCACGCCAACCTGCTCCAGTCGGAGACGCGAACGGGGGACCCCGACACGCTCTTTCTCAACGTCGGCCCGCACCACCCGGCGACCCACGGGGTGTTGCACCTGAAGACGACGCTCGACGGCGAACAGGTCGCCGACGTCGATCCCGACATCGGCTACCTCCACCGCTGTGAGGAACAGATGTGCCAGCAGGGCACCTACCGCCACCAGATCATCCCGTACTCGGACCGCTGGGACTACACGGCGAACCTCCCGAACGAGTGGGCCGTCGCCCGCGCCATCGAGGACCTCGCGGAGATCGAGGTGCCGGAGTACGCGCAGGTCCTCCGGACGATGTCGACCGAACTCGCCCGCATGCTGGGGCACTTCCTCGCGGTGGGGACGTTCGCGCTCGACGTCTACGGCGACTTCACCGCCATCTTCCAGTACGCGTTCCGCGACCGCGAACTCGTCCAGAGCATCCTCGAGGACCTCACCGGCCAGCGGATGATGTTCTACTACTTCCGCCTCGGCGGGGTCTGCTGGGACCTGCCGGAACCCCGTGAGGAATTCGTCGACAAGACCCGCGACTTCCTCGACCGGATCCCCCCGAATATGGAGGAGTACTTCGACCTCCTGACGAACAACGAGATCTTCCAGATACGAACCGTCGACACCGGCGTCCTCGAACCGGACGTGGCGAAGGACTACGGCTGTACGGGGCCGGTCGCGCGCGGATCCGGCGTCGACTACGACCTGCGGCGGGACGACCCCTACGGGTACTACCCCGACCTCGACTGGAACGTCGTCGTCGAAGACGGCTGTGACAACTTCGCGCGCGTCCTCGTCCGCCTCCGCGAGGTCGAAGAGTCCGCGAAGATCGTCGAACAGTGTCTCGACCTGCTCGAGGACTGGCCGGAAGACGATCGCGAGATCCAGAGCAACGTCCCCCGCACCCTCAAACCCGACACCGACCGGGAGATCTACCGCGCCGTCGAGATCGCGAAGGGCGAACTCGGCGTCTACATCCGGTCGGACGGGACCAACAGCCCCGCCCGCTTCAAGATCCGAAGCCCCTGTTTCCACAACCTCTCCGCCCTCCCGGAGATGGCCGTGGGGGAGTACATCCCCGACCTGATCGCCTCGCTCGGCAGCCTCGACATCGTCCTCGGGAGCGTCGATCGGTAGGCGGGTGCTCCCACCGTCCGCCCCGGGCTCGGACGAACGTCGCACCGCCGTCCGGTACCGGACGCGAAGATTCCCGCCGGGCCATCTGTCCCCCTCGTCGGTCTCAATCCGGTCGACGATATACTCCGCCCGATCTCTCTCGACGCGGCTGACCAAATACTTTAGGAAGTGACACGAGTAGTCGGAGGTGCGATGGACCTATTCCAGCAACAATCTGGCCGATCGAGCCAGATGGCCGAAGAGGAGATGAGGATGGCGGAGGAGGCCAGCACGGACCCCGCGCTGCTCGCGGCGGCCGCGTCGGTCCTGTTCGCGTGGTACCAGTTCTACCTGCGCGGGAACAAGGCAGGCGGCCTGTTCGTCGGTCTGTGGCCGCCGACCATCCTGGCCTTCGCGAGCTACTACAAACAGTCGAACATGTCGGACCGGATGGATCGGATGCGGCGGATGATGTGAGGACGCCACACCGCTTCTTTTCGAGTCCCGGCTCCGATCGGGTCGCCGTCCGCGTCGAACACGGATAAGGCGGCCGCATTTGCAGGGTGAGGGTACAGCCGCGAGGCGCGCCACCGAACGGTATGAAACGGGAGTTTACCTACCGGTGTCTCGCGTGCGATCACCACGTGACGGCGACCCGGCGTCCGGGCGACTGCCCGCACTGTGGCGGCGACCTCGTCAACGAGACGCTGGACCGCTGGCGGCTGCAGTACACCGACTGACGGTGACGGAAATGCGAATACTGCAGGCGGTCCAGGCCCTCCCGCCGGACACCTACGGCGGCTCCGAACTCTACACCGAACGCCTCGCCGAGGCGTTCGCCGCGCGGGGCCACGAGGTCGGCGTCGCCACCCCCCGAGGGGCCGGGGCCGACCTCGACGGGGTCGACGTGTACGACCTCCCGGAACGCGACGCCCCCGGCGTTCAGGACGACCGCGGCGTGCCGCTCGGTCCGGTCGCCCCGGACGTGGACGCCCGCTTCGACGACCTCCTCGCGGCGGTCGACCCCGACGTGGTCCACCTGCAGCACCTCAAGGGGCTCTCGGCGACGATCCCGTCGCTGTGCGCCGCGCGCGGCGTCACGTGCCTCCTGACGCTGCACGACTTCTGGACGCTCTGTCACCGCGAACAGCTCTACCGACCCGACGGGTCGCGATGCGTGGGTCCCGAATCGACGGCGAAGTGCACGGACTGTTACCTCGCGGATCGGCCGTTCTCGCGGATCGACTCGGCGGACGAGTCGGCGGATCCGGGCGAGAGACGGGCGGACGGCGGCGCGCTCCCCGTCGGCGAGTCGTCCCCGTCCTCCCGGCGCGACGGTTCCGGGGACGCCCCCCGCGAGTTCTACGCCGACGCCGTGGCCGCGCGCCAGCGCGCCCTGGGCCGGTCGATCGAGGCGGTCGATCGACTGATCTCGCCGTCGGCGTTCCTGCGCGAGCGCTTCGTCGCCTTCGGCGTCCCGCCGGCGCACGTCGTACGGCGGCGCAACGGTATTCCCGTCGACCGCTTCGCGGACACCGGCTTCGACGGACCCCCGGTGCGGATCGGGTACGCCGGACGTATCGCGCCCGAGAAGGGGGTCCACCTCCTGCTGGCGGCGTTCTCCCGGCTGACGGGGGACGCGACGCTCGAGGTGTTCGGCCGGTTCGACCCGGAGGGCGACGACTACCACGCGCGGCTGGCCGCCGCCGCCGGCGACGACGTGTCCTTCCACGGCTGGTACGACGATCCGGCCGCGCCCTACCGGGCGGTGGACGTCTTCGTCCTCCCGTCGGTCTGGTACGAGAACAGCCCGCTCGTGATCCAGGAGGCCCACGCGTCGGGCGTGCCGGTCGTCACCGCCGACGTGGGCGGGATGGCGGAACTCGTCACCGACGGCGTCGACGGGGTGACGTTCGCCGTCGGCGACGCGGACGCGCTCGCCGACGCGCTGGCCCCGCTCGTCGCCGATCCCGGCCGCGTCGAACGCCTCCGTGCCGGCGTACGCGAACCGAAGCGACTCGCCGATCACGCCGACGACCTCCTGACGGTCTACGCGGACTGTCTGGCGGACGGCTGAGGCGCGTCGGGCGACGCCGACGCGCTCGCCGACGGCCGCGCCCGGGATCCGACCGTCCCGCTCAGGACTCGATCTTCTCGGCGATCTCCTGCGCCCGGTCCTTCGCCTCGTCCTCGCCGTCGACCTCGTCGACCGGAACGAGGACGCTCTGGATCTCCCAGTCGTCGTCGCCGCCCTCCTTCTCGTGACCGGTGCGGACCTCGCTCCCCTCGACGACGGAGCCGGCGGCGTTCTCCGCCCAGTCCGGCGTTCGGATCGTGTCGAACTCGTCGGGGTCGCGGAACCGAACGTGGTAGTAGTCGTCTCCCTTCTCGACCTCCTCGACGGATGGCGTGTCGGCCATGTCTCCCCGTGGGTGCGCCAGGACGGAAAAGGGTCCGCAGGCGATCGCAAGGGCGATCGGCGCTCCGCGTTCCGCTCGCGTCGAACGCTACGAGAGCGCGTCGTCGAGCACCTCGCGCACCTCGCGCCGGAACCGCTCGCGGCCGAAGCGTCGCTCCACGGACGCCGGGTCCGGACGGAGGTCCGCCCGGAGGTCCGGCGAGGAGAGGACGCGGTCGATCGTCTCGATCGCGTCCTCGACGGTGTGGTAGGTGAGGTGCGCCCGCCGGTCGACGATGTCGCGCTGTCCGCCGTTGTCGGGGACGAACGGGAGCGCGCCGCCGGCGACGAGTTCGGCGACGGCCATCCCGAAGTGCTCGTGGCGCTTCGCGTGGAGCCCGTAGCGGTGCGTGCACACGAGTTCGACGAGCCGTTCGCGCGGGAGTTCCCCCTCGATCGAGACGTGCGGCCGGTCGGCGGCGAGGGAGGCGAGGCGCTCGCGGTACCCCTCGTCGTACGCCGGGCCGACGAGGTGGAGGTGCACGTCGTGGCCCCGCTCGCGCACCCCGTCGACGACGGCGATGACGTCCTCCAGGTTCTTGTAGGGGGCGAGCCGACCGATCGTCACGAACCCCTCCTCGCGCTCCTCCCACGGGCGCGGGTCGAACCCGTGCGTGTCGACCGGCGGGTGGACCACCTCGGGGCGCGCGCCGTAGGCGTCCTGCACGACGTCCGCCATCCACGAGGAGTTGGTGAGGAGGCGACTCCCCCTGATGGTCTCGGCGTCGTACCCGCCCACTCGGTAGGAGAGGCGGTCGTAGGCGTGGTCGACGAAGCTGTCCTCGCCGACGCGCTTCGAGACGACGAGCCGCGCGAACCGGGGCGTGTGGACGTACTGGACGAGCGGGCCGGGGACGCTCAGCTCGTTGTCCGTGCCGACGGTGGCGTCGAACCGCCCCGCGTGACGGGCGACGAACCGGTTGAGGAGGGCGTTCCGGAGGTTGTACAGCGTGACGCCGGTCGCGTCCTCGAGCGCGTCGAGTACTCGCTTCGAGCGGCGCGGTCGGCGGACGGCGACGTCCGCCACGTCGGTCCGGTAGTACTCGTTCAACTCGTCGAAGTCGGGGCGGGTCACGGTGAACAGCGTCACGTCGTGGTTCGAGAGGGCCTCGAGGACGTTCATGCACACCGCCTCGCCGCCCCCCTTCGCCGTCAGGTCGACGTGCGCGACTGCTATCCGTGCCATGGTCTGATCGACGGATCGCCGCGTGGCGATCCTCGCCGACGGTGCGTCGGCGGACGGGTTAAGCGACGGGTCTGCCCTCGCAGGGCGCGCAAATGCAGACGTGACGGAGATGCGGCCGGCCCCCCAACGGAACGCGATGGCGAACCGACCCACCGTCTCGGTCGTCGTTCCGACGTACTACCGCAACGACCGGCTCCGTGAGGCGATCGACGGCGCGCTCGCCCAGCGAGCGCCGGTCGAGGTGATCGTCGTCGACGGGTCGGGCGAGGCCCACGCGCGCCCGGTCGTCGAGGCGTTCGACGGGACCGGGGAAGGTGACGGAGGGGAGATCGAGTACGTCGCCCAGGCGCGCGACGAGGGTCCGCACGCCGCCCGGAGCCTCGGCGCGGAACGCGCGACCGGCGAGTACGTCCAGTTTCTCGACGACGACGACCGCCTCCTCCCGGGCAAGTTCGAGGCGCAGCTCCCCCTGCTCGAGGCCGACGAGGCGGTCGGCGTCGTCTACTCCGGCCTGCGCGACGAGGAGTGGGGCGTCGTCGATCCGATCCCGGACGTCCGCGGCGACGTGCTCGAACACGCGCTCCGGCTCCGGACGTTCCCCTGCGTCCCGTCGACGATGCTCGTCGATCGGGCGGTGGTCGACGACCTCCTCCCGTTCGAGCACCGCCACGGGGCCGACGACTCGGGGATGAAGATCGAACTCGCGCGGCGGACGCGGTTCGACTACGTCGACCGACCGCTGGTCGAACGCGGTAAGCCCGACGGGACGCTCTCCTCCTCGTGGGCGCACGTCGACGGACGGCGGTACCTCGTCCGCCGCTACGCCGACCTCTACGATCGGTACCCCGACGAGGTCCGGCGGACGGCGGTCCGACAGACCCACTACCGCGCGGGGAACAAGCACCTCGAGGAGTCGGCGTGGTCGCCGAGCGCGCCCGTCGAGTTCGCGCGGGCGGCCTACCACACGCCCGAACGGCGGGGGCGGTACGCCGCGACGGCGGTCGCCTCGGTGTTCGGCCGCCCCGGGATCGACGCCGCCGATCGGCTGGGGATCGCGCCGTGAGGCCGGAATTCGGCCCGTGGCCGGGGCGCACGTCGGCGGCGCTCTCGCGGGCGACGGCGGGCGTCCGACTCGCCGGCGGGGAACTCCGCGACGTCGTCCCGGACGGGGTGAAGGTCGTCCCGGACGGGGCGATCGACCGCGCGGCGGGGATCTGGACCGCCCTGGGGAACCGCCGGCGCGAGCGCCGGGCGGATCGGCGGTTCGCCGCCAGGGAGCGCCCCGAGCGCGAGCCGGCTCCCGACGCCCCGCAGCACGTGGTCTGCGTCGTCGTGGACGCGCTCCGGGCGGACGCCCTCGACGGGGACGGCACTCCGTTCCTCTCCGGGCTCTCCGGCGGCGACGCGATCTCGACCTCGACGTGGACGTTCCCCGCGATCGCCTCGCTCATGAGCGGTCGGTACCCGCACGACCACGGGGCGATGCGTCGCTCGGACTCGTTCGCCGACTCCGTCGAGGACGTCACCGGCCTTCCCGAGCCGATCCCCGACGACGAGCCGCTCCTGTCGGACGCGCTCGCGGGTGCCGGCTACCGGACCTACGGGGCGTTCGGGTTCGTCGTGCCCTTTCTCGCCCTCCGCGGGCGGTTCGAGACGCACGCGCTCTACGAGGACGCCCCCGCGGCGCGACTCCTCGCAGATCACGCCGCGTGGCTGGCCGACCACCGCGAGGAGCGGACGTTCTCGTACCTCCACCTCGCCGACTGTCACGAGCCGGTCGATCCGCCGGCGGGCTACTGGGAGGCCCACGGGGTGGCCGACCTCCCCGGAATACGCGGCTGGCGGCACGAGGACGTCGTCGAGCCCACGCCGACGGTCGAGCGGTTCCGACGACACCGTCGCCGGCTCTACGACGCGGCGGTGGAGTACGTCGACAACCGCCTGAGCGCCCACCACAACCGCGTGAGCGACCTCGCGGGCGGAGACGTCGCCCTCGCGGTCGTCGGCGACCACGGCGAGGGGTTCTGGGAGCGCGCGGCGTTCCACGCCGAGCACTTCGCCGATCCGCGCCCCGCCCACTGCGTCGGTCACGGCGGCGCTCCCTACGAGGCGGTCGTCCGCGTCCCGGTTCGGACGGCGGGTCTCGGCGTCGCGCGCGCCGACGCCGACGGGTGTGGAAACGAGAGGGAGCGGCTCACGTCGCTCCTCGACGCCGCGCCGACGATCGCCGAGGTCGTCGGCGTCGATCTCCCCGACGCCCCCGACGCCGTCCCGCTCGGCCGATCGATCCCGGACGAGCGGGTGGTCCTCGTCGAGGGGGTCCGCTACGGCTACGAGAAGAAGGCCGCGTACGTGCGGGGTGGGGAGCAGACGTGGAAGCGCCTCGTCTCGCGCGGGGACGACGTGGACACGACGATCGAACTCCCGGGGGCGGTTCACCGCCCGCCGCCGGAGGCGATCGGGCGACGGCTCCGCGACGCCCTCCCGTCGTGGCCGGGCGAGAACCGGACCCGACCCGGACGGACCGACGGCGAACTCTCCTCCGACCTCGAACGCCGACTCGACCGCCTCGGGTATCGGTGACCCGGGCCGTCCGTCAGGCCGGCGTTCGCTATCGACTATCGTCGGTCGTCGGAGGAAGAGAAGTCGACGCGGGGAGACGTCCTCAGGCCCCGACGACGCCGGCCGCGTCGGGCGCGACGACGCCCAGGAGCGCGAGCACGTAGACGATAATCAGCGACGCCAGCCACGCGATGAGCGCGATGCCGGCGGCGCTCAGCCAGCCGCCGGGGTACCGCCAGTTGATGACGCCGAGGTACGCGACGAGCGCGAGCAGCGGACCGAGCAGCGGGACCCAGCCGAACAGGAAGGCGACGATCGCCCAGACGGCGGACGCGACGAGCGCCGTAATGACGGCGTAGGTGAAGTCCGCCGCGCCGGTGATGACGCGCGCGCCGACGTAGATGCCGGCCGCGCCGACGATCAGGCCGATCAGGAACACGATGATCGTATCGACGAGTGCCATATCGAAAGACAGGACGTCTAGCCTCCTCAGCACGTTGCTTTCTCATTCAGGGTGGCCCGGAACGTGCGTCGCGCTCCACGACTTTCGGCGGCGAGCGCCGGACCGTCTCGATACACCTCGACGTGGAGGGACCGCTTCGCCTCGTGAACCTCCTCGAGAAGCGCGGGTACGACGTCGACGGGAAAACGGTCGAACTCGAACTCGAGCCCTACGGCGTACGCTGGTTCCGCGTCGGCGACGTCCAGGCATCGGAGAAGGGTGCGACGCCCCGCTCGGACGGCTGATCGAGGTACCTACAGTCGCCGTTACAGCGATATCGCCGTCTCGGCGGCTCCGTTCGGCGGTCCACCGCGGCGGTCAGTCCCGGGGCGATCGTCTCGGGAGGTCCTCGACGGCCGGCCCGTCCAGGACGCTCCCGTCGGGATCGAAGCGGGAGCCGTGACAGGGGCAGTCCCAGGTCTTCTCCGCGTCGTTCCAGTCGACGATGCAGTCCATGTGGGTGCAGACGGCGGAGACGGTGTGGAGTTCGCCCCCCTCGTCGCGGTACTGGCCGACCGGCCGTCCGTCGTGACGGACCACCCGGGCCTCGCCGGGGGCCGGCGTCGCCGCGTCGGCGCGCAACCCGTCGGTCCACCCCGTGACGAACTCCTTCGCCACGTGCGCGTTCTCCTTCAGTGCGGTGCGGACCGCGGAGAAGGAGAACCGCGTCGGGTCGTACACCGTCCGGTAGGGGTTCGGTCGGCCGAGCGCCATGTCGGCCAGGAGCCTCCCCGCGGCGGTGCCGTTGGTCATCCCCCAGCCGCCGAACCCGGTCCCGACGAGGATCCCGTCGCTCGTCGGGCCGGCGCGACCGACGAACGGGATCCGGTCGGGCGTCGAGTAGTCCTGCGTCGACCAGCGGTAGGGGATCTCCTCGACGTCGAACCGCTTCCGGGCGTAACGTTCGAGGCGCTCGTAGCGCTCCGGGGCGTCTCCGTGTCCCGTCTTGTGCGCCTCGCCCCCGACGAGGACGAGGTCCTCCTGGCCCGCGACGTGCGTGCGGAGCGACCGCATCGGCTCGCCCGGCTTGTAGTACAGCCCCTCCGTCGGGACGTCGCTCGCCCGCACCGCCAGCACGTAGGACCGTTCGGGGTAGAGCCGCGCGAAGAACAGCCGCCGATCGAGGATCGGAAAGTGCGTCGCGACGACGACCGTCTCCGCCGCCACCGTCCCGCGGTCGGTCACGACGCGGTTGAGCCGACCGCGCTCGATCTCCAGGGCCTTCGTCCGCTCGAAGACGTGGCTCCCCGCCTCGTCGATCGACGCCGCGAGCGCGAGCAGGTACTCCCGGGGGTGGAACCGCGCCTGGTCGTCGACCCGGATCGCGGCCTCCACGTCGAACGGCAGCGGCGTGTCCTCGACGAAACTCGCCGGGAGGCCGAGCGCCGTCGCGGCGTCGACCTCGGCGGCGATCGCGTCGCGCCGGTCGGGCGAGTCAGTGTACGTGTACGCCGGCGTCCGCCCGAAGTCGCACTCGATCTCCCGCCGTTCGACCGTCTCGGCGATATGCTCGATGGCCCGCTGGTTCGCCTCGGCGTACTGGCGGGCCAGCCCGTCGCCGACCGTGGACCTGAGCCGGTCGTAGATCAGCCCGTGCTGGGCCGTGACCTTCGCCGTCGTCCGCCCGGTGACCCCCTCGACGACGTGGCCCGACTCGACGACGGCCACCTCCTCGCCGGCGTCGGCGAGTTCGGCCGCCGCGGTCAGCCCGGTGATCCCGCCGCCGACGACGGCGACGTCGACGCGCCGATCGGCGGAGAGCGGATCGTACGACGTCTCGGGCGTCGTGTCGATCCAGACCGATTCGGTCGGCGTCGGTGCGGTACCGTCTCCGGCGGATTCGTCATCACTCATGCGTATCGACCCGAGGCCTGCGCCCCCGGTGAGGTGATCGTGATTGACCCGACCGCCGGATACGTGTTCGGCTGGCGAATCCGACGGCGGAACAGCGAGCGCGGCGACGGAGTCCGCGACGAGGGTGGTGAGGTGCGGCCGGGGTCGAGCGCGGTCGGGGTCGAGAGTCGTCAGGGCCGAGTGCGGTCGGATCGAGGGCGGTGGTGAGGTGAGGTGAGGTGGGGTGAGGTGAGGTGGGGCGACGGGGCGTGAGCCGCCGGGTCGACATATGCAGGTCGAAGGATCAGGTCGGCGGTGGCGGTAGCCGTGGTGTATGGCCGAGTACGATTTCGAGGGGAGGGTAGCGTTCGTCACCGGTGCGGCGAGGGGGCAGGGTCGCTCACACGCCCTCCGCTACGCCGAGAACGGCGCGGACGTGGTCGTCACCGACGTCTGCGAGACGGACGAGGACTCGACGTACGAGCTGTCGGGCCGCGAGCAACTGGAGGAGACGGTCGGCCTCGTCGAGGAGCGGGGGCAGGACGCGATCGGCGTGAAGGTGGACGTCTCGGACGAGGCGGCGGTCGAACGCGCGGTCGGGGAGGCCCTCGACGCGTTCGGCCGGATCGACATCCTCGCGAACAACGCCGGCGTGGCACCCGTCTCCGGCCTGCTCGACCTCGACGAGCGGACCTGGGACTACACGCTCGACGTGAACCTGAAGGGGATGTGGCTCACCGCGAAGCACGTCGGGCGACACATGGTCGAACGCGGCGAGGGGGGACGCATCGTCAACACCTCCTCTACGGCCGGTCTCGCCGCCTCGCCGGGCCTCGGCCACTACACGGCCGCGAAACACGGCGTCGTCGGGCTGACCAAGACGCTCGCGGTGGAACTCGCCCCGCACGACGTCACGGTCAACGCCGTCTGTCCGACCGCCGTGGACACGGAGATGACCAGCGGCATCGTCGAGACGATCGACGACGAGATCGCCGCCATCGCCGAACAGTCGGGACCGGACAACCTCTTCTCGGACATCCTCCAACCGGAGGACGTCAGCGCGGCGTTCATGTGGCTGTCGAGCGACGACGCCCGCTTCGTCACCGGCACCGCGATCCCGGTGGCGGCGGGCGCGACCGCCCTCTGAACGGGATCCCGAGCGGACCACGGCCCCGCCTCGTTGGAACGCCGGCCCGACGTGCGAGCCGAGCCGACCGAACTGGCCGTGCCGATGCACGCGACACACACGGCGCACGCGGCGCACCGACCGTGAGATCGCAGACCCAACTCTCTTGAACCACCTTGTCGTTCGGTGACACGATGTCGTCACGTACCGAAGACGCGACCCGGGGGACGCTGCTGAGCGGCGCGGGAGGGCGTGCGGGCGGCCTCCCCGTCGGGAAGTGGGCACGGATCGCGATGCGCGAGGTGGTGAAGGAGGCGATAAAGGACGCGGTCGTCGAGGGGATCGAGGAGGCCGACCGGCGCGCGGCGGCCGATCGCGCGGAATCGCGGAAGCGGTCGAAGAACGCGCGCGGCCGGCGTCGGTCGGCGTCGGGAGAGCACGACCGCCGGTCCGGGAAGGGCGGACTCCTGCTCAAGTCGATGCTGGTCGTCGGCCTCGTCGCCCTCGCGCTCGGGCGGCGGGAGCGACTCCGATCGGCGGCGACGGACGCGCGCGAGCGAATCGCCGGCTCGACGGGACCGGACGGCGAGGACGGCGACCGAGGGGATCGCCCGGGGGCGACCGGCGACGATCGGGCCGACCGGCGCGCCGGACGCGACCGATCCGAGCACGTCGAGGGGGAGGCCTCGGGCGGCGTCGACGAGCGCGAACCCGACGAAGGAGGCGAAGCGGACGACGACGAGGCGGACGCCGAGTCACCGGAGCAGGAGGCGACCGACTGACGGCCGTCGAGGTCGGCGTCGGGCGGTCGACCCCGCCGCGCCACGGCCGCGGATCCGTCGCTCGCGAGTCGCCGGTCGTCGAGGTCCGTGAAACCGCGCCGAACCCTGCCTGTCGAAACACCGGGGTTGATAATCCGACGGAACGAAGGATCGGGCTATGAGTGGATTCGGAGAGACGCCGCCCGAGGAGGACGAAGACGAGGTAACCCAGCTCTCCTTCGGCCAGACGCTCTACACGGAGAGCGGAACGCCGGTCGGGGAGGTTCGAAGCATCGAGGAGGGGGGCGTGTTCGTCACCGTCCGGGAGGGCGTGGAGGCGCTCACGGTCGAACACGCCCGCTCGGGGCACGAGTTCGGCGAGGCGGAACTCGTCTGGCGCTGTACGGAGTGCGGGGAGATGGGTGAGATAGACGACGGACTCCCCGAGGAGTGCCCGAACTGCGGCGCGCCGAAGGAGGACCTGATGTACTGGACCGAGGACTGAGACGGACTGCCGTAACTGCGTACCGCTTCGACCGCCCGCTTCCGTGCGGTCGCTACGTAACTGACGTACTGCAGTCGGTGCGAGGCGATCTGTCGGGACCGCCGAGGAAGAGCGACCGGTCTCCGCGGGCGGTCAGCCGTACATCGCGGTCACCGAGTCGATCTCGTCCGCCACCGAGATCCGCCGGTTGACCTCGCGCATTCCGGCGCGGACCGTCGCGTAGTCGAGCACGATACCATCGTTCGGGTCGGACGAACGACGCGACGATTTTCCGACGCCGTCCTCCGCTCCGCTCGTCCGCTCCGTGCGATCCGTTCCGTCGTTTCCTCGGTACATTCGTGCGTCCTCGTCTGATCGGTCAGTTACCGGATCCGAGTCTGCCGTTCGTCCGTCCTCGGGGGACCGTTCGTCCGGGGCGTTCACTGGCGCTTCTCGCGCGTGTCGGCCCCGACACGGACCTTCGTCTCGCAGTTCGGACAGACGCGCGGGTTCCGCGCGTCGCCGGGCGCGAACACCCTGACGTACCGCCTCGATACGAACGAATCGCAGTTCTCACACTGAGGCATGTACCCACCTGGGGCGGTCGTCGCATACGTTCCGTGCTTGCACTCGCTCGGCGTTTCCATCGGCGCTCGAACGATTCGCCGTACCGAACGAGTACCGTCGTCTCGGGGTAACGAGCCGCCGCGTCGCCCGTCGGGGCGAGCGGGGTGACCTTTCGGGACGTACCGCCCCGGTAGAGGCGCGAGTAATTAGTGGATGCCCTTCATTACTGCCGAATAGACGAAAACCTGGCTATTCACGACGATCTGAATACGTGCCGGTCACTCGAACGTCGCCGTCGACATCGGCGATCGACGCGTTCGGTTTCGCCGGGCGGAAACGGTGTGACTGGCCGTGAACGGTGGGTATACACGACCACGACGGCAGTGCGGCGCGTCGGCCGACGTCGCCCCCGCGATCGCGACCGGCGTCCGCCACCTCACGATAGCACCGTCTCTCGGAACCTAAAAATATCTGATATAGTGTAGAAAGTGATATGAACGCCGAGAAATCCGTCTTCGGGGTGGAGTCTACCGTGCCCGACGGAACACTAGTCCTCGAACGAACTTCAAAATTAGATGAATGTAACGAAAACGGGCTGCTTTGCACAAAGTTCATGTCCCGGTATCCTCATTCAATTCGTAAATTCCATGTTTGCGACCATGGTTGTAACCGACAATGCCATCTCGAAAACCATCCCGGTCCTCTCGCGCCCGTAACGACTCGTCGGGGGCACTCTCCGACTACGGCACGATGGCCGTAGTCGGCGGTGCCACGATCGTCATCCTGATCGCCGTCTCCGCGTTCGTCGTGTGGGGTCTCCCGCCGCTTATGGGCGGTGAGGGGGACGCCACCGGCACGAACGGAACGAACGGTACGAACGCCTCCAACGGGTCGACCGGCGTCGTCGGCGCGACGCCGTCGAACGACACGTCGGGGAACGCGACCGACGCGCCGTCGGCCCCCGTCAATCGCTCGACGCCCAACGAGACGGCGGGCGGTAATCGGACCGAGACGCCGGCGGAGACGCCGACGCCCTCGGAGCCGAAGGACTGGCACACGCTCGTCGTCGACGGGCAGAGTTCGTCGACCGCCGAGTACAGCGTCACCGTCTCCGGACGGCTGGAGCCCGTCCGCGGTGGGACGGGGAACGACCAGCTGAGCGCGGACGGCCGGACGCTGGAGGGGCGGGTCACGGACGGGTACGACTCGTACCGATTCACGGGCGACCTGAAACAGCTCCAGGTGTCCGGGACGGCCCTGGTGAAGGTCGACGGTCGCGTCGTCCTCAGTTCGGGCGGCGCGACCGACCAGCGCCCCGGCGACGGCTCCGACGCGGATCGGGGCGGCGCGTACGCGGTCCGCGTCAAGGGCGGCGCGCAGGGGACCGGGCCGCTCGTCACGGTCGACGGGGAGCGACACGTGGTCGAGCCGGGGGAGACCTTCCGGATCCCGGCGGGAGCCGAGCGCGTCGAGGTCGTCTCGATGGAGTACCTCTCGCCGAAGACCGTCCAGTTCCTCGAGAACGGGAACGTCGTCGCCGAGCAGCGACTCGACGACACCGAACTGCAGATGGTCTGGACGCGCGGCGGTGGCGGCGACGACGCTCGACTGCCCGGCCCGGTCGAGATCTCGGCGACCGGCCCCGGCACGCAGTCGGGGGACCCGGTCCTCCACTCGACCGCGTACTACGGGACGAGCGACGGCGTGCTGCGAGTGAGCACGAACTCCGACGACGTCTACGGGCGACCCCAGAAGGTCACCGCGGAGGTCGGATACCACGCCGGTCCTCCCGACGAGGAGGTCACCCTCACGATCCGGAGCGGCGATATGGTCGAGCGCGTCACCGAGGTCCCGGCGGACGGGACGGTCGAGGTCACGCTGAGCGCCTGAGCCCTCGCCCTCGCCGCCGGGCGGGTTAGTTCCCCCTGATCCGCCGACAGACGATCGCACCGACGAGCGCGTACCCGACGATCGCGACGAGTTCTCCGAGCATCGTCGTAGTCGTTCGTCCGCGCTCGCACGAGCGTACTGGCAATACGAATACCCCGCCGTCGGACGCGTGGCTAGTCTCTACCGGGCGTCGACGCGTCCGACCGGGGTCGGACGGCTCCCCGATCGGGCGTCTGACCGCGCTACGGTTCGACGACGCCCCCGGTCCGGTCCGCCTCGTGGATCGCCTCGATCACGCGCATGTCGGTCAGTCCGTGACGCCCGTCGGGGCCGATCGGGTCCCCGCCGAGGACCCGGTCGGCGAAGTAGTCGAACTCCAGTTCCATCTCCCGCTCCGCGTCCATCGACTCGTCCGACAACTCGACCGTCACGTCCCCTCGCGTGACGGTGAGCGTGCACTGCCCGCCGAACGCGGGTCGGAGGTCGATCTGGCCCTCCGTCCCGGTGACCTTGAGCTGGGAGTCCCGCTGTGCGCGCTGGCTCGAGGTGCTGACCGCGTGCACGTCGCCCTCGAAGCGGAGCAGCATCGACGAGCGCTCGTCGGGCACGTCCGAGAACGCCTCGTGCGACGACGTGAGCCACGCCTGGACGGCCACCGGGTCGCGGTCGAGGAGGTACCGCGCCGTGTTGATCGGGTAGATGCCCAGGTCCATGACCGACGTCCCGTATCCGGACAGCTCCGGGTCGAGCCGCCACTGGTCGGGATCGGGGATCATCTCCAGCAGCGGCTGGGAGTTGTTCCCGTACACCTGGACCGGTTCGCCGAGGACGCCGTCCTCGATCAGGCGGCGGGCGCGACGGACCGACGGGTCGGTCTGCATCCGGTAGGCGACCATCAGCGGTACGTCGTGCTCCTCGCACGTCTCGACCAGCCGTTCGGCGCGCTCGACGGTCGCCTCCATGGGCTTCTCGCACAGCACCGCCTTGCCGAGTTCGGCGGCCGTCTCGGCGTACTCGAGGTGGTAGGCGTTCGGCGTCGCGACGTAGATCGCGTCGTATGCGTCGGCGGCCGCGCCGTCGTGGAACTCGTCGTACGTGATCGCGTGGTCCACGTCGTGTTCCGCCGCGACCCGCCGCCCCTTCTCGGCGGAGCTGCTCACGAGGGTGGTCGTCCGGCACAGCTCCGTCGACTCGATCGCCGGGATCGCCACGTCCGTCGTCCACCAGCCGATCCCGACGAGGGCGAACCGAACGGTCCCCTCCACTCCCGTCCGCCAGTCGCGCTCCGCGTAGTTCTCTACGGCCGCTTCGAGGTCCATACCGCCCACTACGGGAAGGGCTTCAATAAAACGCCACAGTCCGCGCCGGGCGTCGTGACGCTAGGTCCCGAGCTTCCCCGCGAGATCCTCGACGTCGTCGGCGACGACGTCGTACTCCCCGTCGTCCGGTCGGTCGACGTCGTCGGCTCGGTGCGGACCCCACTCCAGCGGGCGGTGGACGTACGCGGTTCGGAGGCCCGCCTCGCGGCCGGCGTCGAGGTCGGTCTCGTGGGCGGCCACCATCACGACCCGCTCCGGGGGGAGATCCAGCAGATCCACGGCGGTCAGGTACGCCTCCTCGTCGGGCTTGTAGCGCCCGGCGAGTTCGGCCGAGAGGATCAGGTCCCACGGTATCCCGGCGCGCTTCGCCATGTTCGCGAGCAGCCGCACGTGGCCGTTGGAGAGCGGCGCGATGAGGTACCGCGTCCGAAGCCGCCTGAGACCGGGGACGGCGTCCGGCCACGGATCGAGGCGGTGCCAGACGCGGGTGAGGTAGTCCACCTCGTCCTCCGCGAGGCCGTCCACGCCCAAGCGGTCGAGGAGCGTCTCCAGCGAATCGCGGTGGAGGGCGTCGAGGTTCCGCCAGGGGATCTCGCCGCGCCGCACGCGGTCCATCGAGGGCTGATACGCCTCGCGCCAGGCGTCGGCGAACGCGGCCCAGTCAACGTCGAGGTCGTGCTCCTCGCCGAGTCGCTCGCCGTCGCGGATGACCCCGCTGCGCCAGTCCACCACCGTCCCGAAGACGTCGAAGAGGAGGGCGTCCGCGTCCGGTACCGTCATCGGCTCCCCCCGCGCTCGGTCGCGTGCGTTCCGCCTCTCTCCGAGGTCGCGCCGCTCTCGTCCGCGTCGTCCATACCGACTCGCGGTGGCACAGGGTATTCACTCTTCGGTCGCTCGCGACGCTCGCCGGGCGGTTACTCCGCGGTTAACGCGGCGTCGCCTCGACCCGACGGTGACGAACGGATCCCTATTCCGCCGGACGGGGATCGGCGGGGAGCGTCCGCCGCATGCACCGAACCGACGCCATCGAGTCGTCGGAGAACGTCGACGTCTCCCGGATCGCGCGGGGGACCGTCGCCGGGTCGCAGTCGTCGAAGCCGATCCGCGAGAAGTACTCGGGGTCGCGCGTTCGGAGGTACACCGCGGTCGCGCCCGCCCGCTCGACCCGCCTGAACAGCTCCGTGCAGATCCCCCGGCGATACCCCTTGCCCCGGACCGCCTCCTCGACGACGATCGGACGGAAGAGCGCGTCCCGCCCGTACCGCTCGTATCCGCCGACGCCGACGTAGTCGCCCTCGTCGACGCCGATGCAGAAGACCGGGCGATACTCCCGGATCCCGGTCGTCGGATACCCGTTCGCTTCGAGGAGCGCCTCGATGTACAGCGCGTCGGCCTCGGTCGCCTCGATGATGCGCATTATGTTCTCTTCTTGCAAGATGAAATAATAGCTATGGCGTCGTTTCGTTCGGTTAAGCGGAACCATATCGGTCCGCACGTCGGGTCGGTGGCCGAGGTCGGCGACCCGGCGAGCGTTTCAACCCGCTCGCCCCCCGACGGGGGAATCGTCGGGGGCGATCGCGAGGACGTGGAACGCGAGGCACGTCGCGAGGAGTCCCGCGAGCGCGCCGAACACGACCCGCCAGCCGGCGGCGGTCGCGATCGTCCCGACGACCGCGCTCCCGAGCGCGCCGACGAGGAGGTAGACCGTCCGGACGAGACCGAACCCCGTCCCCCGCTCGTCGGCCGAGAGGTGATCGAGGATCCGCGACTGCACGGGGGTGGCCCACGTCCGCGAGAACCCCGCCAGACAGACCGCGCCGACGACGGCCGTCGCCGCGAGCCGGTAGCTCAACAGGCCGAAACCGACGATCCCCGCGAGCAGGGTCGCGACGAGCGTCGGTCCGTTGCCGTACCGATCGGCCAGCCACCCGGTGACGGGCTGGCCGAGCGCGCCGGCGACGAAGTACCCACCGTAGACGGCCGTCGCCGCTCCCGGCGGGAGGTCGTGGTACCCCTGGAGGCCCGCCGGCAGCAGCGCGAAGGAGGCGACGTCGACGAACTGGACGAGACACGCGAGCACGACCGAGGTCGCGATCGGCGGTCGCGCCAGGATCGACCGCACCCGCCGCGTCCCGATCCGACGGGCGGGCGAGGCGGTGGGCGGGAGCGGCTCTGCCGAGCGTACCAGAAACAGGAGGCCGACCGCTATCGGGACCAGGGGGATCCCCGCGAGCAAGAGCGCGCTTCGCCACCCGTGGCGGACGCCGAACCCGACGACCAGCAGCGGTGCCACGATCCCCGCGACCTGGCCGCCGGTTCGAAAGACGCCGATCGCGCGGCCGGTCCGGTCGTAGAGGCTGTCGAGCAGTGCCGTCGAGGGACTGTAGTAGAGTCCGCCGCCGACGCCGAGCAGTATCGCGACCGCCAGGAACGCGCCGTGGGACGGCGCGAGCGCGAGCAGGACGGTTCCCGTCCCGGCGACGACGACGGCGGCGAGGATCACCCGCCGTTCTCCGTAGCGGTCGCTCAGTATCCCGCTCGGGAGCTGTAACGCCGCGGCCGTGACCCGGATCCCGGTGATCGCGAACCCGAACGCCCCGAGCGACATCCCGAGCGCGGCGACGATCTGCGGGCTCAGCGCGCTCACCAGCGCGGTGCTCAGTCGAACGCCGAAGTACACCGCGGTACAGAGCGTGAGGACGCCCGCGCGGTATCGCCACGGCCACAGGGCGTCCGCGAGGCGTCGTATCACCACGCTCGCCACCCGCCTCGACTCGCCGCCGGACGAGTCCGCGCTGTGGTCGTGTCGAGAGCGCCGATGCTACCCGCTTCTGTTGCTCGTCCCCGGATCATCGGAGTCGGATCGTCACCGACCACCACAATAACGTTTGAGATCTCTGAAGATTGTATCAATTCAGGACGTGAACAAGAACATCCGTCGATATCTGTTCAGAATTTTCGACCGTTCGCTATATATCCGACCGAGCCGCCGTCGATCCCCTCGATCGGGGAGCAGAAACGATCGAGAGAGCGACACCTCTCCGTTCCGCCCGTTCGGATACGGAGATCGCGACGACGACGGGATGGGTACGTATCGCACGCCAGAGCGACGGACGAATAACGACCTCGCTCGGACGGACGCGACTCCCGCCGTCGTCGCGCCGACGGGCGTGCACCGACCGACGCGCGCCACAACATCCTCAATCCGGTGAATTTATATTATTTAGTTGTTTTAGCAAGATTAACAATCCATGTATCGAGTCGAAGCACACGTTAACAATAACGAGGCGTCGTGAATACCGTGACAATGACGCTGTTCGAACTGACGGGATTCCAGCGGGACCTGCTGTACGTCATCGCCGGGCACGACAGGCCGTCGGGCCAGCAACTCAAGGACGAACTCGAGGCGTCCACGGGTCGGGAGATCACCCACGGGCGGCTCTACCCGAGTCTGGACACGCTGGTCAACGCGGGATACGTCGAGCGGGGGGAGATCGACCGGCGAACGAACTACTACGCGCTCACCGACGAGGGACGCGAGGCGCTGAAGGCGCGGATCGAGTGGGAGGGGACGTACCTCCCGACGGGGTTGTCGTCGGACGAGTGAACCCCCTCCGCCGGGGGCGGCCGGAGCGGTTCGACCTCTAGCCCCCGGCGAACCGCGTCGCTCCACGAGGATATGGTGACGGCAGGTTCTCGCCGGATCCCGCCGGCGGATCTACCGTCCGGCGTCCCGATTCTGTCGTGTCTATCGTGCGTCCCGGAGAGCCGTGACGCCGACCGCCGGTCGCGGCTCTCGTCGCCTCAGTAGGCGCGCTTCATGAACATCGACCGGCCGAACTTGTAGAGGCTCCACCCGGGCTTCGAGAGGCCCTTCTGCCACTGCAGCGTCGGCACGAGGTCCCCGCCGTACTTCTGTTTGAACCGGAAGATGCTGTCGGAATAGTCGGTTCCTGTCCCGCCGAAGTCGTAGTGGTCGTACCCCTGCTCCTTCGCCCACTTGATCGCGCGTTCGTGGAGGAGTTCGGAGGGGTAGTACTCGAACTTCGAGGCGTCGGGGATCGCGGTGAAGTAGTGGTGGACCGCGGAGCGCTCGTCGTCGAGGAAGTGGAGGTAGCGACCGACCTCGCTCCCGTCGACGACCGCGGTGAACACCTGAACGCGGTCGCCCATCCGCTCGGCGAGCAGGTCGAAGAACGACCGCGGGAACACGAACCCGTCGATGCGGTCCATGTTACTCTCGTACGCCTCGTACGTCCGGTCGAGGTCCGCCTCGCCGAGCGGCGTCGAGTCGACGTGGTACTCGTTCTCGTGGGCGTCCCGCAGCGCCTTCCGGCGTTCCTTGTCCATGTTGTCGCGGATCTGCTCCCAGCTCTGCTCCAGGTCGATGACGAACCGACAATTGAGCGTGATCGGCTCGTACCCGCGCTTCTGGAGGTGTTTTCCGTACCGGAGGTAGTTGAGGTCGTTCGTCCTGATGAGGTGATAGAGGACGTTCCGACCGCAGGCCGACTCGAGTTCGTCGAGCAGGAGGTCGAGACACTCTCCCTCGTTCGACTGGACGATCGGGCCGCCGTAGCCCGGCCGCGTCGAGACCGCCTCCTTGAGCCCCAGCGTCTCGGTGACGGGGGTGGCCGCGTCGATCGGCGCGTCGAAGTCGCGCACGAACGCGGGGAGGAGCGCGACCGGGTTCTCCTTCTTCGAGACGACGACGTGACACGGTCGGTGATCGAACGTCCGTTCGACTATCTCCAGCCACTCGTAGCGCTGGAACACCGTCCCGTGATTCGAGTGCTCGACCAGGTGGTTCCACTGGTTCTCGTTCACGGACTCGATGCTGCTGTAGGTGGTTACGTCTAGCTCGGTCATTCGTCTCAGTGGGGTTGCGGGTGGTCTCCCGGGGCGAGTCGATCCGCTCGGTCGGCCGAAGACCGCCTCGACCTCCGATTCGACGGTCGGCGGTCCTCGGTCTCGATCGGTACGCCACGGAGGGCGGCGGGGCCTCGTTCGAGCGACGGCCGGGACGACGCGTTCGGCGTCTCGGCGTCGTCGCGCGGCCCGGTCGGGTCACGACCGTTCGTAACTTCGTTCTCCATGACACTGATTCGTGTATGACCGTAGGCCGATTTTGTTACGAGCACGTTAGTGCAGTTAACCGCGCCGTTACCCCGGAGACGACGCGGATTGATCGGTACTGGTCGTCGTCGTCGCGCCCGGCGAGACGCGCCCGACGTTCGACGCGCGCACGTCGTCGGACGTCGCCGGGCGGTTCGCGGGGACGTTCGCGCGCCGGGGGTGTCGACGGGTGGGAAACTGCGGTCGACGCTGACTCGACCGCCGGCCGCGACCGCGGCGAGTTAACGGCGACTTATCCCGACGCCCCGACACTGTCACCGCTGGGAGATAGAGTTTATCCGGTGAGTGTATCGTTTATTTATGAACTACTAATGGGACGACGATAACAGCGGTCTCTATGGTCGGAGTGTGCGCGAGTCTCGGCGACGACCCGGCGTTCGTCGACGATCTCTCCTCGCAACTGGAAGTGTTCGGGACGGAGTCGACGGGACGGATCCTCGACGGGGACGTGGGGGCGGCGAGCGTCTACCACACGACGGATACGGGCGGTCTCCCGGCGGAGACGGACGACGGGTACGTCTGGGCGTGGGGCGACGTCGCCGGGTTCGATCACCCGAACGGGTACGTCCCCCGCTCGGAGAGCGACACCGAGGCGTTGAGCGAGTACTGCGCCGAACTGTATGCGACGTACGGAACCGCGTTCGTCAGGTGGCTCAACGGGCGCTTCGCGGTCGTCGTCCGGAACGACGAGGCGGGGACGGTCACGGTCGCGACGGATCGCCTCGGAACGATGCCGTTCTACTACGCGCGCGTCGGGGGGACGTTCCTCCTCTCTACCTCGATGCAGAGCCTCACCACGCACCCGGACTGGACCCCGTCGTTCGACGCCGACGCCCTCGGGATGTACTTCACGCACCAGCTCACGATGGGGACCAGGACGCCGTTCGAGGGGATCGAGCGCCTCCACCCCGGCTCGAGGCTGACGATCGATCTGGACGACCTCGAGGTCCGCCGCGAGCGCTACTGGACGCCGACGTACCGCCCCGTCGATCGGCCGGCGTCGTACTTCGCGAACCGACTCGCGACCCTGCTGTCGCGGGCGATCGACGAGCGGACGGCCGACGACGCCGACTACGGCCTGTTCCTGAGCGGCGGCGGCGATTCGCGGGTCGTGCTCGCCGCGATGGACCGGACGCCGACTACCTATCACCTCAATGGCTGGCGGAACCGGGAGGCGCGGATCGCAGAACGGGTCGCGGAGCGCGCGGGCGCTCCCTTCAGGCTCCTCCTGCGCGACTCCGAGTACTACCCGGACCTGCTGGAGGGGAACGCCGCGCTCTCTAACTGCGTCGGGACGTTCCACGAGGGGCACGCGGTCGGCTTCGCCGAGCAGCTCAGGGAGGAGGTCGACGCGCTCGTCACCGGCCACATGTCGGACACGCTCTTCTCGGGCCACCACCTGCCGTATCGGTCGCGACGGCTCGGCCCGCTGGGGACGCTCTCGCTGCCCTTCGTCGAGCCGACGCCCACCGTCGAGGCGTACGTCGAGCGCGAGCGACGTCCCACGCCGGCGTACTACGCACCGGCCGACGACAGCGGGACGCTGTTGCGACGGAACCTCAGCGTAACGGACGCGGGGATCCGTTCGTTCGGCGTCGAGTACGGGTCGCTCCGTGACCTCGTCCAGTTCGGGTCCTACTACCCCCACGCGAACGCGCCCGTCTTCTTCCAGCAGACGCTCGATCAGATCCTCCCCTTCCACAACCCGTTCCTCGACACGCGGCTGATCGACCTCCACCTCACGATCCCCCACAGCGTGCGGCTTCGCCGGAACCTGATCGGTCGCGCGCTGCGGCGGCTCGACCCGGGCGTGGCGAGGATCCCCCACGCCGAGCGGATGACGCCCCTCTCCGCGCCGTTCGCCGTGCAGTACGCCGGCGAACTCGCGATGCGCGTCCTCGAAGACCGGGGCGTCCTGCGTTCGCCCGCTCCCCACCAGACGCGCGGTCCCTGGCCGAACCACGCCGAACTGATCCGGTCGCACGACTTCGTCCGCGACGCCATCGACGAGCACGCGGACCTGATCCGCGCGGTTCCGTTCCTCGACGCGGACGGCGTCGAACGCTCGTACGCGGCGCACATGGACGGCGAGAACCGCCGAAACGAACTCTACTCGCTCGTCACCTTCCTCGCGATGCCCGCGGTCCGACGCGCCGTCGAGGGCGCTCGGCCCGCGCCCCGCATCTGACGGCCATCGATTCCCGACTTCCCCCTGAAGGTTTAACCCGCGTAGCGATGAAACGGAGCGCGTGAAGACTCACCGAATCCCGAAACAGAGCGGGGGCGCGTTCCACGTCGACGGCGGCGAGACGTTCGACGTCGTCACCCCCGAGCCACGGCAGGTCGCCGACCTCGTCGCGTTCAGCCGGTCGGATCCGAGCGAGGCCTTCTCGCAGTCCTACACGCGCGACCTCAACGGAAAGATACGGATCTCCGAGGGCGATCACCTCTACACGACCGCCGGCGAGCCGATCCTGACGATCACCCGCGACGACTGCGGGATCCACGACGTACTGTTCGGCCCGTGCACGGAGTGGATGCTCACCGACCGGCCGATCGAGGGCGGCGTCCAGAACGAACCCGGCGGCTGTCGCGAGAACCTCGCGCTGGCGATGGCCGAGGTCGGTCTCGGCGACAGGCCGGTCCCGGACACGATGAACGTCTTCCAGCAGTCGACGATCACCGACCAGGTCTACTTCGACGTCCGGGAGAGCCCCGCGAACGCCGGCGACGCGGTCACGTTCCGCGCCGAGCGGGACGCGACGGTCGCGGTCTCCGCCTGCTCCGCGAAGGGGATCGCGAGCGGAACGACGCTCACGCCGATCGACCTCCGCGTCCCCGACGGTACCGAGGTGCACGTCGCGTCGGTGCTCGACGGGCCGCACGAGTCGACACGGGGGGTTTAGGCCACAATTACCACCGATTAACCGAATTGTAATTAAGCGCCTGGCAGCCGCCGTAACGGCCGTTGGTGATCCACCTTGCTCCAGAGAGATGCGGTCGAGGACGGAATCGTGGCGGGGGACCTGGCGGAGTGGAAGGCGACGCGATACCTCGACTTTCACGACACGATGGTCGATACCGAGTCGCCGTTCCCGTGTTACTTCGCCGTCGACGCCCACAAGAACGGCGATCTCCGGTACCTCTTCGCTCCCGATCCGACCTCCGACGCGGGGCGCGAGGCCGTCGCGGAGGGGCTTCGCGAGTACCTCGCCGAGGTCGATTCGATCGGGGACATCACGTCGCTCGTCGTCTTCTTCGAACCGCCGGACGGTGAACGGTCGGCGGAGTGGTACGAGTCGACGTTCTGGGACGTCCTCGCGTACCTCGCGGAACACGACGCGGAACCGTGGCCGTCGTCGATCCCCCAGGACCCGACGCACCCCGAGTGGACGTTCTGCTTCGACGGCAGGCCGCTGTTCATGGTCGCCCGCGCGCCGTTCTACGACGAGCGGAGGAGCCGTCACACGCCCCACGGTCTGGAGATAACGATCCAGCCGCGATCGGTCTTCGAGGGGCTGGGCGCGGAGACGATCCGGGGCCAGCTCGCGAGGAAGGCGGTCCGCTCCCGGTTGCGCGCGTACGACGACGTCGACCCGCACCCGGACATCGGCGACTACACCGATCCCGAGAGTTCCGAGTGGAAGCAGTACTTCCTGCCGGAGTCGAACGACGAGACGACCGACCGGTTCCCCCTGTCGGATCTCTTCCCCGGCGCGGCCGAGGAGCAACCCGCGGACGACTGATCCGAACGGTCCGGCGACGCGACGGACGATCGGGCCGGCCGACCCGCGGTACCGCAGTAAACGCATCACTAACCGCCGGCGAGAGGCCGCGCCGTCGGAGCCCTACTCGCCGCCGGCCGCCACGAAACCGGTCGATCGCTCCGCGAGCACGGAGCCCCGTCGGTCGTCGGGTCGAGCGCCAGCGACCGGCGCGAACGGTTCGTGACGCTCGCCTCCGGAAGCGGATCCGCACCGTCGCCGTGGGTACCGCCACGGCGGTCGGCGCTCGCCCGATCGCCGCGCGTCGGGAACGACCGGGTGACGCGACGTCGGTGCGCGGCGAATCGCAACACGGAAGCGGGGTCGAACGCGGAACCGCACGACTGCGGCGTGTCTGACGGGTCGTCACCCCCGACGACGCCACCGTCCCCTCTTTCTCCGCACATCTGTCTTACGGTTCTCGATCGCGAGTCTGACAGGGGTTTATGATCGTTGCCGGTGTGGAACCGTAGTACCGACAGCGCGTCTCCCGATCCGCGTGCGAACGCGCCTCCGAACGAGAACGGCGATGCCGTCGGTCGCCCGCCAGTGCGTTACGTCGTCACGTAGTGAACGTCCTCGCGGGGACGGCCGACGGACAGCCGCGGCTCTCGGCGGACGGATCGGAACGGGCCGCACGGGTGGTGACCCATGACAGACAACGGCCGACACCGAGATCGAGCAGCCGACCGTCGCCGGACTACCGATCGGGGAGCGTCCCGCGATCGCGCCGATGGGCCGGGGACCCCGGTCGATCGGGAGTCCGCCGGAGAGCTGTTCGAGTCGCTGCTCGATCGCGAGACGGTGTTCGAGGACAAGGAACTCCTCCGACCGTCGCACACGCCCGACCTGCTCCCCCATCGAGAGGGACAGATCGCGCAGTTGGCCGAGCACCTCGGCGCGACGCTGCGGGGTGACGCGCCGTCGAACGTCCAGATCTACGGGAAGACCGGGACGGGAAAGACCGTCTGCGTGAAGTACGTCACCCAGGAGCTGATCCGGGCCGCCGGCACGACGGCCGTTCCCTGCCGCGTCGAGTACGTGAACGGGGAGGTGACCGACACCCAGTATCGGGTGTTCGCCAGCCTGACGAACCGGATCGCCACCGCCGACGGCGAGCGCGAGGGGGACCGACCGGTCCCGGTGTCGGGCTGGCCGACGGGGCGGGTCTACCGGGCGTTCGTCCGGGCCGTCGACGCGCTCGACCGTGGGGTCGTCGTCGTCCTCGACGAGGTCGACAAACTCGTCCGACGGGACGCCGGCGACGCGCTCTACAAACTCCTCAGGGTCAACGCCGACCTCGAGCGGTCGCACGTCTCCGTGGTCGGGATCTCGAACGACCTGACGTTCACCGACGCGCTCGATCCGCGCGTGCGATCGAGCCTCGGCGACGCGGAGATCGTCTTCCCGCCCTACGACGGCCTGCAACTCCGCGACATCCTCCGCGTCCGCGCGTCGGCCGCGTTCCGTGACGGTCGCGTGACCGACGGCGTCATCCCGCTCTGCGCCGCGTTCGCCGCCCGGGAGCACGGCGACGCCCGCCGCGCGCTCGACACGCTCCGGGTGGCGGGCGAGGTCGCGGACGCCGCGGGGGCGGACCGCGTCGAGGAACACCACGTCCGCCGGGCGCGAGAGCGGGCGGACGCCGCGGGGGCGGACCGCGAGGTGACCGACCGCTCGTCGGGCCGGACGTGAGCGGGTCGGACGGAGCGTTCCCGCCTCGCGGTCTACGAGTCGAACGCGTCGACCCCGGCCTCCGCGACCGTCACGTCCTCCTCGACGCTCCCGCCGCTCACGCCGATCGCCCCGACGAGTTCCCCGTCGGACCGGAGCGGGACGCCGCCGCCGAAGACGACGATCCGGCCGTCGTTCGTCGTGTGGATCCCGAACAGCGACTCGCCGGGCCGGGCCACCTCCGCGAGATCCGCGGTCGGCATCTGCAGGCTGAGCGCCGAGTACGCCTTGTCCTGTGCGATGTCGACGCTCGCGAGGAGTGCGTCGTCCATCCGCCGGAACGCGACCAGGTTCCCGCCGTCGTCGACGACGGCGACGCACATCGGTACCTCGATCTCCTCCGCCTTGTCGACCGCGGCGTCGATGGCCGCGGTCGCCGTGGATAGGTTCATCATGGCATTCTCCGTACCCCACTCCGAAGGCATCGCCCGACTTATACTATTACGTAATCATCGAGTTACCGTCACTTCTCTCCGGGGCGGGAGCGTCGGTCGCGCCGGGACGGAGCGCACACTCCGACTGAAGTCGATCGGACAGTAGGCGGCACTCTCGCCGCCGTGCGATCCCGACGGACGTTCACGGAGCCGTGTGAGTTTACCGAGGAGTAACAAACGCGGTTTGGGTTACCCAATCGAACTTGTCTATCCGCTGGAAAGAACTATGCTTCCACACTCGATACCATATCACACATGCCCGACGATCAGCTTCGTCCCGACGGAGCGGGAACAGAACAGCCGGCGGGACCGCGGCGGTCGCGACGGTTCGAGTTGCTCGACGAGCGTCCCGTCAACCAGGACGGGTTCGCGCGGGAGTGGCCCGAGGTGGGCCTCGTCGCGACGGACGGGCCGAACGACCCCGAGCCGAGCGTGACCGTCGAGGACGGGACGGTCGTCGAGATGGACGGGACCCCTCGCGAGGAGTTCGACTTCCTCGACTACTTCATCGCCGACTACGCCCTCGACGCCGAGCGGGCCGAGGAGGCGATGGCGATCGACTCCCTCGAGTTCGCCCGCCGGCTCGTCGACATCAACGTCCCGCGGACGGAGATCGTCGAGTACACGACGGCGATGACGCCGGCGAAGCTCACCGACGTGGTGAGCCACCTCAACACGCTCGAGCTGATGATGGCGCTCACGAAGATGCGGACGCGCCGGACGCCCGGCAACCAGGCGCACGTGACGAGCGTGAAGGACCACCCCGTCCAGATCGCGGCCGACGCCGCGGAGGCGACGCTCCGGGGGTTCGACGAGATCGAGACGACGGTCGGCGTCGCCCGCTACGCCCCGTTCAACGCCCTCGCCCAGACGGTCGGCGCGCAGGCGGGCCGCGGGGGCGTCCTCACGCAGTGCGCCGTCGAGGAGGCGACCGAGCTAGAGCTGGGGATGAAGGGCCTCACCGCCTACGCCGAGACGGTCTCGGTCTACGGGACGGAGTCCGTGTTCAAGGACGGCGACGACACGCCCTGGTCGAAGGCGTTCCTGGCGTCGGGCTACGCCTCGCGCGGCCTCAAGATGCGCTTCACCTCCGGCTCCGGCTCCGAGGTCAACATGGGCCAGGCGGAGGGGAAGTCGATGCTCTACCTGGAGACGCGCTGCGTCCTCGTGACCAAGGGCTGCGGGGTGCAGGGGCTCCAGAACGGCGGCATCAGCTGCATCGCCATCCCCTCCTCCGTTCCTGGGGGCATCCGTGGCGTCCTCGCGGAGAACCTCATCACGACGATGGTCGACCTGGAGGTCGCCTCCGGGAACGACCAGACGTTCTCGCACTCCCACAAGCGACAGATGGCCCGCACGCTCCCGCAGTTGCTCGCGGGTACCGACTTCATCTTCTCGGGGTTCAGCGCCGTCCCGAACTACGACAACATGTTCGCGGGGTCGAACTTCGACTCCTACGACTTCGACGACTACAACGTCATCCAGCGGGACCTCGCCGTGGACGGCGGGCTGAAGCCCGTCGACGAGGAGGACGTGATCGCCGCGCGCAACAGGGCGGCGCGGGCGCTCCAGGTCGTCTTCCGCGAACTCGGCTTCCCGCCGGTCACCGACGAGGAGGTCGAGGCGGCGACCTACGCCGACGGCTCCGCGGAGATGCCCGACCGCAACCAGGCGGAGGACCTCAAGGCCGCGGGCGAACTGATGGAGGGCGAGGTGACCGGCGCGGACATCGTCACGATCCTCGCGGAGAACGGCTTCGAGGAGATGGCCGAGAACCTGCTGAACATGCTCAAACAGCGCGTCTCCGGCGACTACCTCCAGACCGCCGCGGTCATCGACGAGTCGTTCGCCGTCGTCAGCGCGGTCAACGACGCGAACGACTACGAGGGACCGGGAACGGGCTACCGCCTCTCCGAGGAGCGCTGGGAGGAGATCAAGGACATCCGCCAGGCGTTCGACCCCGAGGAGGTCTGACATGAGTACGCACGCACCACGGACGACCCGGCTCGCCCTCACCGAGGTCGGCCCGGCCGAGAAGGGGCAGGCGGCGGACGAGGTGGTCGTCGCGGTGAGTCCCCAGTTCGGCGTCGAGCAGACGGAGACGATGGTCGGCATCTCACACGCCGACGTCCTCCGCGAGGCGATGGCCGGCATCGAGGAGGAGGGCGTCACCGCCCGCGTCGTCCGCTTCTCCGACACGGCCGACCTCGGGCAGATCGGAAACCGCGGCGCGAAGCTCAGCGGCTCAGGGATCGCGATCGGCGTCCAGTCGCGCGGGACGACGCTCATCCACCAGGCGGACCTGGTGCCGCTGAACAACCTCGAACTGTTCCCGCAGGCACCGCTGCTCGACGAGGAGAAGTTCCGGGCGATCGGCCGGAACGCCGCCCGGTACGCGAAGGGGGAGTCCCCCGCGCCGGTGACCGTCGAGAACGACGAGATGGCGCGGCCGAAGTACCAGGCGCTCGCCGCCGTCCTGCACATAAAGGAGATGCAGTCGCTCGACCCGGACCGACGGCCGACCGAACTCGCGGTCGAATTCACCACGGAGGGGGACCGATGACCGACGCAAACGACGACCACGACCTCACGTACCCGCTCGCGGAGACGCCCGACGACGTCGCCACGCCCGAGGGCGTCACGCTCTCTGAGATCACGCTCGACGCCGTCGCGGACGGCAGCGTCGAGGGCGACGACATCCGGATCACGCCGGAGACGCTGGAGAAACAGGCGCAGATCGCCGAGGCGAGCGGCCGCCCGCAGGTCGCGCGGAACTTCCGGCGGGCCGCCGAACTCTCGACGGTGCCGGACGCCCGGATCCTCGAGATCTACAACGCGCTCCGCCCGAGCGGGGCCGAAAAGGACGAGTTGCTCGCGATCGCAGAGGAACTCGAGAGCGAGTACGGCGCGACGATCAACGCGGCCCACGTCCGCGAGGCCGTCGACATCTACGAGAAGCGCGGCCTGTTCTGAGCGCGACACGCGAGGGCGGCACGGTCGCCCCCGGTACGTCGCGTCCGGTGATACACAACTCATGCACTACATCGCAGGCATCGACATCGGCAACTCTAGTACGGAGGTGGCGGTCCTCCGGCGGGCGGACGACCGCTGGGAGTTCGTCGCGACCAGCCTCTTTCGGACGACCGGGCTGAAGGGAACGACGGAGAACGTCCCGGGGATCGTGAACGCGCTCCGCGGGGCGGCAGACCGCGCGGGGATCGCGCTCTCGGACCTCGATCTCCTGCTGCTCAACGAGGCGGCACCCGTCATCGGGGACGTGGCGATGGAGACGATCACGGAGACCGTCGTCACGGAGTCGACGATGATCGGCCACGACCCGTCGACCCCGGGCGGCGTCGGGATCGGGCGGGGGACGGTCCTCGACGTCGACGCGCCGTTCGACTCGGTCGATGGGGGGTCAGACGTGATCCTCGCCGTCCCCGGCTCCGTCGACTTCGCGATCGCCGCGTCGCGGATCAACGAGTGGTGGGCGGCGGGGTTCGACGTCGAGGGGGCGATCCTCGAGCGGGACGACGGCGTCCTCGTCGCCAACCGCCTCGACCGGGAGATCCCGATCGTCGACGAGGTCTCGCGGCTCGAGGACGTCCCCCGAGGACAGCCGGCCGCGGTCGAGGTAGCCCCCGAGGGGCGCACCGTCCAGGAGCTGTCGAACCCCTACGGCATCGCCACCCTGTTCGACCTCTCGCCGGAGGAGACCCGGAAGGTCATCCCGGTCGCGCGGGCGCTCGTCGGGAACAAGTCCGCCGTCGTGATCAAGACGCCGCGGGGAGACGTGGAGGAGCGGAGCATCCCGGCGGGGACGATCCGGATCACCGACCGGAACGGGAACACCGACGCCGTCGACACGGAGGACGGTGCCGGCGCGATCATGGACGCCGTCGGGCGGGCGTGGCCGATCATGGACGTCACCGGCGAGTCCGGGACGAACGTCGGCGGGATGCTGAACCGCGCCCGCGCCGAGATGGCGGAGATCACCGACCAGGATCCCACGGAGATCCGGATCCGCGACCTGCTGGCCGTGGACACGCTCGTCCCGACCGAGGTGAAGGGGGCGGTCGCCGACGAGTTCACGCTCGAGAGCGCCGTCGGCGTCGCCTCGATGGTGAAGACGAGTCGGCTGCCCCTCCGGCAGATCGCCGACGCGCTCGAGGAGCGCCTGGACGTCGAGGTCCGAATCCAGGGCGTCGAGGCGACCATGGCCGTCCTCGGTGCCCTGACGACCCCCGGGACCGACTTCCCGCTCGCCATCCTCGACATCGGCGGCGGGTCGACCGACGCCGCCTACATGAACGAGGACCAGACCGTCGACTCGATCCACCTCGCGGGGGCGGGGGACATGGTCACGATGCTCATCGACTCCGAACTCGGACTCGACGACCGCGAACTCGCGGAGGCGATCAAGGTCAACCCGCTCGCGACGGTCCAGACCCTCTACAGCGTCCAGCACGAGAGCGGTTCGGTCGAGTTCCTCGACGAACCGGTCCCCCCGGAGCTGTTCGGTCGGGTGGTCCTCCTGCGCGACGACGGCTCGATGGACCCGATCGTCGCCGACCACGACCTCCGGACGATCCGGGAGGTGCGCCGCGAGGCGAAGTCGAAGGTGTTCGTCGAGAACGCCCGCCGCGCGCTCGAACTCATCACGCCGACGCGAAACGTCCGGCACCTCCCGTTCGTCGTGATGGTCGGGCGGTCCGCGCTCGACTTCGAGATCCCGGAGATGATCTCCGACGCGCTCGCCGAGTACGGGATCGTCTGCGGTCGGGGGAACGTCCGCGGCGGACAGGGCCCGCGCAACGCCGTCGCGACCGGCCTCGCGCTCTCGCACATCGACGGCGGCGAGTACGTCGACCTCGACGCCGGGTTCGGGGGTCCCGCGGAGGGCGACGCCCGATGACCGACGCGGACGCCCCGCCCGCGGTCCGCCTCGTGACCGCGTCCGACTGCGAGGCGCTCTCCCGGCAGGTCGCGCACGGGCTGGAGGAGGAGTCGGTGCCGGTTCGAGCCGCCGAGGCGGCGTTCGACGACCCGGTCGCGGCCGCGTTCGACGCCGCGGGCGAGTCCCGCCTCGAGATCGGCGTCGCGCTCTCCCCCGAACGGATCGTCCTCCACCACGAACGGCTGCCGTCCGCCGAGCCGCTGCTCGCCGTCGATCGACCGTCGCCCGCCGACGCCCGGCGGGTCGGGACGAACGCCGGACGACTCGCGAAACGGCTCCCGCTTCGGCTCTAGCGACCGCTGGCGGTCGATCCGTCTCCCCTCCGGATGGGAACGCGTACTGCACAGTGACGCTACGTCGTGTTCCACGTTAGTACCACCAATCAGTATCACTGAGCAGTGTTACTACTCAGTTGGATTAATTAGTATAACTTTACACAAACGCTCTTCAGTTGCACTAGTCGCCGTGGTTCGTCCGTACGCACTTTCGGTACGAGCGGGCGGTCGAACGACGGATCACTGCGCCGACCGCGTCGACCAGCGCGCGAGACGTAGCTTTACGCCCCCGGTGGCCGTGCCCGTCGTATGGCCGATCCGTACTCGACGACGATCCAGGTGCGATTTCGCGACATCGACGCGATGGACCACGTCAACAGCGCGGTCTACGCGACCTACCTCGAACAGGCTCGGGCGGCGTTCTTTCGCGACGTCCTCGACGAACGGCTCGATCGGGTGGACACGGTCATCGCCCGCCAGGAGATCGAGTACCGCCACCCGATCGACCTCGGCGACGCCGTCCGCGTCGACGTCGAGGTGTCGCGGCTGGGCGAGTCGAGCGTCACGATGACCTACGAGGTGTACGCCGACGGGGACCTGGCGGCGACCGCAGAGACCGTCCAGGTGGCCTACGACCGCGAGACGGAGCGGTCCCGCCCCCTGCCGGCGGCCTGGCGGGAGCGCATCGCGGCGCGAGAGGAGTGATACTGTCCGCCGTACGCCCGTCACGAATCCCGCCACCGGCGGTCGACGCCACCGGCCAGCGCGATCTCGCGACCGGCGAGCGATGCGACGCGCAGAGAGCGGTACTCGATAACGCTTTTCAGATCGCGGGGCGATCTCGTCCTATGCCCGACGTATCGTTCCTCGAGGACGTGCTCGCGGACGATCAGCTCTCGACGGCGGCGACCGACCGCGACCGCCACGCCCGCGACTGGGGGACCGCCGAACGCGACGCGTCCCCGCCGGACGTCGTCGCCTGGCCGGAGTCGACCGAGGAGGTCGCCGCCGTGCTCGCGGCGGCGAACGAACGCGGCGTCCCGGTCACCCCCTTCGCCGCCGGGACGGGGATCGAGGGCAACGCCGTCCCCGCGCGGGGCGGCGTCAGCCTCGACCTGACGCGGATGGACTCGGTGCTCGACGTCCGCCCGAGCGACCGACAGGTCGACGTGGAGCCGGGCGTGCTCGGCGGACGGGTCGACGAGGCGGTCGCCTCCGCGGGGCTCTTCTTCCCGCCGCTGCCGACGTCCGGCGACGTGGCGACGATCGGGGGGATGATCGCGACGAACGCGAGCGGCAAGCAGACCGTCAAGTACGGCAAGGTCGGCGACTGGGTGCGCGAACTCGAGGTCGTCCTCGCGGACGGATCGGTGATCACCCCCGGCACGAGGGCGAAGAAGAGTTCCTCCGGGTACGACCTCCGCGACCTGATCGTCGGCAGCGAGGGGACCCTCGGAGTCGTCACGCGAGCGACGCTGGAACTCGCCGGCCGACCCGACCAGATCCGCGCCGGGCGCGCCGTGTTCGGGGACCTCGACGACGCGACCGCGGCCGTCGCCGACGTGATCCGGTCGGGCGTCGACGTCGCCGCGCTCGAACTCATCGACGCCCTGAGCGCGCGGATGGCGAACGCCTACATCGACGCGGACCTCCCCGCCCGCCCGACCGTCTTCCTCGAGTTCCACGCGAACCACGGGATCGGGGAGGAAGTCGCGTTCTGCCGGCGCGTGCTCGAGGAGTACGACCCGGTCGAGATCGAGATCGGAGACGAGCGAGCGGCGGACGACATCTGGGCGGCGCGGCGCGAACTCGCGGACGCGACGCGCGCCTACTACCCGGATCGGGAGTCCATACACGCCGGCGACGTGGCCGTCCCGATCACCGCCTACCCCGACCTCGTCGGCGTCATCCACGCGCTCGCCGACGAGCACGACGTCCCCATCCCCACGTTCGGTCACGCCGGCGACGGCAACGTCCACTTCGACGTCCTCGTTGATCCGGGGGACGACGGGCAGGTCGCGGCCGGTCACGCGATCTACGACGCCATCGTCGAGCGCGCGATCGAACTCGGGGGCACCGCCACGGGCGAGCACGGCATCGGCCAGGGGAAGCGCCAGTTCCTCCGACTCGAACACGGGGACGCGGGGGTGGCCGCGATGCGGGCGATCAAGGACGCCCTCGACCCCAACGGCACGCTCAACCCCGGGAAGATCTTCCCGGACGACTGACGGTCCGTGGGCGTCATCCTGACAGTGTCATTACGAGACGTACGTGATCGCCGCCTGATGGTCCCGCAGTGACCACGTTCTGCGGCAACAGACACTGCTAAGTACCCCTAGATGTACTTGCTGCTATGTCAGAGAGAACCTCGCTCAGTCGGCGGCGGTTGTTGCGGGCGACCGGCCTTTCGAGCGCGGCCGCCCTCGCGGGATGCCTGGGCGGCGGTGGCGGCGGGAGTCAGCGAGTGCCGACGGACGTCGGCGAGTGGCCGCCCACGGAGTACAACGAGGAACTGATCGTGTGGAACTGGTACGACGACTGGGCCTCGTGGGCGAAGGGGGCGTTCGAGAAGGAACACGGCGTCTCGGTGACCACGAGCGGGTACTCCTCGCCGAATCAGTGGTACTCCAAGTTGCAGTCCGGCGGTGCCGGGATCGACAACATCGCCGGGACGACCAACTGGGTCGAGCGGTCGATCGAGAACGACTTCCTGCACGAGATCCCGGTCGACCTCATGCCGGCGTGGGGGAACATCACCGATCGTATCAAAGAGGTCTCGTCCTACCAGAAGGACGGGAAGACGTACGGGGTCCCGGAGAGCCTGGTGCTCTACCCGCTGACGTACAACACCGACTACTTCGACGCCGCGCCGTCGTCGTGGGACGTCCTGTGGAGCGACGAACACCGGGGGAAGATCGTGATGTGGGACAACTCCACCGTCTCCTGTCAGATCGCGGCGCTCTACACCGGGCAAGACCCCATCCGGCCGAAGGACTACGCGGAGATCGAGGAGGTGCTGAAACAGCAGAAGCCGCTGCTCAAGACCTACTGGGGCGACTACGAGCAGGCGCAGCAACTGTTCGTGAACGAGGACGTCGTCGCCGGGCCGCTCACCATGGGCCGGACGTACACGGCCCGCTTCAAGGAGGGCGCGCCGGTTCACTACACCGCGCCGAAGGAGGGCGCGATGTACACGAGCGACCTGTTCGTCATCCCGAAGAGCGCGCCCAACCCGATCGCCAGCCTCCTGTTCACCGACTGGGCCAGCCAGCCGGCGGTGGCGGCGAAGCTGTTCGAGACGATGGGGTACAAACCCGCCGTCGACATCTCCGATCAGCTCTCCGAGCGGGACCTGAAGTTCACGACCTGGTCGGACGACTGGAACCTCGTCTTTCAGGAGACGCTCTCCGACGACGTGCGTTCGAAGTACGACGAGATCTGGACGGCCGTCAAGGCGGCCTGATCCCGGATGGCGCTGCTCAACGTCTCGGGGCTCACGAAACGCTTCGGCGACCTCACGGCCGTCGACGACGCCACCTTCGAGGTCGAGGACGGGGAGTTCGTCTCGATCCTCGGCCCGTCCGGGAGCGGCAAGTCCACGATCCTCCGGATGATCGCGGGGTTCGAGGAGCCGACCGCCGGCTCCATCGACCTCGCGGGGGAGGAACTGGTCGGTACGCCCCCCTTCGAGCGCGACCTCAACATGGTGTTTCAGAACCTCGCGCTCTTTCCCCACCTCACGGTCGCCGAGAACGTCCAGTACGGGCTGAAACAGAAGGGCGTCTCACCGGCCGAGCGCGAGTCGCGCACCGAGGAGATGCTCGCGATGGTCCGCCTCGACGGTTACGGGCCGCGGACGCCCGACGAACTCTCCGGCGGGGAGCAACAGCGGGTCGCGCTCGCCCGGGCGCTTGTCAACGAACCGGCGCTCATCCTGTTCGACGAGCCGCTGTCGTCGCTCGACCGGAAGCTCCGCCAGCACATGCAGTCGGAGCTACAGCGCATTCAGTCGGAGACGGGGATCACCTTCCTCTACGTCACCCACGACCAGGAGGTCGCGCTGTCCGTCTCGGATCGCCTCGTCGTCCTCGACGACGGCGTCGTCGAGCAGATCGGGAGCGTCGAGGCGCTGTACGAGACGCCGAACTCGCAGTTCGTCGCCGACTTCATCGGTGATGTCAACACCGTTCCCGCGACCGTGTCCGCCGTCGCCGACGACCGCGTGACGCTCGCGACCGACGGCGGCGACGTCTCCGTCGCGAGAACCGTCGCCGACGGCGTCTCCGCGGGCGACGCGGTGAACGTCTGCGTCCGCCCCCACCACGTCCGCCTCGGGAACGGCGCGTCCGGCGCGTTCGTCACCCCGGGCGTCGTCAGAAACCGGAGTTATCGGGGGAGCGACGTCGTCTACACGGTCGACACCGACGCGTGGGGGCCGCTCACCGCGGACGTCCGCGGCGGCGACTTCGAGGTGGGCGAGGCGGTGACGCTCGCGTGGGACGAACGCGACGTCCACCTCTTCGCGGCCGAGGGGGGAGCCTGATGGCCGACGCGACGACGACGACCGAGGCGACCGGAACGGGACGCGAGCGTCTCCGCGGCCTCGTGGCCTTCTTCCGCGAGCGACCGCGGCTGAAGGTGGGCGCGATCGCGGGGATCCCGTACGCCGTGCTCACCGTCTTCTTCGTGCTCCCTCTGCTGGTGATGCTCCTCATCTCGTTCCGTCAGGGGACGATCGACGGCCCGTTCACCGTCGAGAACTACGTCGCGTTTCTCACCTCCTCCACGTACCTCACGGTGGTGTGGCGGACGTTCCTCATCACGGTCCAGGTGACGGCCGTCGTGACGGTCGTCGGGTACGCGCTCGCCTACAGCATCGTCCGGTTCTCGCGGCGGACGACGCTGCTGTTGCTGCTCGTCATCCTGCCGTTCTGGACGAGTTACATCATCCGGATGTACGCCTGGATCAACATCCTCCAGCGCGGCGGGGTGCTCGACTCGACGCTCGTCCTCCTCGGCGTGCTCGACCAGCCCGCGGGGTTCCTCTACAGCCAGCCCGCGGTGATGGTCGGGTTCGTCTACGTCTGGCTCCCGCTCGCGGTGCTCCCGTTCTACGCGTCGCTGGCGAACATGGATCCCGACCTCGTCGAGGCCGCGAAGGACCTCGGTGCGGGACCGATCAAAGCGTTCGTCACCGTGACGCTCCCGACGACGATCAACGGGGTCGTGACGGGGGTGATCCTCGTCTTCATCCCCACGTTCGGGTCGTTCATCACGCCCCGCCTGCTCGGCGGGACGAACAACGTGATGATCGGGATGATCATCGAGAACCAGTTCAAGGAGGCGTTCAACTGGCCGTTCGGCGCGGCCATCGGGATCGTCATCTCGGCCGTCGTCGTCGCGTTGCTCGTCGCGGGCGCGCGCGTCGGCGGCGACCTCTTCGACGGGGGTGAGCGGGCGTGAGCGTCGTCGCGAGCGTCGAGCGGTTCGTCCACCGCCGCGGCGCGTCGATGGCGCGCGTCGTGACGGCGCTCGTGTTCGCCTTCCTGTGGGTACCGATCGCCGTCCTCGTGCTCATGTCGTTCGCGGAAGGGGGCGTCCTCTCGTTCCCGCCGGAACGACTCACGCTGAAGTGGTACGAGGCGTTCCTCCGGAACGACGCCGCGCTCGACGCCATCGTGACGACGCTCACGGTGAGCGTCCCGGCGACGCTCCTCACGGTGACGCTCGCGACCCTGCTCGCGTACGCGGTCGACCGGTTCGAGTTCCCCGGTCGGGGGCTGCTCCAGTTGCTCGCCACGCTCCCCGTGGTCGTCCCGCTCGTCGTCACGGCCGTTGCGCTGGTGCTGTTCTTCGGCGTCGTCCGCCCGATCGTCGCCGTCTCCGGCTACCCGGCGGTCGTCGTCGCGCACGTCGTCAGGACGATTCCCTTCGCGGCGCTCGTCATCATTCCGACGTTCCTGACGTTCGACCGCCGACTGGAGGAGGCGTCGAAGGACCTGGGCGCGGACGAACTCCAGACGTTCCTCCAGGTGACGCTCCCCAACGTCTTCCCGGGGATCGTCGCGGGCGGCCTGCTCGCGTTCACGCTCTCGTTCAACGAGTTCGTCTTCACCTACTTCGTGAAGGACACCACGACGACGACCCTCCCGGTCTACATCTGGAACCAGATCCGCTACAACGTCACCCCGGAGGTGAACGTCATCAGCGTCGTCTTCCTCGGCGTCGCCGTGACGCTCGTGCTCGTCGCCGTCTCGCTCACCCGCGTGGAGCTGATCGCGCGCCGGTGAACGGCCGCCGTCGCGCCCACCTGTCGCGTCTCCGTACCGTCACAAGGGCAACTTAATGTTCCCCCGGCGTTCAGGAAGCGGTATGTCACCGAACGACGTATTCTCCCGGCCGATGGGGAGCCGTCGGGTCAGCGGGATGCGCGAGTCGGTCATCCGCGAGATGACCCGCGAGGCGCACGCCCACGGCGCGATCAACCTCTCGCAGGGGATCCCCGACGAGGACGAGACGCCGCCGTCGGTGAAGCGCGCGGCGAAGGAGGCCGTCGACTCGTCGAGCCAGTACACGATCACGTGGGGGCTCCCCGAACTCCGCGAGGCGATCGCGGCGCGCTACGCCGAGTGGAAGGGGGTCGAGTACGACCCGACGACCGAGGTGACCGTGACTTGCGGGACGAGCGAGGGGATCATGTCGACGCTCCTCTCGCTGTGCGACCCGGGCGACGGCGTCATCTACTTCGAACCGACCTACGAGAGCTACATCCCCGGCGTGCAGTTCGCGGAGGGCCGGCCCGTCCCGATCGACATCACCGACGGCCTCGAGGTCGAGGCCGACGCCCTGTGGGAGGCCGCGGCGGACGCGGAACTGCTCGTGCTGAACCACCCGCAGAACCCGACGGGGAAGGTGTTCACGCCCGACGAACTCGAACTCGTCGCGGAGGTGGCCAGCGAGGAGGACCTCGTCGTCGTCACCGACGAGATCTACGAGCACATCGTCTACGTCGACGACTACCTGAGCCCCGTCGAGGTCGGCGACCTCGCGGACCGGACGGTCGTCTGCACCGGGATGTCGAAGACGTTCTCCGTGACGGGCTGGCGCGTCGGCTTCGTCCTCGCGCCCGAACCGCTCGCCGCCGAACTCCGGAAGTTCCACGACTACACCAGCATCTGCGCGCCGACGCCCTTCCAGCGGGCAGGCGTCGAGGCGCTCTCGCTCCCCGAGTCCTACTACGCCGACCTCGCGGACTCCTACGAGCGCCGCCGCGACCTGCTGTACGACGGCCTCCGCGACGTCGGTCTCGACCCGGTGAAACCCGACGGCGCGTACTACATGCTCACGCGCTACCCCACCGACGAGGCGGACACCGACTTCACCCTGCGGCTCATCCGCGAGGCGGGCGTCGCGGTCGTCCCCGGGAGCAGCTTCTACACCGACGAGGGTCCCGACTGGGTGCGCTTTACCTTCTCGCGCAACGAGGGGACGATCGAGGAGGCGCTCTCCCGCCTCGAGGAACACCGCTTCTGGTGAGTCGGTCGGATCCGAGCCGTCCGCGGTAGCGGTCCCCCGGCCGACGTACCCGCCGCACGCGGCCGGTTCGAGGAAGGGCCCGATCACGTCGCGCGCCCGTCTCACGGCCGTGGGACTCCCGACTGCCGGACGATCGGAACGGACGAACCTTCGGCGCGGGTGGACGGTCGGCAGTATACTTACGGCGTCGGATCGTAGCGTCGCGCATGCGATTCGAGTCGGAGTTCGTCGGCGATCGCTCGGGGTTCGCGTGGTGGGCGATCGTGCTCGCGGTCGGCGGCGTCCTCCTCTACGCGATCTACGAGTACGTCGGGGCGTTCGTCCTCGGGCTGTTCATCTACTACGCGACGCGGCCCATCTACGAGCGCCTCGGCGACCGGATCCCCTCGCGGTCGCTCAGGGCCGGCCTCGCGCTCGCGCTGATCGCGCTCCCGATCCTCCTGCTGATCGGCTACACGGTCCTCGTCGGCGTTCGTGAGCTGAGCGGCCTCGCCGTCGCCGACCTCGGGACGTACCTGCGTCCGCTCCGGCCGTACGTCGGCGAAGCCGCCCTCAGGAACCCTCAGGAGCTGCTCGCGTCGCTGCTGGAGAACCCACAGCAGCTCCGGCAGTTCGGGGACGCGGACACCGTACAGCAGGTGGTCGGGACGGCCGGCGGCTACCTCGGCGTCTTCGCCGCCGGGCTGGTCCAGCTGTTCATCGCGCTCGCGGTCGGGTTCTACCTGCTCCGTGACGACTTCAAGCTCGCCGGGTGGGTCCGCTCATCGCTCGCCCGCGACGACCCTGCGCTCGTCGCGTTCGGCACCGCGGTCGACCGCGACCTCAAGACGGTCTACTTCGGGAACATCCTGAACGCGTTCGTCGTGGCGGTGGTCGCCGCCGTCTCCTACAACGCGCTCGACGCGGTCGCGCCCCCGGCGCTCTCGATCCCCGCGCCGACGCTCCTCGGGCTGCTCACCGGCGCGGCGAGCCTCGTCCCGGTAGTCGGGATGAAGATCGTCTACGTGCCGGTCGCCCTCTACCTGTTCGGGCTCTCGCTGCTCACCGACCCCGCGTCGCTCTGGTACCCGATCGCGTTCCTCGTCGTGAGCCTCGCGGTCGTCGACGGGGCGACCGAACTGCTCCTCAGGCCGTACATCTCCGGGCGGAACCTCCACGTCGGGTTGGTCCTGTTCGCGTACATCCTCGGCCCGCTCATCTTCGGCTGGTACGGTCTCTTCCTCGGCCCGCTCGTGCTCGTGGTCGCGGTCCACCTCGCCCGGATCGTCCTCCCCGAACTCGTCCACGGCGAGCCGGTCGACCCCTCGGCCGACGGTCGCGATCCGATCCCCGACGCCGACGGCGGCGTCGAGGACCCGTCGACGTCGAGCCGCGCGGCCGACGGGGACGACGCTACGGGGGAAACGGTCGACGCGGTCGACGGAGGAAGGGTCGAGGACGGAGGAGGCCCGACCGACGACGAGACGGCCGACGAGGGAACGATCGAAGGGGGAGACGACGCGGTCGACGAGCGCTCGTAGCGGCGTCTCTTCCGCTCGTCGCTCGTCGCGTCGCCCCGCCTCGACGTGGCGTCGCCCGGGTTCGAGACTACAATCCTGATTGTCACAAGCAAAAGAATGACGCTCCTTCGGAACTAACGGCGCGATGATGTCTCAGCGGCGACCCGAGGCCGGACTGGGCTCCGAACGGCGACCCTCCCTCCGCTCGTCGACCGTGACCCGTCACTCCGACGGGACGATCACGTACTTCGACGGCGAGGTGGTGCGGGAACTCGGGGGAGCGAAACGGGTGATCGCGGACGTCGTCCTCCGACTCGTCGGCTGACGCCGGCGCGTCAGCGGGCCGGCGGACGCGAGGAGCACTCGCGTCCCGATGGCGACGGCGTTGGCGTGCGCGACGGAGAGGTCGGAACCGACCGTCGCGCTAGCGACGCGTGTCGCGCCGTCGAATCGTGTGCCGGGCAAGGATTTACGGTTGGCTGTCGAGTAGCGCACCGAGATGGCAGAATCAACCGCGGAATCCGCCGGCGAGGCGGAAGGCGGAGAGGTGGAGACGGACCTCTCCCGCGACATGAGTCTGGCCGACGTCACCTTCATCGGCGTCGGGGCGATGATCGGTGCCGGCGTGTTCGCGCTGACCGGTTTCGCCGCGGGGCTTGCGGGCCCGGCGCTCACGCTCGCGTTCCTGTTGAACGGCTTCGTCGCAACGTTCACCGCCGTGTCGTACGCCGAACTCGGCGCGGCGTTCCCCGAGGCGGGCGGCGGGTACCTCTGGGTCAAAGAGGCGCTCGTCGACCCGAACGGGTTCTACGCGGGGTGGATGAGCTGGTTCGCCCACGCGGTCGCCTGCTCGCTCTACGCCGTCACGTTCGGGGCCTTCCTGCTCGAGTTGATCCACTACGCGGGGCTCCTCCCGACGCCGGACGAGGTCATGCTCCTCGGCATCGTCACGGGCCACATGCTCGAGAAGCTGTTCGCGGTGCTGATGATCTCGCTCTTCGCCTACATCAACTACCGGGGCGCGGAGGAGACGGGCACCGCGGGTATCGTCGTCACGGCGATCAAGGTCGTCGTCCTCGGCGTGTTCGTCGCCTTCGGTATCATGGCGACCCTCAACAGCCCGAACTGGACCGGGAAGTTCCTGAACAGCCCCACGTTCGCGCCGAACGGCCTGTTCGGCATCGTCGGCGCAATGGGCTTCACCTACATCGCCTTCGAGGGCTACGAGATCATCGTCCAGTCCGGCGAGGAGGTCGTCGACCCCGGGACGAACATCCCCAAGGCGGTCTTCTACTCGATGATCGTCGTCGTCCCGATCTACGTCCTCGTCGCGTTCGCCTCGATCGGCGGCATCGAGGTGACCCAGGACCTGGTTCGACAGGCCGGTCTGGACGGACAGGGACAGGTGTACACGTGGGAGCTGCTCGGCCAGCTCGGTGAACTCGGCATCATCGAGGCGGCCGGGCAGTTCGTCCCCTACGGCGTCCCGCTGCTCCTGTTCGCCGGGCTGGCGGCGACGATGAGCGCGCTCAACGCGACGGTCTACTCCTCCAGCCGCGTCTCGTTCGCCATGGGTCGCGACCGGGCGCTCCCGGCGTTCTTCGACCGGATCCACCCCGGCAAGCGCACGCCCCACTGGGCGATCCTCCTGTCGGCGGTGCTCATCGCGGTGATGGCGATCGCGCTGCCGATCGAGAGCGTCGCCGCCGCGGCGGACATCATGTTCATCCTGCTGTTCGTACAGGTCAACTGGACGGTCATCCGGATGCGCCAGACGCACCCCGACCTGCCGCGGACGTACACGGTGCCGTTCATGCCGTGGCCGCCGCTGATCGGCATCGTCCTCCAGATCCTGCTCACGCCGTTTCTCATCTACACGCTCGGGCTGGAGGCGATCGGCATCGGCGAGAGTAACCACGGCTTGATCGCCCTGGTCACGACGATCGTCTGGATGGGCCTCGGTCTCGTCATCTACTACGGCTACTCGAAGCAGAAGGAAGCCGAGAAGCTCGAGGAGGAGACCCCGACCGTGGTCACCGAGCGGCACCCGGAGGCCGCGGGGAAGCAGATCGTCGTCCCGGTCGCGAACCCCGAGAACGCCACGCAGTTGATGCGGACGGCGATCGACTGGGCGAAGGACACGGGCGGCGAGATCCTCGTCACCAGCGTCGTCACGGTCCCGCACCAGACCCCGATCTCGGAGGGCCGGGCGTTCATCGACGGCGAGCGCGAGGTCATCGAGCGGGCGATGGCGGTCGCCGAGGACGCCGACGTTCCCGTGAGCGGGACGATCCGGATCGGCCACGACGTCGCCGACGCGATCGTCAACACCGTCGACCAGTACGGGAGCGACGCGGTCCTCATGGGGTGGAAGGGACAGCGCGCCACCCAGCGGCGCGACATCGTCCTCGGGAGCAACGTCGACAGGGTGGTGACGGAGGCCGACGCCGACGTGTTCGTCGAGAAGATCGGACCCGAGGCGGGTAGTGCCGAGGCGATCCTCGTCCCGACCGCGGGCGGCCCGCACGCGGAACTGGCCGCCGACCTCGCCGACTCGATCGCCGCCTCCGAGGGCGCACGGGTCGACGTCGTCTACGTCGTCGATCCGGACGCGTCCGGATCCGAACGCGCGGAGGTCGAAGAGATGCTCGACGAGGCGGCGGCCCGCTTCGACAGGACGGACCCCGAGCGGGTGAACACGGCGGTGCTCGAGGGGACGGACGTAGTCGACGAACTGCTCGACGCGTCGGAGGACTACGACGTCACCGTCATCGGTGCGACCCGCGAGGGGCTCCTCCAGCAGTTCGTCTTCGGGGCGCTCCCGGAGGAGTTCGGCCGTCGCGCGAACGTCACGACGATCATGACCAAGCGCGACGTCGACCTCCGTTCCCGCCTCGCCCGGTGGATCGGGTAGGGCGGTGTCCGCCCACCGTCGTAGCGGTTCCGGAGTTAAACGGCCAGGAGGAGGGCGGTATAGACGAGCCCGCCGAGGGCGAACGCCCAGAACCTGCTCTCGCGTTCCTCGGGCAGTTCCTCCTTGATCACGTTGAGCACGACGCCGCCGGCGAGGAAGGAAAACAGGACGGCGACGGCCGCCTCGTCTATTTCGATCGCGTATCCGATCGCCGCCCCGATCACGACCGCGGCGCCCAGTATCCAGCGGCCGACCCGATCGTACGTCCGCCTGTGATGCTCGCGCAGTCCGAAGTCGTTCACGACGAAGTGAAGCCCCATCGCGGCGGCGAAAAACAGGAGGCTCGCGGTCCCCGGCGACTCCCGGTGGAGCAGCAGATACCCGATCAGACCGCTGTAGACGGCGAAGGAGCCGATGTGGATCCAGAACACGCCCGCGCTCGGCGTCCGCTCGCCGTCCTCGAGCGACCTGTCGGACTGGGACCGCTTCGCCATCCGCTCCAGTCCGTAGAAGAGGACGAACCCCAGGAGCGCGATCAGGTACACGTGGCGCTCTGAGAACGTGGCGATGACGATCCCGCTCCGCTCGACCGTCTCCGCCCCCTCGCTGACCTCGGGCAGAACGTGGACGAACACGTAGGCGACCGACGCGCCGCCGGCCATCGACAGCCAGCGGCTCCGGGGGATGACCTCGAGGAAGCGCAGCTTCCCGGCGAACAGGTGGACGAGCGCCAGTCCGACGGCGAGAATCGGCACGAGCACGGCCACTCGGTCATCGATTCCGACGGTCGCGAGGACGCGGGCAGTGGCGGAGCCGAGGGCGGGGGAAACGAGCGCGCGCATCATCGTCGGCTCCGTCGCGACGCCCCACGCGGGTGGCCGACCTGTCCGGCGATCGATTCGAGGAGGACGACCGGTGCCCTCCTCGTCCGGCATTCTCGTGTGATCGTCACGCGCCCGATTACTCCTCGGGCGTAAAGGGCGCTCGACCTGCGAGCGCAGGCGTACGTACGAGCGCCCCGATTCCGGTCGTCCGTCGCCGTCGATCGACGGGGATTCTCACTCTCGGACGGCAGAGGGTCCCCACGACGTTTGGGACCGACGTGCAAACGTATATCCCCGCGACGGTCGATCCTTCGGGGTATGAAGAAGCTGATCAACGACCCGGCGGACTACGTGGACGAGATGCTCGACGGGATGGTCGCCGCCCACCCGGAGGAGATACGCAGGCTCCCGGACACGAAGGTGCTGGTCCGGCGGGAGATCCCCGAGGGGAAGGTGGCGGTCGTGAGCGGCGGCGGGAGCGGCCACGAGCCGACCCACGCCGGGTACCTCGGGCCGGGGATGCTCGACGGTGCGGCGGCCGGCGAGGTGTTCACCTCCCCGACCGCGAACGAGGTCCAGGAGATGGTCACGGCCTGCGACGCGGGCGCGGGCGTCCTCCTGGTGATCAAGAACTACGAGGGCGACGTGATGAACTTCGAGACGGCCGGCGAGATGGCCGAGATGGAGGACGTCGAGGTGGCCCAGGTGGTCGTGAACGACGACGTCGCCGTCGAGGACTCGACGTACACCTCCGGCCGGCGGGGCGTCTGCGGGACGATCTTCGTCCACAAGGTGGCGGGGGCGATGGCCGACCGCGGCGGGGATCTCGAGGAGGTCCGGCGGGCCGCCCAGAAGGTCGTCGACAACGTCGGGACCATGGGGACGGCGCTCACGTCCTGCGTGACCCCCGAGAAGGGGAGCCCCACCTTCGACCTCGGCGAGGACGAAATCGAGATCGGCATCGGCATCCACGGCGAGCCGGGCGTCGAGCGGGTAGAGATGATGTCGGCCGACGAGATCGCGGACCGGCTGGCGACCGCCGTCCTCGACGACGTCGATCCGGAGGGCGAGGTCGCCACCATCGTCAACGGGATGGGCGGCACGCCGCTGTCGGAACTCTACATCGTCAACCGACGGTTACAGGAGCTGCTCGGGGAGCGCGGCCTGGAGACGTGGGACGCCTGGGTCGGCGACTACATGACGTCCCTCGACATGCGGGGCTGTTCGATCACGGTCCTCGACCTCGACGACGAGCTGAAGGAACTGCTCGCCCACGAGGCCGACACGCCGGCGCTGACGGTCTGAACCCGCGGTTCGAGGGGGAACGCTTACCTGAGTTCGCGGCGACCGGGGAGGCATGACCGACGTTGCGCGGGAACGCGAGGCGATCGTCGCCGCCGTCGATCGGATCGCCGACCGACTCGCCGACGAGAAGGCGTACCTGACCGAACTCGACTCGGCGATCGGCGACGCCGACCACGGGACGAACGTGAGCCGCGGCTTCGGGGCCGCGCGGGAGGCGGTCGTCGAGGCGGACGACGCGAGCGCGGAGGACCTCGTGAAGACCGTCGGCATGACGCTCGTCTCGGAGGTCGGCGGCGCGGCGGGCCCGCTGTACGGCGGGTCGTTCATGCACGCCAGCGGGGAACTCGAGGAGGGGGTCACCGCCGCGTCCACCGTCGCGTTCGGGGAGGCGTTCCTCGAGAAGGTGCGGGATCGAGGCGGAGCCGAGGTGGGCGCGAAGACGATGGTCGACGCGATCACGCCGGCGGTCCACACCTACAAGAAGTCGATCGAGCAGGACGACCTGCCGCCGCTTGCCGCGCTCGCGAAGGCCGTCGACGCCGCCGAGCGCGGCGTGGACTTCACGCTCCCGATCCGGGCGACCAAGGGCCGGGCGTCCTACCTCGGCTGGCGGTCGGTCGGCCACCAGGACCCCGGCGCGACGAGCACGCTCTTCATCTTAGAGGAGATCCACGCGACCGCGGAAGAGTACCTGAACGGGGAGGGCGAGCGGGACGCCAGTTCCCCATCGACGCCCGACGACGGGGAGGGCGAGTAGATGGTCGGCGTGCTCGTCGTCTCCCACAGCCGACGCGCGGCGGAGGGGATCGTCGAGGTGGCGGCGGAGATGGCCGGCGACGTCGCCATCGCTGGGGTGGGGGGCGACCCCGACGGCGGCATCGGGACCAGCGCGCCCGCGATCGGCGAGGCGCTCGACGGCCTCGACGACGACGCCGTCGTCGTGCTCGTCGATCTCGGGAGCGCGGTGATGAACGCCGAGATCGCCATCGAATCCTACGACGGCGAGGCGATCATCGCGGACGCGCCGGTGCTCGAGGGGGCGGTCAACTGCGCCGTCGAGGCCGGTTCGCCGAAGGCGACCCTCGAGTCCGTGCGCGAGGCCGCGGAGGCGGCAGGCGACGTCGCAAAGCTCTGAACGCTGATCCGATGGCCGTTCCGTCGTACACGTAGCCGACGCTCGGGGCGTCGAGTCACAGGTGGGGAGCGTCGAGGGCGATCCCATGGGGTACCCGCTCGCCCTCGACCGCTCGCGTATTCGAGATTCGAGACCGCGTACTTCAGCGTGACGGTATGCGGTCGGTACGCCGGGTACCGCGGACGACGTCGAACGCGGCCGACCTCCGCCCTTCGACGGCGCTACTCCCCGTAGGCGTCGAGCAGTTCCCACTCCTCGCGCATCAGCGCGCGGACCCCTCGACCACCGACGCCGAGGCCGGAACTGGCATGGCGGACCGAACCGCAGGTGTAGGCGTGAGCCGATTTCGCGCGGTCCTGTTCGACATGGACGGGGTGCTCGTCGACTCCGAGGACCACTGGAACCGGGTGTGGCGCGAGGAGGTGTTCGCCCGCGTCGAGGAGGGGGAGCCGACCCTGGCGGAGGTGACCGGGCGCAACTACCGCGAGAGCCTCGCCGAGATCGACGAGGCCTACGGTCTCCCCGGCGGTCCCGAGCGCTTCGAACGCCGGTTCGAGACCGCCGCGGACGCCGTCTACGGCGAGGCGGTGTCGCTCACGCCGGGCGTCCCCGACCTCCTCGACGCACTCCGGGAGCGGGGCCTCGCCGTCGGCGTCGTCTCCTCGGCACCCGAGGCGTGGATCCGAACGGTCGTCGGACGCTTCGACCTCGACCCCCTCGACGTCGTCGTGAGCGCGGAACACCTGGACGGGCCGGGGAAGCCCGCCCCGGGGATCTACGAGCGCGCGGCCGACGCGCTCGGGGTCGCCCCGGACGACTGCGTCGTGATCGAGGACTCCGAGAACGGCGTCAGGGCGGCGGCGCGGGCGGACGCGACGGTTGTTCGCTTCCGCCGCGGCGGCGACGCGGCCCCCACGCCCGGAACCGACGCGATCGCCGCCGACCCCGCGGAACTCCGCGGGACGCTCCTCGATCTGGTCGGCTGACGGACCCGGCGGCCACGGGGGGTAGTCGAGGTCCGCGGCGGGCGAACGAGTACGTACCTTGTGAACATGTATTATGACGGGAGGCGTCGTACTTCCCTCGAACCATGGCGGAGGAGAGTTCACTCGAGGGTGCGGTATCGATCGTGACGGGCGCGGGCGGACAGATCGGCGAGGGGATCGCGCTCGAACTCGCGGGGGCCGGGAGCGACGTGGTCGTCGCGGACGTGAACGCCCTGGAGACGGAGTACAACCAGCAGTCCTCGCGCGAGGTCGGCGGCGCGACGCGGGCGCAGGAGGTGGCCGACCGCGTGGAGGAGCGGGGACGGCGCGCGCACGTCGTCGAGTGCGACGTGACGAAGGACGACCAGGTCCGGGCGATGGTCGAGGAGACCGTCTCCGAGTTCGGTCGGCTCGACGTCCTCGTCAACAACGCGGGGATCATCACCGTCGCCCCGGTCGAGGAGATGGCGGAGGAGGAGTGGGACTCCGTGATGGACGTGAACGTGAAAGGGGTGTTTCTCCCCTCGCGGGCGGCGATCCCGCACCTGCGGGAGTCCGCCGGGAGCATCGTCAACACCGCCTCCATCGCGGGGAGCATCGGGGCGGCGGGCCTCGGGCACTACTGCGCCTCGAAGCACGCCGTCCTCGGGCTGACGAAGTCGCTCGCGCTCGAACTCGCGCCCGACAACGTGACGGTGAACGCCATCTGTCCGGGGATCGTCGACACGCCGATGTGGGAGCGGGTGCTGACGCCGACGCTCGAGGAGTCCTACGAGGAGACGGTGGAGCGCGTCATCCCGCTCGGGCGCGACCAGACCCCCGAGGACATGGGTCGACTCGCCGTCTTCTACGCGACGAACCGGAACGTGACCGGTCAGGCGCTCGCGGTCGACGGGGGGATCCTCCAGAACGTGATCTGAGTCGCGACCCGGCGAAACGACGACCACGTCCGCGAATCGTCGGCGCGTCGACGGGGTATCGCCTCCGCTCGAGATACGTCTCGTACAGTAGGTAATGTGACAGAGCTGTCTCGCCTCTCGGATCACCGCGAAAACGGCCACAGGTGGTTGTGGTGGTGCCCACCACCATCTCCCCTCCGACCCCCGAGAGTTTAGTTAGCCGTCACATGTGTTATGTGATATGACAGTCGAGAGGGGGAGACGCTACCCGACGGCCGAGGGTCCCCGGCCGCGACGGCGTATGATCGACCTTACTCCGTGAGAGTAACGCGCGCTTCGGTCGCGGTCGGCCGGCCCGAGAGCGGTGCACCGGATCGTCCTCTCCGCCGGAGTTCGATCGACGGTACACCGAGGGTGACCGCACGCCGTCGCGGCGATTCCGTCCCCATCCGCGTCGACTCGCGACGGATCGTATCATTCAGCCTTTATTAACGATCAACCTGGCGAGATGGGCTACAAATCGTTTATGTAGTCCTGTGCCACATATTCACGTAAGGATGCCCGCGCCCGACGAACAGTCCGACGTCGAGTCGTTCGAGCGGCCCGAAGCGTCGTTCGCCAGGACGCTCGAACGACTCAAGCGCGAGGGCTGTTCGGTGCTCGTCTGTGGTACCGTAGCGGCGGAGATCCGCGCGAAGATGACCCGCCAACTCTTCGGATCGACGGAGATGTACCGACGGCGGATCCTGGGGCACACGGGTACCACGGCGCTCGATCCGGACGCGTACCTCCCGGCCGAACCGCCATCGGACCGTCACGCCGTCGTCGTCTCGCGGGCCGGTCCCGTTCGGGCGAGCGACACGAGCGGGGTGGTCGACGTCGCCCGCGCCGTGTCCGAGTACCACCCCAGCGGCGGGAGCGGCGGTTCGCTCGACGAACTCGACGCGCTGGGTACCGCGCTCGCGGGTGCCGTCGACGAGGTCGCCGACCGCGATCACCTATCGCCGGGCGTCCTCCGTGTCGGCGTGACCTCCCTCGAACCGTACCTCGACGCGGACGGCGTCGAGGAGGTGGTCCGGTTCGTCCGAACGGTCGCCGCCCCCGTCCACGAGGACGGCGGGATGCTCCACGTCCACGTTCCGCTTTCGCACGACGACGCCCGCGTTCGTGCGCTCCTGCCCTACTTCGACGCCCGAATCGACCTCCGGGTCCACGAACCGCTCCCCCCGGAGTGCCGGTGGTACCTCCCGGCGATCGACGAGCAGACCACGTGGATGCGGCTCTGAGGCGAACGTTGGATGAAGGACGCGCTACGGATCGTCGGGACGGATGATCCCCCAGGTGTGTGTATCGTCGACGACGTACAGGGCGTACAGACGCGACTCGCCCTCCCGACGGTGCCCACCCTCGAGCCATGTTCGGCCGATCGGTTCGCCTTTCCGATCGATGCGGCCGTTCGGCTCGACGCGACGGAGGTTCGCGTCCCCCACCTCGTGAACGTGATCGTCAGGGACGCGGACGCGACGATCGTCGCCGAGGTGGCCAACAGGGGACGGGCCGCGATCGAGTACGGCAGCTACACCGTCGAGATCCACTCGCTGAGCGTCGTGACGTACCTCCACGTCGAGGGTCGGCTGGTCGTCGGGGCCGACGGCGGCGAGCGAGTCATCGCGGTCGGTGACGGGGGACACGTCCGCCTCGGCGTGCGCTCGCGGCACGAGCACCCCGCGGCGACGGTCACGACGACGGCGGATCCGGTCGACGTGATGCGGGCGCTGTCGACGCTCGGATCGGCGCTGAAGACGACGTCGCCGGAGCGGTCGTGGCCCTCGCTCCGGGGCCACCCGCCGTTCGTCGAACTCGGCGACCGCCTCGACGGGCCGTCGGCGCTCCTCGATCGGGAGTACACGACGACGCTCGAACTCCCGCCGACGTTCGAGTACGTCTTCCCGGCGTCGTCGCTCGCGTACTACCTCGACGCGGAGGTGCGGCCGGGGGAGACCCCCAGACTGTTGCTCGACGGCTCCGCCTACGATCTCGAGGCCGAGGTCGACTACGAGACGGCCGTCCACCGGACGCTCCGGCAGGTTTTCCTGCTCGACTGCGTCACGCGCACCGAGGGGTACTATCCGGTCGAACTGGACGTCCGCGCCCGCCTCGAACGGCGACTCGATCTCGACTTCGCCGACCTCTACGACCGGCCGTTGGCCGATCGGACCGCGGCGTACCTCGACGTCCCGTTCGAGGCGCTGGCCGACGAACTCCCGACGTGGAAGCAGACGGCGGACGTCGCACCGACCGCCGAGCACGTCGCGTTCCTCCCGATCCTCGCGGCCGATCTCGCGCTCGTTCGGTGTCCGCCCGTTCGCAGTCCGTCCGAGGCCGAGGTTCCGGCGGCCATCGCCGACTTCTTCCGCACGGAGAGTCGTCGAACCGATCCCGCGTCGGTGCTGGTGCGCGACGCCGGGCGGGTCCCCCGGACGCGGCAGGGCGAGGACGCCGCGGCCGATCGGATCGTCGTCCCGCCGCCGTCGGAGACGATCGAGCACACCTGGATCGGCGACGGGTATCCGGTGACCGCCTCGAAGCCGACCATCGACGCCTGCAAGCGGCGGCTGGCGGCGAAACCGAGCGGGAGCATCGAGGTCGCCGTCGTCTCGAACTCCCCGGAGATGCGCGCCGAGAACGACGTCAGCGACTACTACGGCCTCCGCGAGTTCGTCGAGTTCGACGTGGCACTCTACGAGGACCTCACGCGCGACGAACTTGCGGCCCTGTTCGCGAGCGGGCTGGACTTCGTCCACTACGTCGGCCACGTCGACGAGCGGGGGATGCAGTGTTCCGACGGCTACCTCGATGCGGGGACGCTGGACGCGGTCGAGACGCGCGCGTTCGTCCTGAACGCCTGCAACTCCTACGAGCAGGGGATGCGACTCGTGCACGCCGGCTCGATCGCCGGCGTCGTGACGGCCTCGAGGGTGGCGAACGACCCGGCCACGCGGGTCGGACGGACCCTCGCCCGCCTGCTCAACGCCGGGTTCTCCCTCGCCGGCGCGCTCGACATCGTCAGCACGGCCACCGTCACCGGCCAGCAGTACGGTGCCGTCGGGGACGCGCAACTCGCGCTGACCGACAGCGCGGGCGGGACGCCGATCATGGCCGATCTGGATCGACGGGCGGACGGTCGATACGACGTGTGTATCAGGGGCTATCCGACACCGAGGGTCCCCCTCGGGACCCTCTACACGCCGTACGTCGGGAACAACGAACGGCGGTACCTGAACTCCGGTCGGATCGCGGAGTTCACCGTCACGAGGTCGCAACTCGAGGAGTTCCTCACGCTCGAACGCTTCCCGGTGCGGTACGGAGACGCGCTCCGGTGGAGCGATCGGCTTCTGGCGGACGGGTTCGAATTAGACGCAGAATGAGGCGCGTGACTTCGATTTCTCAGGTAACTTTACGGGCCAGTGTTCGAACTCCCCGCCGCGGCGAGGACGGACTGCGCCTGCGCGAGGAGCACGAGCGTCGTGAACAGGACGCCGGTCATCTTGGGGTGGTCGGCCAGGTACGTTGCGATCGTCGAGCCGCTGGTGTCCATCTCGGACATACACATTTCTATTCGACACTATCTCATTAAAATTATCTTATTTAATTATAAGTTTTAGAGTTTAATTTTACTCACTTGTGCGTTCTGGCACCAGCGGTTAAGCGTTGTTAAACAGTTCGAAACGGCCGGTTCGTTTGTCGTCGCGCCCCTCGAACGTCGCGTTCCGGGCGCTGGTCGTCGCCGATTTCGAGCGGACGAGCGGTCATCGAGTCCGCCGTTCGAGCGCCCGCGCGAGGATCGTGTCCGCCACTACGACGCCGATCCAGATCAACGCCCAGACGGCGACGACCGCCGCGATCAACAGGAGCCAATGTAACTCCCCCGGGAGAGGGGAGCCGCTCGCGTGCAGGACGCCCGGGTCGATCGCCGGCGCGGTCACCCGGACTCGCCCTCCGACCGTCCGGTTCGGTAGACGTACGCCCCGGCCGCGACGATGAGCAGGCTGATCACCGCCCAGTGGGGGTCGTAGTACCCGGGACCGTCCGTCGCGTGGTGCAGGCCCAGCAGCGTGTGGTTGACGACTACGTCGAACAGGTCGAAGACGCCCAGGCCGATCACCGCCGCGCCGGCGATCGGTCGCATCGGGAGCGGGGCGGCGGTTCGGCGCTCCGCCCGCCAGAGGAGCCCGCCGCCGATCCCCGCCACGACGAGCATCGCGACGGAGAAGAGGCCGTCGGCGAGGAGGTTCGTTCGAAGTCCGTCCACGGTCGACGTCGGGTAGATCCCGGAGACCAGGTGGTGGAGGTAAACTACCCCACCCTACTCCCTCGGCGCTCCGCGCCTCGGTTCGTTGAGGGTGGGACCACCGACGGAACTCTGTTCCGTCGAGGCCTCGAAAGACGCGTTGTGTCTTTCGGTGGCTTTGATGTGGACTCCCGGCAAGAGTCACCAGCCAATTGGCTGGTGACTCTTGCCGTTCAACGTCCCACCATTCACACGCACGTCTACTTGTGCGTCTCCGCTCCCCGACTTGGGCGAGGAGCGGAGTTTATGGGTTCGCTTTCGAACGTACCGCGTCCCGATGTTCTTCGCGGCGTTGTAGTCCGCGTTGACCTCGTACCCGCACTTCTGGCAACAGAAGTGTTCCCCGTGGCGGTTGTCCTCGTGCGTGAACCCACAGTCCGTCCGAGAACAGCGTTGGGACGTATGGTTCGGTTCGACTTGTTCCACGGAGACACCGCGTTCTGGGGCCTTGTAGGAGACATACTCGAATAGGCGTCGAAACGCCCAGACGTGGTGCCACTTTGCGTGTGGAAGCCGCTCTCGAATGTTGGTCAAATCCTCGAACACGAGTACGTCGCAGTCGTGTTCGACGGCTTCCGAAACGAGTTCGTTGGCGACGGTGTAGATGTACTGTTTCCGCCATGCTTCTTCGCGTTTGCCGAGGTGAAGCAGAGCGTTGTGCGCGGCTTGTGTTCCGCGCTGTTGCATCTCTCCACGTCGCTTCTCGAACTCGCGACACCAATGGTCGTAGTCGTCTCCCTGCCAGAACGTGCCGGTCGAAGCGACGGCGAGACTGTTGACGCCGAGGTCGATACCGAGGACTGTTTGGTGTTCAGTATCTGCCGAAATCTCTGCGTCGTCACCACCGTCTCCTTCGGAGTCGTACTTCCGCGTGGTAATGTGGAAGTAGAACTCGTCGTCCACTGCGTCGTACTGGAGCGTGCTTGCACGGAAATCGAACTCCTCGGACAGCACGTACTGCTCGTATGGCGTTGGGCTGTTCGAGGGAAGTTTAAAGTCACACTCGACGCGACCGTTAACAGTCGAGAGCGAGACTTTGTTCCGGTAGAACGTTGCGCTCCGCTTGTCGTAGAGCATACTCCACGACGTGAACTCCGGTTGGCTCACTCGCTTTCCGTTCTTCCACCGTTCGACGCATCCTTTGACGGCTTGGACGGCGCGTCGGATGGCTTCTTGAACAAGGTTCGCGGTGAGGTCGGTTTCGTCGCGTAGTTCGTCGTAGAGAGCGTTTCGTGCGGTCGTGTTGGCCGTGACGCACTCGGTGTAGGAGTCGTCGGACCAACAGAACTCGGCGGCACGGTTGGCGCAGTGAAGGAATTGCCGGGCGGATTCGTGGAGGTCGTCGCGTCGCTCGTCTGGAACGACGAGTTTGACGGGTGCGGTACGCCGGACCTCCATATTTCAGATGGAGAACCAACGGTTCTTAAACGTTCGGGAGTCGGTTGGTCGTAGTGTGCCGGTTGTGTTGTACCATGTCGGTTTCCTCTCCGGCCTACTTGCTCACTACGTTCGCTCCTTGAGTCCGGAGGCTCCACCTCGAAAAATGCTGAATCCGAATCCCAGGACGCCCGCGGCGACGATCGCTCTCGCGGTACTCTCTCCGTCGGGTGCCGGGGATCCGGCGGCGGGTCGGTCGCTCATGGAGGTCTACGTCTGACGACTCGTCGGGGGTACTAGATCGTTGTGCGCACCTTTGCAAGGCAGCGGTCACCGGGACCGGGCGACGGCGCTCCGCGAACGGCCGTCGGTCGCGTCGGCGATCACCTCGCCGACGCGGGCACCGAGCGCCGGCCAGCGGTGGTGTTCCCTGACGAACGCCGCGCCGCGTCGACCCATCTCGGCGCGCTCGTCGTCGTCCGCGAGCACGTCGCGCATCGCGTCGGCGATCGCGTCCGGGTCGTTGTCGACCGCGACGCCGCCACCGGAGCGATCGGTCACGACCCCGATCTCGGTCACCCGGCTCGCCACGTAGGGCGTGCCGACGGCCATCGTCTCGAGGAGTTTGGTGGGGCGCGCGTAGTCGAGGCTGTACTCGGTCTTGAGGGGCACCCAGCTCAGCGCCGCCGATCGGAGGATCGACGGGATCTCCTCGCGCGGGACGGGGCCGTCGAACGTCACGCGGTCCTCGATCCCGAGGTCGCGCGCGAGGGCCTCGAGTTCGTCCCGGCGGTCGCCGAACCCGACGACGCGAAGCTCGCGGTCGCCGTCGAGCCTGGCGAACCCGCGGAAGAACGGTTCGAACGCCTGGGCCTGGCCGAACTTGCCCGTGTAGACGACGGGTCGGTCGTCGGGAGCGTCGCCCCCGTCCGCCGTCGCCGGGGCGAACTCGTCGAGGTCGATCCCGTACGGGACCGGGGTGAACTCCTCGACGGGCGCGTCGTGCTTCGCGGCGTACTGCTCGGCCATCGTCGGCGTGAGGACGACGACGTGATCCGCCAGTTCGAACGCCCGACGTTCGAGCGCCTCGACCGCCCGGTGGACCGCAGAGCCGTGCTCGATGAACCCGAGATCGACCGCGTTGTCGATCCACAGGTCGTCCACGTCGACGATCCAGGCGCGTCCGAGCGCCTTCGCGACGAATCCGGGGACGAGCGTCGAGTGCGGGCCGATGAAGGTGACGACGCAGTCGTAGCGCCACCACGTCGCCAGCACGTACACGGAGGCGAGGAGCGCGAACACGACGTAGTTGAGGATGCGGCCGATCCCGGCCCAGTCGTCGTCGCCGGCGGGCTGGTAGGTCCACAGGCGGGTGACCGAGACCCCGTCGACGGTCTCGCGTTGCCACGGTCGGTTGCTCCGCTCGAACGTGCCCAGCGGCACGATCGGCGGCGGCGCGAGCACGTGACACTCGAACCCGTCGGGGAGGTGCTGAGCCAGCTTGTGCCACCTGTGGGCACCGCCCATCGACTCCGGGGGGAACAGCTGCGAGATCGCGAGCACCCGGATCGGATCGTCGTCCCCTCGGCCGGTCATGACCCGGGTTCGGGATCGACCGGGTTTCCGGTGCCGAACTGGAGCACGCGGATCCCCTCGGCTTCGAGCGACGGCCGCAGCTCGTCGAGTTCCGCGACCGACTCGCCGTGCGGGACGAGCTGGAGCACGACGTCGGGGGACTCGCGCTCGATCAACGACGGGAGGTCGTCGTACGTTACCTCCTCGGCGTACCGATCGTAGTGGACGACGTCGTATCCGTCGGCGGTGAGGTCCTCGACGACCGTGATCGCCGCGCTGTTCCGGAGGTCGTACGTGTCGGGTTTGTACGTCGCGCCGAGCGCCAGGATCCGCGGGTCAGAGAGGTCCGCGACGGCGCGGCGCACCTTCTTCGCGGTGACCTCGGGCATCCGCTCGTTGATCCGGCGGGCGGTCGTGATGAGGTCCGCGTACTCCGGGGTGGCTTCGTTGAGGAACCACGGATCGACGGGGAGGCAGTGGCCGCCGACGCCGATGCCGGGCGTGAGGATGTCGACGCGCGGGTGGTGGTTCGCGAGGTCGATCACGTCCTTCATGTTCACGTCGAGGGCGTCCCCGATGAGCGCGAACTCGTTCGCGATCGCGATGTTGATGTCCCGATACGTGTTCTCGAGGAGCTTGCACAGCTCGGCGGAGAGGAGGTCGGTGTAGTAGATCTCGCCCTCGAGGAACGGCTCGTAGATCATCGCCGCTCGGCGGCGGCTCGCGTCGTCGACGCCGCCGATGACGCGGTCGTTGTGCACGATCTCGTCGAACACGTTCCCGGGGAGGATTCGCTCGGGCGAGTGCGCCAGTTGAACGTCCTCGCCGACCGCGAAGCCCGCGTCCTCGAGCAGCGGGACGACGACCTGTTCGCACGTCAGCGGCGGGATGGTCGACTCGACGTTGATGAGGTCGCCCGACTCGAGGTACGGCAGGATCGACTCGACGGCACCCCGGACGTGAGCCAGCTCGGGGCTCTTCGTCTTCTCCGCGAGCGGCGTCGGCACCGAGATCACGAACGCGTCGCCGTCGGTCGGCGTGGTCCGCGCGATCAGGTTCTCGTTCACCTGCTCGCTGTCGAGCAACGCCTGGAGGCGGCGTTCGTCGAGGTTGAGCGTCCCGTCGTTGATCGCGTCCACCAGGTTCTCGTCGATGTCGACGCCGACGACGCGCTTGCCGCGCTCGGCGAGGAGCAACGCGAGCGGCAGCCCGACGAACCCGGTCCCGACCACGACGATCTCGTCGACGGGGTCGAGGCGTCCCGCGTCGGTGCCGCTCACCGCGTCGCTACTCGACGTCATAGACCTCGCGCATCCACTCGATCGTCTCGGGGACGCCCTCCTCGAGGGTGACCCGCTGTTCGTGGCCGAGATCGCGCTTCGCCTTCTCGACGCTGGCCCGCTTGTTCAGCGTGTTGTGCTCCTCGGTCCCCCGGTACTCGACGAGGTCGTCGTCCTTGTCGAGGTAGTCGAGGACGATGTCGGACAGCTCCTTGATGTTGCGGTACCGCTCGCCGCCGATGTTGTACACCTCCCCCGGCTCGAAGTTGTCGACGACGTTCGCGAGCGTCACGATCGTGTCGTCGATGTAGGTGAACGAGCGGTGGTGATCGTCGTAGACGTGGTAGGGCAGGTCGTGGAGCGCGCGGTAGCAGAACTTCGCGACGACGCTCCGGTACTCGCTGTAGTACTCTCCCGGCCCGTACGTGTTGAAGAACCGTACTCGGACGGTCTCGGTGCCGTATCGGTCCGTCGCGTTCAGGATCTGCTGTTCGTTCACCCACTTCGAGATGGCGTAGTCGTTGAGCTGTCGCGGGCCGACCCGACGCGGCACGTCCTCGACCATGACGTCGTCGTAGTCGCCGTACACCTCGCTACTCGAGGAGAACACCAGGCGGAAGTCGTGCTCGCGCTGGAGCCTGAGCATGTTCTTCGTCCCGATGGCGTTCGACTTCCACATCGTCTCGTAGAAGTCCTCGCCGTTCTTCCGGCCGAACTCGGCGGCGAGGTGGTAGACGTAGTCGAAGTCCCGATCCTCGAACACCGATTCGAGCTGGCGGTACTCGCTCACGTCGCAGCGGTAGTACCGCTCGCGCTCGCTCCACGGCAGGTCGGCGACCCACACGTCGTGGCCGCGAGCCTCGAGTTCCTCGGTCAACGGCGCTCCGATAGCGCCTAGTCCACCCGTAATCAGCACCTGAGACATTACAATCGCGTGGTACAGTTGCCTCGTAATTAATCTATGGAAAAAGCCATATGTTTTTAAGTAAAATTATGGTTATTCGAATAGAGTTCTTAACGTTTTGTAACGCGGCCGCGAGCCGCGGCTTCGTACGCGGCGACGTGTCGATCGACGCACCGATCGAGCGAGAACTCCTCCCGCGCGCGTTCCCGCGCGCGTTCGCCGCGCCGTCGCGCGAGGTCGGGGTCCGAGAGCGTCTCCGCGATCGCGTCGGCCAGCGCCTCCGGGTCGGCGGGGGGGACGATCCGCCCGTGAACGCCGTCGTCGAGCTGTTCGGGGACGCCGCCGACCCGCGTCGCGACGATCGGCCGTTCCATCGCCATCGCCTCGAGCACCGCCATCGGACACGCCTCCGCCACCGACGGCAGCGCGAACACGTCGAACAGCGACAGCAGTTCGGGGACGTCCGAGCGGCGACCCAGGAAGTGTACCGACTCCTCGAGACCGAGATCGGCCCGAAGCGTCTCCAGTCCGTCCACGTACTCCGCGCGCGTGTCGGGCGCGCCGCCGACGATCGCCGTCGTCACCGGGCCGTACCGATCGGTCACCCGATCGACGGCCCGGAGCAGGTGCTCGTGGCCCTTGACCGGGTTGAGGTTGCCGACCGTGCCGACGATCGGTCGGTCGGGGTCGACCCCGAGTTCGGCGGCGAACGCCTCGCGGTCGGCCGCTACCGCGTCGGGGTCGAACCGATCGGTGTCCACCGGCGCGTACAGCGTCCGCGCGTCCGTCCCCCCCGGGAAGTAGTACCCGGTGACGGCGTCCGCCGCGACGACGATCTCGTCGGCGATCCGCTCGGCCGTCAACGCCGCGGCCCGCGCGACGGGCCTGGCGAGGGAGGTGTCGTTGAAGTGCCAGACCAGCCCCGCCGGGGACGAGGCGGCCGCCAGCGCCGCCTGGAAGTTGATCGGCATGTTGGCGTGGACGACGTCGACGTCCTCCTCGCGGACGACCCGCCGGAGTCGTTCGACGGCCAGCGGTAACGTGAGCAGATACCGACCGTTCGCGGCCACCTGCCGCGGCGGCCGCATCCGGGCCAACCCCGGCCGACGGACCGTGAACCCCTCGTCGGCCGCCATCTCGGCGAACGCGTCCTCGCCCTCGGGGAGCGCGAACACCGTCTCGACTCCCCGCGAGCGGAGTCGCTCTGCCACCGACAGCGAACGCAGTTGCGGCCCGCCCACGCGGGGATCGGGTAGACTGTTTAGCACGCGCATTTTAGATACGTTTCCTATTCATAGAGGATCAAATCTGGCTTTAATTTTCTTTCTACATCGTCTGTAAAGTCGCATCCTGACCGCCACCGTGGAACCTATTTCCGTTCGTTCAGAATGTCCGGCCTCGAATACGGGGGATCCGACAAAAATAATTCTACGACATACTATGATAATATCTAACTATTCTCGAACCTCTCTCGTCAATACCTGAAGCTTATGTTAATCGCAGGTGCAACTCGAATCAATGGGGAGGGACCTTGTCGATCGAGTGCTCGTAGTATTTGGATCAAATCTGGGCGCACAGCTCGTTGTTATCGCAACGACTCCTATTCTAGTTAGACTACTTGGTGTCTCTGCGTATGGGGAGTACGCGTTTGTACTCTCTGTAATGTCCTTGTCAGCCGTTGTGGCTTCGGCCGGCACGTTCGATAGTACACGCAAATTTATTGCAGAACAGCGATCATGGGAGAACTGGCGTAATCATGTATTTAGCATATATACCCGTACTGTTTTGCTGATCGGATTTGCAATCTCTATTTTATTCATTCTTATTTCTACATTCGATTTGATTAGATTGTTGATGGGGGAAAATAAGAGCAGTTACACACTTTATTTCTACTTTCTCGCACTGCTCGTACCCTTACAGGCCGTGTTTAGATTGTCACGTAGTGCTCTCATGGGCCTTGATCTTGAGTCCTATTCGGAACCACTCTTTATCGTTCAACGGATTCTTTTCGGGATAAGTGCTATCGTACTTATATGGCTGGGCTGGGGAGTTGTAGGAGCTCTTATAGGTCAAGTAATCGCACTCATCGTTGTTGTCGGGTGTGCACTTACCCTCTTAAATCGCGAAATTAAACTGTCGTCAATAATTAGGCCCATCCCGTCGTCATTTCCATGTCGGACGTTACTTTCATATAATGTCTCAACGGTAGCGCTTAAACTACTGAATGCATCATTATACAATATCGATATTATTCTACTCGGGCTGATCGCCGGAGACGCCGCTACCGGATCATATCGAGCTGCACTCGTTGTAGCAGAGTTCTTATGGCTCGTCCCGATGGCAGTCCAGATCGTCCTCCTGCACTCTACTTCTCAACTTTGGAGCAATAATGAGTCTGAAAGTATATCTAAATTATCCTCAAAAGCCGTCCGCTTTACACTCGTTTTCACTCTACTTCTGGTCATTGGAGTAGCAGCGTTAGCAGAACAGGTTATTACTTTATACTTCGGTTCTGAGTTTATCCGTGCGGCAGATACGCTTTTGTTCTTGCTCCCTGGAGCATTAGGATTCGCCGTAGCACGTCCTATATTTGCCACTGGACAGGGACATGGTGATCTTCGACCTGTATTATTGGCCACCGGCACTGCTGCTTTACTCAACGTATTACTCAATGTAATCCTTATTCCGCAGTATGGCGCAGTCGGTGCTGCTATTGCTACAAGCATCGGGTATGGATCTATGTTCTTATTTCATATTTTAAGCGCTTATTATCTTGGCTTTAATCCTGTCGCCGATCTACGACTTCCACGAGTCCTAACAACCGCAATTATAGCTGCAGTGCCGATTTTTGGCCTTGTAAGGCTCCTACCTGGAAATCTCCTCCCATTATTTGTTGTGCCGCCTATCGGGTTCATCATTTACTCGCTCTTGGCGCTACGGACACGAGCAATTGATCCTGAAGAGTTACGGATACTCACTAAGCGCGTTCCTATTCATTCCCTAGAAGATACTCTACCGCCTAGTGTGTTAAAAATCATTCAATCCTCTATTGATTCAATTATGGGCCCAAGGTAACACTTCTTCGAAGTACATTTATAAATTATTATCATAAACGAATGCATCAAACAACACCTTTATAACTGCTTCCGTGAGTAAACAATACCTGCTAAGATGACTAACTGGGGATGGCGAGCATTAAAGATCTCAACTATTATAGGCGCAGTAGCAACTCTCTTAATCTCCATTGAACCCCCTGCAAACTCGTTTGAACCATCGATATATTCCGCTTACCCTCTGTGGCTCTGGCTAATATTTGCTCTTGCACTTGCGGGAGGGATTAGTAGTTCTCTCTACGCTGGGTGGAAAGACGCTTCTCGACGCTGGTTTGCGAGTATTACTCTTGTTTTGGGATTATATCTTGTTTTGTTCACTCTTCCTCTGTTCCGGGAGTACGTCGTCTTCGGTCGTGGCAGCTACGACATTCTTGCTCACCTCGCATTTATACGGACTACCGTTGAAACGGGGACTCTCTCTCCATCCAATTGGTATCCCATTCTCCATCTCTTGAGTTCTATACTTACACTCTTCGGCGTTCCGTTTAGGACAACCCCCATGGTTATCCAATTCGTATTATTCAGTTTGTATGTTGTTTCTATCTACCTCTACGGTCGACAGCAGTTCACTGGTCAAGTTGGAATGTTGGCTGGTGCAACAACGCTTCCTCTCATCCTCGGACAGTTCCATACCTCTCTCCACCCTTCAATCCATTCTTTTTATTTATTACCACTCTTTTTCCTATCGGTCCACTATAAATCATATCGATGGCGAATAGTGATGCTGTTACTCCTGTTTGCGATTGTCTTCTTTCATCCAATGACAGCTATTCTTGCTCTTTGTTACATCGCGGTTTCCGCTGCTGTGCCCTGGATCGGTATGTTGTTCGATGAAACGTGGAAACGTACGTCGCCGACCATCACTATCAAACCTGGGGTGGTAATGGTATCTATTGGAGCACTACTGATCTACTGGTACATTGGATTTAATCGAATAACAGTATTAGTCGCGGGATGGATAGTGGGAGTTTCATCATTGTCCGGAGGGAATGGAAACAGTGCCGCTTTTGCCCTATCACCTTTCCACTTCTTTTTACGTGGGTTTACTCTGTACGGTGACGTTGTACTGTACATGTTTATTTCAATTTTCGCGGCTTTCATTGTGACTTTCTTGCTCTGGCGTCACCCTGACGTTACAGGACGATACCTTCATGTCGAAGTTCAGTGGTTCTTTGGGTTAGTATTCTGTCTCGGAGTCGTTGCATTAGGAATTCTCGGAAATCCTATACGGGCTGCTCGCTACTTCTTCCTCTTTTCGGCAGTTCTTATCGGCGGTGCTATGGCTGCGCTCACCCGCCTTGGAAACTATCTATTCCCCTCTCGCCATCAGAGAACTCTAAATACCATCTGTTCCATTTTACTCGCAGCGAATATTGTTCTTGCAGGGGTTGTTGGTGCAGCAGGCGTCTATCCCAATGGCAATCATTTAACAGAAACAGAAGTGAAGTCCGTCAACTGGATCCTTACTCATACAAATAACGATCCAGTGCTAAGCCTCAGCATGTCGCGAAAGATGACTCTCTTCGTACGTGGGACACATGATGCCCCAAAGCAATGGCGGTTCCAAGAGGAAAAAGCAGCACTTCAGCTTCCGTCTCATTTAGGTTACCAAAATAACCAAACAGTAGCTAACCTTCATAAGGATGATTTTTACATTTTCACGAAAGAATATGATCTCGAATACTATAAATCATCGTATCGCGAACAGTGGCCAGCACTAACTTGGTATACCGTTCACGACCTTCGAAAATTGCGCAATGATTCGGCCGCTGATCGCATCTATACATCTGGTCTTAAACGGGCGTCTGTCTGGAGAGTCACACAACGAGACACAGCATGAAACAAAGGGTTGATCTGATATAATTGTCACTTCCCATCGCTATTATTATTACTATTATTCTATCATCTAAACCATCTGTTTTCAGAACTACCCTTCTGATCTATCGTGATGAAGGATGCTGCTCTATACTGTTAACCTATTTTAGTTGCTCTATTGAAAATACGGTACGGCCGCGAGATCAGTGAATTGGGAGGCGAACGATCATACCTGCCGACCAAGGAGTGGGTGATTCTTCCTTCCAATTCTGACGGTGAGTGTTGTAACCACTTCGATCAGGCTATATTCTTTGAAAAACAGACCGGATTTTATTGAATGGCCATCGTCGGATTCATTGAGTCCCTGGGCTGTTCTCATTCTTTCAATGGAGCAATCTCAGTAATGATAGCACCTTCCCTAATATTCTCCTTTCTGTGCTCAAGTTCGTGGATTCACAAATCGATTTAAGTGACTTCCGCATACATTTTCCTATGATCTCCGGATCGTTGTTCCGTTTTACCGCTTGCCGGGCATTCCTCCCCAATCGATAACGTTCTTCTGGATTATCTAGTAGATATTCAAGAGTTTCTCGAAATTCATTTTCATCGGAAGGGTCAATTAACATCCCTGTTTCTGTGTCTTCTATCTGCTCAACGATTCCATGATCTGCGTTTGCGACCACCGGAAGTTCAGCCATCTGAGCTTCTAGAATCACGTTTGGGTAGGCATCAATAAACGATATATATGCCATAATATCTGCTTTGTTATAGAATGCAGTGATATTATCTACATATCCTAGAATGTGGATTCGATTTCTTATTCCAGACTCAGATACGTTCTCTTCGATGAACTCCATTAAGTCTTCTAGGTACGGTCCATTGCCTGCGATCACGTATATAACGTCATCGCGTTTTTTTAAGATATGCTCTATATCCCGTATGATCCTACAGACTCCCTGGAACTTACCGTGATAATTGAGATTAGTGACGGTCAAGACCACCTGTTTATCCTTCGGAAGCGGGGATTCAGATTCATAATTACGGGAGTCATCCATCTCAATAATTTTAGGGGGGTAATGGACAACAGCGACACACCTCGGATCAATCCCTGTTCTTTCTACAATATCATCTTTCAATGACGCTGCCACTACCATGTAGCCATTTGCGTACCATAGTGCTATCCGGTCTAGAAACATCTGTAGATAGTGAACACATATCTTTCGCCATTGATTATCTTCTTTTTTTAATCCTTGGATCCGGTCTCGACGACCTTCCCAGGGATTCCCCCCGAGTCTAACGACTAGGGGGACTCGATATAATATCGATAATAGCATCACACAACAACCTAATAGATCTGGGCCGTTTACAAGAATAACGTCGTATTCCGCATTTCCGAGCTCCTCTCTCCCTTGTCGGATGATTGATGAATACTTCCCAATTATTCCGTCCGATGAGTTAGGGGTTATTATTTCGGCTTCGCATTCAAGCGTCTCAAGAGGTACAATGAACTCCCAAGGCCTGCGTACGCTAAATGCAAGTATTTTCATATTGTATACTAACTACTAACAAGATATATCCCTTTCTTTTGCGATCGCGGTTTAGCGCTAGATAATCCCTTCTTACTAGGTGTTTATGTGCTATCACTAACCACGATCTTAAATGATATATTTCTTATGTATTTGTTGTCCCTACATTAAAGAAGATTCAGAAAAATATATTACTGGCTCTATCTTACGTCTATATTAATGAGTCCCGCATCAAATCTACGCAGGGCAATTACTACACCTCAACTCATCTTTCGCTATTTGAATAGGCAGTACTACACATTATCGTCTAAAACCGGGTTAGATCGAGACCGGGTTGATATATTTGACGAAGACTGGGACAACCTCGTCATCCTCGACGCCTGTCGTTATGATATGTTTGAGCGACAAAACGAACTTCAAGGGCGATTGGAGAGTCGGTTTTCCGCCGGGTCCTCAACATTTGAATTCCTCCAATCCAACATTAATGGGAAATCGTTGCTTGATACCGTGTATGTGACTGCAAATCCTCAATTTTACCATCACCGAGAGCGAATTTCGGGACAATTCCATGCAGTTGTAAACGTGTGGATGGATGATGGTTGGGACGACGCTTGTAATACCGTACTCCCCGAGACGACTACTAAATATGCAAAGAAAGCTACAGAACAGTATCCAAATAAACGTCTCATCATACACTATATTCAACCTCACTATCCTTTTTTAGACGAGTCAGTAGATTTTGATAAACAGCAACTTCATGAAGAAGGGGAGAAACGGGCTTTCTGGAACGAGATCTTCACAGGGGACCTTGAGGTATCCAGAGAGGTTGTTTGGGACTTATATACCCAAAATTTGAATCGGGTACTACAGTCCGTAGCTGGTCTAAAAGATGACTTAGAAGGGAAAACAGTCATCACATCTGACCATGGAAATATGGTCGGTGAACGGTCATTTCCGTTACCAATCCGCGAGTGGGGTCATCCACCGGGTATTCACACTACTACTCTGACTAAGGTCCCTTGGTTAATAATCAACGATGGTCCGCGAAAAGAGATCATCTCTGACCGACCAAGTAAAGAGAGGAATCCAGCAGCCAACGACGATACAGTCAGAGGGCATCTTGAGGATCTCGGTTACTTATAAATGTACTGCTAGAGTAGTGTCATGACGACCCTGTTTAGACACAGATGACAACGGCTCATACCGGTAGACTAACCACTATTAGCAACAGATCCGAGTAGTATGCCCTCTCGTCTTTCCCGATTCACAGATTATCTCGTTAGGCTCTGTGGCACTGTCTAGTTAAGCCAGTTTGAGAAGCGAGCAGGTCGTTGAGTCGATCGACCAAGATGCTCGACCTGCTCAGCGAGTGCTATGGGGCGGATGTAGAAGAAGCGTGGGAGCGTGAGCGGACGGCGGTTGCGTCAGGGCGGTCGCCGTCCGGCTCCACGCGACCGGGTGTTCGCTCAGAGAAATAACGTCGATCCTCGCTGACTTAGCCGTTGGACGCTCGCACGGAGTGGTTTGGAACTCGGTGCATCGAATTTCTGACAGCGTTCCTGACCCGCCGACGGTGAGACCGTCGCGGGTCGCGGTCGACAAGACCGCTGTCAAAATCAACGGTGAGTGGTCTTGGTTGTACGCTACAATAGACCTCGACACAAAGTTGATTCTAGACGTGGCGTTGTTTGGACGGCACGGCACCGATCCGGCAGCTGCATTTCTGTCCGGCCTCGCCGAGAAACACGATCTCTCGGACACCGTGTTTCTCGTTGACCAGTTCGGCTATCGGACTGCCCTCTCACGACTTGGACTGAGCGGTCAGGTCGACGACACCGACCGGAACCGCATCGAAACGTGGTTTCACACCCTCAAAATGCGCGTTGACCGCTTCCACAACTCGTGGGTGGGCAGTCGGCGGAGCGTCCGCCAATGCCTTGTGCTGTTCACACATTACTACAACCATCTCAGACCGCACCAATCGCTCGACGGACGAACCCCGATCGAGGAGGTGCTAAACTAGACAGTGCCGGTACGTCGTATTCTCCGTACCTTGAGACAAAGTAAGATGATGTGCTGGTGAAGTGTGTACTGCCGTTTCGAGAATTTCGAAGAGTAGTGGGCGACAGCTCGTCGGGCCAAGTGAAACGCCTGTTCCACAAACCGGAGTAACCGCGACTTCGGGAGGGTCTGCATTCGATCATATTACCGGCCGAACCTGTATCCCTCTGAGGATTTCAACAGAGCCACGTAACCTAGATGAGAAGCCCTGAAAGAGACCCTTCGAACTGTTCTCTAATTCACTAACAATGTCCTTCACAAGAGCGTTCCCTTTGACGGCCAGCAGCGCGCCCGCTATGGCTCCGGTGCTGGCAACTCGCAGAAAGGGAACATCGAGCGCCGCGAGATCTCCCCCGGATGCTCCTCGACCTACCGCGCCGCGTCGAGGCCGACCTCAGTTGGTTTCACCAAATCCATCTTGAAATAGGTGCTAAGTGTGTGCCTAATAACGATCACTTCGGTATCCCAACGCCTGGAGATGTTGGTTTAGTTCATCTCTATCGAAAGAGGCATCGTCTCTCTGAGGCGTCCCGGGCTGGATTGACTTTCGCTCGCCATTCTGGTAGATATGCCATGGGACCTCCAAGAGTTCTTTAAGGTAGATCCCTTGGTAGTGTCCGAAGCTCCGGACTGGGATTGGTGATTGGCGGCCGCCAAGAAGCTCGCCATGATCTGCCGTTACTACTGTTTTACCGCATAGTTCTGAGAGTATTTTTTCCACCTCCTCCAACACCAGATTCAGATTCTCGTGGTAGGCCTTTTTGAAATCGTCAGTGGACACGTTATTATATCGCACAAGCTCGTTGGCTCCGATTGCCCTTTTAAATTTCTTACCAGTGGGTCCCAAGAACGGCGTATGCGGCTGCATATAATGGACAATCAACCGTTTATTTGGGAACTCCGTAGCCGCGTTTAATGCCTCCTCAGTCACAGTCTCGGGTTTGGTGGTTAGCCCCTCATGGGCATCACGTTCCGTTGCGAGGAATTTGTAGATTTCGGCATCAATTTCATCTCTTAGCCTTGGATACCACTGGTTTGCCGACACGTATACCGTGTCGTTTTCCTTCCGGCCTTTAAAATTCGCGGTAATAAACTCCATTGTGGCCGCCCCTTTCGACATTCTCTTTTCGAGAGTGCCAGGGAGATCAGCGTGATCTCGGAATGAACTGTATCGGCACGCGTCAAGAATTACTAGGTTATCCCAATCTTCATCAAAGACATTTACTCCTTCGCTCATCCGTAGCACATTGTTGATTTCACAGCGTCGCTCGAACAGCGTGTTTGAGAGCGTCTCGACCGGGTTTCCGAAACAGTTCCCGACGTAGTTGGAACGCTCTGAGATACTGCGTCAACTTGTCTTTCGAGACGCCTCGATGGGGCGAGAGCCACCGTCGCGTCAGCGACGCGTGGCTCTCGCAGGTGTTGACGTGAACTTCCTCATCGGCGTATTCGCCGTCGCCGTGGACGACGTATTCGCGGTCGAATGCGTCGTCGTCTTCGAGCGGTTCGTACGCTCGAAAGCCGTCGGTATAGACCGTGAGCGACTCCTCTTTGCGGTCAGCAAGGAGGAGTCGAATCGTCGATTCGTCGGCGGCTTTCGCTGGAATCACGTACCGCTGTCCGGTCCCGCGATCAGCGATTATGAACACGGGTGGCTTGTCGCCATCGTACGAACCTCGCCCGCGCGTGGACAGGCCACGCGAGCGCGACTCCTGGTCGCGCTCGCGGCCTTTCTTCCCCGCGTTGACGTACACTTCGTCGATTTCAACCGGACCAACGAGATCGAGGGAAGGCGCATCGAGCGCTCTGGCGAAGCGCTCGATGCGCCGGTGCATCGTCTTGTGTGTTACCTCGATTTCGCACTGTAGTTGGCGGAGACTGGTGTTAAACCGGAGAAACGCGTAGATCGAGAACAACCACCGGCGGAGCGCGATCTTCGAGTGAGCAAAGATTGTGCCCGTCTTGTCGTTGAACGTGCGGTCACAATTCTTACAGAGATACCGCTGAAACTCTCTGTAGCTGCCGTTTCTGACCGTTCGGTCAGAACGGCAGCGAGGACAGGTAACACCGTCACGCCAGCGAACCTGCGCCAACAGGTCCGCTGCGACCGATTCCGACCCAAACACATCTAGCGGAATCATTCGTGTCGGGCACCGCTGACGCGGTGCCCTTGTCCTCTTCGACTCCGCAGCGACCGCTCTGCAGTATCAACAATCTCCTACGCAAGAGCGTACTCCTTTGTAATAGTGATCTCGAAAACCGAGACGCCGGTGATAGAGACTATTGAGTTCTTGAGCAGCTAAATCGGGTTTTTTGACCGCTGTTTTTAATTGCTTTAATCCATACATGGGAAGATATTACAATACAGGGTATAAAACTGTAACGCTCATGGGAAGCACATTGTTGGTGAGTCAGAGCACAGTTCGAACGACTTCTTTGAGAGCTTCTTGACTTGAGCTACGTAAGATTCGCCGGCGAAGCTGGATGACTCTGAGATAGGGCATGAGATCGTCTTTTGAGACGCCCCAGTGCGGCGAGAGCTACTGTCGCGCCCGCGAACCTCCCCCAGCAGGTTCGCGGTGCTCGTCACTGAGCAAAAGACTTCAACTGGGAACATAGTCGAGTGATACGTCAGCATCACCCTTGCTCGCTACGCTTTCACAGCGCTAGCTCTCTCCGACCAACAATCTGCTAACTCACGGAAGCTTCAACTCCTTTGATTTAGCGACTCGCCCCGACGCCGTCTAGTGATTCTACACAGCGAGATACCGAGACGAAGTAGATCCTCGATGTCGTGTTGTTTGGGCGTCACGGTACTGATCCGGCGGCTGTGTTTCTCCATCGACTCACGGAGAAATATGATCTCTCCGAGGCTGAGTTTCTCATCGATCTATTCAGATACCGGACTGCCATTGCTCAAGTAGGATGAGTGGCCGGATCAACTATACCGAGCGAAACCTCATCGAAAAGTGGTTTCACACGCCCAAAATGGGTGTTGACCGCTTCAATAACTCGTGGGTGGCAGTCGGTCGAGTGCCTGCGAATGGCTTCAGCAGTTCATGCATTACTACAACCGTCAGAGACCGCACTAAGCTTCCAACGGAAAGACACGATTGGGGAGATGCAGAACTGGACAGTGCCGTTCACCATATCCTACCGCGAAAGTACCCAAACCCGACGTTTCCCGACGACCTATTCCCTCCCCACGCCGTCCTAGTACGCGGTGAAGAGCGATGTACGAGACGATCCTCGTCCCGACGGACGGTAGCGACGGAGCGAACCGAGCGGTCGAACACGCGTTGCACCTCGCCGAGCGGGACGGCGCGAGCCTGCACGTGATCTTCGTCGTGGACGTCGATCGCTACGGGGAACCCGCCCTGAGCAGCGCCGAGATCGTCATCGACGAACTCGAGGACGAGGGCCACGACCTGGTGGAGGGGGTGGCCGCACGGGCCGACAACCGCGGCGTCGAAGCCACGACGCGGTGCTGTCACGGGACCCCCGACAGCGAAATCGTCGGCTACGCGGACGCGATCGGCGCGGACCTCATCGTCATGGGGTATCAGGGCCGGTCGCACCGGACGAAGATCGGGAGCGTCGCGAACCGGGTCGTGCAGCACGCCGAACGGCCCGTCATGACGGTGTAGACGACCGCCCGCCCCGTCGAACCTCTCCCCGCTGGATCCCCCGCCGAGCCGCGGCCCCTCAGGCCGACTCGACGAGCGAGTAGAACGCCGCGGGGTCGTTCCACAGTTCGCCGACCGTGGCCGCCGCCAGGTACCGGGTGGGGGCGGCCACCCACTCTGAGTTCACGTCCGACTCGGGATCCGGTGCCTCCGTGTCGAACCACCACGCCACGTAGCGCCCGTCCTCGAGCTTTGCGGTCGGGTACATGTCGCCGTTCACCGAGACGTCGACGCGCGTGCCCGACTGAACCGACGGCGTCTCGGTCGTCCCGTCCGCGACGAGGATGTCGATCTCGATCGGTCGCTCGTTCATGTCCGCGTCGCCCGACGGGGCACACCCCCGTTCACCTTTCCCGCGACGATCCGACCTCGATGAGTGACCATAGGACCACCGCGCCGCGCTCCCCCATAAGCGTCCGTCAGGCGTCCGTCCGGCGGGCGTCTGACACTCCCTCGAAACCCGACCGGTTCGCGGGTCGGTTCCGCGGCCATCCGGTCACGTCCTCGACCGCCGATCGCGTCCGTCGGTCGCGTCCGTCGACGCGTCCCCGCCACTCGTGGCCCCGCCGATCGCGTCCTCGCCCCCGTCCCGTCTCACGGATCGCCAACCAAAAAGACCATCTACGGTGACAGTCAGTGTCAGCCGTGACTCGACTCCCCCACGACGTTATCGGTGCCGGGTACGTGAGCACGGCCGGCTGGACGCTCCTCGAAGACCTCGTCGACCTGAACAACCGGATGCCCGGACAGGAGGGTGAGCGACGGGCCGCAGAGCGGATCGAACGGCAGTTCCGCGAGGACGGCCTCCGCGACGTGACGGTGACGGAGTTCCCCATCCCCGGGTGGTGGCGCGGCCGCAGCTCCCTCGAACTGCCGGAGCGCGAGCAGCGATTCGGCCGGTCCCACGAGATCGTCGCCCTCCCGGGCACCCCCGCGGGCGAGGTCGCCGGCGAGATCGTCGACGTGGGCTACGGACTCGCGGCGGACTTCGAGGGCGTCGACCTCGAGGGGAAGATCGTGATGGCCTCGAGCCTCACGCCCGAGAGCCACGACCGCTGGGTCCACCGCTGTGAGAAGTACGGGTACGCCGTCGAGGCGGGGGCGAGCGGCTTCCTGTTCTACAACCACCTGGAGGGGAATCTCCCGCCGACCGGCGACGTCGGCGAGCGGAACGGCCCGGCCGCGATCCCGGCGGTGGGCATCAGCCGCGAACTCGGGAAGCGACTCGTCCGGTACTGCGCCGACGGCCCCGAGCGGGCGGTCCTCACCGTGGACTGCCGCAACGAACCGGCGACGACGCGGAACGTCGAGGCGGTGGTCGGCCCCGATACCGACCGCGAGGTGCTGTTCACCGCCCACGTCGACGCGCACGACGTGGGAACCGGCGCGAACGACAACGGCTTCGGCTGCGCGCTCGTCGTCGAGGTCGCGCGGCTCCTCCGGGCCGTCGAGGACGACCTCGACACGCGCGTCCGGTTCGTCACCTTCGGCGCGGAGGAGACGGGGCTGTACGGGTCGTACTACTGGACGCACACCCGCGACCTCTCGACGGTGAAGTGCGTCCTCAACGTCGACGGCGCGGGCTACTCGCGGAGCCTCGACGTGCACCCCCACGGGTTCGACGGGATCGGGGAGGTCTTCGAGGAGGTGAGCGACGAGTACGGGGTACCGATCTCGATCGGCGAGCGGCTCCGACCCCACAGCGACCACTGGCCGTTCGTCCAGCGGGGCGTCCCCGGCGCGCAGGGGCGATCCCTCTCGTCCGACAACAGCCGGGGGTGGGGCCACACCCACGGCGACACGCTCGACAAACTCGACGTCCGCGACCTGCGGGACCTCGCGATCCTCTGTGCCAGCGGCGTGAAGGAACTGGCCTCGGCCGACCGGGAGTTCGAGCACGTCCCCTCCGAGGCGGTCCGCGAGACGGCCGTCGAGCAGGGGTTCGAGGAGGGACTGCGACGGACCGGCACCTGGCCCTGGGCGGAGGAGCAGGCCGACTGGCCCTGGGAGGCCTGACCGCCGGATGGTCGACGTCGCCCGACTCCGGCGACGCGCCCGCCTCGCGCTGGGCGCGTCGCTCGTCGCGGCCGTGCTCGCCGGAGGATACCTCCTCGCGACGGGACGCCCAGTCGCGGCGGTCGGGCTCGCGGCCCTCCTCGCGGTCGCCGGCCTCTGGGAGTACCGACAGAAGGTCGCCGAGATCGGGCAGGCGGCGCGACGGGAGCGGCGGTGACGCGTCCAGGGCGGCGAACGAGACGGTGACCTGAGCGGCGAACGGGACGGTGACACGTGCGGCGGCGGACCGTGGGTCGTCGACTCCGTGCCGGGACGTGACGTAGCCGGTACATGACGTATTTACAGTACTGTGATTCCGACGGACGTGGCGGTCCAGCTAACGAAATATTCATATGCACCGGATCTGAGGTTGGTGCGTATGACTCAATCTAACACCACCCCCCGAAGCCGTCGCGAGTTCCTCGCCCGGGTCGGGGGAGCGAGCGGGCTGGTCGGACTGACGGCGCTGGCCGGCTGCAGCACGACCGAACCGAAGGGCAACGGTTCGGGCGGCGACGGGAAGAGCAGCCTCCCGAAGTACACGTACATCAACAACCCCCAGAGCTACTCGCCGGAGCGCCACGACGCGATCAACCTCATCGCCGACACGATGAACAAGGCGGGGTTCGACGTCGACGTGAAGGTGATGGAGTGGGGGTCGCTGTACAGCACGGTCACCCAGCAGCACGACTACGGGTTCGCGACGTGGTGGACGTTCTTCACCATCGACCCGGGGATCCTCCTCCCCGAGTACTTCCACTCCCGGAACACCGGCGAGGGCGAGGGGAACTACTCCGGATACACGAACGAGGACCTCGATCCGAAGCTCGAAGCCCAGTTGCGGACCGCAGACACCGCGAAGCGGACGGGGCTCATCCACGATATCCAGAAGACGCTGATGGAGGACGTGCCCACGATGCCCATCGCGCAGATGCCGGACATCATGGCGCACAACAAGGACCAGGTCACCAACTGGAAACACCACATCGCGGGGTTCAACTCCTACTACACGATGGTGAACCTGAAGGTGAACAACGAGAACAACGAGCTTCGCGGAACCTGGCCCGAGTCGCTCTCGACGATGAACGTCCTCGGGCACAACGACGAGAACAAGCACAACTACCAGTTCAACGTCATCTACGACCGGCTCATCCAGTTCGACGAGAACATGAAGCCGGACCCCGAGTTGGGGCTCGCGACCGACTGGAAGCGGGTCGACGAGACCACGATGGAGTACACCGTCCGCGAGTCGACGTGGCACGACGGCGAGCCGCTCACCGCGGAGGACGTGGCGTTCTCGTTCAACTACATCAAGGACAACGAGATCCCGCTCTACACGCTCCAGAACCAGTACATCGAGGGCGCGGAGGTCACCGGCGAGAAGACGGTGCAGCTCACGCTGGCACAGAACCTCGGCCCGGTGAACACCATCCTCGGGAGCCAGATCCCGATCATCCCCAAGCACAAGTGGGAGTCGCGCTCGAACCCGGCGAAGGCGACGATCTCTAACCCCGTCGGGAGCGGCCCGCTCGTGTTCGACTACTGGGACAAGGGGAGCGAACTGGGGCTGAAGAAGAACCCCGACCACTTCGTCGGCGTCGACTTCGACAGGCGGTTCTGGCGGATCATCCCCGAGACCTCCACGCAGTGGGAACTGCTGAAGGGCGGGGACCTCAACTACATCCCGTTCGGCGGCATCAGCCGGCAGTTGAAGCAGAACGAGAAGCTCGACCAGATCGGCGTCGCGAAGGCACAGAGCACCTCGTTCTGGCACTTCACGGCCAACAACCGCAAGGAGGGGCTCGGGAAGACCGCCGTGCGACAGGCGGCGGTCAACTGCATCCCGCGGACGCAGATCGTCGAGCAGATCCTCTTTGGCTACCCCGACGTCGGCTCCAACGTCGTGTCGAAGGCGTTCGGCGACCTCCACACCGACGACGTGAAGACGTACGAGGAGAGCCTCGAAGCCGCGAAAAAGAAGCTGAAGGACGCCGGCTACCTGTGATCGCGCGACCGGCGACGGCAGACGACTAACACACCACACACATGGGAAAAGCACAATTCTTCGTCAGACGGGTGCTGCAGCTGGCCGTCACCTTCTGGGCCGTCGGGAGCGTCCTGTTCCTGCTCTTCCGGTTGATGCCCGGCGATCCGACGTCGTACATCATCTCCGGGCAGATGACCGCGGAGGCGAGACGACAGATCATCGCGAGCTACGGCCTCAACGAACCGCTCTACGTCCAGTACGTGAAGTACATGGGGAACGCCCTGACGCTCAACTTCGGTCAGTCGTTCCACTCGAATCAGCCCGTCTCGGCGGTGCTCGCGACGTACCTCCCCAACACGCTCGTGTTGATGCTCACGGCGTTCGTCATCGCGTACGTCCTCGGCATCCTCCTGGGCGTGCTCGCCGGTTGGTACCGCGGTTCGCGGTTCGAGCGGAGCACGGTGATCGTCGCCCTCCTCGCGCGGAGCGTTCCGGCGTTCTGGGTCGGGTTGCTCGTGCTCTGGATCTTCGGCGCGGAGATGGGCCTCATCCCCATGAGCGGCATGACGAGCCTCGGCCACGAGAACACGAGCTTCTGGGGGATGGTCCTCTCGATCGACTTCCTCAGGCACCTGGCGGCACCGGCGCTCGTCCTCGCGTACTACTACATGGGCTACCCGCTGCTCATCATGCGCAGCAGCATGCTCGAGGTCCTCCGCGAGGACTTCATCGACGTGTGTCGCGCCAAGGGGCTGAGCGAGCGGAAGGTCATGTTCAACCACGCGGCGCGCAACGCCCTCCTCCCCATCGTCACCGCGGCGGCGATCGCCCTCGGCTACGCGGTCGCGGGGAGCGTCCTCATCGAGACGGTGTTCGGCTGGCCCGGCATCGGCCGTGAGATGATCAACGCCGTGCTCCGGCGCGACTACCCGGTGGCACAGGGGACGTTCATGGTCCTCGCGGCGACGATCATCATCATGAACTTCCTCGCGGATCTGGCCTACGGCTACCTCGACCCGCGGGTGACCTACGACTGACCATGAGTTCTGAACACTCAACCGACGCCTCGGCCCCCCAGCGGAGTTCGATCTTCGCCGACCTGGACGAGGCCGACGCCGACGAGATCGACAAGTGGCAACGCACGCTTCGGCTCTGGCGGGAGACGCTCGCGGAACACTGGTCGCTGCTGACCGACGAGCTGTCGGTCAAGCTGTCGATGCTGACGCTCGCGTTCTTCATCCTCGTGGCGATCTTCGCCCGGCCGATCGTCGTGCCCGTCCCCCTCCCGGGCGTGGGGGGCGTGATCGTCCAGCCGTTCTCGTTGGCCCCCTACCCGCCGCTCGAACGGCAGTACACCGACGGTCTGACCATCGCGAAGTCGCTCGAACCCGCCTTCCTGGGCGGGCATCCGGACTACCTGCTCGGCACGACCCAGCAGGGGTACGACATCTTCAGCCAGCTGGTCGCCGGCTCCCGCTCGGCGCTGCTCGTCGGCCTGCTCGCGGCCGTCTTCACCGCCGGGATCGGGACGATGGTCGGGCTGATCGCCGGCTACTACGGCGGCTACGTCGACGACGCGCTGATGCGGTTCGTCGACTTCCTCTACGGCCTCCCGCTCCTGCCGACCGTGATCATCCTGGTCGCGGTCCTCGGCCCGAGCCTGTTCAACATCATCGCCGCGGTCGTCATCCTCCAGTGGCGCGCGACCGCGCGCGTGATCCGGTCGCAGGCGCTCTCGCTGCGCGAACGGCCGTTCGTGAAGGCCGCCCAGGTGGCGGGCGCGAGCGACTGGTACATCCTCACCCGACACCTCGCGCCGAACGTCCTCCCGATGTCGTTTCTCTACGGCTCCTTCGCGATCGCGTGGGCGATCATCACCGAGGCGGGCGTCTCCTTCCTCGGTCTCGGCGACCCCAACACGGTGTCCTGGGGGACGATGCTCCAGAGCGCCCGCTCGTACAACGCGCTGACGTTCGGCCAGTGGTGGTGGTTCGTCCCGCCCGGCATCTGCATCGCGCTCGTGGTCATCAGCGGCTTCCTCATCGGCCGCGGCTACGAGGAGATCACCAACCCTAAACTTCAGTGACATCCTCACCTGCCCTAAAAGGCGGGGCTTCCTACAAGGGAAGCCTCGTCGTCGGAGGTTTCAGAACTGAAGTCCCCGAGCGTCATCTGTCGGGATTTCCGACTCGACTCGCGGTGTCCTGTGGTGCTGTCACGAGCACTCCCGTCCCGAGGCGAGTCATCGTCTGCCGGTTTCCAAGGCAGGCTCTCTCCCCACGGGTTGAGGCGACTGGCGACCTTCGCCGCCGCGTTGATGTCCGCTTGGTACTCCGTCACCCAACAGTCGTCGTGTGGACAGACGAACGCCGCCTGTGTGCTCCGCCGACCGAGCCGGTTGCAGGCGTGACACGTCTGGGACGTGTACGCCGGGTTCACGAACCGCACCGGAATCCCCGCGTCGAGGGCTTTGTCCTCGATGCGTCCGGTGAGCCGGGCGAACGCCCAGGCGTGAAGCCGGCGGTTCATCCACTTGCCGTAGTCAAGGCGCTCGCGGATGTACGACAGGTCTTCAAGCACAATAACGGGGTTCTCGAACTGTCGAGCATATTCGACGGCCTCACGGGATGCCTTCTCGACAATGTCCGTGAGGGCGTTCTGGTAGTGCGTGAACCGTTCGTCAATTCGCCACTCGGCGTCTCGCCGTTGAAGCCGCTGGAGGGTCGTGAACATCTCTTTGCGGAGGTGTCGCGCCCGTCCACCGTCGTAAATGTACGGTTGGGTTGGAGTACCGTCCTTCAGGGCACAGCCCGTCAGGAGTTTCGATTCACCGATATCGAAGCCGACCGGCGTCGGGTCGTCCGGTTCCGCTGGTTCTGCAACCTCGTACTCGACGGTGACGTGAAGCACCCAGCTCGTGCGGTACTCTTGGAGTCGGAACTCTCCGACCGACACGTCGCCGTCGAGCAGGTCGCTCCACAACTCCCGCTGAGCGGGGTTGATACGGAGCGGAATCCAGAAGGCGTTGCCACGTCCGGCCTGCGGGACGCGCCAGCAGAACTCGTGCGTGCGCTCCTCGGAGTGGTCGAGACGCCACCCTCGGTTCGTGAAGCGAACGGGGTGGTCGTCGTCCAATTCGGAGGCGTTGTACGTCCGGCGGAGTTGCGGGACGTAGTTTTTGAGCGCGTCCTTCGCGTAGGACGTGAGCGTGTACGGCGTGACGACGTCGTTGACCGCCGTCTGCGTGTTCGCGCCGCTCTCGAACGCTTCGGAGAGCGCACGGCGGTACGTCGCCACGGTCCGCTGAAGCCGGTGCTCTTTGTGCGCCGTTGGTGGCGCGAGCGTGGCTTCGAGCGTTTTCGTGGCGGTGACTGTCACAACAGTATCAACGAATCTATGCAAGTTAAGACTATCGAAAAACTAAGTTCTGGTAGAGATGCCGAACTTGAACATCGAAGTGAGCGACGAAGAGTACGAACGACTGAGCGAAGTGAAAGACGCACACGGCCTGACGTGGCGAGGACTCGTCATACAGGGCGCGAAAGCGTTGGACACCGAGGGGCCACTGTAGGGCGAGGGGTGGCCGTCACGAACGCGATTCCTCCCCGCCGAAAACGGCGGGATTTCCTCGCTACCGCAAGATGACAGGTACGCTACTCGACGTCGACGACCTCGAAGTCTACTACGAGACCGAGGACGGTCCCGCGCAGGCGGTCGACGGCGTGAGCTTCTCGCTCGAGGAGGGCGAGAACCTCGGGATCGTCGGCGAGTCCGGCTGCGGGAAGACGACGCTCGCGAAGGCGATCATCGGCATCCTGCCCGACGCCGGCTACGTCAACGGGGGCTCGATCCGGTTCAAGGGCGAGGACCTCACGGAACTCTCCCGCCGGCAGCGACGCCGGTACCAGTGGGAGGAGATCTCGATGATCGCCCAGTCCGCGATGAACTCGCTCGACCCGGTCTACACCATCCGCGAGCAGATCGTGGAGGCCATCGAGGCCCACCGGCCGGGGACGGGCCGGGTCGAGTCGACGCGGATCGTCACCGAGATGTTCGAACTCGTCGGGCTCGACCCCGACCGGGCCGACGACTACCCCCACCAGTTCTCCGGCGGGATGCGCCAGCGGGCGATGATCGCCATGGCGCTCGCGCTCGACCCCGCGCTGGTCCTCGCGGACGAGCCGACGACCGCCCTCGACGTCATCATGCAGGACCAGATCTTGAAGCGCATCGGCGAGATCCAGGACCGCATCAACTCCTCGATGCTGGTCATCACCCACGACGTGAGCGTCGTCGCCGAGACGTGCGACCGCGTCATCGTGATGTACGCCGGGAAGATCGCCGAGGAGGGCCCCGTCGAGGAGATCTTCGGCTCCCCCTACCACCCCTATACGATCGGGCTCAAGCGGGCGTTCCCGAACATCAGGAAGCGCGAGCAGGACCTGATGAGCATCGCCGGCTACCCGCCGGAACTCGTCGATCCCCCCTCGGGCTGTCGGTTCGCCGCGCGCTGCCCGCTCGCCACCGATCGGTGCCGGAGCGAAGCGCCGTCGGCCCACCGGATGGGCGAGCTTCGGACGTACTGCCACTACGCGGAGGAGATCGACGCGGAGTTCCGCCCCGTCGCCGACCGGCCGGAGACGTGGGAGGGGACCGAGGCGGCGACCGAGGCCGCGGGGGGTGACTGACGTGAGCGACGACGAGCCCATCGTCCGCGTCGAGAACCTGAAGAAGCACTTCTCGGTGAGCGAGGGGTGGCTCGCGAGCCTCGCGCGGTCGGTCACCGGCGAGGAGGCGCGCGTCGTCCACGCCGTCGACGGCGTCTCGTTCGAACTCAACCGCGGTGAGACGCTCGGACTGGCCGGCGAGTCCGGCTGCGGGAAGACGACCACCGGCATGTCGCTGGTGAAGCTCCACGAGCCGACCGACGGGGACATCGCCTACCGCGGCACGCGCCTCGGCGAGGCGGACGACGAGGCGCTCGCCGCGTTCAGGCGGAACGCGCAGATGATCTTCCAGGACCCCTTCGAGAGCCTGAACCCGCGCATGACGGTGTACGACATCGTCGCCGAACCGCTGCGCGTCCACGACCTCCCCGCACAGACCGCCCGGGTGCGGCGGGCGCTCGAGTTCGCGGAACTCAAACCCGCGGACGCGTACTTCGATCAGTACCCACACGAGCTGTCCGGCGGCCAGCGCCAGCGCGTCGCCATCGCCCGCGCGCTCGTGCTCGATCCGGACTTCATCGTCGCCGACGAACCCGTCTCGATGCTCGACGTGAGCCTCCGGGCGGGCGTGCTCTCGCTGCTCGAGCGGATGACCGACGAGTTCGACCTCTCGGTCGTCTACATCAGCCACGACCTCTCGCTGCTGCGTCACATGTGCGATCGCATCGCGATCATGTACATGGGGAAGATCGTGGAGATCGGCCCGACCGATCGGATCATCGAGGACCCGAAGCACCCCTACACCCGGGCGCTGGTGGACGCGGTTCCGGTCCCCGATCCCGACGCCGGCCGCGAGCGGGTCGAACTCGAGGGCGAGGTCGGCGACGTCATCGAGATCCCCTCGGGCTGTCGGTTCCGGACGCGGTGTCCGATGCTCATCGCCCCCGAGGAGTACGACCTCGGGGCCGAGGAGTGGGAGCGCGTCCGGCGGTTCATGCGCGTCGTCCAGCGGCGGGACGTCGATCACCTGTCCGCCGACGGGGAGCTCCTCCCGGAACCGGAGATCTCGGCGCGGTGCTTCCCGGAGGGGGGTCCCGCCGGGGACGCCGGGCGCGTCGTCGAGGAGGCGATCTCGCTCCTGGCGGCCGACCGGTGGGACGACGCGGAGGAACGCCTGACCGGCGCGTTCGAGGAGCGGAGCCCCTGCGCGACGGCCGTGCCGCCGCTCGAGACGAAGGCCGACGTCGCCGACGCGCGCGAGGTGGCGTGCCACCGCTACGAGGGCGAGGCCGTGGCCGATCCGGCGGGGTCCGACACCCCCGCCGGCGAGGGCGGTCGGGCGGGGAACGCCGACGCGTCGGCCGACGACTGACCCGCTACCCGTCGTCCGGCGCGAGCACCGCCGTCAGCCGAACGGCGGGTGCCGTGACCGCGTAGGGAAGCCGCGAGCGGTGTTTGTCACAGACGCCGGTCGTCGTCTCGCGGACGCTTCCGAGCATCGAGATCCCGCGGAGCGTCGCCGGATCCGACGCGAGGTGCGCGCCGTCGAGACGACTCGTCCGCTCGCCGCCCTCGACGCGATAGCCCTCCGCGATCGGCCAGTCGACGCGCCCCCGGTCGGGCCGGTCCGATTCCGCCGCCGTCTCCCGCAGGTCCCGTGCGTAGAGGACGCTCGGCGGCATCCACCCGCTTCGCTTGCGCGCTTCGAGGTCGTCGCGGTAGCGCGGCGGGTCGAACCGCTCGACGTACGCCGTCGCGCCCGCGAGCAGGTCGGTCTCCGAGGCCGTCCCCGCCTCGACGTCGAGGTGTCGGGCGTGGATCCGCGGCGGCGCGTCGAACCCGAGGCTCGGGACCGCCGTCCCGGCCGGGAACGCGTCGTGATCCGCCGCGCTTTCGGTGTCGTGTAGCAGCGACGCGACCGCGCCGTCCCTGACGAGCGCGACCGGCTCGGTCGGTCGGGCCTCGGCGTCGTACGCCATCGCGCCCCACGAGCCGGCGCGGATCGCGTCCTCGACGGCGAGGCCGCCCCCGGCGACCTCGTCCCCGACCGCGTGGTTCGGCAGGCCGAGGTAGCCGGCGTCGGCCTCGAGCGCGTGCGAGAGGTGGTGGACGAGCTGGGCGGTCGCCCGCGGGCTCAGGACGACGTCGGCCTCGCGCTCCTCCGCGAGCGCGTCCGCCGATCGGTCGCGGAGGTCGTCTACACGGGCGAACGCCTCGGCCGCGAGCGACTCGAACTCGTCGAAGATCGCCGTCCCGCGCAGGGTTCCCGCGAAGCGACGGACGGTCGGACACGCCGGCGCGTCGACCACGAGGTCGGTCGACGCGCGCTCGAACGTCGTCCGAACGGCGCTCCCGGTCGTCGTCGTGATCGCGTGATCGACGCTCGCGTCCGCGTAGGTGACGCGGACGCGGTCGACCCCGTCGACGCGCGAGGCGTCGAGCGCGGACCGGAGTCGGTCGACCTTCGCCTCCGGTTCGAGGTCGGTCAGTCGCGGGGTCGTCCCCCACCCGCCGTGCACCGCGCGGTGGAGCGTCTCCGTGTCGACGCGGGCGGGCCGCGTCTGCGCGAGTTGCGCCGCGGACCGGATCGCCCGGTCGGCCTCGTCGCGCAGGCTCTCCTCGTCGAGCGCCGTGGTGTACCGGTAGTCGGCGGCGCCGTTCGCGAACACGCGACACCACACCCCGGTCTCCGTGAACGCGGTGGCGTTGCGCGTCCCCTCACGGGTGACCACCGCGTCCGTCTTGTACTGAACGACGCCGCCGACCTCGGCGTAGGCGACCTCGTCCCGGTCCTCGAGGTACGCCGTGAGCACCTCCATCGCCGCCAGCGTCTCGTCGCGATCCGTGGGCATTCTGCCACGAGATGTGACGGGGGGACCTTCAACGTCGCGATAGTGGTGCGCTCGACGCCGCGGTCGATCGCCTCCGGCCACCGCACTTATCCCGATCGGGCCAGTCCCACCGCGTAGACATGGGACGTAAGCGGCACATCTGCCCGGACTGTTCGGAACCACGCGTCGTCGTGCTGATCGAGGCGACTGGAGAGGAGCGCCGCGAGTGCGCGGAGTGCGGATGGCGAGACTTCGAGACGCTCGCCGAGCGAGAACTCACAGACTGACGTCGTCGCATCCTCCTCGACGCGCGGACTCCCGGACCGATCACGACGCGACCGTCGCCGCCGTCCGTGACGGCGAATCGACACTTCTCGGCGGGCCGAATCCGTTGACTTCCGGACGACGAATGGTAAGAGCTATCGTGTTACGGTAAATTCATCGTTTCACGATTGTCATGGAGGGAAGCGAATCTCGGGACGAGCGGTGGCGTGCGGCGAGGTGCATCGCGTGCGGGCGGGACGCGGGGTTCAACCGGGCCGTGCTGGACGTCGTGACCGACGAGGTCGTCGGCGGGTTCTGCGTCCGGTGTGAGCGGCGCGACTTCGGGAGGAGCCTCGCCCGTGGCGACTGGGGGCGGGTCGAGGGGTGCGCGCTCTGCGACCGGGACGGGTTCTACGCCCTGCCGCTCTGGCTGCCCTACACGGAGGATCGCGGGGGCGATACGGTCTGTCGGGTCGCGATGGAGGGGCGCGAGTCGACGCCCCGCCTCTGTGACGGACACGTCGCGACGATCGAGGGGAGTCGCGAGCGCTCGCGACCGGAAGCGACGCGGCGAGCGAATCGGGTGTGACCGGGATGGCCGCACGCGACCTGCGCGACGCGTCCGCGGACGGGATGCGGAGGCACGCCGAGTGGATGGGGAAGGCCGACGACCGCATCCTCGAACTGTTGCGGGCCGACGGTCCGGCGACGCCGCGGGCGCTCCGCGACGGGATGGCGGCCCGCGGCACCGGCACCGTCTATCGACGGACGGACGTCGAGCGGCGGTGCGAACGCCTCGCGGCCCACGGGTTGATCGCGTTCGACGGCTACGGGCCGTGCGAACTCACGCCGCTCGGCGACCGGTACCTCCGCGGCGACCTCGACGCGAACGAACTGGATCGGTCGGACGGGTGATCCTCGGCCCGCGTCGACGGCCACCGACCCCGGCGAGCGAGCGGACCGTCCGGCGGAACGCCGGCGTCGGGTGCGCTCGTCCGCGCCGCGCGAGCGGGTAGGCTACGCGCTCACGTCTCGGAGTCCGGCGACCACGTCGATGGAGGTGTTGGTCGCGCCGGTGAGCGTGGTGGCGAGTCGCCCCCACGGCACGTCGGCCAGCGCCTCGCGCAGTTCCCCCCCGGCGGGCACCGTGTAGGTCGTATCGCCCTCCGTCTCCACGACGAGAGCCGCCAGCGCACCCTCGCCCTCGGACGACTCGTCGGTAGCGAGGGAGATGCCGGCGCGCTCGCCCGGCTCGCCGACGAAGACGCCGTCGGCCGTCGAGAGGTCCGTGACGTTCCGATCGGCACCGTTCTCGAAGACGTAGACCGCCCCCGCGTCCACCCCCGCGAGGTCGCTACGGGGCACGCCGACGACGAGATCCTCGCGTCCCGAGCCGGTCAGGTCGGTTCGGAGGACGTTCCAGCCGGGGCGTTCGTCCGGCGTCAGCCCCATCTTCTTCGCCATCGCCGGTAGCGGTTGCATCGGGGTCTCGAAGTCGCCGGGGTCCTCCCGCACGCGGAAGATGCCCCAGAAGCCGGCCTCGAGGCGGCGGCGCTCCTTGAGTTCGGCGTAGAGGAAGTCCCCGGTGCTCTCCGCGAGGCCGCCCGCGTCGCTGACCAGGTCGAGGTCCTCCGCCTTTCCGACCTCGAAGCGGTCGTCCGCCCCGATGATGGGCGACTCGGGTATTCCGCGGAACCGCCGCCACTGGTGGCTCGCGAGGTGGAACGTCATCCCGCGGGACTTGTCGGAACTCTTCTGGACCAGGAACTTGATCGGATCGCCGAGCAGCGCCTCCGGGATCGGCGTCGCGGGATCGCCGTGCGTCTCCGAGTCGAAGACGAGGTGCTGGTCGTCCGGGCCGGTCTGGAAGCGCCGGATGAACGGCTCCGCGCGGTTGTTGATCGCGACGTACCCCTGATCCTCGGGGTCACCGATCTGGTTGCACGGCGCGTTCGGATCCTGCTCGGGATCGTCCAGGTTCACCGGTACCACACAGTCGTCCGGGTCGTTCTCGTTGACGATGTACCGCCCGTCGCTGAACGAGAGGGTGAACTCCCGCGTGTCGGTCCCGTTGGGGGTCGCGATCATCGCCTCGCTACCGGCGAGCAGGGGTTCCGCGGTGTTCGGATCGAGCCACGTCGCGTTCCTCGGTTCGACGATGAGGGTACCGAACGCGCCGTGGTGGCGGTGGCTCCGGACGTCCGCCTCGTCCCAGAGCGCCACGTTGCTGGGCACCTCCTCTGCGTACCACCGATAGGTGATGGTCTCGCCGGGCGCGACCGTCTGATCGAAGTTGAATCCGACGGTCGCGCCGTCTGAGGCGGTCACGTCGTAGGTGATCCGCGTCGGGTGGAGCGAGATCCGATCGGAGGCGTCCCACGGCTGGGAGACGCGCATCTTCGGGTGCGCGTGGTCCTCGACGCCGTCGTCCGGATCCCGTAGTCGCTCGAGGAGGTCGCGAACCAGCGCCTTGATCCGCTCGACGAGGTCGTCGTCGAGGTCGTCGAGGAACTCCTCGACGATCCGCCCGACCTCCGAGCGGGTCAGCCCGTCCTCGATCGCCGCCTCGAGTTTCTTTCGGAGTTCGTCGTGTCGTACGTCGACGTCCCCGAGCAGGTCGTCGAGGAGGTCCCGCAGTTCGTCCTCGACGTCCTCGACGTCCTCGACGTCCCCGGGTAGCCCGTTCGTGAGGTTGATCTCGACGCAGTCGCCGCGGTTCGCCCGGATCGCGAGGGGCTCGGCGGGTCGATCGCCGCACTTGACGTCCTCGACGTGTTCGTCGAGCGCGTAGACGATCCCGAACGGGTCGTGATCGCCGTACTCGTTGAACTCGATCTCCGTCCGGAACGCCGTGACGTCTATCTGTCGTACCGGCGCGTCGTCCGGGCAGGGATCGCCTGGGTCGGGCGCTTGCGGCGGCACCTCGCCGACGTTCCTGTTCTGGCGGGCGTCCTTGTCCGGCGGGAAACAGCGGTTGTCGTCCTCGTCGTACAGCAGGAGCGCGTCCCGGCCGAGGCGCTCGAGGCGCTCGAGGCCGAGGAAGGGCGCGAAGTGGCCCATCCGCTCGAGGTCCCTCTTCGTGATCTTCTTCCCCTTCGGCGGGCCCCGATCGGGGAGCGGTGCGAGGTGGGGGGTCTCGGCGTCGAAGACGCGGTGGATCCCCCACATCCCCGTCCAGCGGTCGTCGATGATGCCCGTCCCGTAGAGGTGGTCCCGGACGGGCAGGCCGAACGGGTTGTCCATCCGTTCGAAGTCCTGTCCGCTCTCCTCGTCCGGATCGATCAGGAACGTGAACTGCTCAGACGTCCCGATGTGCTCCGAGACCGCGTCCTGGATGTCCAATCCTTCGCTCTCGAAGGGACGCCCGTGGAGCAGGAAGTTGTGCTGTTCCTCCCACGCACCCTGGATCACCCGGATGCGGATCGGGTCGTTCGAGTAGGCTTCGAGCAGCGGCGTCGGCGGGTCGCCGTGGACCGCGGAGCTGTAGGCGTACGCCGCGTCCGGATCGTTGCGCTGGTAGAGCGGCGCGTTCCGGTAGTTGATCGCCATCGTCCCCGCGTTCTCGTTGTGCTGGACGTCGGGGTTGACGAACTCGCCGTTGCGCTTCACGAGCTGGGCGAAGTCGTGGAGGTGGAGCGCGAACTCCCGGAAGTCGTTCTTGCCCTCCGGCGTCTTGATGATCGCCTGCGAACCGCTTCGGATGGGCTCACCCGAGTACGGATCGAGGTACTCAGAGCCCTGGGGCTCGACGATGAGCGCGCAGAACTCGCCGTGCATCACGTCGTCGATGCCGAAGATGTGGTCGTGGAAGTAGATCGGCCCCTCCTCGTCCGCGTACCATCGGTAGGCCCGCTGCTCGCCGGGTTCCGTGTACTGCTCGTAGTTGTAGCCGTTGGCGAGCGAGTCCGACCCCAGCAGGTCGTAACTCACGAAGTGGGGGTGGATCGACATCGCGCGCTCGGTCTCGTTCTTGAGGGTGAGTTCGACGCAGTCGCCGACGTTCGCGCGGATGAACAGCGGCTCGGGGTTCATCTCGCCGTTTCGAATGGCTTCGGCGTCCTCCTCGAGCGCGTAGACGATCCCGTCGGGATCGTGGTCGCCGTTGTCGTTGTAGACGATGTCCGCCGGCAACGCGACGATCGTGTACTCCTTGACGGGCGCGTCCTTGCCGGCGGGCGGGCCGCCGAACTCCGTGTTGTCGAGCCAGGGATCGCACGGGTCGACGTACGGCGCGCCGGGGACGATCTCGCCCAGTGCCTCCTCCTCCTCGGGCGTGGGCTGGCGACCCGTTTCCGGCGGGTTCGGCCCGGTCGCCCCGGGCGATTCCGGCGGCGGACTGCCGACCTCGTTCGGGATGAAGTCCGGAAAGCCGGGGATCGGCGAGTCTTCGGGCAGGATACCCCGCGGGAACGGCACCTCGTCGGGCACCGGGTCGTCCGCGATGGTCGTGTTCGGCAACGGCTGAAGGCCGCACTGCTCCTTGTCGAAGATACGCAGACTCCCCCACATCCCCTCGCCGTAGTGGGGGAACAGGTGGCAGTGGAAGAGGACGTCGCCGGCGGTGCCGTGTGCGCCGCCGGCACCGATCTCGAACGCCTCCTCGAACGTCATCTCCGGTCGCACCGTCTCGCTGGGACCGGAGGCTTCCGATCCCTGCGCCTCGCCGTGGGCCACGACGAAGTAGACGGGGAACGACGCGCCCAGCCCGACCGTCTGGGAGTCGATCGTGTCCGAGTCGGACCGGTTCGGGATCGTCTTCCAGCGGTGGGCGTGGAGGTGGTGGACGTGATTCTCCTCGATAGAGGCCCCGACCGCGACGAACTTGATCGGGTCGCCCTTGTAGACGGGGTAGGTGTTGTCCCCGCCGCCCGGATCGCCGTTCAGCCACGAGTTGTAGAAGAACTCCTCCAGGGCGTCGGGTTCGACGCCGAGTTCCTCGGCGCGGTCGGGATCGGCCCGCTGTGCCGTCGGGTCGGCACGGTAGTTGATCGCGTGGACGTTCTGCGGTTCGTCGGAGTTCGGATAGGTGAGATCCGGCTTCAGCCCCTCGGGTGTGTGGTAGTGGACGACGATCTCGCGGTAGCTCGTCCCCAGCATCTCGGGGTCGTGGATGTCGGCCTGGACGCCGCTTCTGAGTTCCCCGCCGGTGAACGGGTCGGTCCAGGTCGCGCCCGCGGGCTCGACCATCATCGTCCCGAACAGGCTCTTCGACAGGAGGTTGACCTCCTCGGGGGGCTGTTCGGCGCTGTCGTACGCCGGATTCGCGAGGTCGTAGAAGAAGTGGCCGCCCTGGTGGGCGGCGAACCAGCGGTAGGTGATCGACTCGCCCGGCGCGACCGTCGTGTCCGGATTGTACCCGACGTTCGCGCCGTCTGACTCCTTCACGTCGTAGGGCAACCCGACTTGATGCATCGACGCCCGTCGATCGAGGTGATTGATGAACTCGATCTCGACGATGTCGCCCTCGTTGGCGCGGATGACGAGCGGGCGAAGCACCGACGTGTCGATCCCGTCGTCGTGCGGATCGCCGGCGGGGTGGTCGTCGCCGCCGTGGTGGTGGCTGCCCCGCTCGTGGTCGTGCCCGCCGTCCTTTCGGTGGCGGTGGTGCTGATCGGTCCCGTCGGGGTGGTGGTGGTCGTGGTCGGCTCCCTTCGGGTGCTGGTGGTGTTTGTGGCCGTCGATGTCGATGTGGGCGGTGTCCTCGCACTGCTCCTTGGCGTCGGAGCCCGAGTAGAAGTCGAGGCGTTGTTCGTCGCCGTCGACCGCCTCGAACGCGTCGTTCGGGAACGTCCCCGACGCCTTGCGCGCGGCCTCCAGGTCCTCGTCGAGGACGTACATGACGCCTCGGGGCTGGTGGAGGCCGAACTGGTTGTACGGAATGTCTACCTCGATGGCGTGGACCGTGAACTTCCGGACCTTTCCGTCCTTCTTCGGTTCGTCGGGGACGTGTCTCTCGTCGCCGTCGAGGACGCCGAACGCGCCGCCGCCGAGGGCCATCCCCGACGCGAGCGCGCCGCCACCCGCCAGGAACGATCGACGGGTGGCCTCGAAGCCGCCCCCGCCGTCGGTCCGCGTCGCGTCGCCGTCGTCGGTGTCGCTCTGGTTCGTCCGCTTCTCAGTCATGGAACGGACAAACACACGAGGGAACGTGTGTTAGTTACGGAGCGAAATAAGCGTCTGAACGTCCTGTTAACCACTAATACAGCGGTTCTCGAATTAGACAACTCGATGAATATTACTCGTTCTCTATGTAACGAATGTCGTACCGACGAGAACGCGAGAATCGCCCCCGCCGACGGATCTCCACCGCGGTACTAGTCTCCGGTTAACGTGACAGTGGAGGGTCGCCCACCGTCACGTACCCGGGAACGCTCGGGAGAGCGAACGGACGACGCGGCGTTCGCGCTCGGTGGCTCGTCGATCGGTCCCGACGCCGACCGGGAGCGATCCCCCTCGGCGGGCTCGTACGCCGACGCTAACCGTCGTCGTCGCGGCGGTTATACCGCGCTTACTCACGAGTCACGAGCGCGCCCCCACCGATCGAGCGACCCGAGGTACTCCCGGAGGTCGGTCGCGGTGAGCACGTCGATCTCGCCGGCCCGCTCCCGCCGGCGGACGTGCTCGACCAGTTCCTCGAACGCCGCCGGGTCGAAGTGGTGAAAGAGGGGCACCGAGAGCGATCGATACTCGGCGGCGAGGTCGACCAGTTCCTTCGCGCCGGCGAGGTCGCCGTCGACGCCCTTCGACCCGACGCACATCGGGTTGGTAAGCGCGTAGTTCGTCGGCGCGCCGCCGCCGAAGGCGAGGTCGAAGTGCTCGGCGAGCGCGTCCATCGACCGCCCGTCGTAGGCACCGTACGGGTAGACCATGACGTCGGCTCGCTCGCCGGCGATCTTCCGGAAGAACATGTCCATCTCGGCGACGTCGGCCGCCAGTTCGTCGGCGGAGAGTTCGGTCACGTTCTGGTGGGCCGTCGTGTGGTAGCAGAGATCCCACCCGGCGTTCGACAGCTCGCGGAGCTGGAGCCCCGAGAGCCGCGACGGCCGGCCGACGTGGTTCAGGACGACCGCCTCGATGGCCGGATAGCCGTACTCCCGGAGTACGGGGAAGTACTCCGTGTAGTGGTGCTCGTGGGTGTCGTCGAACCGGAAGATCAGCTTCCCGCGATCGGGCCGGGGGTGCGCGCGGACGTCGTCGAGCCAGAAGCGCACGAGGCGGTCGCCGGGGTTCATCGAGAGGACCAGCGCCCGGACGTCCGAGAGATCCGGCGATCCCTTCGTCCGCGTCGGCGCGACGTCGAACCGCTGCCACCCGGCGTTCTTCAGCCCGAGATACGGATGTTCGAACCGGATCCAGTTGTCGCGGTCCGGCGCGAGCGCGGTCACGTAGAGCGTCGGCTCGACGTCGTCCGGTTCGTGGAAGTACGCCGCGAACGAGAGCGTCGCGTCCGAGAGGTCGATCGGGTCGTCACTGTAGTCGCCGGTCAGGGCGACGCGACCCCGGGCCTCGTAGCGTAGCGACCGCGGCCCGTCGAAGTAGATCCGATCGTCGGCGGCGACCTCCTCCCCGGACCAGCGCGAGAGGTCGCGCATGTCGTCGACGAGTCGACCGCCGGCGACGAACCGCCCGAGGTACTCCGGGCTGACGCCGCGGGGGCCGGGACCCGGCTCCGGAAGCGGCTTCGCGTCGTCCCGCTCCCCGTTGCGTCTCCGCGGCGTCGCCGTCTCGTTCCGTCGCCGCACGGGGGCCCCCGACGGCGGCGATTCCGTAGCGGATGGCGCGCTGCACCCCGCTCCGATCGCGATCGCGCCCGACGCCAGGAACGCACGACGTGTCGCACTTCGAGGATCGTCCGTCATCTATAATTCAGATTTATATCTATTGTATAAATAACGTACTACTTCGAGAACTGTCCGGGCGAGCGGTCGCCGTCCTGCCGAACCGGCGCGGAACGAGGGGACGAGGAACCGCCCGCCCTCGAGCGGTCGACCGGATCGACGACCAGGGACTCCCCCGGAGCGGGTGCCATATCGAGCGCACCGTTCCGGGTATATTCCAGAATTATTGAGAGATAAAAAAGTGGCGAGAATCCACGACCGCGGACGACGAACTCCTCATCGGACGGCACCGAAGGTGACGGGGGCGTCGAACGCGGAGCCGACGCTCCTCCGGGCGGTCGGCGGGGCGACGGTCGCCGTTACTCCTCGGAGATGTACTCCTTCCGGTAGCCCCTGAACTCGGTGCGGTGGGCCTCCTCGTCGGTGAGGATCGTGACGGCCAGGTCCTCGGTCACCGGATCGTCGTCCTCGCGGGCGGCCGAGACGAGCGACCGGTACGTCTCGATGGCGTCCTCCTCGGCGTCGAGGACGCCCTCGATCACGCCGATGACGTTCGTCGTGTCCTCCGGGGGCTGGAGGCTGTGCTGGCGGGCTTCGAAGCTCTCCGATCCGGGCAGGCGCTCGTCGAGTTGCTTCAACCGCTCGCCGATCATCTGCGCGTGCGAGAGTTCCTCCTGGATGTCCGCTTGCAGGGAGTCCTTGATCTCCTCCGCGCGGACCCCGTCGAGCACGATGGAGTTCGTCAGGTAGTTCATCACCGTCTCGAGTTCGTCCGTGTACGCTTTCCGGAGTAGCTCGGTCACCTCTTCGCCGGTCATGTCAGTCGGTAGGACCGCCGGCGTAATAGTGTCCCGGCTGGCGTGCGCTACCGGGTTTTCACGCGGGTGGTTCGATCACCGGACGCCGTCCGGGCGGGTAACTGCGTATCGATGGGTGACGGTAGGGCGAGGGAGACGCGTCGCGGGGTGAACTGAACGTTTACACTGATTAGTATAACTGACTCATAATACCTCGCTCCGTCCCTCGACGGTCGATCGAAGTCGAACCGCCGCGTCGCGATCCGTCGATCACGCGCTCGCCGCCGCACTCGACGTAGCGGCGGCCGTCGAACTCGTGTGAGCGCCGGGTGGTGCAGCCGACGGTCCGCCGTCTACGTCGCGGCATATGCAGTGGTTAACTCGACGGTGGGCGGTGAGAGATCGCCGGTACTCTCGGCCGTCGACGCGTCGTCGATGGGTCGCTGGACGTGACTGGGAGGCACGCTCGCGGGGGAAGCGTCGCTCGTCGTCGAGCGCCCCGAAAAAACGGACACAGGTGGGGATGATACCCGGCATCGTGGGGAACGCCGAGCGGAATCCGCGGACGGATCGTTCGATCCGTCCGGGACCCGATGATACGTACAGCATCGATTAACAAAAGTAGAACCCGACTACCCGTATACTTTCGAAGAGTTATATTTGGAATTAACGCGTTGGACGCGATCCGAGGTGGAGGGACGGCCCGGGGGACGAGTACGTGAGGGGAACGTACGGATCGACGAGTCGGGTGAGTATCCGAGAGTCGCCGCTCTCTGTGCGTGCTCCCGCTGTCTTCGATCCTCGGGCGGTACGCCGAAGGGTCCGCCGACCGGACCGGCCACAATTAATTATGCCACCCTTACGGAATTATGATCGTTACTTACCTTTCTGTTGATAACTACTAACTACAAGGGTGCCCGTCGAGGACCGATTTGGGGCGCACGGCTTCCGGTCGACGGGCCACAGGTGGGGACCTGGTGCGCTCCCGCGGCGACCGACGATTTTCCGGCTGTATCGCGGACGAGCGATCCCGCCACCTTGCCACGATCGTCGAACGCGTCCTCTCGGTCAGCCGCGCGTCTCAGGCGGCCGAGGACGCCGAACTCTCGAAGGGGAGGTAGTTGTCCTCCCAGTCCTGTCGGGCGGTCAGGGCCTCGTGTCCCTCCCCGGAGAGTTCGTAGTAGTTCGTTCGGCGGTCGATCTCCCCCTTGTCGACGTACGATCGGTTGACGAGCGTGTCGAGGTTGGGATAGAGCCGTCCGTGCGTGATCTCGCGGCCGGTCGCCGCCTCCAGTTCCTGTTTGATCTGCTGACCGGACGGTCGATCCAACCCCGCGATCACGTACAGCAGGTCCCGCTGGAACCCGGTGAGGTCGAAGAGTGTCATCACGTCGGCCCTTCGAAGTGATGGAGTATTGTTAGTCCGTCTCTCGTGAAACATCAGTGACTGTTCCACTGACGGTTGCGCGATACAACAGTTCCGAACAGACTACGTTCTCGGCCTCGTGGTGACTCGTCCGATCCGCGTCGCTAAATACTGGTAGTGAGACGATATTCGTATCACGGAGACATAACTATACGAACGATAGTACGTTCGTCCTGTGGACGCCGGTGGCGGTCCTCGAGCCCGGAGGGGCGCTCAGAGGTCGAACCGGGCCGCGGCCGTCTCCATGTCCTTGTCCCCGCGACCGGAGAGGTTCACGAGGATCGCGTCGTGCTCGCCCGTCTCGGCCAGTCGGATGGCCCGCGCCACGGCGTGGCTGGATTCGAGCGCCGGGATGATCCCCTCCGTCTCGCTCAGCTCCCGGAAGGCCGCGAGGGCCTCGTCGTCGGTGACCGCGGCGTACTCACACCGGCCGACGGCGCGGAACATCGCGTGCTCGGGACCGACGCCGGGGTAGTCGAGGCCCGCGGAGACCGAGTGCACCTCGACGTCGTCGTCGATGACGCGCGTGCGCATCCCGTGGATCACGTCGTCCCGGCCGCTCGCGAGCGGGGCGGCGTGACGCTTCGAGTCCGCGCCCTCGCCGCCGCCCTCGGCCCCGTAGAACGCGACGCTGTCGTCGCGGAACGCGTGGAACAGACCGATGGCGTTCGACCCGCCGCCGACGCACGCGACCGCCGCGTCGGGGAGGCCGCCGGTCCGCTCGCGGAACTGTTCGCGCGCCTCCTCGCCGATCACGCTCTGGAAGTCGCGGACCATCCGGGGAAACGGGTCCGGCCCGACGACGCTCCCGACGAGGTAGTGGGTGTCCTCGACGTTCCCCGCGAAGTCCTCGAGCGCGGCGTCCACGGCGTCCGCGAGACCCGCATCGCCCCGGGTGACCGAATTGACCGTCGCCCCCATGAGGCGCATCCGGAACACGTTCATCTTCTGGCGCTCCACGTCCTTTTCCCCCATGTAGATCTCCGTGTCCAGGCCGAGCAGCGCCCCGACCATCGCGGTCGCGGTGCCGTGCTGGCCCGCGCCCGTCTCGGCGATGAGGCGGTCCTTCCCGGCGCGCTTCGCGAGCAGTCCCTGCCCGAGGCAGTTGTTAATCTTGTGCGCCCCGCCGTGGAGCAGGTCCTCCCGCTTCAGGTAGAACTCCGCCCCGTAGCGTTCGCTGAGGTTGCGCGCGTGGTAGAGCGGCGTCGGCCTGCCGGCGAACTCCTCGAGGAGCGCGCGGAATTCGGCCTGGAACTCCTCGCCGGTCCCGACGTCGTCGTACGCGGTCGCGAGTCGGTCGAGCGGTTCCCGGAGCGGTTCGGGGACGTGGCGTCCCCCGTAGCCGTCGAAGTCGCCTTCGGACATGTGGTACCCCTTCGAGGCTCGAGTGATACGCCTTACGTACTCGTCGATACCGACGGTCGGACGGCGGGCGTCGGGGAACTCCCCGTCGCCGACCCCGCCGGACCGGCGACATCGGTGTGCTTTTGTCGACACGAACCGCGGACACGAACCGAATGGCCCGCGACGAAGTCGAGCGACTGGATCCCGCGGCGGCGCTGGCGGCGTTCGGACGGGCGGTCTACTCCGATCTCGTCTCGATCGTGGTCCTCAGCGTGCTCTTCTCGCTCGTCTCCCTGCCCCTCGTGACGATCGGTGCCGCGACGATCGCGCTCGTCGAGACGCTCACGGACGTCGTCTCGGGCGAACTCGAGGGCGGCGGGGTGAGCGAGCGCGACAGGGTCGTCCACTTCCTCGAGACGTTCCGCGCTAACGTCCGTCGCGGCCTGCCGCTCAGCGTCCTGCTGCTCGCGGTCGTCGTCGTGACGGGGATCTACTCGACGATCGCGCTCGCGGCGCGGGACGCGTCGTTCCTGCTCGGGGCCGTCGTCGGACTCTACGCGACCGTGATCGCCGCCGCGCTCTGCCTCCGGACCGCCTCGCTGCTCGTTCGAGCGCCAGCAGACCGGCGACCGGCGATGCGCGCCGCGCTCCACGACGCCGCCTACCACCTGCTCGAGACGCCCTCCTTCTCCGTCCTCGTCCTCGTCTTCGCGTCCGTCCTCATCGCCCTCTGCGTCGCCCTCCAGGTCGCGGTCGTCCTCCTCCTCCCGGGACTGCTCGGCCTCCTCGAGGTCGTCTCGTTCGAGGAGACGAGCGGCGAGGGGGCACGCCGCGTCGTCCTGGCGTACCGGGGGGATCCGTCGTGACCCGCTACGAGATCCACGTCGCGAGCACCGTCCCGGTCGCCTTCCTCGCCGTCGCGCTCGGCTACCATCCGACCGTCGCCCTCCCGCTTCTCCTCGGCGCGCTGCTCCCGGAACTCGACGCGCGAACCGAGTCGACCCACCGGTCCTGGGCCCTCCACACGTTCCTCCCGCCGGCGCTCGTCTACGTCCTCGGACGCCGACTTGAGGCGTTCTCTGCGGTTCCCGCGCTCCTGACGGCGACGAACTTCCTCGCGCTCGGGATGGGCCTCCACTTCCTCGCGGACTACGTGTACCCGCGGCGGATGACCCACGAGGGGGCGGCGTGGCCGGTTCGGCCGGTCGGCATCTCGGCACCCTGGGGGCTCCTCTGGCTCGGCGTCTCCTGGACGGTCCAGTGGTTCCTCTACATCGTCCCGGAGTTCGCCCCCTGGCTGGTGGGGCTGTGATCCTCTTTTCCTCCGCCATCCCGCCACTGCCAGTCGTACCGGTCGTCGTTGATCTCCTCGATCGTGATCGTCGCCTTTGAGGGGACGTCAGTTGCTCGAGTCACAGGGACACTCGTGGCCCTGCGCGGAGCGACCGACGATGAAGGCGTGAACTTCTCTCGCAAGCATATACATCTTCTCGGCGCGGTCCGCGGCGGCGAGGCCGTCCTGATAGTACGTCTTCGCCCGGTGGTCACGCCAGAGGTCCGCGAGATCCTCGGCGGTCGATTCGGCGAAAATACCGGTCGCGGCTGCTTCCCAGTATACGCCGGGATGCGTGCCGGGCAAGTCGTCCGGCTGCATCGTCCCCCGCTCCAGCAGCCGGAACTCGACTGTTCGTTCGATAGCGACGAACGACGCCTCGATGACGAGGGTGTAGTAGCCTGCATCGTGGAGCGACGCGGCACCGGCAAGTAATCGACACGCCTTCCGGAGCTGAAGCAGGGCAGCATCGTCGACGTCGAGGCCGGACTCGATATCGATAGGACGGCGGTCGAACGCCGCCTGTACGTCGTCGATGTACTGCTCGATTCGGGCACTACTCATTGGTGAACGCCGCCTTGCGAATCGATTGAAGACGGTCATCGCCGTACACCGTAATCCCCTCTACGAAGATTTCACGAAGCTTCTCCCCGGCCCGCTGCGTGCTTTCTTTGGACTCGACGTACGGCTCGAAATCGAACCGGTCCCCGTCGAACCGTCGCTCGCTGAGCTCGGCGATGACGTCTGTGACGGCCCGCCGTGCGCTCGTTCGGTTGCCGTCGACGACGACGAACAGGTCGATATCACTCTGACGGTCGGCTTCGCCGCGGGCAACGCTCCCAAAGACGACGATCCCGAGAACCTCAGCTACATCGTCAGTATCGGCAATGGTTTCGCGAACTCGGTCGATAAACGCCCGTACTGGCCCGTGAAACTCCGGTTGCTCGATGGCGAGTATCGGGTCGTCTTTGTGCAACCGACGTGGGTCGATGGAGACGTAGTTGCGCTGTGGCGTCTCGCGGATGCGAACGGCACCGATACTGTCGAGCAAATCGACGGCCCGCCAGACCGTCGAGCGAGCGACCTCCGTCGCGTCGACGAGTTCGGAAATCGTAAATTCGGTCTCGTGAGCGTCGGCCAGCAAGCGGAGGATGTCGTCGGCCGCTTCAATCCGGAACGTGCCGGTATCGGCATCCGAATTGACGTCGATGCAGACAGTTATCCGCTGTTCCGCTATTTCAGACACTGTCTGATTTTGTGCAACGAGGTATAAATAAGTGCTGATGGCCGCAGTCAAAACGAGAACGAGGCAGTCGATTACAGCGACACGGCGGGGGTTAACGAGTCCGAACAGATCGATTCAGCAATCCCGATTGCACTGAACCGGACGTTGACGGCACTGCAGGCCGCGCAGTCGTCGATGAACGCACAGACCTGTAGCGACGTCTCCATCCCTTCAACCGTACCACATACCGCACATTCATACGCGGTGATGACTCGATCGCGAATGGGAGCACGTGTGGCGGTGCCACAGGACACCCCCAGTCGAGGGTCGAAACTCGCTCTGCCGACGTCTCGCGATCCTTCGGGTCCCGTGGGCCGCACAAGACCGAAGATCTTGTAGACGCCGGGAGTGCCAGTCCTGAAACCGAACTGGGGCAACCGGGTTCCTACTGTCATGGGACGCCCCGCCGTGAACGGCGGGCGAGGACGTCACACCGCTCCTCGGAACCAATTCACGGTGGATTCGAGCTACTGTTGCGGACAATACACTCAAAATCACGTTCAAAGAGCGCGACGAACACCGCGAGGCGGCACGCGAGCGACTGCGCCGCGCCTCGACGCGCCCCCACGAGGAGCGACGCTCCGTCCCGTTCAGCCAACACACTACTCCAGTAGTAACACATTTGTACGTGGGGCCGTAGGTTCGTGGCAGAGAATGGCAATCGCAGAGTACGATCACGTGACGAAGGTCTTCGACTCCGAGGACGGCGACGTCGTCGCGATCGAGGACCTGAACGTCGCGATCCGGGACGGCGAGTTCCTCGTGCTGGTCGGTCCCTCGGGGTGTGGAAAGTCGACGACCCTCCGTCTCCTCGCCGGGCTGGAGACGGTGACCGACGGCGAGATCCGGATCGGCGGGGAGGTGATCAACGACGAGAAACCGAAGGATCGGGACATCGCGATGGTGTTCCAGAACTACGCGCTCTACCCGCACAAGACGGCCCGCGAGAACATCGCGTTCGGCCTCGAGATGACGACCTCGCTCTCCGGCGAGGAGATCTCCCGGCGCGTCGAGCGGGCGGCGTCGATGCTCGACATCGAGGAGTTGCTGGACCGACGGCCCAAGGCGCTCTCCGGCGGGCAGAAACAGCGCGTCGCGCTCGGCCGCGCCATCGTCCGCGAGCCGACGGTGTTCCTGATGGACGAGCCGCTGTCGAACCTCGACGCCAAGCTCCGGACGGACATGCGCGCCGAACTCCAGCAGCTGCACGACCAGCTCGACGTGGCGACCGTCTACGTGACCCACGACCAGACGGAGGCGATGACGATGGGCGACCGCATCGCCGTGATGAACGACGGCGAACTCCAGCAGCTCGGAACGCCCCTCGAGTGCTACTACGAGCCGGCCAACGAGTTCGTCGCCGGCTTCATCGGCTCGCCCTCGATGAACTTCCTGCGTCTCGAGTTCGACCCGGAGACGGGGCGCGGACTCGGCGAGGACCTGTCCTACGAGTTCACCGACGAACAGCGCCGCGAGATACGCGCTGTCACCGGCGGCGAGGGGCGTATCACGCTCGGGATCCGTCCGGAGGACGTCCAGCTCGCGACGACGGACGGGTCGGACACCGTGCCGGCGACCGTGGACGTCGTCGAGCCGATGGGCCGCGAGAGCATCCTCCACTTCGACGTGGACGGGACGGAGATGACCGCCGCCGTTCCCGGCGACCTCACCATCGAGCACGGCGACACCCTCCGCTTTCGCTTCCCGCACGACCAGATCCACGCCTTCGCCGACGACGGCGAGGCGATCTTCACCCGCTCTCGCGAGGGCCAATCGCTCCCCGACGGGGTCAAGCTGTAGGAAAAGGCTGAAACGCGCCGCCCCCTCGAACCTCGACATGGATACCGAAACGCTCCGTGAGACGCTGGAGGGGACGGGACTCACGCAGTACGAGGCGGACGCGTACATCGCCGTCCTGGAGTTAGGGAGCGCCCCGGCGACGGAGATATCGGACACGTGTGGGGTGCCACAGGCGCGGATCTACGACGTCCTCCGGAACCTCCAGCGGAAGGGGTTCGTCGAGACGTACCAGCAGGGGAGTCTGCACGCCCGCGCGCACGAACCGAACCGCATACTGGACGACCTCACGTCCTACGCCGAGACGGTGACCGAGGCGGCGGCCGAGATCCGGGAGCGGTGGGAGCGCCCGACGATCGAGAACCACCGGGTGAGCGTGTTGAAGCCGCTGTCGTCGATCCTCGACCGCGCGCGCGAGTCGATCGAGCGCGCGGAGGACGAGGTCAAACTGGCGGTGACGCCGGAAGAGTTCGAGGCGCTCGAGGAGGCACTGGCGACGGCGTACGAGCGCGACGTGACCGTCAAGCTCGCGCTCACGCCGGACACGAGCGGGGAGCGCGCCGTCGAGGATCTCGACTTCGACGGCGTCGCGACCGAGGTACGATACCGGGACCTGCCGACGCCGCTGCTCGTCCTCGTCGATCGGATGCACGTCTGTTTCGCCCCCGAGAAACCGCTACACCCGACACACGAGTACAGCCTCCTCGTCAACGACTACTCCTTCTCGCGGCTCTTCGACTGGTACTTCGCGACGGCGCTGTGGTGGTACTGGACCCCCGTCTACTCGGCCCGCGACGAGACCCTCCCCCGGACGTACACGTCGATCAGGGAGTGCATCCGCGACATCGATCGGTTTTCGGACGCGAACGAGGTCGTCGTCACGGTGCTCGGCAAGGAGCGCGGCAGTGAGACGGACCTCGAACTCACCGGGCGCGTCGTCGACGTCGAGTACGCCGGGGGCGACATGAGCGAGCCGCTGCTCGCCACGTTCGTCGAGCGGGCGACGATCTGGCTCGAGACGGACGACGGCACGTACGAGGTCGGCGGATGGGGGGCCCTGTTCGAGGAGATCGAGGGACGGCGGTTCGTCGTCGAGGCGATCGACTGATCGAATCGCCCGCGCCTCGAACCGCGTCCCCGGGGGGTCGTCACCCTACCCCTTCATGCCGCTCAGCGACATGCCCCGGATGAAGTAGTTCTGCGCGGCGAGGAACGCGACGATGACGGGTGCGACGATCACGACGGTCGCGGCCATCATCAGCCCCCACTTCGCGAAGTACTGGTTGCGCACCGCGAAGAGGGCGATCGGGAGCGTGTACATGTTCTGATCGGTCGCGATGATGAGCGGCCACTGGAAGTTCTTCCACGCCCCCATGAACGTGAAGATGCCGAGGGTCGCGAGCGCCGGCTTCGCCAGCGGGAGATACACCTTGTAGAACGTCTGTAGCTCGTTGCAGCCGTCGATCTTCGCCGCGTCCCCCAGCGCGCTGGGGAGGCTCTTGAAGTGCTGTCGGAGCAGGAAGATCCCGAAGGGGTTCGCGATGAGCGGCGCGACGAGCCCCTGGTACGTGTTGATCCACCCGAGTTTCGTGAGGATGAGGTAGACCGGGATCAGCGTCACCATCCCCGGGATCATCATCGTCGAGACGAACCCGAGAAAGAGCTTCTCGCGCCCCCAGAAGTCGATCTTCGCGAGGGCGTAGCCGGCGAGGCTGTCGAACGTGAGGTTGAACGCCGTGACCGCGCCGGCGAAGATCACCGTGTTGACGAACCAGCGGCCGATCAGCACGTCGTCGCGTTCCCAGAGGGTGACGAAGTGGTCGAGCGTCACGCCGTTCGGGACGAACGCGACCGTCGCCGCGGAGGGGTCAACGGAGATCGACGTCGACAGCGCCCACCAGAACGGCAGCGTCATCCAGAGCGCGCCCGCGGTCACCGCCCCGTACAGCAGCGCCGTCTTCGACCAGTACCCGGCCCCCGACCGGTCGTAGCCGGGGTACTCGTAGCTCGAGCGGGCCATCAGTAGTCGACCTCCTGCTGATCCCGGTGGCGGTACTGGTAGTAGCTGAACACGAAGATGATCAGGAAGAGGACGAACGCCATGGCCGCGGCGGCGCCCATCTCCCCCTCCTGGAAGGCCCGCTCGTAGATGAGCAGGACGATCGTCGTCGTCGCGTAGTACGGCCCGCCCTTCGAGAACACGAGCGCGATCCCGAACACCTGGAACGCCGAGATGATCGCCATGACGATGACGAAGAAGTTCGTGTTCCCGAGGCTCGGCCACGTGACGTGTCGGAAGCGGTGCCACGCGCTCGCCCCGTCGATGCGGGCGGCCTCGTACAGCTCCTCGGGGATGTTCTGTAACCCGGCGAGGAAGAAGATCATGTTCGATCCGATGCCGCCCCAGATCGCCATCAGCATGACGCCGCCGAGGGCGTACGTGGGGGTCCCCGCCCAGTTGTGCTCGAGGAACGTCGGCAGCAGCGCGTTGAGGATGCCGTCGGCGGACAGGACCCACCGCCAGATGACGGCGCTCGCCGCGCCGGACAGCATCACGGGCATGAAGTAGGCCGCCCGGTAGGCCTTCTTCATGCGGACGCGCTTGTCGAGCATCAGCGCCACCGCGAGTCCGCCGTAGATCTGGAGGGGGACGGTTCCGATGGCGTAGATCGCCGTCGTCTTCAGCGACCACCAGAAGGTGTTCGCCGTCGGGACCCGAAGCGGCTTCCAGTTGTTCGCCCACGGCAGGGGGGTGAGCACCTGCACGTAGTTCTGCAGGCCGACGAACGTCCCCGCACCGACGAGGATGTTCCAGTTCTGAAACGAGATGTAGAGGGCGTACAGGACCGGTCCGAGGAGGAAGAGGGAGAACACGACCAGGTTCGGGAGGACGAACAGGTAGCCGATCAGGTTGTCCTGCTCGCTCCGGTAGCCCAGACGCTCGCGGAGGGTCGCCTCCTGTACCGCCTCCTGAAACGTGCCGTCGCCCCGTTGGCTGTCTGTCGCCATCCGTTCGGGGTTACCCGAATACCTCCGAGTTGAGCTTCTGCTGTGCGGTCTCGAGCGCCTCGCGCGCGGACTTCTTTCCGAGCATCACGGCCTCGAGTTCGGGGTTCACCCTGTTGATGATCTCCTCGCTGTGCGGGCCGAACGCGACGGGATGGGACCACTCGCCCGCCTCGAGCATCGTCTTGCGGCGCGGATGGGAGTCGTAGTACTCGATGGTCTGGAGGTCCTTGCGCGCCGGCAGCGCGAGTCCCTTCTTCGCCCAGCGCTTCGCGCCGTCCTTGTCGGTGAGGTTGTGGATGAGCTTCCACGCCGCCTTCGGGGCCTCCGTGTTCGCCGACGCGCTGTACGAGACGGTGTAGGCCGCGGTCGCCTTCCGGCCGCCGCTCGGGATCGGCAGGTGGGCGCACCCCGTGACCTCGTTCAGCTTCTGCTTTCCGTCCTCCAGGTAGGGGAAGATCCACGGGCCGATGATCGTCGCCGCTGCCTTTTCGGCCCCGTAGGCGGCCCCCGGCCAGTCGACGCCGAACTCGCTCGGGTTGCCGAACAGGTCGTCCGCCGCGAGGCCGCCGAGGAACTCGAGCGTCTCGACGTTCGCCTCGGAGGCGATGACGACCTTCGATCCGTCCGCGTTCAGGACCTGCCCGCCGTTCTGCCAGAGCATCGCCCAGAAGGCGCGCGCCGTCGGCATCCCCGCGAGCGGGTACGTCACGTCGGTCCCCTCCTTGAGCTTCCGCAGGACGGACCTGAACTCGGACCAGTCCTTCGGGGGCTTCGCCCCGACCTGCTCGAACAGCTCCTCGTTGTACACCAACTGGAGCGTCGAGAAGTCCTTCGGGACGCCGTAGAGCGCCCCGTCGAACCGAAACGCGTCGATGAGGGGTTCGAAGAAGTTCTCGGGATCGAACGCCGAACTGTCGGCGACGTACTGGTCGAGGTTGAGGAGTACGCCCGAGGACGCGAACGAGCCGAAGTACTTCGCGTCGACGTAGAAGACGTCGGGCGCGTTGCCGGCACCGAGCTGCGTCTTCAGTTTCTGTTTGTACTTCGCCTGGATGGCGTTGTAGTCGACTGCGATCCCCCCGTGGTTCTTCTCGAATTCGGAGACCAGGCTCCGCACGAGCTTCGCCTCGGCGTTGTTCGCGGCCCACCCGGACAGCGTCAGGCTCGCGGAACCGTCGCCCGAACCGTTCCCGTTTCCGTCTCCGTTTCCGTTCCCGGAGCCGTCGCCGGAGCCGCCACCGCCGATACACCCCGCGAGGGCGGTCGTCGCGCCCGCCGCGGTGACCGCCTGGACGAACCGCCGCCGCGTGTACGCACCTCGCGTGCTATCTCTTCTCATGTACGACCGGGAATGATTAACTATAGAGTAATAAACGTTAGGGATACTAAACTACTCCAGTAGTAAGTAGGGTCAGATTTTATACCCTCGACTTCGACAGTCGGGGACGATGAAGACGGACAGCGCCGTCGTGGATGGGAGCACCTACCTCGTCACGGACACCGACGGACGGTCGACGCGCGAACACGACGGGTTCTACCACCGGGACACCCAGCACCTCGATCGGTACGACCTGGACGTGGACGGGAGGACGCTCGAATCCCTCGAGATAGGCGCGCCGCGCCCGAGCGAGCGGACGGTCCACCTCGCGACCGCGCTCTCCGGCGGCGCGCGGTCGCTGTACGTCCGTCGCCGGCAACTCGTCTCCGACGGGCTCTACGAGCGACTCCGCGTGAGGAACCTCGCGACGAACGCGCGCTCGGAGACGCTCTCGCTGTCGCTCGGGACTGCGTTCAGGGATCTCTTCGAGGTGCGCGGCCACGCGGCGACGCGCTCTCGGCCGGTAGACGTCGAGATCCGCGCAGACGGCGTCACGTTCCGGTACGACCCCGACGACCTGTCCCGGGGCTGGGAGACGACGGTCACGGCCACGCGCGGGACGTTCAGCGACGCGCGGCGGGCCCCCCACCGGGGCGACGTCACGCTCGATCTCGACCTCGACCTCGACGCGCGGGCTGAGACCGTCGTCACGCTCGCGGTCGAACCGGACGCGTCGGCCGTCGATCCCGTCCGGGCGTTCGACGCCGCTCGCGGCGCGGTCCGCGAGCGCGAGCGCGACTGGGATCGGACGACGACCGAACTGACGCGGTCCGGCTGGGACCGCGTCCTCGCGGAGAGCCGGGAGAACCTGGCGACGCTCCGCCTCGAGACGGACCACGGACCGACCGTCGCCGCCGGCGTCCCGTGGTTCGCGACCGCCTTCGGTCGCGATTCGCTCATCGCGGCCTACCAGGCGCTTCCCCTGACGACGGACCTGGCGAAGGGGACGTGTCGCTACCTCGCGGCGCGGCAGGCGACGTCGGTCGACGAGTTCCGGGAGGCGGAGCCGGGGAAGATCATGCACGAGGTCCGCCACGGGGAGGCGGCGCTCCGCGGGACCGTCCCGCACTCCCCCTACTACGGGTCGATCGACGCGACGGCGCTGTTCGTCACGCTCGTCCACGAGACGTGGCGGCTGACGGGGGACGCGGCGTTCGCGACGGAGCTGTGGGAGCACGTCGAGCGCGCCCTCCGGTGGTGCGACGAGTACGGCGACCGCGACGGCGACGGCTTCCTCGAGTACCCGACCGACCGCGCGGGCGGCGGGCTGGTCCACCAGGCGTGGAAGGACAGCGGCGACGGGATCACCCACCCGGACGGGCGACACCCCGACGGTCCGCTCGCCGCCGCCGAGGTACAGGGGTACTACTACGACGCGAAGCGCCGCGCGGCGGACCTCGCGCGCCAGGTCGTCGGCGACGCGGAGCGGGCCCGGCGACTCGACGCCGAGGCGGCGGACCTCGCGGCCGCCTTCGACGACGCGTTCTGGCTCCACGGGGAGTCCTTCTACGCGATCGCCCTCGACGGGAACGGCGACCCGATCGAGACCGTCGCGTCGAACCCGGGCCACTGCCTCTGGAGCGGACTCGTCCCCGAGGAGCGGGCGGACGCCGTCGTCGACCGCCTCCTCGGGGACGACATGTTCTCCGGGTGGGGGATCCGGACGATCTCCAGCGCCCACCGCGCGTACAACCCGGAGAGCTACCACCTCGGCAGCGTGTGGCCCCACGACACCTCGCTCGTCGCGCTCGGGATGGCCCGGTACGGCCGGCGGGACGCGGCGGCGACCGTCTCCCGGGCGCTGATCGACGCCGCGATCGCCCGCGGGAACGACCGGCTCCCGGAGCTGTTCGCCGGATTCGATCGCGAGGCGACGTCCGTCCCGCTCCCCTACGGGTCGGCCTGCGAACCGCAGGCCTGGGCCGCGGGCGCGCCGATCGCCTGCCTCCGGGCCGTCGAGGGCGAGGACCTGTGGTCGGGGTCGGTCGCCCCCGACGGGTGAACGCTCGCCGGTTCGTCTCGTCTCGTCTCGTCTCGTCTCGTCTCGCGCCGCCGTGCGACCGACGTTCGTCGGAGATCGGGGACCGGAAATCGTGCCCCCGGGATCGGGGGAGCGTCAGAAGTAGAGGCTGGCGATCCGGTCCGCGGTCCGTAGCGCGAGCGCCTGCCCGCTGTTCGTCGGGTTCGGTCCGCCGACGCCGTTCGCCAGCGCGGAGTGATCGGCGACGAACAGCCGATCGACGTTGTAGGCCTCCGCGTTCGAATCGAGGACGCGGCCCATTCCCATCGAGGACTGCATGTGCAACAGGAGCGGCGGCCAGTCGCACCGGTGGACGTGCTCCGCGCCGGCCGCCCGGTGGATGCGCGCCGCGATGCGGGCGAGTTCGTCGCGCTTCGCGTCGTCGTCCGGGTGCGGTTCCCACCTGACCTTCGGGACCGCCCCGTGCTCGTCGGAGAAGGTGCCGTCGAGCGAGACGCCGTTGTCCTGGCGGGGCAGGTCGTCGGTGAGTATCAGGAGCGCCTTCGTCTGCCGGTAGTTCGACATCCGGCGCTTGAGTTCCTCGCCGACGACGTAGCCACGGGTGTCCCACGGCTCGTCCGGATCGACCTCGACGTCGAAGCTGTAGCCCGCCCGCGTGAACAGGTAGTCGGCGTAGGAGACCAGCCCGGGCGACATCCCGATGTCCTCCATCCCGCCGACGCCGGGCTTGTCGAACCGGACGGCGGAGTTCTGTCCGACGTACGGGTCCATGTGCCGCGCCTCCGGGTTGATCTCCGCGATCGTCTCGTCGGAGTAGACGCCGACGACCCAGTCGAACCAGTGGGTGGTGAGGCCCTTGCCGACCCAGCCGTCGTCCGGCAGGCCAGAGTTGAGCCACAGCCGGGGCGACTCGATGCAGCCCGCGGCGAGGACGACCGCGTCGGCCTCGATGGTGCCGGTCTTCCCCGACCACGTGTCGCGGTAGTCGACGCCGGTGGCCTCGAGCGCGCCCGCCCCCTCGACCGTGTTGACGTTCGTGACGAACGTGTTCGGCCGCAGCGCCACGTTCCCCATCTCGGGGTCCGCGGTGGCGTCGAGCGCCCGCGGCACCCAGCCCACGTTGCTCGACTTGCGCGCCTTGTCGCGGACCGGGGCGTCGACCGGCGTTGAGGAACCCTGGAAGTGGTCGCCGACGAGGGTGTCGCCGCGGAAGCCGTCGTCGTAGCTGAACGAGCCGTCGTACTCCGAGTCGAGCGGCTGTCCGTTCGACGTCTCCCGCCCCGGCACCTCGACGGAGTTGATCTGGGGCCGCCACCCCGTCTCGGTGACGTTCTTCGTGTCGATGCGGTCGTACCCGGCGTTCTTCGCGCCCTCGATGAACACCTCCTCCTTGGCCGTGATGGGTGCCTGCTGGCTGCTCGTCACCTCCTCGTTGAGCTGGTAGTACGGGACGAGTTCCTCGTAGGAGATGGGCCAGTGGGGCTGTTCGTCGACGGCGTAGGGGTACGCGCGGGGGTGGTTCCCGAAGTAGTGGACCGAGGTGCCGCCGACGGCGGACACCTGCCAGATGAACGCGTTCTGGTGGAGGTTCCGGAACCAGGGGGCCCGCGAGTGGTCGGCGGGCCCGACGCGGAGGTACCCCCACGTGGGGTCGTTGGCGTCGGCCTCGCGGTGGGTGAACTGCTCGTCCATCAGCTTCCCGTCGAGGTCGTCCGGGTCCGTGCTCACGGTGCCGCCGGCGTCGGCGTGCGGTTTCGGCCACTTCGAGTTGCCGTGCCACGGCCCCGCCTCGAGCACGAGCACGTCCAGGCCGTGTTCGCGGGCCAGACGCGCGGCGGCGGCCGGCCCGTCGGCACCCGCGCCGACGATGACGACGTCGGGATCCTCCATCAGGTGTCACCTCCGATCCCGTCGAGCACGTCGTCGCCGGTCAGGTCGTCCGGAAGGGTCAACTCCTCCGCCGGCGGGTCCTCGAACCCGCCCGGAACGGCGTGCCGCCAGTCGGCGGCGTACCCGGGGGCCGGACCGGGGTACCCGCTCTGCTTCCGGCTCTGTACCTCGCCGGCCGGCGTGATCAGCCGCCGGTCGTTGGGCGTGTCCGTCTTCGTCCCGCCGTAGCCCGACCACTCCGTGTAGTAGCCGAAGCCGTGGAGCCCGTTGACCGCCATCACGACGAACTTCAGGATGCCGAGCTGGGGCAGGAACGGCGACAGGAGTTCGTCCAGTCGGTCGACGGTACCTCCCTCGACGATCGTCCAGAGGCACCGCAGCCGGTCCTCCCGGGAGAGCTGGACGAACGTTCCGCCGGCGGGGAACCGCTCGTTCCCCCGCGAGACGGCGTCCTCGTTCTCCCCGCGGGCGATGAACTCCGCGGCGACGACGTCGAACACGAGGGTGAACACGGGCGCGTACGGGTAGTTCTGGAGCACCCGGTGGTACCGTTCGTCCCCGGTCTCGACGGTCACCTCGAACGCGGCCGGCCCCTCGGCGGCGGTGTCGAGGTCCGCGAAGGCGACCTCGAACCGCTCGACGGGGCCGAACGTGAGGTGCTCCTCCAGCGCGTCCCCGTCGAGGCCGAGGTCGACGAGGTCGAGGAGGTCGAGCCCGGCGAGGTCGAGCACCGCGTCGAGGTCAGAGCCGAGTCCGGTCGCGTCGAGGGTGACCTCGAACATCCCTCGCGGCATCTCCGGACCCGACGCTCCGCCGGCCTTCTCGGTGATCATCTCGGAGCGGACCTCCTGGAAGTGGTTGAAGTCCCAGATGAGGAACTTCTCCAGTTCGACGTCGAGTCCGCCGGGGACGTGCTCCGGTCCGAGTTCCTCCTCCAGCTGGGGCGTTCGGGGGACGATCGCGTCGACGATCGATCGATACGTGTCGGCCGTGTGTGGGTCGCTCGGGAGCGAGTCCGTTATCGCCGCCTGTGCATCCGCGATGGTCGCGTTCGACATCGACAACGCGGCGATGCCGCCGACGCCCTTCATCACGCCTCGCCGCGTCATCGATGGTGTGTCGCGTTCTTCCATGATTGTTGCTATCGTGCTGCGCGTGGTATTATCGGCATTCGGGACTTAACGACGTTGCTGGCCATACGCGGGTATTTAAGTCAGTCGCAAAAATGGTAAAAATACTGTCTATTGATCCTACGATACACCGTCAATCGGCCCGTACCGAGTGTGTCGAGAGGGGCGTATCCGGGAATCGTCTCGAAACCTATATTGACGTTTCAGGTCCTGAAACGCGAGTCTATTGGCTCATTCGGGTTATCGAATGTGCGTACGTACCGCCGGGGAGTATTAACAATTAACTGTTATTATTGTGGGAGACACCAGTATCACTAAACTGACTAATGGGGAAAATACCGCCCCGTGGTCACGGGGGAAACCGGGGGCGTTTCCCACATCGTGGAACAGAGCTAAGTGATCGCTCCTCGAGGGGCGGGCCATGGACGACCCGGCGGTCCCGATCAACTCGGTGAAACGCTCCTACCGGGTGGTCGACGCGATCCGCGAACGCGGGCGGGCCGGCGTGACGGAACTCGCGGCGGCGCTCGACCTGCCCAAGAGCACCGTCCACAACCACCTCCGGACGCTCGAACGGCTCGGCTACCTGGTCGAGGACGGGGGGCGATATCGGCTCGGCGTCGAGTACCTGCGGCTCGGCCGGGAGTCGCGCAACAGCCGCGAGGTGTTCGTCCACGGTCGCGAGGCGGTCAACCGCCTCCAGGAGCGGACGGACGCACACGCATTGCTCGTCGTCGAGGAGAACGGAATGGGGGCCATCCTGCTCGCGACACGCTGGGAGTACGGGGACCTCCCGCCGACGGCTCGACACGTCTATCCGACCCACGAACACCTGCACTCGAACGCACCCGGGAAGGCGATCCTCGCACACCTCCCCGACGAGCGCGTCGACGAGATCGCGGAGCGCCACGGCCTGCCGGCGCGAACGAATCGCACCGTGACCGACGTGGACGCGCTCCGCGAGGAACTCGAGGCCGTCCGTCGGCGCGGCTACGCGGTCGACTGGGGCGAACTCATCGAGGGCATGGTCGGCGTCGCCGCGCCCATCGTCACCGGGGAGCGGGTGCACGGTGCCCTCGCCGCCTACGGTCCCACGGCCGAGATCCAGCCCGGCATCGCCGCCGGCGAACTCACCTCGACCGTCGCGGAGATGGCCGACACCGTCCGCGCCGACATCGTCTTCGCCGACTCCGACTACTCCGACTAGTCGACGCCGCGTGCGACCGCCGTTCGACGATGTGGGACGCCGCCCGTCGGCGCGTCGAGCCGCGATCGGTTCCCGCCGTCGCGCGTTCGTGAGGTTGCCGATCCTCGACACGTCGCCCCGGAGGAAAGTGAGATACCGCTAGAGTCCGTAGCGCGTCGCATGAATTTCGCGAACTTCGTCGACCTCGCGGCGCGGAACGCGGCGATGAAGCCCGCCGTGGGCGACGAGACGGAGTTGCTGACGCACGCCGAACTCTCGGCGCGGACGGCCGCCGCGGCCGACGCGCTGGCGTCGCTCGGCGTCGAAGCCGACGACCGCGTCGCCGTCTGCCTGCGGAACGGCGTCCCCTTCCTGACCGCCCACCTCGGCGCGATGAGACTGGGCGCGGTACCCGTCCCGATCAACACCGAGTTCGACGCCCGGCAGATCCGGTACGCGCTCGACACGAGCGACGTCTCCGTCCTCGTCACCGACGCGGCGTTCGCGGACGTCGCCGCGGACGTCGAGACGGCCGTCACCGTCGACGGGAGCGCCGGCCACGACTTCCGCGAGCTGCTCGACGACGCGAACGGGGGGTTCGCGGTCGAACCGCGCCGGAGCGACGAACTCGCGGCGGTCGTCTACACCAGCGGGACGACCGGCCGTCCCAAGGGGGTCCGACACACGCACGGCAACCTCGTGGCGAACGCGCTCGGCATCGTGACGTACTTCGACCTGACGCGCGACGCCGTCGGCCTCACGGCCTGCCAGTGTTTCCACGTCACCGGGCTGAACGTCACGACGACGCCGCTGCTCGTCGCGGAGGCCGAAAACCGCCTGCTCCCTTCGTGGGATCCCGAGGCCGCGCTCGCCGCGATCGAGGACCACGGCGTCACCTGCACGTTCCTCACCCCCGGCATGCTCCTCGACCTCGTCGATCACGACGCCGTCGACCGCTACGACACGTCCGCGCTCGAGATCGTCTGCGTCGGCGGTGCCCCCATGCCGACGGCCCGGATCGACGACGCCGAGGCCGCGCTCGGCTGTCCCGTCCTGGAGGGCTACGGCATGACCGAGACGACGCCGCTCGCGGCGTTCAACCGCCCGGGCGACGCCCGGAAACCGGGGAGCGTCGGCCCGCCGGCCAGGGAGGTCGTCGAGGTCCGCGTCGAGGACTTCGAGACGGGCCGCGAGGTGGATCGGGGCGAGCGCGGCGAGTTGACGTGGCGCGGCGACACCGTCACGCCCGGCTACGAGCGCTCCCGGCACGACCGCGAGGCGTTCGTCGAGCGGCGCGGCCGCCGGTGGCTCCGCTCAGGCGACGTCGGCTATCTCGACGACGAGGGCTTCCTCTACGTCGTGGACCGCCGCGAGGACATGTTCACCACCGGCTGCGGGAACGTCTTCCCCCGCGAGATCGAGGACGTCCTCTACGACCTCGACGTCGTCGCCGGCGCGGCGGTGATCGACGCCCGCGACGACGTCCGCGGGGCGGTCGTCACGGCCATCGTCCGCCCCGTCGACGACCTCGCCCCCGGCGACCGCGACCTCGCGGCCGAACGGGTGCGGGAGGCGTGCGAGGAACGCCTCGAAGCCCACGAGGTACCGCGGCGCGTCGAGTTCGTCGACGAGATCCCGACGACCGCCACCGGAAAGGTCGACCGCGTGGCGTTGCGCGAGGCGTTCGGCGCGGCGAACTCGCGCTGATCCGGACGGCGTCCGGTTCGTCGGCGGTCAGCACGACGATCGTCCCGGACGCCGTCTACGGCTCCCCGATCGCCCGCCCGGTCAGCCACCCTCCGGCGAGAAGTGAGCGGCGAGGTGCTCCGCCCAGCGCCGGTTCGCGTCGTCGGTTCGACCCGCGATGTGCGGCGTGTGGACGACGTTGTGCCGGTTCAGCAGTGGATCGTCCAGGGGGAGCGGTTCCTCGTCCCAGACGTCCGCGGCCAGCGCGATCTCGTCGGCGAGGACGCGCTCGCGGACGGCCGCCATATCGCAGATCCCCGCGCGCGTGACGAGCACCACGAGCGCCCCCTCAGGGAGAGACTGGACGTGATCGGCGGTGATCAGCCCCCGCGTCGCGTCGGTCAGCGGCACGGTCGGCGCGAAGACCTCCGCGTCCTCGACGAGCGCGGACAGGTCGTGGACGCGGCGCGCGCCCGCCCGGTGGAAACACGGTTCGTCGGCGTAGGGGTCGTAGGCGGCGACGTCGGCCCCGAGGAAGTCGGCGGCGGCGGCGTAGCGGCTCCCGATGTTTCCGACCCCGGCGACGCGAACGCGCTTGTCAGCGATCGTCCCGTTGACGAACGCGGGGTCGTCCGCGAACTGGTGTCCGCGAGCCCCGGGGAGGTCGCCGTCGAGTAGGTCGAGGTCCCACGGGTCGTGGCTCTCGGCCATCGCGCGGTACTTCTGCGGGAGTCGCCGGAGGGCGTTGATCGTCAGCCCGAGGCCGAACTCGGCGACGGACTCCCCCCAGAACCCCTCGTCGGTGTGGTCGTGGACGGTCACGTCGCGGTCGCGGAGCGCGGCGGCCACCGCCTCGTCGACGGCGTACATCGAGGTCGTCATCACGAACGCCTCCCGCAGGTCGACGAAGGCGGACAGGCGCTGGTCCTCGACCCTGACGCCGAGCGAGACGAGTTGCGTGACGTCCCCTGGGTCGGCGATCGCCTCCGCGAGCGGGGTCTCCCGTCTCCCCTCCAGGCGGACGAACTCGACGGGGCCGTCCCGACTCCAGACGCGATGCAGGTGGTCGGCCGCTCGCGGCCAGACGTCCTCGAACAGCGGATCGACGACGACGTGTCGGGTCATGGCGTGTGGACCCCGTTCGGCGACGCGTCCTCGAATAGATGGCGGAGGTTCTCCAGCACTTGCGCCGGCATCCGACGCGGCGACGAACGGTACGGCGGGACCTCGGCGGTGATCCACCCGTCGTATCCGATCCCGTCGAGCGCGTCGACGACGCTCCGCCAGTCGACGTCGCCCTGGAGGGGGTAGGTCGGACGGTGCGCCTCGGTGAGCCAGTCCTTGACGTGCACCCTGGAGATCAGCGCGCCCAGCTCCCGTATCCACCGGTCGGGTAGCCCCCACCGGAGGCCGTTACCGACGTCGAAGTAGACGGACACCGGCCCCGCCTCGCCCGCCCGCTCGACGAACCGCGCGAGTTCGGCGGGCGAGTAGAGAAAACCGTTCTGGACGTTCTCGACCGCGATCCCGACGCCCCGATCGCCGCCGTACCGGGCGAGGTCGCGCACCGCGTCGAGCGCCCGCTCGTAGCACCGCCCGTAGGACGCGGACGGCTCTACGACCGCCGGGACGATCAGCACCGCGTCGGCACCGAGCGCGGCGGCGGCGTCGATCATCCCCTCACCGATCGCGAGACCGCGCCGCCGCGTCTCCTCGTCGGCACTGGAGAGCGGGTACTCCCAGTGGAGGGTGGTCGACACCGCCGGGACCGAGAGCCCGTTCGACTCGGCCGCGCGCCGCATCGCCCGACGGCCCTCCTCGGTCGCGATCGGGCCGTCCGCCGCGTAGTTCGGTTCGACGCCGTCGTACCCCGCGGACGCGAGCACCGCGCACGCGTCCGCGAAGTCGTCCGTCGGGAAGCCAACCCCGTTCATTCCGAACGTCATGGCGCGGACGAGCGGCGGACGAGCGCCGTCAGGAACTCTGCGTGACTCCACGCGAGCGGGAGGGCGAAGCGCACCACTGCTCGTTCCTCCAGTTGCGAGGCGAGGTCGCGGTACGCGTCTCGCATGTGGCCGAGTTCCTCGACGATGAGGTCGAAGGGGACGTCGCGCAGCACCGCCTCGTCGAACTCCTTCTCGAAATCCTGGCGCGTATGCCACTCGTCCTGCATGAAGGCCTCGAAGCGCCGGCGCGTCGTGAGGTGCTCGGGAACGTGGCCGTCCTCGTCCGCGTGGCGGGCGATCGCGCGGAGCACGTCGTCCCCGACCGCGCGCTCGCCGCGGTCGTATCGGTACTGCGCGTGCCACGCCGTGTACTGCATCCACGGCCCGTTGCCGCCGTGTTGCTGGACCTCGTAATCGCCGTGGAACCCGAGGAACCGCTGGAGGCCGCCGAGGACGGGATCCTCGAGCGCGGTCGTCGCGCGTTCGACGGCCGCGTCGAGGGCGTCGCCGAACAGGTCGCCCAGGTCGTAGTAGTAGGGTGCGAGGAGGGTGACGTCCGGACGCACGTCGACGTCGCCCGTCGGCGAGTACCGCCTCGGGACCTGCGGGTGGCTCGTGAACGCCCGCCGAACGCCGCCTTCGAGGAGCGTCCGGAACTCGTCGACCGCCTCCTCGACGGCCCGCGTCTCCGCGGGCAGCGCGTCGAGCGCCGCCCGAGCCTGCCGCAGCGCGGCGACGTAGGTGCAGTTCACCCAGAGGGTGTAGCCCGACTCGATGCGCCCCTCGTGGATGCTCGTCGTGCTCTCGACGAGGTGGGCGTTCGGGTCGTACAGTTCGTCGCGGACGTGCGAGACGGCGCGGTCGATCGCGTCCGTGACGTTCGACTCGAACGCCCCGTCGATCCCGTCGATCCCGTCGGTCGCGTCGAGCGCGCGGACCGCGTGGGCGAGGACGCGCAACCCATGGCCGGTGTTGTCCTCCTGGACGTAGATGCCGCGGTCGGACCCGTCCAGCCCGTACCGCTGCTGCCAGGACCCGTCCTCGCCCTGGACGGCGAGGTGGAATCGAGCGGCGTCGACGACGCGCTCGCGACACGCGTCCGGACGGATGCCCGCCTCGATCGCCGCGACCCACGCCCGGGTGATGCACGCGACGTCCCGCGGGTAGGCGTAGGGGTAGCGGTTGTCGGGGAAGCTGGCGAGCGGCACCGCGCCGGCGGGGTCGGTCGCGTGGACCAGTTCGTCCACCACGTCGAGGTGGTGTTCGGGGTCGAGGAGGCGGTTCGAGAGCTGTTCGCTGTCGCTCGAATGCTGGCGTAACGGATAGTCTGACATGGAGTGGAACATCGGTTATTCGGGTGTCGATACGGGTCGGCGCTCGATGGACCGGGCGTCGAGCCCACGCGTCTTCAGTGCCGCACCGGAATCGGGATCGAAGAGGTACACGTCCGCGGGGTCGACGGAGACGCCGACCCTCTCGCCCGGCGTCGGATACACCGACGGCGGAACCCGCGCCGTGAGCGTCAGGTCGTCCGCCGAGAGGTGGACGAAGTTGTCGTTCCCCTGGTACTCAGAGACCACGACCGTCGCCTCGAACCGTCCCTCGCGAGGTGCGTCGTGGAGGTGGAGGTCCTCGGGCCGAAGGCCGACCCGGACGGGTGCGCCGTCGTCGATGGGAGCCGCGTCGGACGGGATCGTCGCGAACGCCGTCCCGTCGCACCGGAAGGCGAGTTCGTCGTCGGCCGCCGCGACGGTCGCGTCGAACGTGTTCATCGCCGGACTGCCGAGGAACGTCGCGACGAACTCGTTCGTCGGGTGGTCGTACGCCGTCTCCGGCGGATCGACCTGCTGGAGTTCGCCGTCGTTCATCACGGCGATCCGGTCGGCCATCGTCATGGCCTCCGTCTGGTCGTGGGTCACGTAGACGGTGGTCACGCCGAGGTCGGCCTGTATCCGCTGGAGTTCCGTCCGCATGCGCGAGCGGAGCTTCGCGTCGAGGTTGCTGAGCGGCTCGTCGAGCAGGAATACCGACGGATCGCGGACGATCGCCCGTCCGAGCGCGACCCGTTGTTTCTGTCCCCCGCTCATCTCGGCCGGCACGTCGTCGAGCAGGTCGACGATGTCGAGCAGGTCGGCGATCTCCTCGACCTTCCGTTCGCGCTCCCGCGCGCTCAGGTCGGTCGAGTGTTTCAAGCCGTAGGCCATGTTCTCCCGGGCGGTCATCTTCGTGTAGAGCGCGTAGCTCTGGAAGACCATCGCGATCGAGCGCTCGCTCGGCGCGAGGTCCTGCACCTCCCGTCCGTCGATCTCGATCGTCCCGGCCGTCACCGTCTCGAGTCCCGCGAGCATCCGCAGAGTGGTGGACTTCCCGCAACCCGAGGGACCGACGAGGACGACGAACTCCCCGTCGTCGACGCGGAGATCGAGGGAGTCGACCGCGGTCTCCCGGCCCTGTGCGTCGTCGTAGATCTTCGTCACGTCGTTCAGTTCGAGCGTCGCCATCACGTACACCTCCGTCGCCGACCGCTCTCGGTTCGCGGTTCCGCCACCGGCCGCCGGCGCTCGCTCATCGGATCGCCTCCCCGCTCGCGTCGAACGCGTGGAGTTCGCCGGCGTCGAAGGCGACCTCGACCGTCGCCCCCGGTGCCACCGACGCCGGTAGCTCGCGGAGCCGAGCGACGAAGGGTTCGCCCCCCCGCGTCAGCCCGAGTTCGTAGGCGTTGCCGAGCGGTTCGATCACCTCGACGGTGCACGCGAACGGTTCGCAGCGGTCCTCTGTCGCCCCCTCACCGTCTCGGTCGCTCACGAGGTGGACGTGCTCCGGGCGCACGCCGAGGGTCACCGCGGCCGCCGGGACCGACGCGCCGAGTTCGACGGGGTCGTCGGGGAACGCGCGCGCCCCCTCGTCGGCGTCGATCTCGAAGAAGTTCATCGGTGGATTCCCGATGAAGCCGGCGACGAACTCGTTGACGGGCCGCTCGTAGACCTCCTTCGGCGTGCCGACCTGCTGGAGTTCGCCGTCGGCCATCACCGCGATGCGGTCGGCGACGCTCATCGCCTCCTCCTGGTCGTGGGTGACGTAGACGGTCGTCGTCCCGAGGCGTTGCTGGAGTTCGCGTATCTCGAACCGGGTCTGGACGCGGAGTTTCGCGTCGAGGTTCGACAACGGTTCGTCCATCAGGAACGCCGTCGGTTCGCGGACGATCGTCCGGCCGACGGCGACGCGCTGGCGCTGCCCGCCCGACAGCTGACCGGGCTTCTTCTCGAGGAGGTCGGCGATCTCGAGGAGGTCGGCGACGTCCGCGATCTTCCGCTCGCGCTCCTCGGCGGAGAGATCCATCTTCCCCAGCGGGAACGCGAGGTTCTCCCGGACGGTCTTGTGGGGGTAGAGCGCGTAGCTCTGGAACACCATCGAGAGGTCGCGCTTCTGCGGGAGCGTCCGCGTGACGTCCTCGCCGCCGAGTTCGATCGTCCCGTCGGTCGGCGTCTCCAGCCCCGCGATCATCCGGAGCGTGGTCGACTTCCCGCAACCCGAGGGCCCGAGCAGGACGAGGAACTCGCCCGACTCGACCTCGAGTGTGAGCCCGTCGACGGCGACCAGCTCACCGTACTCCTTCCGGAGGCCGTCGAGGACGATGCCCGCGTCGTCCTCGTCCGATTCGACCGCCGCCTCCCGGTGGGTCTCTACCGCCACGCTACCCCTCCACCGACCCGAAGGTCAGTCCCTCGACCATGTACTTCTCTAAGTAGACGAACATGACGACGATCGGGATGCTGGTCATCAGCGACGCGGCCATGATCTGCCCCCACACCTGGTGGAACCCCGAGGAGAGGGCGTCGAGACCGATCGGCAGCGTGAAGTTGCTCTGCGTGCGCAGGAAGATGCTGGCGAAGAGGTACTCGTTCCAGGCGATCATGAACGTGTAGATGAACACGGCCACGATCGCCGGGGCGGAGAGCGGGAGCGTGATCCGGAAGACGACCTCGATCCGGGAGTAGCCGTCCATGATCGCCGCCTCCTCGATCTCCGGGGGCACGCTGCGGAAGTAGTTCCCGAGCATGTACAGCGAGACGGGAAGCGTCTGGACGAGGTACGTGATCACGAGGCTCGACGGTTTGTCGACCAGCCCCAGCCAGACGACGATCTGGAACAGCGGGACGACGAGCAGGATGCCCGAGAACATGTACACGAGGAGCACGCCCCGCGAGAACAGCCCCCGGCCGCGGTACTCGAGGCGGGCGAAGCTGTACGCGCCGAACGTGGCCACGAGCACCGACAGCCCGCCCGTGAGCAGCGAGATGATGAGGCTGTTCTTGAAGTAGGTGACGAAGGGGAACGTCTCGGGGCTGAACACGCTCTCGTAGTGGTCGAGCGTGAACTCCGTTGGGACGAGCGTCGGCGGGAGCGAGTAGATCGCGCTCTCCGGCATGAAACTCGTCACGACCATCCAGTAGAACGGGAACAGCGAGACGAGCAGGACGGTGCCGACCGCGAGGAGGAACACCGCCCGCTCCAGGGGGCTCGTCTCGATCCGCCCGCGTCCGAATGCGGCCCTGAACCCGTCGACCGTCGTAGTGAGTATCGTCTTCAGCATGGGTTACCACTCCAGAATCCAGGTGACGTAGAGCAGGACGAAGCCCATGAGCGCGAGGAACAGCACCATCGCGATGGCGGCCGCCTGCCCCTGGTTGTAGTTCGCGAACGCCGTCTGGTAGGCGTAGATCGGCAGCGTCTGGACCTGGCGCGTCAGGAGCCAGATGTCGGCGAACTTGTTGAAGTTCCAGATCCACCGCAGGAGGAACACCGTCCCGAGGACGTACTTGAGTTCGGGGAGCGTGATGTCCTTGAACTGCGCGAACCGACTCGCGCCGTCGATCTTCGCCGCCTCGTACATGTCCGCTGGGATCGCCTGCAGACGCGCGATGATCATCAGGAAGGCGAACGGGAAGTACCGCCAGGCGTCGAAGGCGACGACCGCCCACAGCGCCGTTCCGGCGTTGTTGAGCACGTCGAGCTGACCGATCCCGAGGCCGAGCAGGTCGCCCAGGACGTACGGGACGAGTCCGTACAGCGGATCCAGCAACCACTGCCAGATGTACGCGACCGCGATCAGCGGCGCGACGTAGGGGAGCAACATCAGCCCCCGGGCGATCCGCCGACCGCGAAACCGTCGGTTGAACAGCAGCGCGGCGCCGAGTCCGCCCGCGGTGGCGAGCGTGTCGCTGAAGAACGTGAACACGATCGTGTTCGTCAGCGCGTCCCAGAACGCGCCGCTCGACAGGAGCGTCCGGTAGTGGCGCAATCCCACCCAGGTCGGCGACTGCTCGGGCGAGATCGGCACCTGCGTGAAGCTCAGGTAGACGTTGTACGCGACCGGGTACAGGATGACCGCCCCGACGAGGAGGACCGCCGGCGCGACCAGCAGGTATCCGAGGATGGCCTCCTTCTGCTCGATCGTGTAGTCGCCCGACAGCAGGCCCGTCTTGGTCCGTGTCTGTGTAGCCATGGATGTCTCGTTCGCTGACGCGCTCCACGAGGGAGCTACTGCCCCACCACCCGACGCATCTCCTCCGCCTGTTCTCTCGCGACCGTCGCCGCGTCTTCGCCCCCGGCGACGCGGGAAACCGCCTCGGCGATGAGGTACTCGTTCGTGATCTTTCCGAGTTCGGGGAACGCTTTCCCCTCGACGTAGCCGAACCGTTCGATGTTCTCGAACGCGTCCGAGACGTCCTCAACGGTCGCACCCCACGCCTTCAGCGTCTCGTTGTCCTTGAACGCCTCGCTCCGGGCCGTCGGCTTGAGCACCGGGTTCATCCCCCCCGGTGCCATGTGGAGCCACTTGACGTACTGCTTCCCGGTCAGGAGGAACTCGGCGTACGTCTTCGCGGCGTCGAGCGCTTCCTTCGACGCGGAGCTGAAGAGGTTGAGCGCGACGATCTGGCCGAAGGAACTCCTGCGCTTCCGCTCGACGTAGGGCGAGAATCCGGTGTCCTCGACCATCTCGGTCCCCTTCCCGGCGACGTCACCCATGATGTACGTCGAGTACTCGATGAGGTGACACTGTCCGTTGAGGTAGGTGTGGTTCGCCGTCTTCCACGTGTCCTTACCCGGTGGCGTGTACTGCGCCAGCTTCCCGTAGAACTTGAGGGCCTCGATCATCTCCCGGCTGTCGAAGACGATCTCGCCCGCCTCGTCGAACACCCGCGCGCCGTTCGAGCGGGCGAACGGGGTGAAACACTGCCGGGCGAACGACGTCTTCTTCGTCCCCACGACGGTCCCGAACTGGTTCTCGTCCGGTCTGTGGAGCGTCTTCGCGGCGTTCAACAGGTCGTCCCAGGTCGTCGGCCCATCCAGGCCGTGCTCCTCAAGCACGCTCTTTCGGTACCAGAAGCCCTCCACCCAGCCGTGCATCGGCACCGCGTAGTGGCCGCCGTCGGGCGCTCTTGTCAGATCGAGCGCACCCTGATAGAACGTGTCCTCACCGACGGCACCGATCACGTCCGCGGCCGCCTGCTTCGAGAGGAGTCCGCCGCTCCCCAGCTTCTGCATGGGCGAGAGGCCGAACTCCGCGATCGCCGGGAGGGTGCCCGACGCGCGGGCGGAGGCGATGCGCGTCGGCAGGTCGTCCTCCTTCACCGCGATCATCTCGACGTTCGTCGGGTGGCCCGACTCGTAGCTCCGGATCAACTCCCTGATGACCTGCTTTCGGTCGTTCTCGACCTGCGTCGTCCAGAACGTGATCCGGGAGGTCCCGCCGCTTCCGCTCCCGTTTCCGTTTCCGGATCCCGATCCGTCGTTCGTTCCTCCCCCACCGCCGCCGTAGATGCCGTCCAGACACCCCGCCAGCGCGGTGACGGCGGCCGCACCGCCGATCCCCTCGAGGACGGTCCGCCGCGATACCGCCGGAGTCGTGGATTCCCGGGTCATGTCAGAGGTTCGCATCCACGTTCAGAGTAAAGGTATATAAATGTTGCTCTGTTAGTTGGTACTGCTGTGAACACGAGTGTCGACGGTCGTCGGAGGGTTCGAGCGGGGGCGGATCGGGCCGAGCCAGGCCGTAGCACCTGGAGGATTCGAAGCGAATGAACGAGGACGAGCTGTACGACGGGTTGAGGGAGGCGGGGCTGTCGAAGTACCAGATCAGGGCGTACGTCGCGCTCCTGGAACTGGGGACGGCCGCGGCGACGACGCTCGCCGAGGAAGCCGACGTGCCCCGGTCGCGTATCTACGACACCCTCCGCGACCTCGAGGAGCGGGGCTACGTCGAGACGTACGAACAGGACACGCTGCGGGCACGCGCTCGCGAGCCGACCGAGATCTTCGAGGAACTCCGAGAGCGGGCACGGGTGCTCGACGACACCGCCGAGGAGATCAGGGATCGATGGCAGCGCGCGAGCGTCGGGGGACACCGCATCAGCGTCCTCAAGCGAACCGAGACGGCCTTCGAGCGGGCGGAGTCGGCGATCCGCGAGGCCGAGAACCGCGTCCAGCTCTCCGTCACGCCCGAGCAGTTCGAACGGCTGCGCCCCGCGCTGTGCGACGCCATGCGCGACGGTCTGTTCGTCATGGTCTCGTTCAACACGTCGCCGGAGCGGCCGACCGAGCCGCCGGGCGACGAGGCGCTCCGGGGGGCGGTCACGGAGGCGCGACACCGCCACCTGCCCGCCCCGTTCGTCGCGCTCGTCGATCGGAGCGTCACCTGCTTCGCGCCGCACGTGCGTCCCGTCGGTCAGTACGGCGTCGTCTTCGAGGACGAGACGCTGACGTACATCTTCCACTGGTACTTCCAGGCGGCGCTCTGGGAATCGTGGCCGATCCTCTACACGACGCGCGACGACGGTCTCCCGGCCGAGTACGTCGACATCCGCGAGTGCATCCGCGACGTCGCCCCCCTGTTGGCCGACGGCGCTCACGTCACCGCTCGCGTTCGGGGCACGGAGGTCCGACGGCGCGAACCCTTCGACCGACGGGGCGAGATCGTCGACGCCCTCTACGCGACCGCGCCGGACGACGACCCGACGGCACCGCCGACGCTGTCCAGCCTGGCCGGTCAGGCCACGCTCGTTCTCGAAGCCGACGGCGAGGAGTACGGGATCGGCGGCTGGGGAGCGATCCTCGAAGACGTCGAGGCCCAGCGGGTGATCGTCGAGTCCATCGAGTTCCCCGACGACCGAGAGGCGACCTGACGGACGAGTCGGACTGTCCCGCTTCGGGCCGCCGTCGAACGACGTCTCCCGGATCGCGTCGGACGGCCACCTGCACCGCCCGTCGACCCCGGGGGTCGCCGACATCCTTTTTACAGGTGACACCGGCACCTCGACACCCCCCCGATCGGCGAAGGGTTCCGTCGCGTCACGCTAACGCGTCCCCGCCTTCGCGAGTGCGTTTACGGAAGACTATGGGTGAGCTTTCTCGCCCGTGAGGGCGGGGAGGATGTCGAGCCGGAACGCTATCCGATCACCGCCCTCGCTCATCGAGATGTTCGATCGGTGCCGCATAGAAGTAACTGCTCGCTATTTGGGATCGCCATCGGAACCTGTCCACCGACGTTTACGTCGAACACGTCTTACGTACCAGGTCCCGTCGAACGTCGAGGATTCACGTGGTTCGGGTGGCGATCGCCACCGATAATGTACGTTCTCTTATCAACCCGACATTCCGTCGAGGTGTGGATCCGCGTCCCCTACGCTCCCGTCCAGCGTGCGGAATTCTGCGCTCGTCCGAACGAGACCCGCACGGACGATGATTACGGCGGCATCCACCGGGTGTCGCCGCGTTTCGTCCGGCGGTATCGGAGCCCCGCCTCCTTCATCAGGCGTCGGCAACTCGGGATCGAGTAGTCCACGTCGAACCGGTCCCGGACGTGGTCGCGAACGAGCGCCGGCGTCCACGCCGGCGCGTCGTAGCCGGCGGCCTCCGGCGATTCGCGGAGCGTCCGTCGCAACTCGCGACACTGGTCGTCGGTGAGCTTGCGCGGTCTGCCGGAGCGGTGAGCGTCGTACACGACGCGATCCAGCGACTCGGCGTCGGCCTCCAGCCGCGTCAGCCAGCTGTAGATCGTCCGCCGTTCGACGTCGAACCACTCGGCGAGTTCCGTCTGCGTGACGCCGTGCTTGTAGGCGATCGCCGCGAACAACCGGCGAGCCGGGCGACTGTCGTCGAGTTCGTCGAGCGCCTGGCGAAGGGCCGCCGTCGAAACGTCGTCGAGGTGGTCCATACACTTCACGTGTGAGTACGGGAAGATAGTTCTAACCCTTAGTATCACTGTACTTTCCAGATTGTTCGATAACGTACGAATCTCCGGGCCCTGGACGGGTTTCGACGTCGGCCGCCCGGGATCCACCGTTACGGGATTCGATAACAGCGCTACGGGTGTTAATCCCTCAGATCTCGGTCACGCGGTGGTAGTCGCCGTCGAGCGCGGCGGCGTCCTCCTCGAGGAGCGCGACGACCAGGTAGTCCGCGTAGTCGGCGAAGTACTCGACGAGCGTGGCGATGCGGTCGGAGTCGATCGCCTCGAGGGAGTCGAGCAGCATGAACGGGCAGGTCTCGTACACCTCGTGGACCAGGTAGCCCGCCAGCGCGAAGATGAGGCCCGTCACCTCGCGCTCGGACTCGCTCAGGTGGTCGATCGTGTCCTCGTAGGCCGCACCCGACTCGGACGCCCGGATAACGTGCAGGTCGAACGACGCCTTGGTCACCTTTCGCCTGCCCTCGCGGACGTCCCGTTCGGTCCGCTCGATCCAGACGCGTTCGAGGTTCGAGTACTCGAGGATGTCGAGCACCGTCTCCATGTGGTCGTTGAACTCGTCGATCGCCCCCTCCTCGATCGTCTCGATCCGCGTGCGGAGGTCCGTGAGTTCGTGCTGGATCTCCTCGCGCTGGGCCTCGATCTGTTCGCGCTCGTCGAGTCGCCCCTCGATCGACTCGGTCTCGTCGTCGATGTCGTCGATGTCGCTCTCGATGCGGTCGATCTCGAACTCGAGCTGGTTCACCTGTTTGTGCAGGTCGAGCACCTCGCTGTAGTCGGTGCTCTCGAGTTCGTCGACCGCGGTCTCGAGGGACTCGATCTCCTCGTGTAGCTCGTCGCGCTTGGCCTCCAACTCCTCGATCCGCGCTTCGGTCTCCTCGATGTCGGACTCCAGCCTGTCGACCGTGCGCTCCAGTTGCTCGCGGCGCTGTCGCTCGCGCTCGAGCGTCCGCTTCTCGGACGTGAGGTCGTCCAGTTCCGACTCGACGTCCCTGACGTCCCCCACCTTGCGCTGAGACAGTTCGCGGAGGCGATCGACCGTCCCCTCGATCTGGTCGGCGTCGACCTCCGAGCCGCACGTCCAGCACGTGACCGTCTCGTCCGCGAGGAGCTGATCCGTCACCGCCCCGTCGGTCGATCCGTCGTCGGCGTTCAGCGCCTCGAACACCTCGCTGTTCGCCTCCTCCAGCAGGTCCTGGTTGAACTGGATGATGTTCTGGAGGTCGCTGATGTCCGCCTCCAGACGCTGCTTTCGCTCCCGGAGCGTGCGGATCTCGGATTCGATGTCGGCCACGTCGCCCGCGGGGGTCTCAGAGAGGTCCTCGAGATCGCTCTCCGCGTCGTCCCTGTCCGCTCGCAGGGACTTCAGGCGCTCCTGCTGCGTGTCGATGTCGTAGCGGACGTCCTCGAGCCGCGAGCGCGTGTCCCGAAGCTCGTCGAACTTCGCCTCGAGTTCCGATTTCTCCTCTCGCGTCTCCTCGACGTCCTGGTCCGCCGCCTCGAGTTCCGCCTGCGTTTCCTCGAGTTCCTCGCGCTTGTCCTCGAGGCGCTGTTCGAGACGCGTCCGCTCCTCCTCGAGTTCCGGCAGGCGCTCGTCGAGCCCCTCGAGTTCGTCGAGTTCCTGCGACAGCTGACGCTTCTCAGCCTCGAGTTGCTCGATCTCGGCCTGCAACTGGTCCGTGTCGACCGGTCGCATGATGATGTCGCGCAGGTCGTCCTGCCGCGCGACGGCCAGCCGCGCCTCGTTGGATTCGAGCAGGAACGCGAAGAGGTCCGCGACGTCGGCGTCGTCGAGATACGGGTCCCCGCTGAAGCTGAGCGAACTACCGGTCCGCGAGAGCTGTCTCGTGTACGTCTCGTCGCCCATCGTCAGCTCGACCGATCCCTCCTCCGCGTCGCCCTTGAGCGACGCGCGATCGCTGCCGCACGCGGCCATGATCGCCTGAAGGAGCGACGTTCGATTCGTCGCGTTTCGCCCCGAGAGAACGCTCACGCCCGGTGTCAGCGACACCGACGTCGCTTCGATACCTCCTATGTTTCGAACATCGAGGTCGACAGCGGCCTCGGTCTGTTGCTCCATGGGTACCGTGACTGCCGAGACGTACTTAAGTGCACCGAAAGGGGGTAACCCCTCACGGCGATCGAGGCCGGCCAGCGTACGCTCAGCGCGCGTTCCGGGCGGAGACGGACGGATGCGGATCGTCCCGAGACTCACTCCCCGCAGTTACACCCCCCCGCCGCGAGCAACTCGTTCACCGTGTACTGCGTGTTGCAGTCCTCGCAGTAGATGCGGATGTCGACCATCGTCCGAAACGAGCCGAGATTCAGCTGTTCGGCGGACCGGAGCTGTTCCAACTGGCTCTCTGTGACCGTGGACGTTCGCCCGGCGAGCTTTTCGAGTCGCTGTCTGACCTTCTCGCGCTGGCTGCGCTCGTCTTTGACGCGCTCCGCCTCGCGATACTTAAGCAGGTACGTCCGGATCGCCTGATACGACACGAAGTCCCGCTGTAGCTCCTCGGGATCGATCCCGGCGCGCTCCAGTCGTCGCTCGATCTGGATGCGCGAGGCGGAACTCACCTCGTCGTCGGTCAGGAGCCGATAGAGGTTGTCGAGTTCCTCGTCGACGGTGTCCATCCCGGCGTCCGCCAGCGCGGCCTCCAGCGCCCGCTTGTTGAACCACGCGGCGAGATCCCGGAGGCTCCACCGGTCGTCCACCCGCGTCCACCGGACCTCGAGTTCGGCACCGACGCCGTCGAGGCCGTACTTCTCGATGGTCCGTTTGACCTTCGGTCGAAGCCCCGAAGCGTTCGTTCCTGAATTTGACATACGATACGTTCGCGTTCATGGGATAAAACCGTTCGGCTCTCGCGCCGCGCCGACGATCCTTCGGACGACCGCCGCGGTCCTAACAAATATATCCCTGTTATCTCGTCTCGCCCGCGATCGGATCGGCGAGCCCCGAGAACGCGGGTTCGCCGGGGCGGAAGGGATCGACTCGCCATTTAACCGTTCGGCCTTCCGGAATAGAGGTCTCCGACGGTTCGAGAACGAGAGCGTCGACCGTCGAGACGGGGGATGAACGACGCCGCAGTACGACGCCGTTCCGGACAGCCGAACGGTTACCACGCGCAACCGCACGTCCTCCCTCTTCCGCCCTCCCGGAGAGGAGGAGGATCCGGGTCGTCGGGGCCGAACCGCCCCGACGACTATGATTAATCGTGAAGGTATGGTATAACCGTCCGGCTCTCGCGAACCGTTAAGCGGTGAGGGGAGTCGCCGCCCTCGGCGAGCGTCCGCGGAGCACGACCGGGCCAGACCCCGGCGGGGCGGGGAGGATTTATGGGGGCCGTCCGAGAGGGGAGTGGTATGGGTCAGCTAGTCAGGCGACCGTTCGACGACGCGGAGTACCGGGAGCGACTCCGAGAGACGCAGCTGCGCATGGGAGAACGCGGCCTCGACGTCCTCCTCCTCACCGATCCGGCGAACGTCTACTACCTCTCGGGGTACGACGCCTACTCCTTCTACACCCCCCAGATCCTGATCGTCACGGCGGAGTCGGCACAGCCGGTCGGCGTGTGGCGCGAGCAGGACTACCGGTGTGCGACGGAGACGACGTGGCTCGACGACGAGAACGTCCTCCTCTACACGGACGACTACGTCGACGCCGAACGCCACCCCATGGAGTTCGTCGCGGACCTCCTGCGCGACCGGGGCGACGCCGGGACGACCGTCGGCGTCGAGATGGACGCGTACTACCTCTCGGCGCGGGCGTACCGCGCGCTCCATCGGGCGCTCCCCGAGGCGACCCTGCGCGACGCGACCGGGCTCGTGAACGGCGTCCGCCTCGTCAAGAGCGACCGGGAGGTCGACTACCACCGCCACGCCGGGAAGATCGCCGAGCGGGCGATGCGGGTCGGCGTCGAGGCCATCGACGTCGGCGTCAGACAGTCCGAGGCCGCGGGTGCCGTGTACGACGCGCTCCTCTCGGGGACGGCGGAGACCGGCGGCGACTACCCCGCCATCGTCCCGCTCATGCCCTCGGGTCGGGGCACGGGATCGCCGCACCTCACGTGGACCGACGAGGCGTACGAGGCGGGCGAACCGGTCATCCTCGAACTCGCTGGCGTCGTGAACCGCTACCACTCGCCGCTCGCGCGCACGATGTTCCTCGGGGAACCGCCGGCGGAGGCCCGGGAGGCCGCGGCGGTCATCGTCGAGGGGTTGGAGGCGGCGCTGGACGCGGTCGAACCGGGGGTCACCTGCGAGGCGGTCGAGCGGGCCTGGCGCGAGCGGATCGAGGGGACGCGCGTCGAGAAGGAGTCGCGCATCGGCTACTCCACGGGCATCGGCTACCCGCCGACGTGGATCGAACGGACGGCGAACATCCGCCCCGGCGACGAGACGGTCCTGGAGGAGAACATGGTGTTCCACCTGATCCCCGGCGTCTGGTTCGACGACTACGGCATCGAGATCAGCGAGTCGTTCCGCGTCACCGGCGACGGCGCGGAGACGTTCGCCGACTTCCCGCGCGAACTCATCGTGAAGTAGTGAGGTCGGGAACGCCGCGCGAGGTCGACGACGCCCTGGCCGCCTCGGAGATACTACTTTAGGGTCGGCCAACCGAATACGGCGCATGGTAGCAACCGACCCGTCGCCGGGGCTCAGGACGACCGCCATCTCGCTCCAGCTAGTGGACCACATCCTCGAACTCGAAGGTGCCAGCCTGGCCGAACTCGCGGAGGTCTCCGGGCTGGCGAAGAGCACCGTCCACAGCCACCTCACCACGCTCGCCGCGTACGGCTACGTCGTCAACGAGGACAACCGCTACCACCTCGGCGCGAAGTTCTGTCACCTCGGCGACTACGTGCGGACGCGAAAGGAGTACTACCGCATCGCCGAGGAGGCCGTCTCGCGGCTCGCCGCGGAGTCGACCCTGGACGCCGACTTCACCGTCGAGGAGCACGGCCGCGTCGTCTCGCTGTACGGCAACCTCGACTTCGCTAACTCCCCGCGGTTCCTGATCGACGGGAGCCCATTCCACGTCCACACCACCGCGTCCGGGAAGGCGATCGTCGCCCAGTACGACGAGGAGCGCGTCCGGGAGATCGTCGACCGCTGGGGCCTGCCGGCCGCGACCGAGCACTCGATCACGACGCGGGCCGAGCTGTTCGCCGAACTGGAGCGGGTCCGGGAACAGGGGTACGCAGAGAACCGGGAGGAGGCCATCGGCGGGCTGTGGGCCGTCGGGAAGGCCGTGACGTCGCCCCGCGGGGAGGTGTACGGCTCGCTCAACCTCAGCGGGCCGGCCTACGCGGTCGACGAGGAGACGAAGGCGGTGCAGGTCGAACTGCTCGAACGGGCGGTCGAGTCGTTCGAGCGCGAGATCAGGGAGATGTACCGAGCGCCGTCGGCGACCGACGAGGGGGCGTGAGCCACCTCGGTCGATCAGTCGATCAGTCGATCAGTCGATCAGTCGATCAGGCCGGCACGGCCTCCTCCGGGACCACGCCCGCCTCCGTCCACCCCCGGATGTCGTAGTACTCGTCGATCGCCGCGTCGAGCCCCTCGATCCCGTAGGGGAGGACGTCGTCCGCGCGATCGAACCCGCGCTCGTTGTTGAAGTGGCGCTCGAGCGTGACGACCCGACTCCCGACCGCGAGGAGGTCCTCGAAGTCCGCGCCGAACAGCGCCTCGTAGCGCTCGGGAGTCATGTAGTCCCGGGAGAACTTACAGACGATCCCGCTGTCGTTGAGCGCCATCAGGTTCTCCTTCTCGATCAGTCGCCGGGGCTTTCCCTCCAGTCCGACCGGGTCCATGGCGTCCGACTCGTCGACGAGCGGGTACTCCTGGGCGTAGAAGACCGCGTACATGTGGTCCGCCCCCCGGTTCGCCACCGCGTAGGAGAGCGCCTGGCCGTGGAGGACGCGCCCCTCGTGGGCGGCGAAGTCGAGTCCCTTCACGGTCCAGTTCTCCACGCCGAGGTCGTCGTGGACGCGGGCGATCCCCTCGGCGAGCGCGTCGCCGACCCCCTCGCGGCGGGCGATCTTCCCGACGAGGTCGTGTATCAGGTCCGCGTTACCGAACTCGTCCTCGCTCGCGAGGTACGCGGCGATGGTGTTTCCCGCCGAGATGGCGTCGAGCCCGTACCGATCGCAGAGTTCGTTCGACCGCATCACCTCGACGACGTCGTCGACGCCGGCGTTCGACCCGAACGCCATCGCGACCTCGAACTCCGGGCCCTCGGTCTCGACGCCCGCCGCCTCGTCGCGCGTCGGAAGCTTGCACGCGAACGCGCAGGCCGAACACGTCCCCTTCTTGTACTTCTTCTCCTCGACGGCGTCGCCGTTGATGCCCTCGACGCCCGCGAACTGCTGTTCGGAGAAGTAGTAGGAGGGTAGACCGTTCACCTCGTTCGCGAGGTCCATCACCGCGACCGTCCCCTGGCGCTTCATGATGTGGTCGTCGGTAGCGGCCTCGCGGTGGATCTCCATCTGCGTCGCCGGGATCTCGATCTCGGGCGCGGAGTCGCCGCCGAAGGTGAGCGCCTTCACGTTCTTCGCGCCGAGGACGGCACCGAGGCCGCCGCGACCGAACGCCCGCTCCCCGCTGGTCATGATCGAGGCGAAGCGGACGCGGTTCTCGCCGGCCGGACCGACGACGGCCGTCTGATCCGCGCCGATACCGTGCTCGGCGTCGAGGTAGGAGAGGGTCTCGGGGACGGTCGCGCCTTCGAGGTCGGGTACCGGTTCGAACTCGACGCCCTCGTCGGTGACGTGGACGACGACGAGGTCGTCGCTCGCGCCGACGAGTTCGACCGCCGCGTACCCGGTGTCAGCGAAGTTCCGCGAGAGGAACCCGCCGGCGTTCGACGAGAGCAGGCCGTCGGTCAGCGGCGAGACTGCGGTGCAGTTCGTCCGCCCCGTGAAACTCATGTTCGACGCCTGCATCGGCCCCGTCGCGAAGTAGAGGCGGTTCTCCGGGCCGAAGGGATCGGCGTCGAACGGGATGCGGTCGTGGGCGAGCCTCGTCGCGACGCCCCGGCCGCCGACGTACGACTCGAGCACGTCGTCTATCGCCTCGGTCCGCGTCTCCCGCGCCCCCACGTCCACCGTGAGCAGTCGACCTTGCGTGTGTAGCATTGGCGTGAGCGTCGTCCGCGAACCGTCAAATCGGTTGCGGTTCACGCGCCGATCGCGGTTCACGACTGCGGTTCACGACTGCGGTTCACGACTGCGGTTCGCGCACCCGCGGGACGGACCGCGGTTCGCCATCCCCGCGTCGACGGGTGTGGCCCCTGCGTCCATCCGCCGCGGGAGTCGTGGACAAACTATTTACGACTGTTTCTCATGCTCTCGGACATGGCCGCAGGCCCACCGATAGACGAACTCCACTACGACGACGCGCCGAGCGTGGACGCGGTTCCTGGTCCGAAGTCCCGTGCGCTACTGGAGAAACAGCGGCGGATCGACAGCAGCGCGGTCGCGTACCCCGAGGACCTCCCGATCGCGTTCGAGGAGGGGAGGGGCGCGACGGTCCGCGACGTCGACGGCAACACGTTCATCGACATGTTCGCCGGCATCGGCGTGCTCAACGTCGGCCACGCGAACCCCTACGTGCTGGAGGCGGTCCACGAACAGGCGGACAAGCTCGTCCACACGGTCGACTTCCCGACCGAGGCGCGCCTCGAACTCATCGAGGCGCTCGACGGGATCGCCCCCGGCGACCTCCGGGGGAACAACCGGGTCGTCTTCGGCGGGCCGACCGGGAGCGACGCCGTCGAGGCGTCGATCAAGCTCGCCAAGCACAACACGGGCGGGACCGGTCTCATCGCCTTCCGCGGCGCGTACCACGGCGCGACCAGCGGCGCGATGAGCCTCACCGGCAATAAGGGGTTCAAGGGGCGCTACGCGCCCCTGCTCTCGGACGTGGTTCACGCCCCCTACCCGAACTCGATCGAGATGGACAAGGACCCCCAGGAGGCGGTCGATCACTCGCTCGAGGAGGTGCAGGCCATCCTCGAGGACCCGTACGGAGGCCTCGCGAACCCGGCCGGCATCTTCGTCGAGCCCATCCAGGGCGAGGGCGGCGTCGTCGTCCCCCCCGAGGGGTTCCTCCGGGGGCTGCGCGACCTCGCGGACGACAACGGCGTCCCGCTCGTGTTCGACGAGATCCAGAGCGGCCTCGGTCGCTCCGGCCAGTGGTGGGCCTGCGAGTGGGACGGCGTCACGCCCGACGTGATGACGTCCGCGAAGGCGCTGGGCGGGACCGGCTTCCCCCTCTCGGCGACGATCTACCGCGAGGACCTGGACACGTGGGGTTCCGGCGACCACGCCGGCACCTACCGCGGCCACGTCGTCGCGATGCGCGCCGGCACCCGCGCGATCGAGTACGTCCGCGAGCACGACCTGCTGGCGCACGCCCGCGAGGTCGGGTCGTACCTCCGGACGCGCCTCGAAGAGGCCGCCGACGGCAACCCGCGCGTCGTCGACGTGCGCGGGCGGGGCCTGTTCGTCGGCGCGGAGTTCGTCGACGCCGACGGCGCTCCGGACGACGACGCGGCCGACGCCGTCCAGGACTACTGCTTCGAGCGCGGCGTCCTCGTCTGGAAGGCGGGACGGCACGGGAACGTCCTCCGCCTGCTCCCGCCGCTCGTGCTCACGGAGGACCTGGCCGAGACAGCGATGGACGTCGTGGTCGACGCCGTGGAGTCCGTCACCGCGGGGACACGGCGGGTCTGAACGGGCCGGTCCTACCCCTCGCACCGACTGAAACCATCCAACTGAAACCGTCCAACCGAACCACCCGAACACATGCCGACGAAGCGAATCACCACCGACGAGGCACCGCGCAACGACAACCCGTACTCGCAGGGGGTCAGAGCCGGCGACGCGCTGTACGTCTCCGGCTTCGGACCCGTCGATCCGGAGACGGGCGAGGACGTCGAGGGCGACGTTCGGAGCCAGACCGAGCGGGTGCTCGACAACGTCGCCGCCGTCGTCTCCGAGGCGGGCGGCGACGGCCTGGCGGACGTGGTCACGGTGACGGTCTATCTCACCGACCTGGACGACTACGACCGCGTCAACGAGGCCTACGGCGCGGCGTTCCCGGGCGACCCGCCCGCCAGGGCGTGCGTCGAGGTGTCGCGACTGCCCGGCGACGTCCGCGTCGAGATGGACGCCGTCGCCCACCTCGGCTGACGTCGAGCGCCCCGATCGTCACCTCTCGCTCATCGACCTCGACCGTCGACCTCGACCGTCCGGAGCAGCGAACGGTCTTCGGGACCGTGACGCCGTTCACCGTAACCTTTATCCATCTCATTCGCGATGCACGTGACGTACGGCACCGAACGACACGGTAACGGAGGGTACGTCCATGACTCACACGAATCACGACGCAGGCGGACGGACGGGGGTACAGCGCGCGAGCCGATCACGGGGGGCAGACGGCGGACGGAGCCGTCCGGACGGGTCGATCCGTTCGGCCGCCCCGCGCCGGGGGCGGGGTGATCGCCCGTGAGCCTCTCCGACGGGGACGGACCCGTCGCGGAGTTCGTCGACGAGATCGAGCCGACGGTGTTCGGCTTCGGGGCGGCGATCACGCTCCTGTTCGTCGCCGCCTTCGCGCTGAGTCCCGACACGGCGTACAGGCTCGTCGACGGCCTCCGGGTGTGGATCCTGGCGCAGTTCAACTGGTTCTTCCTCGTCGTCATGCTCGGGTTCGTGCTCTTTCTCGGGTTTCTCATCTTCGGCCCCTGGGGGAACCTGCGGCTGGGAGAGGAGGATCCGGAGTACAGCTACCTGTCGTACTTCGCGATGATGTACTCCGCCGGGCTGGCGGCGGGGATCGTCTTCTGGGGCCCGGCCGAGGCGCTGTTTCACTACTCGACGGTCCCGCCGCTGTACGACGCGCAGGCGAAGACGGCGGCGGCGATGCCGATCGCGGTCCAGTACACCCTGTTCCACTGGAGTCTCACCCAGTGGTCCTGCTTCACCGTCATGGGACTGGGGATCGGGTACTACGTCTACAACTACGACGCCCCGCTCCGCGTCTCGGCGGTGCTGACGCCGATCGTCGGCGCGGAGAACGTCGACGGCTGGCTCGGGAAGGTCGTCGACGTGCTCGCGGTGTTCGCGACGATCGGCGGCGTCGCGACGTCGCTCGGCTTCATCGGGAGCCAGTTCATCACCGGGCTCCAGTTCCAGTGGGGCATCCGGCTCGGCGACGTCGGAACGATCCTCGTCATCACCGGGATGACGGTCATCTTCACCGTCTCGCTGGTCCTGGGCGTCGACCGCGGGATCCGGCGGCTCTCGAACTTCAACATGGTCGTGTTCCTCCTGCTGATGGGTGCCACGCTGCTCTTCGGTCCCACGGTCCGGATCCTCGAACTCGGGACGCAGGCGATGGGCGGGTTCGTCGGCGACTTCTTCGAGATGAGCCTGTTCACCCACTTCACCGGCGGCGGCGAGTGGGCGAACGCCTGGACGGTCTTCTACTGGCTCTGGCCGCTCGCGTGGTCGCCGTTCGCCGGCCTGTTCATCGCCCGCATCTCGCGCGGCCGGAGCGTCCGCGAGGTCGCGTTCGCCGGCATCGGCGCGACCTCGATGGCGACGATCCCGTGGTTCGTGATCGTCGGCGGGTCGGCCGTCATCATGCAGAACACCGGAGCCGCGAACGTCCTCGGCCCCGTCACGGAGTACGGCGAGGCGGTCTCGGGCTACGTCCTCTTCGGATCGCTCCCGGTCGTCGGGAACGCCCTCCTGTTCGTCTTCCTGATCCTCGTGACGACGTTCTTCGTCACGTCGGCCGACTCCTCGACGCTCGCGGTCTCGATGATGACGACCGGCGGGGAGGAGCACCCCTCCTCGATCAACCGCGTCTTCTGGGCGGTGCTCCAGGGGGCGGTCGCGTCGATCCTGATGGTCATCGGCGGCGTCCGCGCGCTCCAGTCCGCGGCGATCATCACCGGCGCGCCGTTCGCGGTCGTCTGTCTCGTCGCGGTGCTCGGCCTCGTCAAGACCTTCCGGGAGGAGTACGGGAGCGTCCTGCTTCAGGATCGGACGACGCTCATCGGGTCGACGAGCAGGGGCGAGACGCAGGTGAGCCCCACTCGCTCGGCCGACGACGACTGAGGGCGCTCGACGGACGATCGAGCGTCCGTCAGATATAGACACGTACCCGACACCAAGGTTTAATTGACGGTGTCTCCATTCCTTCGCCATGGACCGGCACAGCGCAGCGCCCGACACGGGCGCGTTACCGGGACCGAACGCGCGGAAGTGGATCGAGTTCCACGCGGAGCACGCCGCCCCGAGCGAGTACTCACACGAGTTCGTCTGGGACGTCACCGCCGAGGCGGACGGGCCGTTCGTCACCGACGTCGACGGTAACGTCTTGCTGGACTTCACGTGTCACATCGGTGCCGCGCCGCTCGGCTACAACAACGAGAAGATCCTCTCTAGACTGCGTGAGTTCGACCTCGTCGAGCCGATGAAGATCGCCGGGCAGGACATGTACTTCGGCGCGGGGGCGGACCCGGAGACGGCGGCGTTCCCCGGCTCCAGCCACCTGATGGAGCGGCTGGTCGAGGTCTCGGACCACTACGGGATGGACACCGTCTTCCTCTCTAACTCCGGCGCGGAGGCCGTCGAGAACGCGACGAAGATCGCCCACGACCACAGACCCGCGGCCAAGTACGCCTTCGCGTTCGAGGGGAGCTTCCACGGCCGCACCCTCGGCACCCTCTCTCTCACCAACTCGAAGGAGGTGTACACGCGCCACTACCCGGAGATCGCCGGCGTCAGGACGCTCCCGTTCTGCGACTGCGCGGACGCCGACACCTGCGAGTGCGGGTTCGCCCGCGGCGGCGGATCGCTGTTCCGCGACACGTTCGCGCCGGAGGGCGGCCACGTCAACCCCGAGGAGGTCGCGTTCGTGATCCTCGAACCGATCCAGGGCGTGGGCGGCTACCGCTTTCCGAACCGGGAGTTCGCGGCCGAGGTCGGCGACGTCTGCGCGGCGTACGACATCCCGTTGATCGTCGACGAGATCCAGTCGGGCGTCGGCCGCACCGGCGAGATGTGGGCCGCCGACCACTACCCGATGGAACCCGACGTCATCGCCAGCGCCAAGGGGCTGCGCGTGGGCGCGACGATCTCGCGCGCCGAGATATTCCCCTCGGAGAAGAACCGCCTCGGGTCGACGTTCGGCGGCGGCGACCTCCTCGCCTCGATGCAGGGGGCGCTCACGCTCGAGGCCATCGAGGAGCACGACCTCCTCGACAACGCGACCGAGCGGGGCCGACAGGCGACCGAACTCCTCCGCGACGGCGCGCCCGACGGCGTCGTCGACGTGCGCGGGCTGGGGCTGATGCTCGCCGTCGAGTTCGACACGCCCGAGCGCCGCGACGCCGTCGTCGAGGCGGCGCTCGCCCGCGGGTTGCTCACCCTCGGGTGCGGGAAGAAGACGGTCCGCCTGCTCCCGCCGCTCGACGCGACCGAACGCGAGATCGAGATGGGCGTCGGCATCCTCCGCGAGGCGATGGCGGCGGTCGCGGCGACGCCCGCTACCTGAGATCGCCGTCCGAACCGTGCCCGACGACGGCGCACCCGTCGAGGTCGTCGAGCGCGTCGAGCACGTCCCCGAGGTGGGCGGGGCCGCTCCCCTCGACGCCGATCCGGACCGGCGTGCGGTTGGGGTCGTCGCCCGCGCCCGGTCGAGCGCGTTCGAGGGCGTCGAGTTCCGCGCCGCGGTCCTCGACCGTCCGGGTCACGTCGCCGAGGACGGTCGGCCACCCCGCGAGTTCGAGGCGCGCCTCGGCGTAGCGACCGAGTTCCGCGAGGCCCATTCGAGCGAGTTCGGCGTGGTCGGTGAGGTTCGCGTTCCCGCCGGAGACGACGGCGGCGACCCGCTCGCCCTCGACGTCGACCGCGCCCGAGAGGAGCGCGGCGACCGGTGCAGCGCCGGCCGCCTCCGCGACCGTCTTCGCCCGCTCGGCGAGCATGGCCGTGGCGACCGCGAGGTCGGCGTCGCGCACCGCCACGACGTCGTCGACGCGCTCGCGGATCACGGCGAACGTCCGCTCCAGCAGCCGGGCGTCCGCGATCCCCTCGGCGACGGTGTCGACCTCGGAGCGCACGTGGATCTCGCCGCGGTCGAGCGACGGCTTCGCGTGGGCGGCCCCCTCGGGCTGGACGCCGACGACGCGCACGTCGGGGTCGCGCGCCTTCAGGGCCGTCGCGATCCCGGAGATCAACCCGCCGCCGCCGATCGAGACGAGGACGGTATCGAGCCCCGGGACCTGCTCCCCGAGTTCGAGGCCGACCGTCCCCTGCCCGGCGATGACGTCCCCGTCGTCGAACGGGTGGACGAACGCCAGGTCCTCCCCCTCCGCGAGGTCGAGCGCGCGCTCGTAGGACCGCTCGTAGTCCGCCCCCTCGACGACGACGCTCGCGCCGTAGCCCCGCGTGGCCTCGATCTTCGCCGCGGGCGTCACCTCGGGGACGACGACGGTGGCGTCGACGCCGAGCAGCCGACCGGCGAGCGCGACGCCCTGCGCGTGGTTGCCGGCGCTGGCGGTGACGACCCCGCGCTCCCGAACCGCCGGGGGGAGCCGGGCCATCGCGTTGTACGCGCCGCGGATCTTGAACGAGCCGGTGCGCTGTGTGTTCTCCAGCTTGAGCCAGACCTCGGCCGCGCCGCTGCGCTCCGCGAACGTGGTCGACCCGTCGACGGGCGTCCGGTGGACGACGTCCGCGAGGCGGTCGCGGGCGTCTTCGACGTCGGCGAGCGTGACGACCTCGTCCGCCGCCGGGATCGCGCCGTCGGAGCCCGACGACGGGCTCACGGTCCGTCCTCCGCGGCGGCGAGGATCGATCCGACGAGCACGTCGAGGCCCGTCTCCAGGCTGCGCTCGTCCACGTCGAACGTCGGCGTGTGGTGGCTCGTGGGGTGGTCGGTGCCGACGACGAGGTAGGCGGCCAGCCCGCCCGCCTCCTGGACGCGCCGCATGAGGAAGGTTGCGTCCTCGCTCGCGCCGAAGTCCGCGGTCGGGACGACCGCGTCCACGCCGTCCACGCCGCGGGCGACGTCGGCCACGACCTCGACGAGTTCGGGGTCGCTGTCGGCGCGCGGGCTCTCGCTCACGACCTCCACGTCGGCCGCACAGCCGTGCATCTCCGCGGCGGTCTCGAACGTCCGACGGAGGCGATCCTTCGCGTACTCCATCAGCGCCGTCGTCTCGCCGCGCGCCTCGGCGACGGCCTCGACGCGGTCGGCGACGACGTTGCTCGCGGTACCGCCCTCGACCCGCCCGACGTTGACGCGCGTCATCCCGTCCGCGTGGCGGGGGATGCCGTAGGCGTTCTGGATGGCGGTGCCGAGCGCCTGGATCGCGTTGTCGCCCTCGTTGGGGGCCTTCCCGGCGTGGGCGGACGTGCCGCGGATCGTCACGTCGACGTGACACATCGCCAGCGGGCGCTCGATGCCGGCGACGACCTCGCCGGTCGGGTGGTCGAGACCGACGTGGACGGCGAACAGGTAGTCGAGGTCGGCGGCGTACTCGCTCTCGGCCATCGGGTGACCCCCGCCCGACACCTCCTCGGCGGGCTGGAAGAACACCACGAGCCGTCCGCCGAAGTCCCGCTCCCGTATCGCCTCGATCGCGGCGAGCCCCCAGGTCATGTGGGCGTCGTGGCCGCAGGCGTGCATCGTCTCGCCGGTCTCCGAGCGGAACCCCTCGGCGGTCGGGACGTGGCCCTCGTCGGCCGCCTCCTCGACGTAGAGCCCGTCGATGTCGACCCGGAGGCCGACCGTCGGCCCCTCGCCCCGGTCGAGGACGGCCACGACACCGGTGTTTCCGCCGGCCATCCGTTCGAGGAGCGCGGGATCGGCCCCCCGGTCCCGCGCGCGGTCGAACCACTCGTCGAGTTCGTCCGCCGCCGGGACGGCCATCCGGTCGTCGGGGTCGTACGCCTCCGCGCCGACGGCGATCTCGTCGACGCCGATCCCCTCTAGCTCCTCGACCAGTCGGGCGGTCGTGTAGAACTCGCACCAGCCGGGCTCGGGGTACCGGTGGAGGTCGCGTCGCAGGTCGCTCAGTCGCCCGCGTATCGACTCTGCCATGCGTGTCACTATCACGTACCGCCCACTTAACTGTGGCCGCTCCGCCCGCCGCCGAACACGCAAAGGACTAAGGTTCGAACTCGCCATCGTCCGACTACCGCGAGACTGTCACATGACCGAGAACCCCGAAATCGTCGTCCTCCGCGAGGGGACGGAAGGGCTGTCGATGGAATCGTACGCTGAGGAACTGCGAGCGCGCCTTCCCGACCGGGCGGTCGCGCTCGCCCGGACGCCGAACCGGGAGCGCGAACTCGTCTCGAGCGCGCGGGTCGTCACGGGCATCACCGTCGACGACGACCTGCTCGACCGCGCCGAGCGCCTCGAACTGTTCGCCTGCACGTTCGCCGGCACCGACCACGTCCCGATGGACGCCCTCGCCGAACGCGGGGTGGCCGTCACCAACGCCGGCGGCATCCACGCCCCGGGCATCGCGGAGCAGGCCATCGGTAACATGCTCGTGTTCGCCCGCCGACTCCACGAGGGGTGGCGTCGCAAGGAGCGCGCGGAGTGGCGGCACTTCCAGTCGGGCGAACTCACGGGCAGCACGGTCACGGTCGTCGGGCTGGGATCGATCGGCCGGGCGCTCGTACAGCGCCTCCGGGGGTTCGAGGTGGAGACGATCGGCGTCCGTTACACCCCCTCGAAGGGCGGTCCGACCGACGAGGTCGTGGGGTTCGACGACGACGCGATCCACGACGCACTCTCGCGTAGCGAGTACGTCGTGCTCGCCTGCCCGCTCACCGACGCGACGCGGGGACTGATCGGCGAGGCCGAGTTCGCGACGATGCGGCCCGACGCGGTGCTCGTCAACGTCGCCCGCGGGGGCATCGTCGACACCGACGCGCTCGTGGCCGCGCTCCGCTCGAACGCGATCCGGGGGGCCGCCCTCGACGTGACCGACCCCGAACCGCTCCCCGGGGATCACCCGCTCTGGACCCTCGGGAACTGCCTCGTCACGCCGCACACGGGGGGACACACGCCGAGACACTGGGAGCGCCTCGCCGACATCGTCGCGCGGAACGTCGAGCGACTCGACGCGGGGGCGGAACTGGAAAATCTGGTGCTCGACCCGGGATCGCGCTGACGGCCGTCGATACCTCGGTACCCGTGGGGAGCCCCGGGGCGGTCAGACGCTGAACAACCGCCGGGGGAAGTCGGCGAGCGGTTCGGCACCGTTCGACGTGACGCGGAACGTCTCGCTCAGCTCCACCCCGAAGTCGTCGAACCACAGCCCCGGGATGGTGTGGAACGTCATGTTCTCCTCCAGGACCGTCTCGTCGCCGGGGCGGAGGCTCGCGGTGTGCTCGCCCCAGTCCGGCGGGTACCCCAGCCCCATGGAGTAGCCGATGCGGTCGCCCTTCTCGATGCCGTACTTCGCCACGGTGTCCCGCCAGGCGCGCTCGACCGCCTCGCAGGTGACCCCGGGTTCGACCGCGTCCAGCGCCGCCTCCATCCCCTCGACGACGACCTCGGCGGTCTCCTCGATCTCCGCCGGGGGATCGCCGACGAACGCAGTCCGGGCGAGCGGCGAGTGATACCGGTGGCGACACCCCGACAGTTCGACGATGACCGGATCGCCGTCCTCGAACGGGCGGTCGGTCCAGGTCAGGTGCGGCGTGCCGGTGTGATCGCCCGACGGCATGAGCGGGACGATGGCGGGGTAGTCGCCGCCGTACTCGTCGGTCCCGTCGACGAGCGCCGAGTAGATGGCCTCGGCGACCTCGTACTCGGGGACCCCCTCCTCGACGGCGTCGAGGCCTGCCCGCATCGCGTTCTCGGAGATCCGGGCGGCCTGACGCATGTACTCGAGTTCCCGCTCCGATTTCTTCACGCGCACCCAGTTGACCAGCAGCGTCGCGTCCTCGAACGACGCCTCCGGCAGGTTCTCCCGCAGGCGCGTGTACGACTTCGCGGTGAAGTAGTACGCGTCCATCTCCAGTCCGATCCGGCCGTCGTCCACGCCGAGATCAGAGAGCACCGTCGCGAAGGCGTCCATCGGGTGGAGGTCGTGCGGCGAGTGGACGTGGTCGTCGCTGTACGCGACGATGCTCTCCTCGTCGAGGCGGGTCGTCGCCCGCGCGCCGTTGGCGTCCATCTCCCGGCCGATCCAGACGGGTTCGTCGCGGTTCCGGGTGACGACGACGCCCTGGTGGACGTAGAACGACCAGCCGTCGTATCCGGTGAGGTAGTTCATGTTCGCTGGGTCGCTCACCACGATCGCGTCCAGGTCCGCCTCGGCCATCCGCTCTCTCGTCCGGGCGATCCGCCGCTCGTACTCCTCGCTGTCGAAGGGTGCTCGGGACATGGTAACGTCCGGTGAACCGATTCGTGGAGACCTCGTAAAAGCGTTTCGTGTACCTCGGAACCGACGAACGCGGGACTTCGTCGACGGCGCTACCCCCGTCTCGGACGGTCTGACCCTCGGGCCGCTCGGATCAGTGGGATGCTTCCCCTCGGTGTCGGCCCGCGAGGGCGCATCGCCCGAGGTGCGTCCGGAATCTCTCACCTCCCGTCGATCGGAAACGGACGACTCTCCCGACTCGGTTCGTCGAACGGGCCCCGGCGATCGGAATTCTATATAGCAACATATGATTTACGTGTGGGCGGTGCTATTCCGCGGAAAATTGGCTTGTTCGGTTGTCTCGCGCAGACAACCGAACAAGCAAACTACTAAGTACGCCGACTCGTTCGGTCTACCTGACGTTCATGCCACTCTCAGCACCGGGTCGGGACGCGGCGAACCGCCTTCACCCGTTCGGCGCGACTCGCACCACCACCCGATCGCCTCCTGCGTTTCCGAGGACCGCATGACCTATCGCTGGACCACCCGGGATCTCGACGACCTCGAACGGTTCTACTGGACCGAGGTCGCGCCGGCGATGGAGGCGGACGACCGCGATCCGGAACGCGACCGCCCGCCGTACGCGTGGATGGTCGAGCACGGCTTCTCGGGGTTCATCAAGGCCCTCCGGCGCGATCACGGGCTCACGCCGGGGGAGTTCTACGATCGCCTCGACGTGGGACGCGAGGGGGACGAAGACTACTGGGGTATCGATCACGATCCGACTCGGCGGACGCTCGACGGCTACGTCGACGAGCTGCGCGACCGGCGCGGCCACCCCCGGACGACCGTCCTGCCGATTCGGTCCCGGTTGAAGAAGTACGTCCGACTCTACGCGGACGTCCACGGGACGTCGAACCTCCTCGGCGCGTTGCTGGAGGAGCGCGACCGGCCCGACGAGATCGACCGGGCGCTCGCCGTCTTCGACGTGCTCCACGAGGTCCTCGGGACGACCGCCTCGAAGTTCAAGTACCTCGAGGACGTCCGGCGGTTCTACGACTACCTCGTCGACGCCGGTCGCGCCGTCTACAACCCGCTCGAGCGCATGGAGAACCGCTTCGGCTGGGATCGCCCGGAGTGGGACAACCCCGCGCTCTCGGCGGACGACGTTCGGGCGTTGTACGGGGCGTGCGAGACGCTCGAGGAGCGTCTGCTCGTCGTCGGTCTCGCGGGGTGGGGGCTTCGCCCCTCGGAGCTGTGCGCGCTTCGCGTCGACCAGCTCGTGCTCGACCCGTCCGAGGGGCGACCGTACATCGCGTTCGGCGACGGCGAGCGGAAGAACGGTCCGGGGACGGTCGCGCTCCTCGTCGGCGTCGGTGAACTGCGACGGCGCGTCGCGTCGCTCGACGAGGGGGCGCGGGGATACCTGTTCCCCTCCGCAACGGCGGCGGGCGGCCACGTCGTGACGGACACCGTTCGCGGCCGCTTCGCCGCGCTCGCAGAGCGGGCCGACGTGACCGTCGCCGGCGAGACGCCGACGCCGAAGATGGGCCGTCGGTTCTGGTACTCGCTCTACGGCGACGCCGTCCGGCGACTCGTCGATCGCTACGCGCCGATCGCCGCCGATCAGGGGAGTTCCGACCCGGGGGTCGTGCTCGACAACTACCTCTCCGAGGCCGAACGCAGGAAACACCGGCGGGACGCCATGCAGGACGCGTTGACCGGCGTACTCGGTGACGGTCGCTCCGCGGTCTGACGCCGGTCGACGACGGATCGCCGTCCCCGCTCGCGCGCGCTCCCCTCGAGCACGGCGACGCCTCTCTCCGCGTTCGTCGAAATGACCGACCGAACGTCAAAAAATATCGGAAAATATCCACTATTTTGAGTAAACGTCGTCGAGTTTGTTCGATCGGCGTCGCGTCACGGCGGAGTCGGGCGCTCGTCGCCCCAGGAACGTGACGAACGGTCCCGTTCGCGGGCCGATCATTGCCCGCGAGCGGGACTGCGGGTGTACGGTGCGCTACGTACGCCCGAGAGTTCGACATCTCTGGCGGTGCGAGGTGAGGGTCTCGGAGCGTCGTTCTGTTTCCTCGCACCGAACGCTATCGAGGTCTAAACCTGGGACGTGAATGTATCTACGATTTATGAATCTTCGAAGGGTTTGTGTACGTATCGGCGTTCTCCGATCTCGATTCCGGCGTTACTGACCGCCGGTCGATTCGTCCCCGTCTCCGGACGACCGATCCGGATCCGTCGCGAACGTACCGAAGAGGACGCCGGCGAGGGAGTGGGGGCTGTGCTCGCGAACGACCCACAGGACGTTCGCGAGAAAGAGGACCGCACCGACCAGGACACACGCGCCGCCGATCGCCGGACCCGGTGACGGGAGGAGAGAGAGGTCGCCGGCGACGAGGAGGGTCGTTCCGGTGACGAAGAACGCGAAGTCGACGGCAGCGACGCGCCCGTCGTAGAGGTCGTCGATCATCGGTACCGCCTCGTACCCCAGCAGGTTGCTGTAGCGGTGCACCCAGACGATGAACGGGACGACGTGATAGAGCGTCCCGAGGACGACGAAGCCGACGACCCCGAGGACGAGCAGGTGGACCGTCCCCGGTGCGCCGAACGTCGCCTCTCGAGCGAGCGGGTTTTCGATCCACGACGGGAGGGTGAGGACCGCCCACAGCGCAAGCGCGGGTACCACCACGGCGTACCGGGAGAGCATCGGCGTCCGGTCGACCCGCGTTTCGTAGAGGCGACGGCCGAGTATCGCGCTGAATCCGAGGAGCGCGACGACGACGAGCGCGCCGCCGAGACGCCCGAGCAGCACCGAGTCGGTCAGCCGGGCGCTCGCGAGGAGGAGAACGCCGAGGGGGTATCCAACCTCCTCGAGTCGGCGTAACGGGAGATCGATCCCGTGCAGTTCGGTCTGGGTGAACATCGTTCCGAGCTGGTAGAGCGCGCCCAGGATCGTCGTGACGACCGCACCGAACACGGCGAGCGTCGCGTGTGTCTGGACGACGCGCGCGCGAGCCACGGAGAGCGGCGCGAAGACGGGGCGGACGAGATCGACCGCGAGGAGGAACCCCAGGGTGGTCAGGAGGAGGAAGAACCCCAGCGCGAGCGCGAAGTGGCGTTCCGTGACGTCGTAGGACGGGAGCGTCAGGAGAGTTCGGCCGACGTTGTACACGAACGTCCAGAAGCCGAGCAGCATCGCGCCGCCGAATATCGGGAGCCAGGTGAACCGACCCGCGAGGAGGCTGACGGCGAACCCGAGCAAGCCGCCGGCGACCAGCCACAACTGGACGGTCGAGAGCCGCCGGGAGTGGAGTCGGACGCCCGACCAGACGGGGACGAACTGCGTCATCGCTCCCATGATCGTGATGCAGATCCAGCCGGCGAGGAGGAGGTGGACGTGCACGAGGGTGACGCGCCCCGGAGCGACGCCGAAGACGACGCCGAGACCGACGAGTGTACCCAGAAGGAGAAACCCGATGCCGACGACGAAGTGACGGAGCGGAACCGTCATCGGCGGCTGCCGATCGGTTTCGAGGGTTCCTGGAACGACGCTCATACGCGGTACACGTCGCCGGTGCCCCTGCCGCTACCCCCGAACGTGTTCGTACGCGGGTCGTAGCGGTCGTGTCCATCCGTATCGATCGCTGGAGTCGCGTCCGACGGCCGCGTGGCGGTGACGGCCGTCTACAGGTGAGCGAGGCGAGCGCCTCGGGGTCGTACGGAAATCGAGGAGTTCCGTGATGACGAGACGCCGAAGACGCCTCGAACTACTCGCCCCCGAGGTCCTTCACGCTCCGAGCGTCAGGAGCAGTACGTAGAGGAACAGGGCAGCGGTGACGCCGAGCAGGACGTGCCCGGCCACGCCGACGGCCAGGACGAGGCCGCCGAGCGCTCGCTCTCCCGGCTCCAGCGGTGCGTCGAACATCTCCCGTTCGAGGTCGGCTACGGTCATCGTGTTTCCCTCACGTGATGCGTGGCGTGCCGTCGACACGATACGCCACGATGATTCCCAGCCGCGTAGAAGCCGGGCGAACACCTTCGGACTCGTCTCGCGTCCTCGCCGGGGGAGGTGTCGTCACTGGCGCTCGTGGGGCGAGCGCACATCCGCCTCCGAAGGTCGGCCTTCGACGGCGTCGATCGGCCGTACATACGATCGACGCCGAACGCGTTCGCCCGCGTTCTCGATCGATAGGAACCGACGCACACCGCTATCTCTCACTCCTCCTATACCTGCGCGTACCATGGACGGAAAACAGAACGAGAGCGTCGAGGGTACACCTCGATCCACCGCTACCCCCACGACCGCGTCGCCGTCACCCGCCGATCCGACCGTCACCCGGCGAGCGGTTCTGCGAGGGGCCGCTGGCGGCGTGACAGTAGGGCTAGCTGCGAGTGCCGCGTCCCCCGTGGCGGCGCAGTCATCCGGCGAACCGGAGTACGGGGGCTGGTTCGAAAACACCGGGAACTACGACGGCACCGTCGACGGAACCGGCCGAGAGGAGGTGAGGATCACCGTCGGGGCGAAGGGAAACGGGGGGCACTTCGCGTTCGATCCGCCGGCGGTCCGGATCGATCCCGGAACGACTGTCGTGTGGGAGTGGTCCGGGAAGGGGGGCGCACACAACGTCGCCGCCGAGAACGGGGACTTCGAGAGCGAGATGACCGACGAGGCCGGCCACACGTTCGAACGGACGGTCGAGCGCCGGGGGATCGTCAAATACGCCTGCGTCCCCCACGAGGCGATGGGGATGAAGGGGGCGCTCGTCGTCGGCGGTGCGGGCACGGGCAGCCCGCCGAACGCCGATCTCGCGGACACCCTCGCCATCGGCGGGGGGATCGGACTCGCCGGCGCACTGTTCGCGGTGTTCGCGCTCGGCACGCGTAGCGAGGCGCGGAAACGCCGACGAAACGCCGATCGGTGAGCCCCTGACGCGGTCTGTGAGTCCCCCGGGCGTCCGCCGACCGTATCCCCCACCCGGTCGCCGCGACTCGCGCTACGTTCTCGCGGTTTCTCTCTACCTCTCGAACGCTGATGACTCCGGCAGATTCGGACTGGACGTACTCCGGGAGGAGTAACTGACCGTCGGGCCGTTTCGGAAGTACGCTCGGGAGGTTCAGGTCGTGACCGCGCACAGAGCCTCGCGCGACCGGAACGAGCACGCGGCGACGCAGGTCCCCGAACGGTGAAAAAATGTTGTGGTAGTATTACACCCCAATTTATATATACCTCCATTCCACACGGATAGTCGGACTATGACGAAAGATGACCAAGGAGGAACCGCCGGCGGACTGAGCCGGCGTGGTCTCGTGAAGGTCCTCGGAGCGACCGGGATCGCGGGCGCACTGGCGGGCTGTGGGGGCCGTCGCGCGGCGAGCGACAACGGTGGCGGCGGCGGGGGCGGCGACGGATCGACCGACACGGCGCTGACGTTCGCCCAGTGGGCGGTTCCGCAGGACTCCCAGTACAACCCCTGGAACAGCAAGAACTTCGCCGAACCGCGCCGCATGCTGTGGGACCGGTTCATGCGCTACAATATCGCCGAGCAGAAGTTCTACCCGTACGCGATCTCGGACTGGACGTTCGACGACGACTCGGCGACGTTGACGGTCCGAGACGGCCTCTCGTGGCACGACGGGACGCCCGTGTCCGCGACGGACGTCGTCAACCAGCTGAAACTGGACATGTACACCGGCGGGTCGCTGCAACAGTACGTCGACGACATCGCTGAGGCGGTGACGAAGCGGGACGAGAAGACCGTCGAGATCGCCCTGAATCAGAAGCTCAACGAGCAGATCCTCCTGTCGTACCTCCAGCCGAAGCGGCTGATCGCGAAGGACAGCGTCTACGGGGAGTACGTGAAGCGGGCCGACGAGGCCGGCGGGGAGGAGGCCCGTTCGAAGGTCATCTCCGAGCTACAGACCACGGCGATCACGGACCCCGTCGGAAACGGCCCGTTCAAGTTCGAAGACGCCGACAGCCAGCGCACGCTACTCACGAAGTACGAGGACCACCCGGACGCGGGCAACATCAACTTCCCGAAGATGGAGTACCTCTACATGCCGACGAACCAGAAGCGCTGGAACGCGCTCATCAACGACCGGACCGACGGTTCGGCGACGCTGTTCATGCCCGCGAACAAGCTCAAGCAGCTACCGGAGCACACCCACGTCGGTCTCATCCCGCGCCACTGGGGGCTCGGCCTGGTGTTCAACTTCCGCAACGAGCACCTCGCGAAGCCCGAGGTCCGCAAGGCGCTCGCCTACGTCATCGATCGGAAGTCCGTCGCGAAGAACTCCGGTGCCGGGACGGACTCGAAGCTCCCGGTGAAGTACCCGAGCGGCCTCACCGGTCAGTTCAGCGGCGCGATCGAGGACCGGTGGCTGAAGGGCGTCGCTGACACGTTCGAGAAGTACCAGCCAGATCCCGCGAAGGCGACCGAACTGCTCGAGTCGGCCGGCTACGCGAAGGAGGGCGGCACGTGGAAGGACGGCAGCGGCGCGGCGCTCCAGCTCGACATCTCCGCGCCCGCGGGCTTCACCGACTGGGTGGCCGGCGCGAAGACCGTCACGAGCCAGCTCTCGTCGTTCGGGATCAAGTCCCAGCTCAACGCGCAGGACACCTCGACCTACTGGGGGAAGGTGTACACGAACCACGAGTTCACCATCGGCCTGCAGGGGTGGGCGGACTACGACAACAGCTACCCGTACTTCCACTTCGACTTCCTGTTCAACAGCACCGACGCCAACGACTACTGGAAGGTGCCCGAGCGCTTCGAGGTCCCCCCGCTGTCGGACCCGTCGGGCGAGCCGCGGTCGGTCACGCCCGGCGAACTGGTGACGACGCTCACCGAGAGCAGCGGCGAGGCCGCGCTGAAGCAGATCCAGGAACTCGCCTGGATCACCAACCAGACGCTCCCGGTGCTCCCGCTCCAGGAGAAACTCGCCCAGACGTTCCTCACCTCCGACGACTGGAACGTCCCCCCGGCGGACAGCGAGAAGATCCAGCTGTACTGGCCGACGGAGTGGCTCCCGCGCACGGGCGACTGGACGGCCAAACAGGGGTAACGGGGGATGGGGGGCACTACCACATGAGCTATCTCCTCCGTCGCACCGGGCAGGCGGTGTTCACCGTCTTCGCGGTCGTCTCGCTGTCGTTCGGCATCGTCCGCCTCCTCCCGGGGGGGCCGGCCGACTACCTCCGGGCGCAGCTCATCCAGCAGGGCGGCGGCCTCACGCAGGAGCAGATCAACCAGCGCATCGCCGCGCAGACCAACATCGCCACCGACGAGCCGCTGTACGTCCAGTACGTCGACTACGTCTGGGACGTTCTCCACCTCGACTTCGGGACCTCCATCTGGTACAACGAGCCGGTGACCGCCGTCCTCGGCCCGGCGCTACCGTGGACCGTCTTCCTGATGGCGTCGGCGCTGTTCGTTCAATTCGTCATCGGCGTCTCGCTGGGCGCGTTCATGGCCTACCGGGAGGGGAGCCGCTTCGACACGGGGGCGACGGCGGTGTCGCTCGTCTCGAACTCCATCCCCTTCTACGTCATCGGACTCCTGTTCATCGCGTTCCTGGGGTACCGGTTCGACCTGTTCCCGACGGGCGGTCGGTACGCGTCGAGCGTCCCGGTCGGCCCGAACCTCGACTTCGTCCTGAGCGTCCTGTATCACGGCGCGCTCCCCATCCTCTCGCTGGTCGTCGCCAGCTTCGGCGGCTGGGCGCTGACGATGCGGGGCAACAGCATCCGCGTCCTCGGCGAGGACTACCTCCGGGTCGCGCGCCTGCGCGGCCTGCCCGAGCGCCGCATCGCGCTCCGGTACGTCGGGCGGAACGCCATCCTCCCCATGTACACGGGGCTGCTCATCTCGATCGGGTTCATGTTCGGCGGGTCGGTCATCCTCGAGCAGATCTTCGCCTACCCCGGCGTCGGCTACTACCTCATCCAGGCCATCGGGCAGCGGGACTACCCCGTGATGATGGGGGCGTTCATGATCATCGCCGTCGCCGTCACCATCGGCGTGTTCGTCGCCGACCTGACGTACGGCTACGTCGATCCGCGGGCGAAGGGAGGTGAGAACAGTGAGTCCTACTGAGGGGACCGGCGCGAACGCCGCCCAGTCGGACTTCGAGACCGTCGCCGGCACGAACCTCTCGCGGCGCGAGCGCTACCGGCGATCGTTCGAGGAGGTCGTCGTCGCGCCCGCGAGCATCGTCATGAGCGACCGGCGCGCGCTGTTCTCCGCGGTGATCATCGCCGGGTACGTGCTGATGGGCACCGTCGGCGTGCTGCTCGTCCCCGAACCGCAACCCAATCAGGGACCGGCGCTTCTCGGCGCGTTCTACAGCCTGGCGCACCCGCTGGGAACGACGTACTCGGGGGTCGACATCTTCGCGCAGATCGTCCACGCGACGCCGTCGATGCTCGTCATGGTCCTGTCGGGCGCGGTGTTCTCGGTCGCCCTCGGCACCGTCCTGGGGACCGTCTCCGGCTACAAGGGCGGCACCGTCGACAGCGTCATCATGACGTTCACCGACGTCGCCATGACTCTCCCCGGCCTCGTGCTCGTCATCGTCCTCGCGGGCGCGTTGCGGGAAGCTCTCACCGGCAACCCGGCCGTGATCGGCGTCCTGCTCGCGATCAACGCGTGGGCGGGGCTGGCGCGCTCGATCCGCTCGCAGGTGTTGACCCTGCGCGACGCGCCCTACGTGGAGGCCTCGCGCATCCTCGGCATCCCGACGCGGAAGATCATCGCGGTCGACATCCTTCCGAACCTCATGCCGTACGTCACCATGAACTTCGTCCAGCAGGCCCGGAACGTCATCTTCGGCTCCGTCGCGCTGTACTTCCTCGGCATCCTGCCGTACAGCGAAGCGAACTGGGGCGTGATGATGGACAACGCGTACAGCCAGGCCGGCGCGGTCTCCTCCCCGGCGGCGTTCCACTGGTTGTTGATGCCGATGCTCGCCGTCATCGGCCTCGCGCTGGCGCTCACGATGTTCGCGCAGGCCGCGGATCGCCTGTTCAACCCCCGCGTCCGCGCTCGACACCTCTCCCGGACGGCGACCGACGAGGACGTCGACGACAGGTCGACCGACGCCCGCTCGACGGGGGTGGTCCGCTGATGGCGACGACCGGCCAGCGCCGCGACGAGGCCGCGGAGAGCGACACGATCATCGAGATACGGAACACCGAGGTGACCTTCGAGATGGACCGCGGGGTCTCCCGGGTGCTGAACGGCGTCGACCTCGACGTGAAGCGCCAGGAGATCGTCGGCGTCGTCGGGGAGTCGGGGTCGGGCAAGTCGATGCTCGCCTCCGCGATGCTCGACGCCGTCGAGGAGCCGGGTCGCCTCACCGGCGAGGTCACCTACTACCCGCCGGACGGCGATCCGATCGACGTGCTGAACCTCTCGGAGGCGGAACTGAAGCGCCTCCGCTGGGAGGAGATCGCGATGGTGTTCCAGGGGGCGATGAGTTCGTTCAACCCGACGATGACCATCGCGAGCCACTTCGAGGAGACGCTGAAGGCCCACGACGCCGACGTCGGAGCGGGGATGGACCGCGCCCGCCAGTTGCTCTCCGATCTCTACCTCGACCCGGAGCGGGTGCTCGAGTCCTACCCGCACGAGCTGAGCGGCGGGATGAGCCAGCGGGCGCTCATCGCCCTGTCGCTGATCCTCGAGCCGAACGTGCTCGTGATGGACGAGCCGACCGCCGCGCTCGACCTCCTCATGCAGCGGTCCATCCTCTCGCTGCTATCCGAGCTACAGGAGAAGTACGACCTCACCGTCGTCTTCATCACCCACGACCTCCCGCTGGTCGCCGGGCTCGCCGATCGCCTCGCGGTGATGTACGCCTTCGAACTCGTCGAGGTCGGTCCGGCGGACGAACTCGTCCGGGACGCCACGCACCCCTACACCCGGGCGCTGTTGAAGGCGGTGCCGAACCTCGACGCCCCGCTCGAGACGATGGACTCCATCGCGGGGAGCGCGCCCGACCCGGTGAACATCCCGTCCGGGTGCACCTACGCCGACCGGTGTCCCCTCGCCGACGACCAGTGTCGATCCGTCGATCCGCCGATGTACGACGCCGACGACGACGGTCACGTCGTCGCCTGTCACCACTGGACGGAGGCGAGCGAGGCGGTCGACTACGACCTCGGGTCGCTCGACGACGAGGTCGACGCGGCGGGGCGAACCGGGACGGCCGCGACGGTCGAGACGCAAGAAGGAGCCGGATCGACCCACGACCGCGTCGACGACAGCGACGCGGTCGTCTCGCTCGACGACGTCGAAGTCCACTTCGAGAAGGAACAGGGATTCCTCGAGGGGTTGTTCAACGACCCCGAGACGGTCGGCGCGGTCGACGGCATCAGTCTCGCGGTTCCCGAGCGCGACGTCGTCGCGCTCGTCGGCGAGTCGGGCTGCGGGAAGACGACGCTCGGCAAGACCGCCATCGGCGTCCAGCGTCCCACCGGCGGGAGCGTGCGCTACCGCGGTCGGGACGTGTGGGAGGTGAGAGACGGCGGCGGCGACATCCCCTTCGGGGAGATCCGGAAGTCGCTCCAGATCATCCACCAGGACCCGGGGAGCGCACTGAACCCGAACCGGACGGTGATGAAGACGCTCGCCGCGCCGCTGAAGCAGTGGCAACCGGACCTGGGGAGCGAGGACCGCCAGGCGCGCATCCTCCGGATGCTGGAGCGCGTCGGCATGAAGCCCGCGACGGACTACGCACACCGCTTCCCGCACCAGTTGAGCGGCGGGGAGCAACAGCGGGTCGCGCTCGTCCGCGCGCTGCTGATGAACCCCGACCTCGTCCTCGCGGACGAGGCGGTGTCGGCGCTCGACGTCTCCCTCCGGGTGGAGATGATGGACCTGCTGCTCGAACTCCAGGAGGAGTTCGGCACCTCCTACCTGTTCATCTCGCACAACCTCTCGAACGCGCGGTACCTCGCCGAGACGGCCGGCGGCCGCGTCGGCATCATGTACCTCGGCGAACTGGTCGAGGTCGGGCCGGCCGAGGAGGTGCTCCGAAACCCGCGACACCCCTACACGAGGGTGCTCCGGTGGGCGACCGCCGACCTCGACCCCGGCGACGTCGTCGAGGAACCGCCCGTGCGTGACATCGACATCCCCGACCCCGTCGATCCGCCGAGCGGCTGTCGGTTCCACACGCGCTGTCCGAACGTCGTTCCGCCGGAAGGAATGGAGATCGACCAGGCGGTGTACAACGAGATCATGAGCCTGCGCCACGCGCTCGACGAGCGTTCGGCCGAACTGTTCGGCGAGGACCCGACCGGAGCCACGGTCGACGACCTGCGGGAACGCGCCTTCGACGAGACGCTCCCCGATCCGCACCGCGAGCGCGTCGACGAGGCGCTCGCCGCGGTCGTCGACGGCGACTGGGAGCGCGCGAGCGCGGGGCTTCGCGAGCACTACGAGAGCGTCTGCGAGCGGGACCGGCCGGCGGCGACCGCGGGCGGCCATCCGGTCGCCTGTCACCTGTACGATCCCGACCGGCCGGGCGAACCGACGGGGTTCGCGGACTGACCCATGAGCCGGAACGGAACCGTCGACGACGAGACGCTCAGGCGCGAGTTGCACACCTTCGGCCTCTCGGAGAAGGAGATCGAGACCTACCTCGCCGTGCTCGACCGCGGGGAGGCGACCGCGAGCACGATCGCGGACCACGCCGACGTCTCGAAGCGGTACGTCTACAGCATCGCGTCGCAGCTGGCCGATCGGGGGCTCGTCCAGATGAACGATCACGCCTCGCCGACGACCGTCCGGGCGCGCCCGCCGTCGGAGGCGATCGCCCGGATGTCGGAGCGGCTCCAGTCGCTGACGCCGACGCTGGAGGACCGCCACGCGGAGACCGAGCCGCTGACCGCCCGGTTCCAGACGGTGAAGTCCCGACAGACCGCGCTGAAGTACCTCCGCGAACTGATCGCGAACGCCCGCGAGGAGGTCTTTCTCTGTCTCCCCCTCTCGGTGCACGAGTCGGTGGCCCAGGACCTCGCGGACGCCGTCGATCGCGACGTGCTGGTGATCGGTCTGTACAGCGACGCGGGACCGGAGCCGGCGGCCCCGTCCCGCTTCGAGGGACGCGCCAGCGTCGTCCGCACGTGGACGGAGAACACCCCCTTCATGCTCGTCGCCGACAACTACGACGCCATCCTCGGCGACGCCGACCTCCTCGCCGGCTCCCACGCCGACGAGACCGCCGTCGTACTCTCGGAGGTCCACCTCGCCGGGTCCGTCCTCGGCTCGTTCATCGGGAGCTTCTGGCCCGTCGCGAGCCAGCGGTTCGTGACGGAGCCCGAACCCCTCCCCCGCCGGTTCGCGTCCTTCCGCCACGCGGTGGTCCAGACTGTGCTCCACCTCCGCGCCGGCACCGACCCGTTCGTCGAGGTGGAGACCGCGGCGGGGGAGGAACTGTCCGGTCGGGTCGTCGACGTCAGACAGAGCCTCGTCGAACCCGAAACCGGCGACTTCCCGGTCGAGAACGGGATCATCGTCGAGACCGGGGACGGCGGGACGGCCAGCGTCGGCGGTCCCGGCGCGTTCGTCGAGGACTACACGGCCGAAACGATCACCGTGCGGAGGGCGTGAGGGGGAACGAGGCATGTCAGCTACGACCGTCTGGCGGACGATGTTCGCGCTCGATCTCGTGCTGTTGACGCTGCTCGCCCTCGCCTACCCGTTCCAGCCGCCGGGGTCCGCCGCCCGGACGATCTCGCTGATGGCGTTCGTCGTCATCGTCGTCTCGCTGCTCGGCCTCGGCCTGCTCATTCGGGCGGACTGGGACCCGTTCTGACGGCGGACGACGCGCCGAGGCGGACGGGGACGCCCGCTCGGACGCTCGGAATCGCCGTCGGGGTGTCGAACCGCCGCGGGCGATCATCCGGCGGTCGTTCGCTCACCGCTCCAGTAGCCCGTACTCGTCCATCAGGGCCACCGTCGCCAGCCTGAGCGCGTGGGGCCACCCGAGCGGGGTGGCGCTGTCGGGCGTCCCGTCGTCGAACACCTGCTCCGGGAGGTAGCCGCTGTCGAGGCAGAGCGGCCCGCCGGGGAGGACGAGCGCGAGCAGGTCGCGCGCGGTCGCGGCCAGTCGGTCGGCGCGCCCGTCGCCGCGATCCGCGAAGATCGCCGCCAGCGTCGCGGCGGCGTGGGCACCCCACGCCGTCGAGACGGTCCAGATCTTCTCGCGTTCCTGCTCGCGCCGTCGCCACTCGTCGCCCTCGTATCGGACGAGACCGGCGACCGCGGCCGTGTCGCGGGTCAGTTCCGCGACGACCGTCTCGACGTGCGAGACGAGCCGATCGAGCCGACGGTCGTCGAGGTCACCCACCCGGGCGTAGGCGCGGTGTGCGCTCGCGAGCGCGAGCGTCGCCGAATCGCATCGCCCGTCGAGGTCGCCCGCCCGCTCGTGGTCCCCGCCGTACTCCCGCAGGGCGTAGACGCCGCGGTCGTCCACCCAGAGGTCGTCGAGGGCGTCGTAGACGCGCTCGGCACGGGCCGCGGCGCGATCCGCGACCCCGTCCATCCCCGTCGCGGCGAGCGCGGAGTACGCCTCGAGGAAGGTGGCGGCGGTGTGCGCGAATCGCCCGGTCGTGTCCTCCCAGGCGTTCTGACAGGTGACCGGCCGACCGTCGGCGGCGAGGCCGTCGTCGAGTCCGTCGAGCGCGCGTTCGAGCGTCTCCCGGCCGTCCCCGTCGGCCGCGGCGAGGAACGCCGCGACGCTCCCCGTCTGGTCGGCCTGGTAGTCGACGCCGTCGCCGGCCTCCAGCCGCGCGTTGGCCCACCCCGGGGCGAGCGTGGCGTCGAACGGCCAGACGCGGTGGGGCCACGTCCCGTCGTCGAGTTGCGTCTCGCGGTAGACCGCCGCGCTGCGCGCGTGCCAGTCGTCGAGCCCGAGGTCGAAGTGGCGGTCGGCCTCCAGGAGGAAGCGGGAGATCTCGGAGTCGTCGCGGAACCACGAGTAGCCGTAGCCGCCGGAGTGGGCGTAGTACGGGTCGAAGTCCGGGCCGGCGACGCGCAGGCCCGTCCGACCGGACAGCGACGAGAGGACGCGCAGGTCGGCCGCGAGCGCGTCGGCGTGTGGAAGGTCCGGGTCGACCGTCGGCGGTCCGCGGCGGTCCGCGACCCGCTCCAGCGACGCGCGGTCGCGGTCGCGCGCGGCCGCCCGGACCGCGTCGAGCGCCGCCTCGCGCGGACGGTCGGCGCGCGTCGTCAGGAGCGTCGCGAGCGTCGCCGCCCCGGCGTCGGTCGGAACGACACACACGACGTCGCCACTCAGCGGGTGTGCGTCGGGAGTCGCCGAACCGCCGCGGGGGTACTCTGCGGGCGTCCGGTCGAGCAGTTCGTCGAAGCCGCCGAACGCGACGCCCCGAACCGCCTCGAACCCGGTCGCGCTCGCGAGGTAGTCGGTCTCCTCCGCGTGGTACACCTCGACGGCGTCGCCGTGGTGGAGCTGTCCGACGCGCGTGTCCCGGCCGTCGGGGGCGAAGCCCACGCAGGCGACGACCTCGAGCGATCGGCCGGCCGCGCTCGCGTCGAAGTGCGTGACGTGAACGTCGTCGAGCGTGAGGTCGTACTGCACGACGCGTCCGTACGCCGTCTCGTGGTCGGTCACGACGAGCGCGGTGCCGTCGCACCAGCGCTGCGTCGCGCCGGCGTCGAACCACGTCACGTCCGCGTCCGCGCCGTCGGCGGGGCGGACGCCGAACCGGGAGCGAGCGATCCCGGCCAAACCGACGAGCGGGTAGCTGAAGTCCCGGATCGAGCCGTCCGTCTCCACGTGGACGAGTCGACCGCCGTCGCCGGAGAAGCGACCCGTCGTCGTCCGCCGCTCCCCGGGGACCCTCGTCCGGTCGCCACGGTGCTGGTTGTAGTCGTTCAACGCGTCGCGCAGGTGCATCGCCGAGGGTTCGGCGGCACGTAGTAATAACTTTGGTGTACTTCTACTTCACAAATTTTTCGAGCGTCGTTCGGCTCACCGACGCCGTCCCGCCCGCGGTGACCGTAGCGGGGCGCTTCGAGGAGCGACGGACACGTCTACCGAGCGATGTAAGTACGATCCTCGTACAGTACGCCCATGGACGACGCGTCGCTGGAGGAATCGTTACGGCGGCTGGGGTTCTCGGCCAAGGAGGTCGACACGTACCTGACGATCCTGGAACTCGGAGAGGCGAAGGCGAGCACCGTCGCGAACGAGTCGGGCGTCTCCAAGCGGTACGTCTACAGCATCGCCGAGAAGCTCGCCGAGAGGGAGTTCGTGGCCGTCGACGACCACGTCGTCCCGACGATCATCAGGGCCAACCCCCCCGAGCGCGTCGTGACGGCGCTGACGGACGACCTCGAACGGATGCGCCCGGCGCTCGAATCGCGCTTCTCGCGGGCGACGCCCCGCTCGGCCCGCTTCGAGGTCGTCAAGTCGCGCGTCACGGTGATAAAGCGCGTCTCGGAGCGACTCGGTCGCGCCGAGACGGAGGTGACGCTCGCGATTCCCTACCGACTGATCGACGAGGTGGCGGCCGAACTACGGGCCGCAGTCGAGCGCGGCGCACTCGTCCTCCTGCTGGTCACCGGCGTCAGCCCGGACGGCGACCTCGATCTCGACGGTCTGGCCTCCGTCGCTCGCGCCTGGGAGCAACCGATGCCGACGATGCTGACGGTCGACCAGCGGGCGGGACTCGTCGCGCCGGGCGAGATGCTCTCGCGATCCGACAGCCCCGCACAGGCCATCGTCTTCGAACAGGAGCAACTCGGCCCGGTCATCGTCGGATCGTTCCTGGGGAACTACTTCCCGATGGCGACGGAGGTGTACACCGCCGACCCCGCCGCGCTCCCGTCCACGTACCGGAACTTCCGTCACGCGGTCCTGCAGGCGGCGCTCCACCGACGCGCCGACGCCCCTGTCCGTGCGCGAGTCACGGGCCGCCCCCTCCACGACGCGGATCTATCGACCGAACTCGAGGGGGTCGTCGTCGACGTGCGGCAGTCGCTCCTCGAACCGCAGACCAGTTCGTTCCCCGTCGAGAACACGCTCATCGTCGAGACCGCCGAGGGGACCTACAGCGTCGGCGGTCGCGGCGCGTTCGTCGAGGACTTCGAGGCCACCGACGTCGAACTGCGACCGGCGGACGCGCCGAACTGACCCGTCACGGCGGGGCGATCTCGATCCGGTCTCGTCGGATCCGCTCTTGCGAGTGCAGGGCGTGGCCCCCGGACTCGCGCCGTCAGGACGGCGCGGAGATGGAGAGGGGGAGGTAGGTGTCTTCCCAGTCGTGGCGGGCGGCGAGCGCTTCCCGCCCCTCCTCCGAGAGCGCGTACCAGTTGGTTCGACGGTCGATCTCGCCCTTCTCGACGTATCCGCGATTGACGAGGGTGTCGAGGTTCGGATACAACCGCCCGTGCGTGATCTCGCGATCCATCTGCGCTTCCAGTTCGCTCTTGACCTGCTGGCCCGACGACCGGTCGGAGCCCGCGATCACGTACAACAGGTCGCGCTGAAAGCCAGTGAGCTCGAACAGTGTCATGATACTCTCGTACCCCGGTGGTACGCCGTCCTATTCGTGCGAGTGGTAAAGACACGCACGGATCGTTGCCGGCACAACACTCACGCTGCCGTGCCTGATTCGGGTAGCGAGTCGACGGGTCGATACATTCGGCGCTCCGGGGTCCCCCGGTCCGCTCTCTGATCGTCGCTCGGAGACGACGTTCGCGCTTAAGGATGGATTTACATCACGAGCGAGCGCGACGCCGGACTCGGAGGCGGACGTATCGGACGCGCGACGGTCCGAACAGATACCGGTCGTCCCTCTCGCCGGTCGAACCGTCGGTACGTCACCTCCGCGTAGACCCATCGCGCTCGATCCGACCTCGAGGGGCGATCTATTTATTATTAACTACTCGTTTAGAGCGTCAATATGCGGTGATCGTTCGGTCACCTTCACGGTGAGTCCGCAGGGGTCCCTGGAACCGCCTTGCTGGCGTAGTACTGAACAGATCACGACACGTACTGCTCGATTTTGATGGCTGAACCCGCTATCTTCGAGGGCAGTAGAACCTCACCAAATGATTTATAAAACGAGGTTCGGGACAGTATCGTAGTGCTAAGTCATATAATACGTTGGTGTTTTGAAATTCTGTATAGCTCGAAAATAGAGTTTCTATCTCTACCGTCGAACGACCCGGCGTCGTGTGACGACCGCGGTCGCGGAGAGCGGGATGACGTCCGTACCCGGAGACGTTCGCTCGAGCGAACTGGTCAGAGAGCGTGGAAGTCGGGCTGGGATAACACCACTATCGTTGTTAGTGCGACCGGGGGTACGACCCTTCGGTCGGGTCAGTACTCGCGGTATCCGGGGTCCTCGAACCGCCGGATGTCGGGTTCGTGGCCCTCGACCCGTTCGATGTGCGCCGCGAGGCGTTCCCGGAGGTCGTCAGCCACGTCGCGGTAGTCGTACCGGCCGACGAGGTTGACCGACTCCTCGGGGTCGCGCCCGAGGTCGTAGAGGTACCGCTCGAGGTAGACGTCGCTGTTCGGATCACCGTTGCCGCCGCGCCACCCGTTCTCGGTCGGGGCCGCGACGGCGTACTTCCAGCGCGGGGTCCGGATCGCGCGACCGATCTCCGACTCGCTGATCTGGACGAACGCCTCGCCGCCGCCGTCCGGTCGCTCGCCGCGGATCACCGGCAGGAGGCTCTCGCCGTGCAGCCCGTCGGGGATCGGGACGCCGGCCGCGTCGAGGAGCGTCGGTGCGAGGTCGACGAGGCTGGTGACGCGCTCGACCGTCCGACCCCGATCGAACCCCGGGCCGGAGAGGATCGCCGGGACGCGGATGGCGGACTCGTGACACGTCCGCTTGTGCTCGCCGGGTCGCGTGCGGAAGTGACAGCCGTGATCGGACGTGTACCCGACGACGGTGTCCTCGCGGAGGCCGCCGCGGTCGAGGACCGAGAGCAGTCGGGCGACGCACTCGTCGAGGCGCTCGCACATCCCGTAGTAGTCGGGGAGTTCGTCGTACCACTCGCCCGGACGACCCCGCAGGTCCGGCGGCACGTAGGGGTTCGTCGCGTGGCGATCCGCGTACCCATCCGGTGCCACGAAGGTCCACCTGTCGTTCTGGTCGTGCGGTTCCAGGTAGGACACGACGAGGAAGAACGGTTCCTCGAGCGCGTCGAGCGCCTCGGCGGCGAAGTCGGTGAACGCGTCCGCCCGGTACCGCTCGAACTCGACGGGCTCGCCGGACTCGTCGTAGAGGTGGCCCTCCTCGGGGGACGTCGTGAACTCGGGGACGTCGGCCGCGATCCAGACGTCCTCGTACCCGCCGCGCCGGTCGCGCGGGACCGGCGCGTCGTGCGTGCCGGCGATGTGCCAGCTGCCGACGAACCCGACGTCGTACCCGGCGTCGCCGAAGTGGTGAGCCAGCGTTCGCTCGCCGGCGATGGAGCGCGAGAGCCGCCAGACGCCGGTCTCGGTGGCGTGCTTCCCCGTCTGGAGGGCGGCCTTGGCGGGGCCGCACGTCGGCTGGGGCGTGACCGCGTTCTCCAGTCTCGTTCCCCGTCGGGCCAGCGCGTCGAGCGTCGGTGTGAGGTCCATCGGCGACCCGTACGCGCCGACCGTGTCCCAGCGCTGCTGGTCGGTCAGGATCAGGAGGACGTTCGGCCGTTCGCGAGATGATGACATACGAGCACGTTCGCACCGATCCACTTGAAGACTCTGTCTCCGCACCGACCGTTCGCGCTGTGGAAACGCGCGGGTTCGACCGACGACCGTACCGGCGTCACGCAGTCACGACCGGAGGCGGTTCCGGATCGAGTTCGCCGTGCTCCCGAGGAAGCTCGGGACGTCCGAACGCGCGAACGTCTCCGTCATCCGTTCGGCCGATCCGGCGACCGAGACGGCGGCGATCGCCCGCCCCTCCTCGTTCGTGATCGGCGACGCGACGCAGTACTCCCCCTCGACGTACTCGCCGCGGTCGTACGCGATTCGCGTATCGTGAACGTTCTGGAGTTCCGCCGCGAGTTCGTCGCGGTCCGTCGTCGTCTGTTCAGTGAGTGAGTCGAGTCCGCGGTGGTCGAAGACGCGTTCGCGGACCGCCTCGTCCGTGTACGCCAGGATCGCCTTTCCCCCCGCGGTGGCGTGGAGCGGGACGCGCTCGCCCTCGTACTGGAACACCCGGTCGACGTCCGCCGGGACGACCTGGTTCACGTAGATCCCGCGACCGTGTTCGGGGACCATCAGGGTCGCCACTCGACCGGTCGTCTCGGCGAGCCGTTCGAGGGCGTCCTGCGAGGCCCCGTAGACGTCGAGCCGCGACCGGGCGGCGACGCCCAGCCCGAGGAGACCGACCGCCAGCCGGTACGAACCGTCGTCCTTCACCACGTAGTCGAGGCGGTGGAGCGTCGAGAGGTGCTTGTGGACCGTCCCCTTCGCGAGGTCGAGTTCCCCCGCGAGTTCGGTGACGCCCGCCCCGTCGAGGCGTTTCAGCGCCTCGATGACGCGGAAACTCGTCCTGGTCGCTTCGACCGTCCGCCCTTCCTGTTCGGGGATGTCACCGACGTCCATGGCGATCCGGTACCCGCCCGACTACATAAGCGTGTCCGTGTCCGTTCGCGCAGCGTGAACGAACGGCCGCGCGACCCGCGAATCGACCGGCGACGCGCGGCCGCGAAAACAGTTCCACCCGGGCGGTCGATCGCAGTGCGTTCACGCATCGTGAACGGAACGCGTGCTCAGTCGTCCGCCTCCATCCGAACCGGCCGGTCCGACGGGGAATCCGGCCAGTCGAGGTCGGGGAGGTACTCCTCGTTGGCCTCGATGAGGTCCTCGACCATCTCGTGGATCTCCTCGAGCGTCAGCCGGGCGCTCGTCAGCGGGTCGAGCGTGACGGCCTGGTGGACCTTCCGGCGGTCGTTCTCCAGCGCCCCTTGAACGGCGAGGTCGTAGACGGCGGTGTGCTGGCGGTCGAGCGCCGCGAGCTGGGGCGGCAGTTCGCCGACCGAGCAGGGGTGGAGTCCCGCGCCGTCGACGAGGACGGGCACCTCGACGCAGGCGTCGTTCGGGAGGTTCGCGACGGCGTTCGTCTCGTTGCTCACGTTCAGGTTGAACCGGCGCGGCGTGCCCGTCTCCAGCGAGTGGATGAGCCGCGAGGCGTACTCCTCCGAGCGCTCCGCGCCCACCTCGCCGAGGTCGGGCTCGAGGGCCGGATCGTCACGTGCCGCGGAGCGCTCGGTCCATCCCTCCAGGTAGCTGGCGGTCGGCATCCGCTCGGCGTAGTCCGTCCCGGTCATCGCCTCGACGACCGCCGGGTCCGTCCGGAAGTAGGGGACGTACTCGCTCACGTGGTGGCTGGACTCGGTGGGGAACGCGCCGAAGTGCTTCATCATCTCGAAGCGGACCGTGTCCCGCTCGTACGTCTCGGGGTCCTCTGCGGCGGCTTCAAGTTCCGGGTAGACGGAGTCGCCGTCGTGTTCCGCTTCGAGGAACCACGCCATGTGGTTGATGCCGGCTACCCAGTAGTCGAGTTCGTCCTCGGGGACGCCGGCGTAGTCCGCGATCGCCGCCGCGGTGTGCGGGACGCTGTGGCAGAGCCCGACCGTCTCGACGGTCGTCGCGTCGAACACGGCCTTACAGAGGATGGCCATCGGGTTCGTGTAGTTGAGGAGGAGGGCGTCGGGACAGAGGCGCTCCACGTCTCGGGCGACGTCGAGCAGGGTCGGGATCGTCCGCAGGCCGCGGAAGACGCCGCCCGGACCGGTCGTGTCGCCGATGGCTTGCTCGACGCCGTACTCCTCGGGGATGCGGATCTCGTTCTCGAACGGTTCGATGCCCCCGACGTTGATCATGTTCACGACGTAGTCCGCGCCGTCGAGGGCCGCCCGTCGATCCAGCGTGGCCTCGACCGTCGCGTCGAGCCCCTCGTTCTCGACGATGGCGTCCGCGACCCGCCGGGTCCGATCGAGGCGGCGTTCGTCGACGTCCATCAGGACGATCTCGCTGTCGGAGAGGTCGTCGAAGGAGAGGACGTCGCCGACGAGCTTGGTCGCGAACACCATACTGCCGGCCCCGATGAAGGCTATCCGTGGCATGCGTCTGAGCATGCCAGCTTCTCCCGTATAAATCTATACGTCCACCGGTCGGAGAGGGTGTCGACTCCTGTCGACCGAAATTTATATATGCCTCTACCTCGGTTCTTCGTTGTCTACCATGCTAGAAGACGCCATGCCGCCCGGCGTGAGCCGGCGCTCCGTGCTGGCGGGAGCCAGCGCGACGATCGCTGCATCGCTGTCCGGTTGTGCCGCGCTCGGGGGAAGCGGCGGTGGAGGTTCCGGGAAGCCGATCTTCTGGACCGAATACTTCGCCGACGAGGTCGACGACCCCTGGGAGAACTGGTACCACGAGTCGTACGAGAAGGAGACGGGGACCGACGTGACGGTCGCGGGCTTCCCGTACGCCGACCGGCGGAAGAAGTTCCTCACGTCAGCGCGGAGCGGAAATCCCGACTACATCGAGGGAGTCCTCTCGCACCTCAGCGAGTTCGTGAAGGCCGACCTCCTCGAACCCATCACCGACCGGGCGAAAGACCTCGAGCACTTCGACGGCTACGTCGACGGGGCCATCGACGCGGTCTCCTACCGGGGGGAACTCTACGGCCTCCCGTTCACCGGGAACGGCCGCGCGCTAATCTACCGGAAGGACGTCTTCGAGAAACACGGACTCGAACCGCCGGAGACGGCAGCGGACTTCCTCGAGGCGGGCCGCGTCATCAACGAGCGCGAGGACGACATGTGGGCATTCCACAACTGCACGAAGAAGGGGAGTACGCGCGCCTTCCAGGAGTGGATGTCCCACGTCTATCAGCACGCGGACGCCCTCTACACCTACGAGGGGGGGAGTCCCACGCTCGTCGCCAGCGCCGACGCGCTCGGTCAGGTGTTCGATAATTTCTACTACCAGGTGTGGGCGTCCGACGAGCCGATCGCGAACCCCGACCAGCGCGGCACCGGCTGGCAGGTCAACGACCCCGGCTACCTCAACGGCCAGTTCGCGATGATCGAGTGTGGGCCGTGGCTCCGCGGTTGGACGACCGGTGAGGAAGTCACGAACTCGGAGCGGACGAAGACGATCCTCAACGAGAAGACGGCCGTCGCACACCTCCCCCACGCCGGTACGGCGAGACGAGGGACGTACCTCGAGGTGAAACCGGTCATGGTCAACAAGCACTCCGAGCAGACGGACCTCGCCTGGGAGGGCGTCAGCCTGTTCACCAGCCCCGAGTCCTTCCGCCAGTTGAAGCAGGCGGAGCCGAACAGCGGCGACCTCGCCACCCCGGTCCACGAGGACATCGAGTCGACGCTCAGCGACGAGGACTGGCTCCCGTTCGTCGACGTCTTCGAGACGGGTACCCCGCTCGCGAAGATCAGTTGGGGACCGGTCAGGAAGGCGTTCTACGGCGAGATGCAGCGGGTCATCTACGGGAAGAAGGCACCCGATCGGGCAGGCAAGGACCTCCACAGCCGACTGAAAGAGCTGGAGTCCGAGGTGTAGATCGTGACGACGAACACGGAGTCCAGCCGTGCATCCCACCGCTCGCGGTACGTGGACGAGTTCCGCTCGCTGATCGGCGAGACGTGGCTGGGCGTCGGCCTCGTCCTCCCGGCCACGCTCCTGCTGTGCGTCATCGTCCTCTACCCGACGCTTCGGGGGATCTCGCTGGCGTTCCTCGAGAAGTCGCTGCTCCACCCGAACTCGGCGGAGTTCGTCGCGCTCCAGAACTTCTCCCGAATGGCGAGCGATCCGACGTTCTGGCTCGCGCTGAAGAACACGGTCCTGCTGACGGGCGTCGCCGTCTCGCTCGAGTATCTCCTCGGGTTGGGTCTCGCGCTCGTGCTCAAACAGAAAGTCCCCGGCATGTCGATCTTCCGGAGCGTCTCGATGGTCACGTGGGTGCTCCCGATCGTCGTGATGGTCATCATCTTTCAGTGGATGGTGCAACTCGACTACGGGATCGTCAACGTCGTGCTGGGGGCGCTCGGACTCCCGACAAAGTACTGGTTCGGGAGTACGACGTGGGCCTTCCCACTGATCACCGTGATGCACGTGTGGCGCAACATGCCGTTCTTCGCCATCGCGCTCCTCGCGAGCATGAAGAGCATCCCCGAGTCGCAGTACGAGGCAGCACGGATGGACGGTGCGAGCCCGCTCCAGCAGTTTCGGTACATAACCCTCCCGCAGATCTCGTACGTCTCGATGATCATGATCGTCCTCCACGTCATCTTCACGTTCAACAACTTCGACATCGTCTACCTCTCGACGGGCGGCGGCCCGCTCCAGTCGACCGAGGTGCTCGCCACGTACGTGTACAAGCAGGCGTTCGGCTCCTACGCGCTCGGGTACGCCGCCTCCATCGGCGTCGTGATGCTCGTGCTCATGCTGTCGTTCACCGTCGTCTACGTCAAACTCGAGGGGGTGGGCGAATGACGCTCCCGTCGCTCACACCGGCCGGAGTGCAGGGTGCGCGCGAGGCGTCCGACGCGGCCCGCATCGACGGAGGTGACTGGTGATGTCGACGCGGTCGCCGAACGGCCTCGTCGAACGCTTCGACGCGTGGCTCGGCACGGAAGTGAGCGCCAGGAGGGGCGTCGTCGTCTACGCGGTCCTCGGGGTGTACTTCTCCTTCCTCCTCCTGCCCATCGCCTACCTCGTCCTCTCGACGCTGGTCGCGGAGAGCGTCCTCTACTCCGGGCGCGTCCTCCCCGCGCTCTCCGAGTTGACGATCGGTCACTACGTGACCGTCCTCACGAAGGGGGAGTTCCAGCGCTACGCGGTCAACTCAATCGTCGTCGCGACCGGGACCACGACGCTGACGCTCCTGTTCGGATCGCTGGCAGGGTACGCGCTCAGCCGGTTCGACTTCCCCGGCAAGCGCGTGTTGCTGCTCGGCTACGTCTCCACACAGATGCTCCCCTGGGTGCTGGTGCTCATCCCGTTCTTCCTGGTGATGTTCAACCTGCACCTCATCGACACGCACACCGGGATCGTGCTGGCGCACACCGCGTTCGCGCTGCCGTTCGCCGTGTGGCTCCTGAAGGGCTACTTCGACGACATCCCCGAGTCGCTCGACGAGGCGGCGAGGATGGACGGCTGTTCGCAGTACGAGGTGATGCGCCACGTCGTCTTCCCCCTGGCGCTCCCCGGCATGGCCGTCGCGGGCTTCTACACCTTCGTGCTGTCGTGGAACGACTACCTCGCCGTGTCCATCCTCTCTCAGACGGCCGCGACGCGGACGCTCCCATTCGGTCTCCAGTTGTTCCAGTCCTCGAACACCGTCAACTGGGGGCTGGTCCTCACCGCCGCGACGCTGACGATGCTCCCCGTCGTCGTCCTGTTCTCGCTCGTCCAGCGGTGGGTCGTCGAGGGGCTGGCGGGCGGCGGCATGAAGGGCATGTGACCGTCCGTCTCCGGCGGGGCCCGTTCCGTTCGCCGGCGCGGGAGAAGAAGATTTAACACTGATAACCGACAACGAGAAACTCACATGGGACAGCTTAGCATACAGGGGTTGACCAAACGGTTCAGCAACGCGGAGGGTGACATCGTCGCCGTCGACGACGTCTCGATGGACATCGAGGACGGGGAGTTTCTCGTTCTGGTCGGGCCGTCGGGCTGTGGCAAGTCCACGACGCTCCGCTGTATCGCCGGCCTGGAGAGCGCGACGGAGGGGACAATCTCCCTCGATGGCGTCGACATCACCGACCGCCGCTCGCAGGATCGGGACATCGCGATGGTCTTCCAGAACTACGCGCTCTACCCGCACATGACCTCGCGACGGAACATGTCGTTCGGTCTGGAGATGAGCACGAGCCTCTCCGACGGAGAGATCGACGAACGCGTCGAGGAGGCCGCCCGGATGATGGGGATCGAGGACCTCCTCGAGAAGAAGCCGAAGGAACTCTCCGGCGGGCAACAGCAGCGCGTCGCACTCGGCCGCGCCATCGTGCGCGACCCGGCGGTCTTCCTGATGGACGAACCGCTCTCCAACCTCGACGCCAAGCTCCGGACGCAGATGCGCACCGAACTCCAGGCGCTCCAGCAGGAACTGGACGTGACAACCGTCTACGTGACCCACGACCAGACGGAGGCCATGACGATGGCCGATCGGGTCGCCGTCCTCGACGGCGGCGAACTCCAGCAGGTCGGCACGCCACTCGAGTGCTACCACGCGCCGGCGAACCGCTTCGTCGCGGGGTTCATCGGGTCGCCGTCGATGAACTTCTTCGACGTGGCCTACGACGCCGAGGCGGGTGAACTCGTCCACGACGCGTTCGCGTACCCGCTCTCGGGGTCCGCCCGGGAGGCGCTCGCCGCCGCGGACGCCGACGAGGCGCTCACGCTGGGAATCCGCCCCGAGGACGTCCGCCTGACCGACGGGGAGGCGGGAGGTCACGCCATCGACATCGACGTGAACGTGATCGAACCGCTCGGCGACCAGACGTTCGTCTACTTCGAACTCGGAGAGCGGACGTACACCGCGAGCGTCAGCGGCGAGCGCGTCGTGCGGGAGGGCGAGCACGTCGAGGTCGTCTTCCCGGAGGACCGCCTGCACGTGTTCGACCGACGGACCGGCGAGGCGATCAAGAACTGCGACGTCGGAGCGGAGGTCGGGGTGAGCGGCGTCGGTGCGACCGACGCCGACGTCGGCCGCTCGTCCGCTGGCGACTGACGGTCCGTCTCCGAACGCCTCGTTCTCCCCGGCCTGTGAACCGCTCTCGGAGCGGCCGGGAGCGACCGCTCGGCTCGTACTCCGATCGCGTGGCGACAGACTCGAGTATCGACTTCACCTCCTCCGTCGGACGGCAACTCCCGACCTCCGATCGACGATATACATCAGTAGTGATTTCTCGAAAGTTATTACTTAAATACTATCTCCAACTATTGATGTTACGGCCGGAGTAGCGTCCCGCGACGACGCCGACCGGACCTGGGTACCGGGTCCGGACTGCGCGGCAGTCCTCGTTCGTACCGCTTCGGCGCGGGACGCACACCGAGGTACAGACGAGTACCGGTAGAATCGCCGGACGTTCCGGAGGCGGACGTTCCGGAGGCGGACGGGGCGGGTGGACGGAACCGCCCGCGCGGTGGTGCGGAGTTTCCCTCCCCGATAACGGGAGAACGTGGGGGTCTGCGCTCGTCCCGAGAGCGAACGTACCGAACGACGTGCGCCCGACGGGCACGGTTTCGCGCGGATCGATGTCCTGCGGGGAGGTACGGCGATCTCGCGAGCGTCCACGCGCGCTGGTTTCTCGAGGTGACGGACCACTCGGCGCGCCCGAGGTCGGTTCCGACGTCCGCGAACGGGACGCCGTGTACCAGTCCGAAATCGCGGAGCCAGGACCCGAGAACGCCGGCAAGCGCGTCACCGCTGCTGATCTGACCCGCCGGTCGACGGATCAGGACGAACGGGTCGAGCGCCGCGGAAACCCCACAGACCGGGTCTCGAACCCGTCGGCGATCTCGGCCGATCCGGCGATCGCCTCGGTCGTACAGCGGACGGTCCTACTCGGCGGATACGGTCATTCGACCGACTGTGACTGAGACGGGTTCCGAGTGACCGTCCAGCCCCCGTCCGTCTTTACCGACTACGTTGATATTATCGGCATCTTCGCTTCGAAGAAGGGGGTACTTACTTTCACGGTTATCGGTACCGCTTCGCGACCCGTTCGACCTTGCTCGTTCGGGCGGGGCGATCCCGTTCGCCGTCTTCGTCTTCGGCCTCGTCCTCGTCTTCGGCCTCGTCCTCGTCTTCACCCTCGTCCGGGTGCACGTGCCCCGATAGAGGTACCGTCCGGGGGGTACGGTTACCGTTCACCGCGCGCGGGGTCCCGGGACCAACGTTAAGCGACCGCTCCGCGACGTCCGAGGTGATGACCGAACGCCAACTCCTCCGACACCGGGACGCGGGCGACCCCGCCGAGGCGACGATCCGCGTGACCCCGGCGGTTCGAGGCGACGCCCCCGTGACGCCGTTCCTCCTCGGGAAGTTCTGCGAGCACCTCGGGCGGAACGTCTACAACGGCATGGACGCGCAGATCCTGCTCAACCCGACGTTCGGGCGGTGGGAGTTCCCGGTCGGCGACGACCACCCCGACGGCGGTATCCAGCCGGAACACGACCCGAACTCGCTCCGCGTCGCCATCGAGCGGTACTGCGAACGGTGGGACCTGCCCCACCCGGTCGGGCTCTGGGAGTCGTATCGCGCCGGGGGTGCGTTCGGGTGGCTACCGGCCGGCGGTGCGACGCTGAGTCCCGAGGTCGGACGGGCGGGAGATCGGGCCCAGCGCGTCTCTGGCGCGGACGGAACCGGACTGCGACAGTACACCCACCTCCCGTTGCACCGGACGCGGACCTACGAACTCGGCGGGAGCGTCCGGGCGACCGAGGCCACCGCCGTCGAGGTGTCCGTTCACCGAACGGACGACGACGCCCGGCCGACGGCCGAACTCGCGCGCGTCGAGGTTCCGGTCGGGCGGGCGTGGACGACGATCGACAGCGAGATCACCCTCCCCGAGGACGCCGACGCACCGCTCGACGACGCGTTCTGCGTCACGGTCGCGGCGGAGGGCGACGCGGACCTCGTCCTCGACCGACTGACGCTCTCGCCCGACGATCACCTCCACGGCGCTGATCCCGAGGTGATCGCGTATCTCCGTGCGGCCGACCTCCCGCTCCTCCGGTGGCCCGGCGGGAACTTCGCGTCGGGGTACCGCTGGCGCGACGGCGTCGGCCCGCTCGACGAACGGCCGTCGCGCGTCAACCCAGCGTGGGGTCGCGCCGAGTCGAACCTGTTCGGAACCGACGAGTTCCTTCGGTTCTGTGAGACGGTCGACTGCGAACCGATGATCTGCGTCAACGCGGGCGACGGACGCCCCGAGGACGCCGCCGCGTGGGTCGAGTACTGCAACGGATCGACGGAGACGGAGATGGGCGCGCTCCGGGCCGACCACGGGCACCCCGAACCGTACGGCGTCACGTTCTGGGAGATCGGTAACGAGCTGTTCGGCCGCTGGCAGGTCGGGTGGACGACGCCGGCGGGGAACGCCGACCGCTACCGACGCTTCCGCGAGGCGATGCTCGCCGCCGATCCCGACGTCGAGATCGTGGCGTGTGGAAACCGCACCTCGCCGGAGAGCCGCTGGAACGAGGAACTCCTGACGAGAGCGGGAGCCGACGCCGCCGTGCTCTCCGATCACGTCCTGACCGGCGGCGCGGTTTCATCCGCGACGGACGGAGACGAACTGTTTCGCGCCTTCCTCGGCTACGCGGACCAGCTGGGACGGGAGTACCGGGAACTCCGCGATCGGATGGCGGCGGTCGGCGTCGACGCGCCGGGGCTCGCGATCACGGAACTGCAGTTGTTCGCCGACTTCGTCCGCGATCGCGAGGTGGAGACCCACGGCGGACCGCTCTCCCCGGAGACGATGCCGACCCGGACGACGATCTCGGAGCCGCTGTACGACGCGACGATACTCCACGAGTGCATCAGGATGGGCGAGTTCGTCCGGCTGGTCACCCACTCGGCGACAGTCAATCACGGCGGCGGCCTCCGGAAGCGACGGGAACGGACGTGGGCCGACCCCGCCCACTACGGCCACGTTCTGTTGAAACCGCTCGCCGGCGGGACGCCGCTGGGGATCGACCTCGCGTGCGGTACCGTCTCGACCGGTCGCTCCTTCGGCCGGATCGATGCCTTCGACGGCGTGCCGGCGGTCGACCCGATGGCGGTGCTCGCGGCGGACGGGTCGGCGGTCCACCTCTCGCTCGTGAACCGGCGGAGCGGCGAGCCGATCTCGCTCTCGCTCGACGTCGAGGCGGTGACCGACGGGGGTACGGCGGCGGTGACGACGCTCGACGCGGAGACGATGCACGCCGAGAACACCTACGAGACGCCCGAACGCGTGTCGCCGTCGGAGGGAACCGCGAGCATACGCGACGGGAGGCTCTCGCTCTCGCTTCCGCCCTTCTCGCTGACCCGGGTGACGGTCCCCGCGTCCGATCCGTGAGCGGACGTCGAGGACGACGACCGATCGATGGTCGATCGACGGCCGATCGACGACCGATCGACGGCGCGTCGTTTCCATGCGTAAGCATATATGCCCGCGTTCCGTGACTCTCGTTGTCATGAGACGACGGCAACTACTGCGTACGCTCGGCTGCGCCTCGACGCCGGCGGTGGCGGGCTGTTCGGGGGCGCTGGAATCCGTGACGCCCGAGACGGAGACGTACTCGAACCCGGTCTTCGAACCGATCTTCGCCGACCCGACGGCGCTCCGGACCGAGGACGGCACCTACTACGCCTACGCGACGGGCGACGACTGGTACGACGGCGAGGGGACGCGTCTCGTCCCCATCGTCCGCTCGACCGACCTCGTGCGCTGGGAGTACGTCGGCGAGGCGCTGACCGAGCGCCCCGACTGGAAGGACGAGGGGGGCATCTGGGCCCCCGGAATCGCCCGCCACCGCGGTCGCTATCTGCTCTACTACTCGGTGTCGGTCTGGGGCGACCCCAACCCGGGCATCGGCGTCGCGGTCGCCGATTCCCCGGCGGGACCGTTCGAGGACCGGGGGAAGCTGTTCACCAGCGAGGAGATCGGCGTCGAGAACTCCATCGATCCCTTCTTCTACGTGGACGAGGGCGTGCCCTACCTGTTCTGGGGGAGTTTCCACGGGATCTACGGCGTCGAACTCGCCGCCGACGGGCTGTCCGTCGCGGGCGAACCGTTCCAGATCGCGGGCGACGCGTTCGAGGGACCGTTCGTCTTCGAGCGCGACGACCGGTACTACCTCTTCGGCTCGGTCGGCTCCTGCTGCGAGGGGATGACGAGCACGTACCACGTGACGGTCGGGCGATCGGAGTCGCTGCGGGGGCCGTACCTCGACGCCGACGGGACCGACCTGATGACGGGAGCGGGACGCCTCGTCGTCGAGGGGACCGAGACGTTCGTCGGACCGGGCCACAACACCGTCGTTCGCGACGACGCGGGCGACGACTGGATGCTGTACCACGCCTACGAGGACCCGAACTACTTCGTCCAGAGCACGCCCCGACGCTCGCTCATGCTCGACAGGCTCGTCTGGAGGGACGGCTTTCCCACCGTCGAAGGGCAGGCCCCCTCGGCGGAAGCGCCCGTTCCGAGCGCACGGAAGTGACGATCGGATAGCGAACGGTTCTATCGGAAGCGATTACCGAAATGCGAGGTGTTTCGGGGTGGTCGGTCCATCTCTCGGTATGGAGTACGTCTCCCTCGGTTCCACCGGCACGAAGGTATCACCGCTCTGCTTCGGTACGTGGCGATTCGGCCACGAGTCCGACGGCACCCTCGAGACCGACCGCGACACGGCCCACGAACTGCTCGACGCGTTCGCCGAACGGGGTGGAAACTTCATCGACACGGCGAACGGCTACGGCGGCGGCCTGAGCGAGGAGTGGATCGGCGACTGGCTCGCGGAGCGCGACCGCGAGGACTTCGTGATCGCCTCGAAGGTGTACTGGACGATGGAGTCCCCGGTGAGCGAGAACCTCTCGCGGAAGACGATCCGCGCCGAGATCGAGGGGACGCTCGACCGCCTCGGCACCGACTACCTCGACGTCTACTACATCCACCGCTGGGACGACGAGACGCCGATCGAGGAGACGCTCTCGACGCTGAACGGCCTCGTCGAGGAGGGGCGGGTGAACTACCTCGGCGCGTCGTCGATGGCGGCGTGGAAGCTGACGAAGGCGCTCTGGAGGAGCGACGTGCACGACTGGGAGCGCTTCGAGGTCACCCAGCCGAAGTTCAACGCGGCCCACCGCGACGAGGTGGCGGAGTACCTCGAGGTCTGCGCCGATCAGGACCTCGCGGTCTGCCCGTGGTCGCCTCTGGAGGAGGGCTTTCTCACCGGCAAGTACGAGCGCGACGGCGAGAGCCCGGCCGGGTCGCGCGGCGACCGCTACTCGTGGACCGACCGCTTCGACGACCGGCAGTGGCGGACCCTCGACGCCGTCCGCGCGGTCGCGGAGGAGGAGGGGGCGACGCCCGCGCAGGTCGCGCTCCGCTGGCTGATGGACCGGACGGCGTTCACGTGCGTCCCGATCGTCGGCGCGAGGAGCGTCGAACAACTGGACGAGAACGTCGACGCGGTCGACGTCTCGCTCTCCGACGACCAGCGCGACCGCATCACCGCCGCCTACGACGAGCACGACCGGTAACGAGGTCGCGCGGTCCGACTCCCTGCTCGGTCCCTACCGCAACGAGTACGGCCGGGACGTGATCGACTCGCACGGTCGGCTCGTCGTCGACGACAGCGAGCAATTCGCCGCCCCTGGGCACAACTCGGTCGCCACCGACGACGCGGGAAACCGCTGGCTCCTGTATCACGCCTACGAGCGCGACGAACCCGCCTCCCTGCCCAGCGGCGCACCCCGACGGCCGATGATGCTCGATCCGCTACGCTGGAAGAACGGGTGGCCGATCGTCGACGGGACGTTCCCGAGCGTCAAGGAGAAGGTACCGATCGTCCACGAGCGGTAGCCGGAAGGCGTCACGGAACCGCGTCACGGGGTCGCTCCGTGACGAAGCCGGATCGGCCGGTACGAACCGTTCGCGTCCCGCGACCTACCACTCCGCGACGCTGCCGTCGTCGTGTCGCCAGACGGGATTGTGCCAGTCGACCGCCCCCGCCCGCTCACGCACGTAGTCCTCGTCGATCTCGATGCCTAGCCCCGGACCGTCGGGCAGGCGGACGTAGCCGTCCTCGTACTCGAAGACGTTCGGATCCGCGAGGTAGTCGAGGACGTCGCCGCCCTCGTTGTAGTGAATGTCGAGGCTCTGCTCCTGGATGAGCACGTTCGGCGAACACGCGTCGACCTGCACGCACGCGGCGAGTGCGATCGGTCCGAGCGGGCAGTGCGGGGCCATCGCCACGTCGTAGGCTTCGGCCATCGCCGCGATCTTCTTCACCTCCGTGATCCCCCCAGCATGCGAGAGGTCGGGTTGGATCACGTCCACGACGCCCTGTTCGAAGACCTCCTTGAAGTCCCAGCGCGAGTAGAGGCGTTCGCCGGTGGCGATCGGCGTCGAGGTGTGGGCGGCGATCTCGGGGAGCGCGTCGGTGTGCTCCGGAAGGAGGGGTTCTTCGATGAAGAAGGGTTCGTGCGGTTCGAGCGCGCTCGCCAGCCGCTTGGCCATCGGTTTCGACACCCGCCCGTGGAAGTCCACTCCCACGTCCACCGCCGGCCCCACCGCCTCCCGGACCGCCCCTAGACGGTCGACCGTCGCTCCCACCGCGGCCGGGGTATCGACGCGGCGGAGTTCCGGCGTGGCGTTCATCTTCAGCGCGGTGAACCCCTCCTCGACCTTCTCGGCGGCGGCTCGACCCACGTCCGCCGGTCGGTCACCGCCGATCCACTGGTAGACGCGGACGCGGTCGCGCGCCCGACCGCCGAGCAACTCGTAGATCGGCGCGTCGAACGCCTTGCCCTTGAGGTCCCAGAGTGCCTGGTCGATGCCGGCGATGGCGCTCATGAGGATGGGGCCGCCGCGGTAGAACCCTCCGCGGTACATCGTCTGCCAGTGGTCCTCGATGGGCATCGGATCCTCGCCCAGCAGGTAGGTGTCCATCAGTTCTTCGACGGCGGCGCGGACGGTGCGCGCGCGGCCCTCGACGACCGGCTCGCCCCAGCCCACGCGGCCGTCGCTCGTCTCGAGGCGCAGGAACAGCCACCGCGGCGGGACGGCGTAGAGTTCGTAGTCGGTGATTCTCATTCGCGTACGATGGTTTCGAGGAGGTCGTTCATAAGTACCGTTGCCGTCGGGTGGTCGCCGTAGCCGTCGGCGAGTCGGAACGTGCAGGCGGTGATCGTTCCGGCCCCCAGGTCGCGCGTCGCGAGCGGCGTCGCCTCGTTGACGAGCCAGCCCTCGACGTATCCCACGTGTACCTCGTCGGTCGCCTCGAGATCCGTCGCGACCGCGTAGGGGTAGAGTCCGTCGAACGCCCATCCGAGACGGCGGTCGACGGTCAGATCGGCCACCAGCGCCGAGTCGCCGTAGAGCAGCGACGAGACGAGGTTCCAGCTCTCCGTGGCCGGAAGCTCGCGGAACTCGAAGGGGCTCCCGTCGGTCATCGAGCCGTCGGCGTCGGGGACGAGGAGGACCGCGCCGCCCTCCTCGGCGAACGCCCGGACGGAGTCGTCCAGCTCCGTGACGATGGCGACGTCGACGTCCCCGTCGAGGTCGTGCTGAACGTCGACGCCGTTGTCCGCGGCCGCCATCTGCGGGCTTATCGCGCCGCGGACGAACGCCGCGACGCCGTCGCCGTCGAACTCGCGCTCGGCGACCCAGAGTCGCTCGGTCGAGGTAACCTCTCCGGCGGGCGTTTCGAGCGAGACCGTCAGCTCGTCCGACGCGACGCCGGTCACGTCCGCGGTGACGGCGAACGCCTCGTCGATGCGCGTCACGCTCGCGGGATCGGCGGTGACCGCGACGGTCCCGGACCGGCCGAACGCCTCCCACGAGAGGTCGGCGTCGATCGGGTCGGCGGCGTCGTTGACCACGACGACGTCGACCGGGACGTCCTCCCCGCTCCAGGCCGAGCGCGCGTGCGGTTCGAGCCGGACCATCACCGGCCCGTTCACCGCGGCGAACGCATCACAGAACGCCTTCTCCTCGCGGTGGTAGTCGAGTAGCCCGTTGAACTCCCACTCGATGTCCGAGAACTCGGTGATGACGTAGCCCGCGACGTCCTCGCGGGTTCTCATCTGTCCGATGACGTCGGCCACGGAGACGAACTCCCGCTCCTGCCAGACGGACGCGAGGTCCTCGAATCCGTCGAAGACCGTCGAGAGGTGGGAGTCCTCGTAGCGCTCGTCCACCCCCGCGGGGCGCTTGATGGGGTCGTCGAAGAACTCGTGGTCGAACCACGGCGGCTCGCCGCCGTACCGCTCCCTGAGCGCGTCGACGTCGCACAACCCCCACGTGCCGAACTCGGAGACGACGATCGGCGCCTCCGACGGGTCGGTCTCGGTCGCGGCGTAGTTGTCCGCCGGGTGGGTGAGGACGTGGTCGAGGTCGTCCGCCCACGCGTCCGCGCGGTCGGGGCTGACGAAGTACCGGTGGTAGTCGTTGACGTCGGTGGCGACGTGCGCCCACCCGGAGTTGTCGCAGACGGGACGCGTCGGGTCCCACTCGCGGACGGTCTCGTACAGCTCCACGAGGTACGCCTGTTTCTCCTCGTCGGTCCAGAGGCTCGTCTCCTCGTCGAGACCCTGCGGGTTCCCGATCCCCCACTCCTCGTTGTAGAGGCTCCAGAGAACCACGCTCGGGGAGTTGTAGTCGCGCTCGACGAACCCTCGCAGTTGCTCGCGGACCTCCCGCTTCGAGCGCTCCGTGCAGACCGTCGGGTTCGCCGGTTCCTCCCAGACGAGGATGCCGAGCCTGTCGGCCGCCTCGACGAAGTCGGGGTGCGCGGGCTTGATGTGCTTTCGGAGCAGGTTGAACCCGAGTTCCTTCGCGATCCGGATCTCGCGCTCGAAGAGGTCGTCCTCGAAGGGACGATAGAGCGTCCCGGGGTAGTAGCCCTGGTCGAGCGCGCCGCGGAGCCGTATCGGCTCGCCGTTGAGGAGGAACCGGTCCCCGGTCGTCTCGAAGCTCCGCATGCCGAAGTAGTCCTCGTAGCGGTCGACGGTCTCGCCGTCGGCGCGGAGGCGGACCGTGAGGTCGTAGAGGTGCGGGGTCTCGGGCGTCCAGTAGACCGGATCGTCGATGTCGAGTTCGACGCGCGCCGAGCCGTCGGCGTCGAGTTCGGTCGTCGCCTCGGCGACGGTCTCTCCGTCGGTCGCGGCGGCGACGACAGCCGTCACGTCCCGTCGCCCGTCCGCGATCTCGACCGCTAGCTCGACTTCCGCCGCGTCCGTCTCGAGGTTCGGCGTGACGCGCGCGCTCGTCGTCCGCGTCCCGGGCCGCGTCCGGAGCGAGACGTCCCCCCAGATACCGCTCACGCGGGTGTACCAGGGAGCGCCCTGTTTGCCGTGCGGGATCTCAGAGACGTCCTCGGGGTCCTCGACACGCACGACGACGGTGCTCTCGCCCCCGCCGGACTCGTCCGTGACGTCGAACTCGAACGGGAGGTAGCCGCCGCGGTGCGTCCCCACCTCCTCGCCGTCGACCCAGACGGTCGCCTCGTAGTCGACCGCCCCGAACCGGAGCGCGACGCGTTCGTCACCCCCGACCTCGGAGACCTCGATCCGGCGGCGGTACCACGCGACGCCCGTGTACTCGAGGTACTCCTCCCGCTCCTGCCACGCGTGCGGTACGTCCACGGTCGTCGTCTCGGGCCAGTCAGCGTCCGGCCCGTACCAGCCGTCGCGACGCCCCTCGTCGTCGGGGTCGAGCGCGAACTCCCACGGTCCGTTCATCGATCGTTCGGTTCGATACGACTGTGCGTCTGTCCGTTCCCGGGTTCGATCTAGTTCGTTCATGTAGTGTCCTCGGAGAGTCGTTCGTTCACGTGCTGTCCTCAGAGTTCGGTCGGCAGGCGATTCGAGTGGCGGACGATGCCCGCGGTCCCGCGCTCGTCTCCCGCGTCCTCCCGATCGAAGTCGAAGAGGAACAGGTGCAGCGAGAAGGCGACCGCGGGAAACAGCAGGACGAACCCGACGGTGAGCGCGACGGTCGCGACGAGTACGGTCAGGGTCAGGAGCGCCGTCGTGAGCGCGAGCGTCGGATGTCCCGTGACCTGTGTGCGGCCGAACCGGAGCGCCTCGACGACCGTCGCGCCGTCGGAGAGCGACACGAACGCCGGCACGAGCACGAGCACCGCGTACAGGGCGGCGTAGGCGCACGCGACGGTGAGCGCGGCGCTCAGCGCGGTTCCCGACGCGAGGTAGTCGCCCGCGTACAGGCCGGCGGCCAGCGCGGGGACGATCGGTAGCGCGCCGAGCAACAGCGCGTGAACGCCGTTCGCCCGCAGCCGTTCGGCGACGGTCCCGCGATCGACTCGTCCCGTCTCGCGCAGCGACCGTATCGCCGCGTACGCGCCGAGGGTCGCCGGGCCGATCGTGACGAGCGGGAGGGAGGCGACGAACCACGCCACGCTCACGCCGACGAGCGCGGCGGCGTGGCGGTAGACGAACCGCCCCGTCTCGCTGAGGGCCGACCGAAGCCGCGCGAGATCGGAGTCGCCGGTCATCCGGTCGTCCCCTGGATCTGCACCGCGTCGATCAGGTAGTCCTGCAGCAGCAGGAACACCACGAACAGCGGGAGCGACGCGATGAGCGTCGCCGCCATCGTCAGCCCCGGCTGGAAGACGTTCGTGCTGGTGAGCGTCACCAGCCCGATGGCGAGCGTGTACGATCCCTCCGACTGCAACACGAGCAGCGGCCAGAGGAACTGGTTCCACGTCGTGACGAACGTGAACAGCGCGAGCGCCGTCAGCGGCGACTTCATCAGCGGGAGCAGGATCCGCAGGTAGATCTGGAGCGACGAGAAGCCGTCCAGCCGCGCCGCCTCCTCGATCTCGTCGGGGAAGTCCCGGAAGAACTGTACCAGGAGGAAGACCCCGAGCGGTCCCGCCGTCAGGGGGAGGACGACCCCCCAGTAGCTGCTGAGGAGGCCGAGATCGGCGACGAGCGTGTAGAGCGGCACGATATTGACGTACGCCGGCACCATGAAGCTCGCGACGATGACCGTCAGCACGACGTTCTTCCCCGGCCAGTCGAGGCGGGTGAGCGAGAACGCGATGAGCGAGTCGAACACGAGCACGATCACCGTCGTCGCGGTCGCGATCAGGATCGTGTTGAGCATCCACGTCTCGATGATCGACCCCGCGAGCACCTGCCGGTACCACTCGAACGTGATCGTGCTCGGGATCCAGTGGGGGACCTGCGAGAACAACTGGTCTCTCGGCTTCACCGACGTGGACAGCATCCACAGGTACGGGACGACGAAGAGAAACGCCGTCCCGTACAGCGCGACGTACACGCCGGCGGTTCGGATCGATCCGACGTCGATGCGGCCCGCGACGCTCGGTTCGCTTCGGTTACTCATCGTTCCTCCCGATGACGAGGTAGTTCACGAGCGAGACGCCGACGAGCACGACGAACAGGAAGTAACCGACGGTGGCGGCGTAGCCGAACTCGTGGCTCTGGAAGGCGATGTCGTACAGGTACATCACGATCGTCTCCGTCGAGTTCCCCGGTCCCCCGCCGGTCATGATGAACACCTGTCCGAACACCTGGAACGACGCGATGAACTGGACGACGGTCACGAACAACAGCGCCGGCTTCATCTGCGGCAGCGTGATGTCCCTGAGCGTGTTCCAGCTTCCGGCACCGTCGATCTTCGCGGCCTCGTACAGCCGGCCGGGGATGCTCTGGCGGGCCGAGAACAGGATGACGAAGTTGAACCCGAGCGTCCACCAGATGGTCGTCAGCGCGATGGCCGGCATCGCGAAGAGTTCCGAGTTGAGCAGATCCGGCGGGTTCGCCACGATCAGCCCGAGATAGTAGTTGAGCAGGCCGTACTGAGCGCCGTAGATCTCGAGCCAGATGAGCGTCACGACCGACACCGTCAGGATGTACGGGCTGAAGAAGACCGCGCGGAGCGCCTTCTTCCCCTTCACGTTCCGGTTGACGCCCAGCGCCAGGAACAGCGCCAGGACGACCAGCGTCGGGACGGTCAGGACGACGAAGTACACCGTGTTCTTCACCGAGGTCCAGAACAGCGGGTCCGACAGCATCCGGGCGTAGTTACCGAACCCGATGAACTCCGACTCGGAGGGGTAGATCGCGTTCCAGTCGAAGAAACTCATGTAGAGCCCCTTCAACAGCGGATAGAGGAGGAACAGCGAGAACACCACGAGGTACGGGAGGGCGAAGAGGACGCCCTCGAGCGACTCCCGTTCGGCGTACCCGCTCGTCACGCCCTTCAGCCGTTGGAAGCGGCCGGTGATTCGAGTTGCGATCGACATCACGACGAGAGGATCTGGTCGACCCGTTTGGCGGCCTGCGAGATACCCTGCTTCGGCGGGACCTTCTGCGTGTAGATCTGCGAGAGGTTCTTCATGATCGGCTCCTTGTACTCCGTGACCTTCTCGTTTCGCGGTACGTACGCGATCTCGTCGGCCTTCGCGATCTCGTAGAACGTCTTCAGCGACTTCTTCCAGACCGTCGCGTTGCGGAGTTCGTCGGCTTCGAGCGCCGACTGACTCGCCGGCAGGTGTCCCGCGACGGTGCCCCACGTCAGGCCGCCCTCCTGGGTGAGCCACTTGGCCGCGGTGACGGCGGCCTCGGAGGCCGCGTCGCTCCGCTTCGGGTTCCGCGGGATCGCGAGCGTGTGGCTGTTGGCCCACGTCGCGTTCTGCACCTTCCCGGGCTGGACGAACGGCCGGAACATGCCGTAGTCGAAGTCCTGCTGCTCGGCGACGCTGTAGTACCACGTCCCGTTCTGGAGGATCGCGAGGTCGCCGGCGCGGAACGCCTTCGTCCCGCGGTTGTTACCGATCGACGCCTTGTCCCAGTTCCACGTCCCGCTGACCTTCGCGAGGTACTCGGCCACCTCGACGCCCTTCTGGCTGTCGAACGCCGCCTTCTTTCCGTCCTCCGTCAGCAGCCGGCCGTCGAGTTGGCGGAGGCGGAGGAAGTAGTCGCGCAGCAGTTCGGTCATGCCGTACGGTGCCGGGCTGAACGCCAGCTTGCCCGTCTTCTCGACGATGGCGTTGCAGGCGCGCTCGAACTCCTCGGCCGACTCCGGCGGTTTCTCCGGGTCGAGACCGGCCTGCTCGAAGATGTCCTTGTTGTACCAGTAGCCGGCCGGGTGCGTGTCGAGCGGGAGGGCGAGGCGCTTTCCGTCCACGTTCATCTTCTTCCAGATGGAGGAGACGTACTTGTCGCCGACGTTCGACCCGGCCATATCGCCGAGCGGCTCGACCACGTCGGCGTACTTCGCGAGGCGCGTCGCGTGGACGACCGCCAGGTCCGGCGGGTTACCTCCGGTCAGCGCCGTGTAGAGCTTGTTGTAGTACTGATCCCAGGGGAGGCGCTGTCGCTTGATCTGGACGGAGTCGTGCTGCTCGTTGAACGTCCCGACCATCTGCTTCATCGCCTTCCCGTCCCCGCCGCCGAAGAGCGTCCAGAACTCGACGGTGGTGGTCCCGTTCTTCCCGCCGCCTCCGCCGGACTTCGTACCGCTGTTCCCGCCCATACAGCCTGCGAGTCCGGCGACGCCGGCCGCACCGGCGGTCGCCACGAAGGCGCGCCTGCCGAGGCGCGACGACCTCTCGCTATTGCTTGACATACCACTCCTACGAATCGTGCCCATCTACATAAATTTTCGCTATCGTTCGGCGGGCGGCGTCCGACGTCCGCGTCTCCGAACCGCACCGAGCGTGAGAGAGCATATATTTTTATGTAGGACCGTCCCTATGTGACACGCAATCCCATGAGTAGCGTGAGCTTCAACGGAGTGCGGAAAGAGTACGACGGGTCCATCGTGGCGGTGGACGGGTTCAGCATGGACATCGAGGACGGGGAGTTCGTCTCCATCGTCGGGCCCTCGGGGTCCGGCAAGTCGACCCTCCTCCGGATGCTCGCCGGACTCGAGGACATCACGGACGGGGAGATCAGCATCAGCGACCGCGTCGTGAACGACGTCCCCCCGCAGAAACGGGGTATCGCGATGGTGTTCCAGAACTACGCGCTCTACCCCCACATGACGGTTCGGAAGAACATGTCGTACGGTCTCAAACTCACGACGGACCTCCCCGACGACGAGATCGAGTCTCGCGTCGAGGAGGCCGCCGAGATGATGGGCATCGAGGAACTGCTCGACCAGCGGCCGGGGAACCTCTCGGGCGGGCAGCAGCAGCGCGTCGCGACCGGCCGCGCGATCGTCCGCGACCCGGAGGCGTTCCTGATGGACGAACCGCTCAGCAACCTCGACGCGAAGCTGAAGGTCCACATGCGGACCGAACTCCAGCGGATCCAGGAAGACCTGAACACGACGACCATCTACGTCACCCACGACCAGGAGGAGGCGATGACGATGTCCGATCGGATCGTCGTCCTCGCCGCCGGCGCGCTCCAGCAGGTCGGGACCCCGGACGAGGTGTATCACCAGCCGGTCAACAGGTTCGTCGCCGAGTTCATCGGGAGCCCCTCGATGAACTTCTTCGACGTCACGCTCCGCGACGCCACCCTCGTCGGGCCGTCGTTCGAGTACGCGCTCTCGGAGGAGTTCGTCGACCGCGTCGACGCGACCGACGGCGACGCGCTGATCCTGGGCGTCCGTCCCGAACACATCCACCTCGGCGACGAGGCGGCCGGCGACAGCATCCGGGCGACCGTCGACGTCGTCGAACCGGTCGGGAGCGACAACTACGTGTACGTCACCGTCGGCGAGGACGAGTGCATCCTCCGAACGCCGAGCGGAGTACGACCCTCGGTCGGTAGCGTCGTCGACGTCTCGTTCGACGAGTCGAGCCTCCACCTCTTCGACGCCGAGACCGACCGGAGCGTGCTCACGCGCCGGACGGACTACCTTCCCGCCTCCGACTGAACGGGATAGTCCGACTCACCACTCGACCGCCTCCCGCGCTCGCTTCGCGCCGTGCCGTGCCGCGCCGTGCCCCGGTCGATCGCGCGGCGACGTGCTTCGATCACGTTTTCGGTTATCCCTCCGCAGTCCAACGGCTCGCCGCGACGGCCCGCTATTCCGCCGAATCGGCGACGAACGGGGAACGACATCGCGTCCTCTCAGCGACGCTTCGAAATGGGAAACGCACGACCGGACGATGGGCCGGCGGTATCGCGACGGCCCGCATCTGCTCCCTTTCGGGGGCGAACGGTCGACGTAGAACTCCCGCGACCGACAGACCGCCCCGACGACGCGAGAGGAGTGCTGCGGCGTCGTCGCCGGAGACCGCCGACGGCGGCCGGCCCCTCCGGTCTCGTTTCGCACCTTCCGCGTCGCTTCACTGGCTCCCTCCGGCCGTTTCCTCACGGGAAACGAACCTCCCGCTCTCGACGATCGATCGCCGCGGTTCGTGGTCCGTAGGGGGGAGCGCGACACGACGGGCGGCGCGAACGCGTCCGTCGCTCCCCGACCTCCCGTTCTCGTTCGAAGTAGGAAACATTATGATCGATGATGCGGATAGTACATGATCGTGACTACAGATGACGCGCACGTGATCCAGACCGTGGTGAAGGCGTTTCGGATCGTGGAGGCGCTGAGAACGCTCGAACGAGCCGGAGTGACGGAACTCGCGACGCGTCTGGGCTACTCGAAGAGTTCCGTCTACAAACACCTCGACACGCTCTACCGGGTCGGCTACGTGAACAAGGCGGACTCGAAGTACTCCCTCAGCCTCAGATTTTTCGATCTGGGAAACGAAGTCCGTCGGCGGCAGACGCTGTTCGAGATCGCGAAACCGTACGTGGACAACCTGGCTCGCACGACCGGCGAATCGGTGGCGCTCGCGGTCCCGGAGCGCGACGAGGTCGTGAACGTCTACTGCGCTCACGGAGGGGGATCGAAGGCGCTGGAGGAAGGCGAACGAAGGCCCATGGTCGAATCGACGGCGGGGAAGGCGATCCTCGCCTTCAGCTCACCGCTCGGCACGGACACGCTCTGTGCCGACATCTCGGTGGAGATCGACGACGAACTGCGGACGGAACTCGGTAGGGTTCGCGATCAACGGCTCGCGATCGATCGGAGTAGCACCGAACAGGGCGTCAACGCGGTCGCGGTCCCGATCCGGAACGCCGACGACCGCGCCCTGGGGGCGATCTGCGTCTGCGGATCCGCGGCTAGCCTGTCGGGGAAGCGCCTCGAGGAAGACATCGCCGGTCTCCTGGTGAGTTCGAGCAAGGGAGTAGAGGTCGAACTGCTGAAACGGTGAGCGATCGTGCGCGCTCGCCCGGAACTGAACCGGTCGGCAGATAACGAACGTAGCTCTGTTATCGCCGAGGCGGTATAGTCGATGTACGTCCGTCCGATCGTCCAGCACCGGGGACCGGACGCGCTCCCGCCGCATCACTGTTAAGCATGCCTAAACGTCCCTGCGTCCAGAACTCCCGGCGAAACGCCCCGTCGGTCTCACGACGCAAACTCCCCGGAAGCGCGTCCAGTCTCTCGAAACCGGGCCCCCTCGCACGACGGGCGCCGCCCGGTCGTCCGTGACGGATGTGCACGCGCTCCTCGCTCCCCGCCGCGCGAACGAGCGCGTGACCGACCGCCCCGTCGCGTGAGCCGTCGTGTCATCGACCCACCTCGAAATAACGCGTGTATCGTTGTTATTGCCATCCGCACGATCGCTCCGCGGGCCGCGCGTCGAACGTCGCAGATCGCCGAATTCGTGGCGTTCGAGCGCGATCTGTCGAGTCGGCGATCGCGCTATTCCGATTACCAGTACCGTCGTCGTTCTCGTTGGAGGCGAGTCTCCCCTCGGCCCGGACGCGTCGGTATCGACGGGCGCGTCGGGACGGGGGAGCCGACGTACCGCATCGGGAGAATTGCGTTTAGCGTCGCCAAACGGGGATCAGGAGTACTTCAGGTTGATGCTGATGACGTTGGCCGCGCGTTCGACGAGTTCGGGGACGTCCGATTCGAGTCGTTCGCCCTTCATCCTGCTCGTGGGGCCCGCGATGCTGACCGCGCCGTACGCCACGCCGCCGTTCGTGGTCACGGGGGCGGCGACGCACCGGATCCCCTCCGCGCGCTCCTCCATGTCGTAGGCGTAGCCCCGCTCCCGGATCGTCGCGAGTTCCTCGCGGAGGTCGTCGCGGTCGGTGATCGTGTGCGCCGTGGACGCCGGGAGTCCCTGCACGTCGACGATCGACTCGACGCGCTCCTCGGGGAGGAACGCCAGGATCGCCTTCCCGAGCGCGGTGCTGTGTAAGTTCACCCGCGAGCCGATGCCCGTGTCGAGCGTCAGCGCCTGCGACCCCTTCGCGCGGTGGAGGTAGACGCCGTGGCCGTGCTCCTCGACGAGGATGTTGGCGATCTCGCCGGTCTCTGCGGCCAGGCGGTCGATCTCCGGCACGCCGATCTCGTAGATCTTCTTCCGACTCCGCACGTACTCCCCGACCTCGAAGAAGAGTAACCCGAGGCGGTAGACGTCCCCGTCGCGGACGACGCACTCGTGCTCCTCGAGCGTCGCGAGGTGGTTGTGCACCGTCCCCTTCGTCAGCCCGAGGTGGTCCGCCACCTCGGTCACCCCGGCCCCGTCTAACTCGCGTAGCGCGTGGACGATCCGAATCGTCGTCCCCACCGACTTCACCGGGTTTTTCGCTTCGTTCATGGGTACGCGATGCCCGTCCGGGTACAAAAAGCTTGTTTAGTAACTCCAAACGCCCGACGGCACGCGCTGCCCTCACAACGACGAGCGATAGTGATAATACCGTGGATATCACCGAAATGGGCGGAAAGTGCCAGAGGATCTGAGGGTGAGCGGTTTTCCGATGCTAAACAGAGCCGACGACCGCGAACGGGGACGGCCGACGGCGTCGGTCGACCGTGAGACGCCGTCCGAACGGAAGAAGAGCTTTATACCACCGCTCGTAACTTGATCACGTCAGTCATGGATCTAGAGATAACGGGAAATACCGCTCTGGTCACGGCATCGAGCAGCGGCCTCGGGAAAGCCTCGGCGAAGGCGCTCGCCCGCGAGGGTGCGAACGTCGTCGTGAACGGTCGCGACGAGGACCGACTCGCCGAGGCCGTCGGCGACGTCGAGGCGGTCGCGACCGGCGAGGTCGTCGGCCACCCCGGCGACCTCACCAGGGAGGAGGACGTCAGCGCGCTCGTCGAGCGGACGGTCGACGAGTTCGGGGGGATCGACCACCTGGTGACGAGCGCCGGGGGACCGCCGAGCGGGCCGTTCCTCGAGACTGACGAGGACGACTGGTACGACGCGTTCGACCTCCTCGTGATGAGCGTCGTGCGACTCGTCCACGAATCGGCGGACTACCTCCGGGCCGACGGCGGCGGTACCGTCGTCACCATCACCTCGCGCAGCGTGAAGGAGGCGATCGACTCGCTAGTGTTGTCCAACTCGGTCAGGATGAGCGTCGTCGGACTGGAGAAGACCCTCTCTACGGAACTCGCGCCCGACGTGCGCGCGAACGCCGTCCTGCCGGGGCCGCACGAGACCGCGCGGATCCGCGAACTGGTCGAGCAGTCGGTCGACCGGGGCGAGTACGGCTCCTACGAGGAGGGACTGGAGGCCCGCGGGTCCGGAAACCCGATGGGACGGATCGGCGACCCGATGGAACTCGGCGACCTCGTCGCCTTCCTCAGCTCCGAGCGATCCAGCTACGTCAACGGCGTCGCGATCCCCGTCGACGGCGGTGCGGGCAGTTCCAACCTCTAGCAATGCCGCACCTCGCACGGACGACCGACGGGACCGCACTGCTCGGCGACGGCGATCGGTTCGTTCCGCTGGCCGCCGCGGAGCCGTCGCTCTCCAGCGTGAGCGACGCCCTCCCCCGGGCGGCGGCGGGGACGCTCCCCGAGTGGAAAGGCGCGCCGGCGAAGGCGCGGCCGGCGTCGTCGTTCTCGTTCGCGACGCCCCTCGAGACCCCCGGGAAGCTCTGGGGCATCGGCCTGAACTACGCCGATCACGCGGCGGACCTCCGGGAGGACTGGCCCGAGGAGCCGGCCAGCTTCATGAAGCCCGCGACGGCGGCGACGGGACCGGAGGGACCGATCACCCTCCCTCCCCGGGAACTCTCCGATCGGGTGACCGCCGAGGCGGAACTCGGCGTGGTCATCGGTCGCACCTGCTCCGACGTCGGCCGGGAGGAGGCCGAGGACGTCGTCGCGGGGTACGTCCCGGTGATCGACATGACGGCGGAGGACATCCTCGAGCGGAACCCGCGCTTTCTGACCCGCTCGAAGAGCTTCGACTCCTTCATCGTCATCGGGCCGTGGATCGCGACGACCGACGAGGTCGAGTCGCTCGACGACGTGACGGTGCAGACGATCGTCGACGACGAGGTCGTCGCGGAGAACGAGGTCCGGAACATGATGACGCCGCCGCGCGACCTCGTCTCGTTCCACTCGCGGGTGATGACGCTCTCGCCGGGCGACGTCATCTCGACCGGGACGCCCGGCGCGTACCCGATCACCCCCGGAGACCGGGTGACCGCGCGGGTCGAGGGGGTCGGCGAGGTCTCGGCGGACGTCGTTCGGTGACGCGCCGGCGGCTCGACCCCGCCGAGCGGCCCGTTGACGAAACACTCTTTACCCTCCTGCCGAATGGTGTCAAACGCACTCATGGAAATCACCGAAGTGGAAAGCTTTGCGGTCTCCATCCCGCTGAAGGAGCCGGTGGCGTTCGCGACGCGGGTCGTCGAGGAGCGCGACCACGCGATCGTGTACGTCCGCACCGACGACGGGACGGAGGGACTGGGGTACACCCTCGGGTACGGCGGCGCGGACGTCATCGCGCAGGCGGTCGAGTCGGTGCTCGAACCGATGCTCGTCGGGGAGGACCCACGCGACACCGAGCGCCTGTGGCGCGAGATGTTCGACGGCACCGTCCAGATCGGCCGGAAGGGCGTGATGGTGCGCGCCATCTCGTGCATCGACATCGCGCTCTGGGACATCAAGGCGAAGGCCGCGGGCCAGCCCCTCTACAAGTACCTCGGGGCGTACACCGACGAACTACCGGCGTACGCAAGCGGCGGGTACTACCGGGAGGGCAAGGGCCTGGAGGGCCTCCGCGAGGAGATGCGGACGTACGTCGACCGGGGTCACGACGTCGTGAAGATGAAGGTCGGCCGGAAGTCCCTCGAGGAGGAGGTCGAGCGGGTCCGCGTCGCCCGGGAGGCGATCGGTCCCGAGCGGACGCTCCTGCTCGACGCGAACGGCAAGTGGAAGAACAAACAAGAGGCGGTCCGCGCCTGCCGCCGGTTCGCGGCGTACGACCCCTACTTCATCGAGGAGCCGGTGATGCCCGACAGCGTCGACCTCATGCGCGAGGTCAACGAGTCGCTCGACTACGCCGTCGCGGCCGGCGAACTGGAGTTCTCGCGGTACGGCTTCGCCCACCTCCTCCGCGAGGGTGCCGTCGAGATCGTCCAGCCCGACGTGACCGTCGTCGGCGGCGTCACGGAGTGGATGCGCGTGGCGAACACGGCGAACTCCTACGACGTCCCCATCGCGCCGCACTACAACTGGGACCTCCACATCCAGCTGCTCGCGGCCGTCGAGAACGGCCTCTTCATCGAGTTCTTCTACCGCGACTCCGACGTGAAGGCGTTCGACGACGTCCTGAAGCACCCCATCGAACCCGAGGACGGCGTGATTCGACTCCCCGACCGGCCGGGCCACGGCGTGGAACTCCACGACGACAGGCTCGATCAGTTCCGCATCTGAGCGCCGTCCCCCGCTCGCGGTTACAGGACGTACCGCTCGCCGACGTCGAGCGGGCGGATCTCGGGCCGTCGGGACCGGTCCACTCGCCCGTCGAGTTCGGCCTCGAAGGCCTCCACCTCGCCGCTGCCGGGGACGTAGTGGACGGGGACGATCGTCTCCACGTCCAGCCACGACGCGGCGACGGCGGCGTCGTCCGGCGGGAGCGGGGCGAGATCGCCCGGCGCGCCGCCGACGGGCAGCAGCACCGTGTCCGGTTCGTATCGCTCGGCGAACAGCCGGAGGTCGCCGAACAGCGACGTGTCGCCGGCGTAGTAGAGGCTCCGCTCGGGGAAGCCGAAGTAGAAGCCGAGGGGCATCCCCGACAGCCGGTCGCCGCCGGACTCGAAGTACGAGAGGTGCCGCGTCTCGAGGACCCTGATCTCGATCCCGGCCTCCTCGAAGGTGTTGCCCCAGATCACGCTCCGAACCCGCTCCGGCGGCACCCCTTCGTCGCGGAGGTGATCCGCGAGGGCCGGTTCGGTGATCACGGTCGCGCCTGACCGGGACGCGATGGCGCGCGTGTCGCCGACGTGGTCGTACGCCCCGTGGGTCACGAAGACGTAGTCCACGTCCTCGAAGTCCTCGACCGTGAGCGACGACCAGTCCGGCTCCTCGATCCACGGGTCGACCAGTAGTCGGGTCCCGTCGAATTCGATCTCGAACGACGAGAGCCCGTAGTAGGTGAGCGTCGGTTCCGAGTGCATCGCTACCGACTGCGCGAGCGAACTACATCAATCCGCCGGGTCCGACGCCGGCGGTGGTCAGGGGAGCGGATCGGGGCGAGCGAGCGACCCTGGCGACCCCGAACGTCCCGACTTCCCACCGAATCTTTAATACCGCTCTCGGAAATTCGACTCGTATGGACGTCCTGTTGACTGGCGCGTTCGGTCGCGTCGGCACCGCCATCATCGACCACCTCGCGCCGCGCGAGGAGTACGACTTCACGTATCTCAACCGAAGCGACCGACCGGAGTACGACACGTTCGTCGCCGACGTGTCCGACTACGAGGCGATCCGTCCGGCCTTCGAGGGCACGGACGCCGTGATCCACCTCGCCGGGTACCCCGAGACCGACGGCACGTGGGAGCAGGTCCTCGACAACAACCTCGTCGGCATGGAGAACGTCCTCCGGGCGGCCCGCGACGCGGCCGTCGAGACGTTCGTCTTCGGCTCGACGAACCACGTCGTCGGGATGTACGAGGTCGACGACGCCCCGGCGATCTACGAACCGGACTTCGACCTGACCGTCGATCACACGGCCCCCCACCGGCCGGACTCGTACTACGGCTCCTCGAAGTGCTTCGACGAGGATCACGGGCGATTCTACGTCGAGAACTTCGAGTACCCCGAGCGGTTCTACGCGCTGCGCATCTGCAGCGTCCGCCACGAGGAGTACGACCACCCCTACGGCGACGCCGAGCGCGGCGTCGACCGCGGGGACTGGGAGCGCGGGAGCGACGAGTACGAGGAGATGGTCGCGCGGATGAAGGCGATGTGGCAGTCGCGGCGCGACCTGGCGCACATGGTCGAGTGCTGTCTCCGGGACGACTCCGTCGAGTTCGACGTCTTCTACGGGGTCAGCGACAACGACCGACGGTGGTTCGACATCGACCACGCCCGGGAGGTCATCGGATACGACCCGCGAGATAACGGCGAGGAGTGGGACGCCCCGCCCGAGGAGACGCGGGGGACCGGTGGAGGAGGTGTGAGCCGATGACGCGGAAGCTGCTCCTCGACGTGGACCCCGGACTCGACGACGCCCTGGCGGTCCTCATGGCGCTCGGGAACGACTCGGTCGAGGTCACCGGCCTGACGACGGTGATGGGCAACACGACGATCGACAACACCACGCGGAACGCGCTCGCGCTGCTCGAGTTCGTCGGGCGGAGCGACGTCCCCGTCGCCAGGGGTGCCGCGCGGCCGCTTGCGGACGACCTCGTGATGGCCGAGTACGTCCACGGCCCCGGCGGCGTGCCGGAGCCGGTGCGAGACGTGCTCCCCGAACCGACGACGCGACCCGTCGACGCGCACGCGGCGACGTTCATCGTCGAGCAGGCGCACGAGTACGGCGAAGAACTCACGATCGCCGCCGTCGGCCCCCAGACGAACGTCGCGCTCGCACTCGCGCTCGAACCGGAACTCCCCGATCTCATCGGGGGCGTCCACCAGATGGGCGGGGCGCTGAAGACGACGGGGAACGTGACGCCCCAGGCCTCGTTCAACTTCTACGTCGACGCCGCGGCCGCCAGCCGCGTCGTCCAGGAGGCGTCCCCGCACGTCGTCGGTCTCGACGTGACCGAACCGGGGTACCTCCCGCCGGAACTGCACGACACCTTCGCGGACGGCACCGAGTACGGGCGGATGATCTTCGACGTCCTCGACTACAAGGCGCAGGGACCGGACGGGGTCGTAGCGGAGGGCGGCGCCATCGTCAGCGACTCGGTCGTCCTCGCGGGGATGCTCGACGCGGACGTGCTGACCTTCGAGGACGCGTACGTCGAGATCGACACGAGCGGCGGGCCCTCGAACGGCGCGACCGTCTACGACGAACACGGCGTCTACGGCGAGGACCCGAACTGCCACGCCGCGCTGAACGTCGACGTCGATCGGTGCCGGGACGTGATCGTCTCCAGCCTGAAGAGCGCCGCTCCCTAGCCGGGGCGTGAGTAACCCTTAAAAAGGATCGAACCGTCCCCCACGCCATGGACCGAATACTCGTCGTCGCTGAGCCGTCGGAGTCGGGCGTCGCGCTCGTGGAAGAGGCCGGCCGCGTCGCGGCGGAAACGGACGCCGGGGTCGTCGTCCTCGCTCCGGTCGTCGAAGGGGAGGAAGACGAGTGGCTCGACGCGATACGCGAGACGACGGACCTCGCGGACGAACGGGAGCCCTCCTCGCCCGTCGGGGACCTCGCGCGCCGGTTCGCCGACTCGCTCGGGAGTGACGTGCTGGCTCCGCTCGGCGTCGAGTACCTCGCGATCGGCGACCACGTAGAGACGAACAGACCGTCGGCGGAGATCATGGGCGTCGCGGAGAACCACGCCTGCGACTACATCTACCTCCTCACTCATCGCCGGTCGCCGACCGGGAAGGCGATCTTCGGCGACACCGTCCAGTCGGTCATCCTCAACTTCGACGGATACGTCACCGTCACGACGCGGTAGCCCAAGCGAAACGCTTATCTCGGTGCTCCGTCGCATTGTGGGTGACATACTATGTCAAGCACTGAAGCCAAGACGACGGCCAAGAGAGACGTCGGTTTCGTCGAGCGGTTCCGGGAGAGCGTCGGCGAGGACTTCACGATCACGACGTGGGTCCTCATCCCGATCGGGATCGGCATCAACGCCATCGGCGGGTTCATCGCGAGCACGCTCAAGCTACCGCTGTTCCTGGACAACATCGGGACGATGCTCATCGGGATCCTCGCGGGCCCGTGGGCCGCGATGCTGACCGGGGGGTTCGCGAACGTCATCCAGGCGATGCTCGGCAACCCGGTGCAACTGGCGTTCCTCCCGGTTCCGGTGGCGATCGGGTTCGTCACGGGGGTCCTCGCGCGGCGCGGGTGGTTCGACAGCCCGAAGAAGGTCGTCGTGCCGGCGCTCGTGTTGACCGTCGTCGCGACGCTCATCGCGACGCCCATCGTCGTGCTCGTCTTCGGCGGCGTCACGAGTTCCGGCACCAGCCTCGTCACCGCGACGCTCGTCGCGACCGGCCGCAGCCTGGTCGAGAGCGCCGCCTCCGCGCAGTTGATGGTGGAGTTCGTTGACAAGGGCGGGTCGGCGTTCGTCGCCTACTTCATCGGGCGATCCGTCCCCACGCGCTACCTGCCGCCCCAGGGGCAAGATATTTATTCGTAGTCCCCGGCATCACGGTATATGATCCCGAGAACCGCATCCCACCGCGTTCCGCTTTCGGGCGAGGCGATCGATGGCTGAGCGATCCATCTACCAGCCCGGCGAGAGCGTCCTCCACCGACTCAACCCGGTGACGACGTTCGTCCTCGCGGCGTGTCTCTCGGTCGTCGTGTTCGTCGTCCCCGACTACCGGCTCCCGCTGGGCCTGTCGATCGTTCTGCTCGCGCTCGTGTTCGTCGCCCGGGTCCACCGGCTAGTCCTCCGGCTGGTCGCGGCGCTCGCGATCCCGTTCGCGTTCTTCCTCCTGCTCATCCACGGGGTCCTCAACCCGGGACCGCAGGCGGAGCCGCTCGTGACGATCGGGCCGGTGACGGTCTGGGAGGCGGGGTTCGAGACCGCGCGGCTGATCTTCCTGCGCATCCTCGTGCTCATCCTGTCGTTCCTGCTGTTCGCCACCACGAGCCAGCCACAGCGGATGCGCGTCGCGCTGATGGAGAAGGGTGTCCCGAACAAGCTCGCGTACGTGTTCATCGCCTCGCTCCAGATCATCCCCGAGATGCGCACCCGGGCGAAGTCCATCGCCGACGCGCAGCAGGCGCGCGGTCTCGACATCCACGCGGACATCAGGACTCGAACGGGGTCGATCGTCGCGCTGATGGCACCGCTCCTCATCGGCACCCTCATCGCCGCGAACACGCGGGCGCTCGCCCTCGACGCGCGCGGGTTCGACGCGTCCGGCGAGCGGACGTTCCTCTACGACGTCCCCGACACCGGCGGCGAGCGACTCCTCCGGTACGCCGCGGTCGTCGCCGTGTTCGGCGCGCTCGCGTGGAGGCTCCTCCCATGACGCTGATCGACGTGGACGACGTGACGTTCCAGTACGCCACGCAACCCGACGACGAGTACGCGGTGCGGGACGTCAGCTGCGAGATCGACGCCGGGAGCTTCGTCGGTATCACCGGTCCGAGCGGTGCCGGCAAGGCGACGCTCTGTCGGTTGATCGCGGGGCAGATCCCCCACTTCTACACCGGGGAGCTGAGCGGGTCGGTCACCGTGGACGGAACGCCGACGAGCGACGAGTCGCTGGGCGACCTCTCGAAGCGGATCGGGTTCGTCTTCGAGAACCCGTACGACCAGCTCACGGGCGCGACCTCGACCGTGCTGGAGGAGGTCGCGTTCGGGCTGGAGAGCAGGGGTTTCAGCCGGGACGAGATGCGGGAACGCGCCAGGGAGAGCCTCGCCGCGATGGGCGTCGAGACCCTCGTCGACCGCGACCCGCAACAGCTCTCGGGGGGGCAGTGCCAGCGCGTGGCCATCGCGTCCGTGCTCGCGATGCAGCCCGAGATCCTCGTCCTCCAGCAGCCGACGGCGCAGCTCGACCCGGAAGGGACCGACGAGGTGTTCGACGTCGTCGGCCGGATGAACGAGGAGGGGTACACCGTGGTGATGGTCAGTCAGGACCTCGAACGGCTCACGCCGCTCCTCGATCGCCTCCTCGTGATGACAGAGGGGAGGATCCGACTCGACGGTCACCCCGAGGAGGTCCTCCTCCGCGCCGCGGACGACGACCTCCCGGTCGTCGTCCCGAAGACGATCGCCGTCGGTCGTCGCCTCCGCGAGGCGGGGTACGTCCCCGCGGACGAGTCGATCCCGGTAACGGAGGAGGGCTGTCTCGCCGAACTTCAGCGGGCGATCGGTCGCTCCATCTCGCGGGAGGGATCGAGCGTCGACGCCGGTACGGACGGGAACCGACGGAGCGTGGACGACGTGGACGAGAGTGCGCAGATCGTCCTCGACGGACTCCACTACAGCTACCCGAGCGGCGTCGAGGCCCTCAGCGACGTCTCGTTCTCGCTCGACGAGGGGTGCGTCTGTCTGATCGGTCAGAACGGGGCCGGGAAGTCGACGCTGGTGAAACACCTGAACGGGCTCCTCGAACCGACCGAAGGGGAGGTGTACGTCGACGGGTCCAGCACTCGCGACAGGACGGTGGCGGAACTGGCACACCACGTGGGACTGAGCTTCCAGAACCCCGACGACCAGTTGTTCCACAGTTCGATCGACGACGAGATCAGGTACGGCCCGCGAAACCTCGACTACGACGACGAGGAGATCCAGACCCGAGTCGACCGGGCCGTCTCCCAGTTCGATCTCGAAGGGGACAGGGAGCGAAACCCGTACGACCTCAGCGAGGCGTGGCGCAAGCGGGTCGCGGTCGCCTCCGTCGTCGCGATGGACACGCCGGTGGTCGTCCTCGACGAGCCGACCAGCGGTCAGGACGCGCCCGGCCGGGACTGTCTCGGGCGGGCCGTCGACGCCCTCGTCGAGCGGGGGAAGCTGGTCGTCGTCATCACCCACGACATGGAGTTCGTCGCCGACCACGCCGACCGCGTCGTGTTGCTCTCGGAGGGCCGCCTGCTCGCGGACGGTGATCCCCGGACCGTGCTCACCGACGAGGCGACGCTGGCCCGATCCAACGTTCACCCCCCGATCGTCGCCCGCTACGGGCTCGAACTCGGGGTGGAACCCGTCCTCTCCATCGACGAACTCCTCGAGGCACTCGAGACACAGCGCCAGGGTCCGCGCGGCTCGTCGCGGTAGTGTGAGAAAGTTTTATTAGACGGGCCGATAGTTCTCCGCGTACTACTCATGGGTACGAAGCTCCTGCTCGACGTGGATCCCGGCTGCGACGACGCGATCGCGCTCTTCCTCGCGCTGGCGGCCGACGACGTCGACGTCGTCGGCGTGACGACCGTGATGGGGAACACGACGCTCGAGAACACGACGCGGAACACGCTCTCGCTACTGGAGTTCGTCGATCGGACGGACGTCCCGGTCGCGGCGGGTGCCGCCCGCCCGCTCGCCCAGGAGCTAACGACCGCGGAGCACGTGCACGGTCCCGGCGGCTTGCCCGAACGAGTTCGCGCGGCGGTCCCCGAAAGCGACGTAACCGTCGTCGACGCGCACGCGGCGGCGTTCATCGTCGAGCAGGCGCACGAGTACGGCGAAGAACTCACGATCGCCGCCGTCGGCCCCCAGACGAACCTCGCGCTCGCGCTCGCGCTCGAACCCGCGTTGCCCGACCTCGTCGGCGACATCTACGCGATGGGCGGGGCGCTGAAGACGACGGGGAACGTGACGCCCCAGGCCTCGTTCAACTTCTACGTCGACGCCGCAGCCGCCAGCCGCGTCGTCCAGGAGGCGGCTCCCAAGGTGGTCGGCCTCGACGTCACGGAGCACGTCTACGTCTCGACCGACGAGATCCGTCGGCTGGCGGAGGAACCCGAACCCCTCGCGACGATGGCGAAGATCCTCGAGTTCAGCGTCGAGGAGGTCCGCTCGAAGTTCGGCCACGACGGCGGGCTCGCGAGCGACGCCGTCGTGCTCACGGACGTCATCGCGGGGGCGCTCGAGTTCGAGGACGCGTACGTCGAGATCGACACGAGCGGCGGGCCCTCGAACGGCGCGACCGTCTACGACGAACACGGCGTCTACGGCGAGGACCCGAACTGTCAGGTGGCCCTCGGGGTCGACGGGGACGCGTACGAAGAGACCGTGGTCCGCCTCCTGGAGACGTACGGCGGGCGGTCCGCGCGCTCGCTATGAACGCGGCCGTCGTCGCGCTCGCCTTCGTCGCCGGACTCGCCACCGGCGCGCTGTTCAAGTTCCTGCAGGTCCCGATCCCCGCGCCGCCGACTCTGTCGGGCGTCGTCGGCATCCTCGGCATCTACGCGGGCTATCTGCTCGTCGAGTGGCTCGGCGTCGGCGTCGACCTCCTCGACGCGCTCGGACTCTGAGATCACCGCGACCGAACGGTAAATAACGTCAAAACTATTCGCTCGAATAGGTCGCGATCGACGATGGCGCGTCCCGACGAGCGTGGTCCGGACGGACCGGCCGCGACACCGCTCGAACGGAGCGCCGTCCGCCGTCCGCCGTCCGCCGTCCGTTATCGTCGGCCGGAACCGGCCGGCGGCCTCGGTCCCGTTTTCCGTCGGAGGGTCGTGCGACACACCGCACCACGTCGACTCCGTCGGGAGTGAGGAGGGTACGCACTCGAGACACTCGCTCGTCACCGTGTCCGCGCGTTCACTCGGTGTCGGGGGGGCCGTCGCCGCCGAACACGCCACGCACGCCACTCTCCGTACCCTTCGGCGATCACCTCCGGCATACGTCGGGTGACTAATACGTTCGACCGTCAATCCGCGAGACGCCCCGGGTGAGCGCCGGTCGACGATGCGGTTCGTGACGTCCCGTATTTCGTGTAGTTACTTTCGATTACTACCGCCCTCGTGACGAGTCCGACGGCGGTAGCAGGTCCGAATCGGTTCCCGGTACCTCCCGACCCTCGCCCTCGACCGAGAGTCCCCGGACGTAGTCCGCGAAACGCGACCCGCGGCGTCCCGTCGTTTCCGAAGCGGGACCGGGTATTGCGTTCGCGTTCGAAACCCGCACCGTCCCTTCGTTCCTGTCCGACCGCCGGTTTCCCCCGTCTCGGCGCGCGTCGGTAGTCTTGTGCCGTCTTTCGAATATCACCCACAACATATGAGAGGCGGGACGCTCTACTCCTCGACACGATGATCGAGAGGCGAACCGACGCGAACCGCGGGCGACCGGCGACGGACGCGAGGCGCGAACGGACACGGCAAGCCGGCCGTAGATACGGCCCCCGGACGTACGCGGAGTGAACGACGATGGTGAAGAACGTCACTGCGGCCGAACTCGCGGAGAAGGTCGACGCCGACGAGCGGTTCACGCTGATCGATACCCGCCCCGCGGACAGCTTCGAGGCGTGGCACGTCCGGGGCGCGGAGAACGTCCCGTACGACCCGCGCGAGGGGGCGAGCGAGGAGCGACTGAACGAGGTCGACGCGCGCGTCGACGACGGGCCGATCGTCGTCATCTGCGGCAAGGGGTTGACCTCGACGCCGTTCGGGTTCGAACTCGACGAGCGCGGCTACGACGACGTGTCGGTCGTCACCGGCGGCATGGAGGCGTGGAGCAAGCTCTACGAGGTCGTCCCCGTCGAGACCGCGAACGACGACCTCGTCGTCCGGCAGGTCCAGCGTCGGGCGAAGGGCTGTCTCGGCTACGTCGTCGGCTCGAGGCGGACGGGGGAAGCGGTCGTGGTCGACGCGACCCGGCAGACCGATCGGTTCAAGGTCGCCGCGCAGGACGCGGCGCTGTCGATCGCCGGCGTCCTCGACACCCACGTCCACGCCGATCACGTCTCGGGCGGTCCGGCGCTCGCGGCGGCGGTCGGCGTTCCCTACCGGCTGGGCGAACGCGCGCGCGAGCGGGACGTCCAGTACGAGTACGGGCCGCTGTCGGACGGCGAGATCGTCGAAGTCGGCGGCGTCGAGATCGAGGTGCTCCACGCGCCCGGCCACACGACGGAGATGGTGAACTACCTCGTCGACGGCGAGGTGCTCCTGACGGGCGACACGCTGTTCGTCGACTCGGTGGGACGAACGGAACTCCAGTTCGGCGAGGACGACGCCTCCCGCGGGGCCGAACTGCTGTACGGGTCGCTCCACGAGACTGTCCTCGAACTGCCGGACGAGACCCGTATCCTGCCCGGCCACGTCACGGTCACGAGCGACGGCCGCTACGAGAACGGCTCCCCCGGCGAACCGATCGTCGCCCGCCTCGGCGACCTGCGCGCGGACCTCGACCTCCTGGGGCTCGACCGCGAGGCGTTCGTCGAGCGGCTGACGGAGAACGCGCCCGAGAAGCCGCCGAACTACGAAACGGTCGTCGCGATCAACACCGGGCGGGAGACCGTCGACGACGAGGGCGAGGCGACCGAACTCGAACTCGGCCCGAACAACTGCGCGGCGTGAACTCGCGACGTTCGGCCAGGTTCAAGTCAAAAGTATTATCTCGATCTTTTCTGCCTCGACCCCGGCGATCGTCGCGATCGTCAGAAGGTGTATCCGTCGTCGCGCTGGTCGTCCAGCTGCGCCGGGTCCTGCTGGTCGTCGACCGCCCTGGTGAACAGCTCCTCCCCCACCTCCTGCGTGGAGTCCTCCGGGACGTCGTACGCGGACACCCCCATCGTCAGGAGTTCCTCGATCGCCTGCTCCCGGTTCAGGAAGTCGCCCTGGTCCACGAGGCGGTCGAGTTGGCTGTCGATCTGGTCCGGAACCGTCACTTCGAACGTGGGCATACTCGCTCGATACTGCCTCCACGAGCGTAAAAGCTGGGTTCGAGTCGCACACGCCGGTGGGGCAACGCGCAGTCCGTGACCGGAAGAGGGCGGCCACGCCGCCCTCCGCCTCGGAAACGCGCTCCCGCAGCGTCGGTCGTCTCGCCGAGAGGTTCGTCGTCGCGTTTCACCGATCGCCGGCCACGGCGCACCCCCGACTTCGTCCAAAATTCCGAGTAATTACTTCTACTTTAATTTGAGGAGGACGGACGCCGCCCGACGTTCGCGTCGGAGCGATCCCGTCGACCCGCGCGGCCGGCCCGCCCGTCGCCGGTGTACCAACACTTACGGCGGCCGACTGTTATGGGTGACCATGGCACGAACGGAGGCGTCCCCGTGAACTCGAACGATCGCGCGATAACCGGCTTCACGATGCTCGCCCACGCGCTGTTTCACACCTACGAGCTGTCGATCCCGGTGTTCGTCGTCGCGTGGCTCGACGCCTTTTCCGTGACTCCGGCGACCATGGGGCTGGTGGTCGGTGCCGGTTACGCGCTCGTCGGCGTCGGTGCCCTCCCGAGCGGCGTGTTCTCGGATCGCTTCGAGTCTCGGCGGCTCATCGTCGGCGCGTTGCTCGGGATGGCCGCAGGGTTCGCCGCGCTCTCGGTCGCGCCCAACGTCTACGTCGTCGCGCTCGCGCTCGCGCTCTGGGGCGCGGCGGCGAGCGTCTACCATCCGGCGGGCCTCGCGTTGCTGAGTCGGGGGACGACGGAGCGGGGCGCGGCGTTCGCCTACCACGGGGCCGCGGGCAACGTCGGCACCGTCGTGGGACCGCTGCTCGCCGCCGTCGGTCTCGCCGTCCTCGACTGGCGCGTCGTCACGGGGTTGTTCGTCCTGCCGGCGCTCCTCGGCGCGGCGATGGCGCTCCGCCTCGACTTCGACGAGACCGCCGCGATCGAGGACGGCGCTCGCGCCGACGGCGGCGCGGCCGCGGAGCGGGAGATCACCTCGCTCGGCGACCTCCGGCGGGAGTCGCGCGCCCTGTTCACGGGCTCGTTCCTCCTCGTCTTCGCGGTCATCATGTGCTACGGCCTCTACTACCGGGGCGTCCTGACGTTCCTTCCGGACATCCTCGGCGGCCTGCGGACGTTCTCGCCCGCCACGGTGTTCGGGACGACCGTCCAGCCCGGACAGTACGTCTACGCGGGGCTCCTGCTGGTGGGCGTCGCCGGCCAGTACGTCGGCGGACGGCTCACCGACTCCTTCGACACCGTCCGCGTCCTGGTGATCACGTTCGCCGCGCTCGCGGTCAGTTCGCTCCTCTTCCTCCCGGCGGCGGCCGCCGGCGTCCTGCCCCTCCTCGCGGTCTGCGTCCTCCTGGGCTTTCTCATCTACGTCGTCGCGCCCGTCTACCAGGCGACGGTGGCCGACCACGTCCACGCGGACGTGCGCGGGCTCTCCTACGGCTACACCTACCTGGGGATGTTCGGCGTCGGCGCGGGCGGCGCGGCCCTCGCGGGTGCGGTGCTCACCTGGGCGGGCACCGGCGCGCTGTTCGTCGTCCTCGCGGGGATCGTGCTCCTGGCCGCGGGCCTCGGCATCGCCCTCCTGCGCCGCTAGGGTGTTCGGTTCGCGTCCGTCCGTCGCTCACCGATCCGGGATGGCCCCGCTCTCGCGCAGCGTCTCGATGTCGTCCACGCCGTAGCCGAGGCGACGGAGGACGGCCTCCGTGTCCTCGCCGAGGAGCGGCGGTGCCCCCTCGAAGCCCGATTCGGCGCGCTCGAAGTTCAGCGGGTGTTCGAGCACGTCGATCTCCCCGACCGCGGGGTGGTCCATCGTCGTGACGACGCCGCGGGCCTCGGTCTGCTCGTTGGTGAGCGCCTCGTCGACGTCGTACACCGGGCCGACGGGCAACCCCGCCTCGTCGGCGAGTCGCTCGACCCACTCGTCGGTCGTCCGCCGACGGAACACCGCCGACAGCTCCGCTTCAAGCTCCTCCATGTGTTCGACGCGGTCCGCGTTCGTCGCGAATCGCGGGTCGTCCGCGAGTTCCGGCCGGCCGACGCCCTCGCAGAGGCCGCGCCAGAGCTTCTGGTTCGCACAGCCCACGTTGAGGTAGCCGTCCGCCGTGGGGTACGCCTGGTAGGGCGCGAGCACGGGGTCTTTCGTCCCCATGCGTCGGGTCTCCTCGCCGACGAACGCCTTCGCGGCCTGCTTGGTCAACCAGGGGAGGGCGGCGTCGTGCATCCCGAGTTCGACGCGGTCGCCCTCCCCGGTGAGTTCGCGACGGAACAGCGCGCCCACGACGCCGAACGCCGCCCACATCGCGGTGACGAGGTCCGTCTGCGGGAGCCCCACCTTCACGGGGTCGCCGCCCTCGGTGCCGGTGACGCTCATGATGCCGCTGGTCCCCTGGACGAGGAGGTCGTACCCGGGGCGGTCGCTCCACGGCCCCGTCTCGCCGAACGCGGAGATGGAGCAGTAGACGACGTCCTCGTTCACCTCGCGGACGTCGTCGTACCCGACCCCGAGGCGTTCGGCCGTCCCCGGTCGGAAGTTCTCGACGAAGACGTCGGCCACCTCGATCAGGTCGTAGAGCGCCGCGAGCCCCTCCGCGGTCTTCAGGTCGAACTCGACCGACTGCTTCCCGTAGTTGACCGTCCAGAAGTAGGGCGACTCGCCGTTCGCGTCGGCGACCGTCCCCGGGCCGTCGTAGTCCTCGGCCGGGACGAACGGCGGACCCGAGTGCCGGCTGTCGTCGCCCGCGCCGGGGCGTTCGACCTTGATCACTTCCGCGCCCTGGTTGGCCAGCATCGCGGTGGCGAAGCCACCGGTGACGAACGTCGAGAGGTCCACGACGGTGATCCCGTCGAGGATTCGAGACGACTCTGCCATGACGTTCGGTCGCGGCGAACTAGTAAAGGTCTTGCCCTCCGACGGCCCCGCGAACGCCGGATCGCGGTCGCTCCTGGGCCACCCGGGGCTCCGCGCTCCGCGACCGACGGGCCGTCGACCGGCGGTGGAACCGGCGACCGGTGGCGGAACCGTCGACTGGCGGTGGACCCCTCGAGCGACGAGGGGGATCCGAGGCGGTCAGTCGAGGCGACCGTCGAGGACGTCGCGGACGTCAGCCGCGACCGTCCGCGGGTTCGTCGGGAGGCGGCGTCGCTGCACGAGCGTGTTCTCGACCATCGCGTCCGCGTCGTCGGCGTCGAGTCCGACGGCCTCGAACGATCCCGGAAGCCCGAGCGCCCCGCGGAGCCGGTCGCACTCCTCGAGCAGCGCGCGGGCCGCCTCCGGGTCCGTCGCGTCGGCGCGCGCAACGCCCAGGTGCCGGGCGACCGCCGCGTACTCGGCTTCGCGGACGGGGAGGTTGTACTCGAGCCCCGGGCGGAGCGAGACGGCCAGACACTCCCCGTGCGGTCGGCCGGTCATGCCGCCGACGGTGCTCGCGAGCGCGTGCACCGCCCCGAGACCGGAATTCGAGAAGGCGACGCCGGCGAGGTGCGACCCGAGCGCCATCGCCCGGCGCGCGTCGCGGTCGTCCCCGGCGTACGTCGCGCGTTCGAGGTGGCCGTGGACGAGCCCCAGCGCCCGCCGCGCGAGCGGCCGGGCGAACGGGTTCGCCCCCTGGTACGTGATGGGGCGCTGGGGCACCCACCGGTAGTCCCTCGCCGTCAGCGACTCCAGCGCGTGGACGAACGCGTCCAGCCCCGAGCGTGCGGTCACCCCCCGGGGGAGGTCGAACGTCAACGCGGGGTCGACGACGCCGACGTCCGGTCGGAGGTGCTCGTCGCTGATCCCCCGCTTGACGCCGTCGTGGGCGACGACGGCCGTCTGCGTCGCCTGCGAACCGGTGCCGCTCGTGGTCGGCACGGCGACGAGCGGGGCGGTGGGTCCCGGGACGGCGTCCACGCCCAGGTACTCGTCCGCGGTCCCCCCGTGGGAGAGCAGGAGCGCGGCGACCTTCCCGGCGTCGAGGCACGACCCCCCGCCGACGGCGACGACGCCGTCCACGTCGGCCGACGGCAGGTCGTCGAAGTCCGCCGTCGAGGGTTCCGTCGCCGCGCGGTAGTGGACGACGGGCCGATCGACCGCGGCGAGGGCGGTCTCGAGGACGCCGGCCGCCGCGACCCCGTCGTCGCTCACGACGAGCGGCCGGTCGACGCCGAACCGGTCGAGGATCGACGGCAACCGCTCGACGATCCCGTCGCCGAACGCCGTCTCCGGGACGTCGACGGTCAGGTGCGCGCCCGACACCGGCCCGCGATCGTCCCCCGTCACGGCCGTCGCTCCGCGTAGGCGTTCACCGGGGGCGTGAACGCGCAGACCTGTCGCGTCTCGGGCGCGACGCCGCGGATACCGTGTCGCACCCCGGGTCCGACGACGAAGCTGTCGCCCGTCTCCAGGAGCGCCTCCCGGTCGCCGAACAGTTCGATCGCGCCGTCGATCACGAAGACCGCCTGGTGGGCCTCCTCGTGTTCGTGTTCGGGGAACTCCGCGCCCTCCTCTACGGTGTAGTGGACGAGCATCTGCGCCCCGTCGTGTGCCAGCACCCGCCGCTCGATCCCCTCGTACGCCGTCTCCGCTCTGTGTGGGTCGTCCCACTCGACGATCTCCATACCCCCCCACTCGGAGTACGGGATCAATAGGCTGTCGACTGTCAGCGGTTCGCAGGGTTCGATCCCTGCGGGCCGAACGCGCCGCCCTCGCGCCACTGGTCGAGCGTGGTCTGGTCGTCGGCCACGGCGGCGAACACCTCGTCGGTGTGCTCGCCGAGGCGGGGGGTCGGTCTGCGGATCGCCGTCTCGTAGTCGGGGAAGTGGACCGGGTGGCCCGGCAGGATCACCTCGCCCCCGTCGGGGTCCTCGTGGCGGCGGACGAGGCCGCGGGCCGCGGACTGCTCGCTCTCGACCACGTCCGCCACGTCGTTGAGCGGGCCGTTCGGGAACCCGTACTCGGTGAGCCGCTCCAGCCAGTAGGCGGTCGGCTCGCTCGCGAACTCCTCGGCGATGACGCCGACGACGCGCTCCTCGTGGGCGACGCGGTCGGCGTTCGTCGGGTACTCGCGTAACTCCTCGCGGCCGAGCAGGTCGACGAAGTCGTCCCAGCGCTCGTCGGAGGGGACGCCCGTCACGACGTAGTCGTCCGCCGTCTCGAACAACTGGTAGGGGACGATCGACTGGTGGGTCGTCCCCTGGGGTCCCGGCACCTCGCCGGTCATCGAGTGGAAGGTGAGGTACTCGTTCATGATCGAGACGATGGCGTCGTAGAGGCCGACGTCGAACTTGCCGACGAAGTCGTCGGAGCCGTCGACGCGCCCGCGCTCGTGGAGGCGCGCGAGGACGGCGATGGTGGCGAACATCCCGGCCGTGAGGTCGCCGATGGCCTGCCCGACCTTCACCGGATCGCCCCCCGCCGGGCCGGTGACGCTCATGATCCCGCCCTCGGCCTGCAGGATCAGGTCCAACCCCTTCTTCTCGCGGTGGGGCCCCGTCTCGCCGTAGCCCTTGATGCTCGCGTAGACGATCTCCTCGTTCACCTCGCGGACGGCCTCGTAGCCGACGCCCAGTTTCTCCGCCACGCCGTACCCGAAGTTCTCGACGAACACGTCTGCGTCCGCGAGGAGCGCGAGCGCCGCCTCGGTCCCCGCCTCGGACTTGAGGTCGAGTTCGACCGAGCGCTTGTTGCGGTTGTTCGCCATGAAGTACCCCGACTTCCCCTCGGGACCGGGGCCCTGCACCCGCGCCGGGTCGCCGACGTCCGGGCGTTCGACCTTGATCACGTCCGCGCCGAGGTCGGCGAGGAGCGCGCCGCAGAACGGGCCGGCGCGGTGGACGGTCATCTCGACGACGGTCAGATCGGAGAGCGGTCCCGACATGCTATCCCTCGTTGAACTCGTCGACCAGCCGTTCGCGCTCCCCGGTGGCGAACTGCTCCCACCAGATCTCCTCCTCGACGGCGCGCGCCGTCTCCAGGTCGGGCGAGCCAACGCTCTCGTTGATCGCCCGCTTCGAGTTCTTCACCGCCAGCCGACCGGTATCCTGGATCGCGCCGATCACGTCGTCGACCGCGGCGTCCAGCCGCTCGCGCGGGACGACCCGGTTGACGAGACCGATCCGGTGGGCCTCCGCTGCGTCCACCATGCCGGCGGTGAACACCAACTCCTTGGCCTTCGCCTCGCCGACGAGTTCCACGGCCCGGTAGGTCGACCCGCCCGTGGGGATCTGGCCGATGTTGGCCGTCGGGACGCCGAACTTCGCGCCCTCGACGGCGATCCGGAGGTCGCAGTACATCGCCAGGATGAGGCCGCCCCCGACGCAGTAGCCGTTGATCTTCGCGATCACGGGCGCGTGGAGGTCGTACGGCTTCCGGTAGATGTCGTAGAAGAGGTTCTGGCGGTCCCGCTGTCTCGGGTCGTGTTCCTCGCTGGGGCCGGCGTACTGAGCGATGTCCGCCCCCGCGGAGAAGGCGTCCTCGCCCTCGCCGGTGACGACGACGGCGTCGACCGACCGGTCGAGCTGGAGTTCGTCGAACGCCCGGGAGAGGTCGAGCATGACCTCGGTGCTCAGGGCGTTGTACACCTCCGGGCGGTGGAACTCGATCGTCGCCACCCCCTCTCTCACGTCGACCGTGATGCTCTCGTACGCGCTGTAATCGACCATGGCCGTGATACTCAAGCACGGTAGAAAGAGTTTTGCCCCGCGGCACGGCAGATCCCCCACTCGATGACCGAACACTCGCACGAACCCCTCGCCGGAGTCCGCGTCGTGGACTGTACGCAGATGCTCTCGGGTCCCTTCGCGTCCCAGTTGCTCGCCGACCTCGGCGCGGACGTGATCAAGGTCGAACGCCCGGGGACGGGCGACATCACCCGCGCCATCGAGCCGACGGTCGGCGACTCCGACGTGACGGGCTACTTCGCCGCGCTCAACCGGGGGAAGCGCTCGGTCGAACTCGATCTGGGGAGCGACGAGGGAGCGGCGGCGCTCGCCGCGCTCGCGGCGTCGGCCGACGTGCTCGTGGAGAACTTCCGGCCCGGGACGATGGAGGAGTGGGGACTCGGCTCCGAGACGCTCCGCGCGGCGAACCCCGAACTCGTCTACTGCTCGATCTCCGGCTTCCTGCCGGGGCCCTACCGCGACCGCCCGGCGTTCGACATGGTCGTCCAGGCGCTCGGCGGGAGCATGAGCGTCACCGGCGACGCGGACGGCCCGCCCGCGCGCCCCGGCATCCCGATCGGCGACATCTGCGCCGGGATGTACGCCGTCGTCGCCGTCGTCACGGCGCTCTACGCCCGCGACGAGCGGGGCGGCCAGCACGTCGAGGTCCCCATGTTCGAGGGGCTCGTCTCGTGGCTGACCGAGCGCGCGGGCCGCACCTTCGCGACCGGCGAACCCTACCCCCGGATGGGGACGGCCCACCCCTCGCTCGCCCCCTACCGCGTCTTCCCCGCCGCCGAGGGATCGATCGCCCTCGCCGTCGGCAGCGAGGGGACGTGGCGCGCCTGCTGTGCGGCCGTCGACCGCCCCGACCTCGCGGCCGATCCACGCTTCGAGACGAACGCCGACCGCGTCGAGCACCGCGAGGAACTCGCCGCGGAACTCGCGCCCGCCTTGGCGGAGCGGACCGCAGAGGAGTGGTTCGAGACCTTCGGCGAGCACGGCGTCCCCGCCGCGCCCGTCAAGGACACGGTCGAGGTGTTCGAGGACCCCCACCTGCGGTCGAGCGGCACGCTCTCCGACCTCGAGATCGGCGGCGTCGACCTCCCGTTCGTCGAATTCCCCGTCACGTTCTCCGCGAGCGAGACGGGCGGGGCGCGCGCCCCGCCCGCGCTCGGCGAGCACACCCGCGAGGTGCTCGCCGAGGTCCTCCCCGACGGCTCGGGGGAACCGTCCGACGCAGAGGGCAACCGTTAACACGGCCCCCGATAACGAGTGGCGTATGTACGTCGAGCAGGTCGAGGCGATCCCGCTCCGCCGGGACCTCGACGAGCGGTTCGCGAACGCGCAGAAGTGGATCGACAGCCGCGAGTACTGCCTCGTCCGGATCACCGCGGACGACGGGTCGGTCGGCTGGGGCGAGTGCTGGGGGCCGGTAGCCGGCAACCGCGAGATCGTAGAGCGCACCGTCGGGCCGTGGCTGACCGGTCGCGATCCGCGCGACGTGGAGGCGATCCACGACGAACTGATCGTCCGGCTCCGCTCCTCGTACCACTCGTACGTCCCGGCGAGCGTGGTGAGCGGCGTCGACATCGCGCTCTGGGACCTCTACGGGAAGGCGCTCGGCGAGCCGATCTCGCGGCTGCTCGGCGGGCGCGAGCGCGAGCGCGTCCGGGCGTACGCGACGGGGCACTTCTGGGGCGACGTGGACTCGTTCGACGACCTCCGCGACGCCGTCGTGGCCGAGGCGACGGGGCACGTCGAGGCCGGCTTCGACGCGCTGAAGAACAAGATCGGGCTGGCGCGCCACTTCCCGTGGGGGCCCGAGGAGGACGTCGCGCTCGTCCGCGCCATCCGCGAGGCCGTCGGCGACGACGTTCGCCTGATGACGGACGCGAACCACGCCTACGACGTCGCAGACGCCCGTCGAGTTGGCCGCGCGCTCGCGGATCTCGACGTCCACTTCTTCGAGGAGCCGATCCCGCCGGCGGGGATCGAGCGCTACGCGCGCCTCAACGATCAGCTCGCGGTCCCGCTCGCCGGCGGGGAGTGCTGGGCGTTCCGGGACGAGTTCGACCGCGTGCTCGACGCCGGCGCGGTCGACTACGTCCAGCCCGACGTGACCAGCGCGGGCGGCGTCACCTCGACGCGCCGCGTCGCCACGATGGCCGAGGCCGCGGACGTCCAGTGTCTCCCGCACGTCTTCGGCAGCGCCGTCGCGCTCGCCGCCAGCCTCCAGGTGCTCGCGACGATCCGCGGCGACCCGATGCTGGAGTTCGACCGGACGCCGAACCCCATCCGCGAGGGGCTCGCCGTCGATCCGATCACCAACGACGGCAACTCGGTGCCGATCCCGGACGCGCCCGGCCTGGGCATCGAGGTCGACGAGGAGACCCTCGCTGCGTTCCGCCTCGACTGACGGCGTCGCGGCGGCCCTCGACCCTCTATCGAACCGCGCGCCCACTCTACCTAACCGCGCGTCATCCTACACGCTTTTTACGGAGGGCCGCCCAGACGTGCTATGACACATCGTATCGCTGTCATCCCCGGGGACGGAATCGGGCCCGAAGTCGTCGACGCGTCGCTCTCGATCGTCGCCGACGCCGCCGACGAGTACGGGTTCTCGATCGAGACCACTCGGTTCGACTGGGGGAGCGAGCGCTACGTCGAGACGGGCGCGATGATGCCCGAGGACGCACTCGACAGGCTCGAATCGTTCGACGCGATCCTGCTCGGCGCGGTCGGCCACCCCGAGGTCCCGGACCACGTCACGCTCCACGGCCTGCTCCTCCCGATCCGGAAGGGGTTCGACCAGGGCGTCTGCGTCCGGCCGTCCGTGCTCTTTCCGGGCATCGAGTCGCCGCTCCGGGGGTACGGGGCGGGCGACATCGACTTCGTCGTCTACCGCGAGAACACCGAGGGCGAGTACGCGGACGTCGGCGGACGGGAGCACAGAGGCTTCCCCCACGACGTCGCCGTCCAGAGCGCGGTCTTCACCCGCGAGGCGACCGAGACCGTCGTCCGCGCGGCCTTCGAGGCCGCGAGCGAGCGCGAGGGGACGCTGACCAGCGTCACGAAGTCGAACGCGCAGGCCCACAGCATGGTGTTCTGGGACGAGGTCGTCGACGACGTGGCGACCGAGTACCCCGCGGTCGCCGTCGAGCGGCTCCTCGTCGACGCCGCGTGCATGGACCTCGTCCGCCGACCCGAGGAGTTCGACGTGCTGGTCGCCTCGAACCTCTTCGGCGACATCCTCACCGACATCGGCGCGCAGATCACGGGCAGCATGGGGCTCGCCCCCTCCGCGAACGTCGATCCCGACGGCGACTACCCCTCGATGTTCGAACCCGTTCACGGAAGCGCGCCCGACATCGTCGGGCGGGGAATCGCCAACCCGATCGCGGCCGTGCTCTCCTGCTCGATGCTGCTCGACGACCTCGGGGAGGGGGACGCGGCCGACGCGCTGTGGGACGCGGTGTCGGCGCAACTCGACGACCCCGGCGCGCCGCGGACGCCCGACCTCGGCGGCGACGCCGGAACGGAGGACGTCACTGCGGACCTCCGCTCCCGGTTGTAGGGGCTCGCCCCCGTCAGGTTCGACGGCCCGTCGCCCCCGACTGCTTCGCGTGCGTCCGCTGCCGGCGCGAGAAGGCGGCCAGCGACAGGAGCCCGAAGCCCGCGCCCGCGGCGAGCGTCAGGAACGCCGCGTCGAAGCCCGCGAGGTCGAGCGCGACGCCGAAGACCACCGGCGAGACGACGGTCGTCCCGAACCCGACGAGCGTCTGCAACGCGAGCGCGACGCCGATCCGCCCGTCCGAGACGACCTCCGTGACCGCCGTGGAGGTCGGCGAGCTGTCGGCCGTCAGCACGAGGCCGTAGAGCAGGACGACGCCCGCGAGCACCGGAAACGAGTTCCACGCGAGCGTCCCGAGGGCGGCGGAGATCGTCGCGCTGGTCCCCAGCGTGAGCAGGATCGTCCGCCGGCGGCCGAGGTGGTCGCTGGCCCAGCCGGCGGCGAGGTTGCTGAGCCCCCCGATGGAGAGGGTGACGCCCACGAGCAGGCCCGCGACGACGGTGGGGCGACCCGTGCTCGCGAGCGCCGGCGTGGCGAGCAGGAACGCGAGGAGCCAGTTCCGCGCGCCGAACAGTTCCCACGTGTGCCCCGCGTAGATCCCCACCGCCGAGCGGTAGGGCCGATTCGACAGGATCGAGAGGTCGAGCCCCGCGGTCGCGACGCTCGCGTCCGGGTGATCGCGCGTCCCGAGGAGCACCAGCGGCCCGGCGAGGAGACCGCCGACGCTCGTCGCGCCGATGGCGATCCGCCAGTCCAGCGCGGCGGCGATGGGCGAGGCGAGGAGGAAGGAGAGGCCCGTGCTCAGCGAGAACGCCCCGGCGTAGATGCCGAGCGCGCGACCCCGTACCCGCTCGGGGTACCAGTCGGAGAGGAAACGCATCCCCGGCACGTAGACGCCGGCCATGCACAGCCCCGCGAGGAACCGGAGGAGCGCGCCGGTGGTGACGTCGACGGCGAAGAACGCGAAGCCGAGGCTGAACAGCCCCGTCCCCGTCGCGCCGGCCGCGATCACGCGCCGCCGGGAGCGCCGATCGGCGAGCCAGCCGACCGGCAGGACCGCCAGCACGTAACCCGCCTGGAAGGCGGCGAAGACGACCCCCGCCTCGACGCCCGTGAGCCCCCACTCGGCCACGATGATCGGGAGCAGCGCCGAGTAGTTGAACCAGACCAGCACCGTGAGCAGGAGGGCCGTACTCGCCACCGCGAGCACCCTCGTTCGTTCGCGCACGGGGGAGTCTCCCACCCGGGGGTAGTTGAAGACTTCGGAGGGGAGACGGGGGAGGTCGACGCCGTGGCCGCGAGCGATCGGCGGCGTCCCGCCGCGGCGGTGCCCCCGTCCGATCAGCCCCGCCGCGGGAGCCGGAGGTAGAGGGCGGACGAGAGGGCGGTGATCCCGGCGAGGGCGAGGAACGCCTCGTCGAACAGCCCCCGCCCGGCGAGGACGCCGACGAACGACGAGCCGAGCGCGCCGGCCGCGAGGTAGAACGTCCGAAAGAGGCCGAAGCCGCTCCCCTGCACGTCGTCCGAGAGGATGGCGGCGACGTAGCCGTTGCCCACGGGTCCGATGCCCAGGCGGGTGCCGAGGAGGACGACGAGCGCCGCGAGCGGGAGGAGGCCGTGGACGAACGGGAGCGCCACGAGCGTGAGGACGCCGAAGCCGGAGATGACGGCCAGCACGCGCCGCGCGCCGTGGCTGTCCGCCGCGCCGCCGGCGACCGACTGCGAGATCGCGCCGCTCGCGAAGAAGAGGCTGTAGAGCGCCGAGGCGGTCCCCTGGCTCATCCCCTTCGCCGCGATGAGGTAGGTGGGGAGGAACGCCGTGATCCCCTGGTAGGTGAAGAGGACGAGCGTCATGGCGGTCCACGCGAGCACGACGTGCGGGTCGACCAGCTCGCTGGCCAGGCGGCCGGCGATCCGGCGCGGTGCCGCCGCCGCGACCCGCGTCCGATCGCCGTCCTGCGCCGGGACGAGCGCCCAGAGGGCGACCCCGACGACGGCGAGCGGCGCGACGACGAACCCGAACCCGAAGCGCCAGCCGAGCAGGACGGCGAGGCCGCCGGCGACGAGCGGGAGCAGGGACGCGCCGAGGTTCCCCACCGCGAACGTGACGCCGAGGGCCGTCCCGTCGCGGTCGGGGTAGATCCGCGAGAGCACCGTCACCCGCGGGGGCGCGTAGAGGCCGGAGCCGAGGCCGAACAGTATCGCGCCGAGGACGAACACGACGAACGTCGGCGCGAGCGAAAGCGCCAGCGCGCCCCCCGCCGTCACGACCACGCTCGCGACGAGCGTCGGCTTCTCCCCGATCCGGTCGGCGAGCATCCCCGCCGGAAACTGCGTGACGGCGTAGGACGCCCAGAGAACCGTCATGAGGACGCCCGCGGTCGCGTTGTCCAGGTCGAACGTCCCCTTCACCTGCGGGAGCAGCGTGGGCAGGATGACCCGCGTGCCGAGCACGAGGAGCCACCCGGTCGCGACCGCGACGAGCACCCACCCACGGCCGTCCCCGCGGAGCGCCTCGCTCGTCCCGCGGATGTGCTCCCGCGTCCCCGCGAGCGTGCGCCGAACCACTCTCACCGGTCCGGCTCCGCCCCGCGGAGCGCGCCCGTCAGGTCGGCCAGCTCGCGCGATTCGAGGGTGCGGACGACCTCGACGATCTCCGCCCGCCGCCCCTCGGAGAGCCCGACGGAGCGGCCGACGGCGTCGAACTTCGCCGCCACGCCGTCCCAGCCGAGGGGCCGCTCGGGTTCGCCGCGCGCCGTCTCGACGAACCGCTCGTACGTCTCGTCCGCCTCGACGACGACCCGCGCCGCCCACTGGTCGGGGAACCGGGACTGCACCTCGTCGGTCGTTCGAACGTCGGTCGCGTCCATCAGCCGCCGGAGGTCGGGGTCGTCGAGGCGGGACCCGGCGTCGAGGAAGGCCGGCAGACCGGCCTCGCCGCGGGTCAGCGCGAGCGCGGCGGCGAAGGGCATGCTGAACTGGCAGTCCACGACGTTCTCCGGTCGGCGCTTCGCCGCGATCGGCTCGCCCGTGAGCGTCACGCCCGAGCGCGGGAGGTCGACGGCGACCGAGGACACGTCCGCCGGGTCGACCTCGCCCGACAGCTCGAGCAGCGCGTCGATCGCCGCGTGCATGTAGCGACAGCACGGGTAGGGCTTGAGCGCCGTCTCCGTGACGGCGTGGTCGACGCCGAGTCGCTCGAACGCCGCGTAGTCCGGGTCGTCGGTGTAGCCTGCGAGGAACCCGTGGTCGCCCTCGACGGGTCGCGCCGCGCCGCGGAAGCCGGCGGCCGCCAGCGCGGCCGCGGTCACGCCCCGTCGGGCGGCCAGCCCCGGATGGAGGCGCTTGTTCCACGCGCCGTTCGCGAGGAACTGGAGCGAGCCGGCCGCCTGGCTCCCGGCGACGCCGAACGCCGACGCGAACCCCTCGGCGTCGAGCCCGGCGACGACGCCCGCCGCCGCGGCCGCCCCGAACGTCCCGCAGGTGGCCGTGACGTGGAACCCGCGGGCGTAGTGGGCGTCCGGGTTCGCCGCCCGCCCCAGCGTGCAGGTGACGTCGTAGCCGGCGGCGACGGCGGCGAGCAGCGCCTCGGTCGTCGCGCCCTCGCGCTCGGCGACGGCCAGCGCCGCCGGGATCACGGGCGCGCCGGGGTGGAGCGACGACCCCCGGTGGGTGTCGTCGAAGTCGAGGCTGTGGGCGAAGGTCCCGTTGAGGAGCGCCGCGTGCTCCGCGGACCGGCGCTCGCCGGTCGGGAGGACCGTCGCCTCGGCCGCGGCGTCCGCCCCCGAGAGCGTCCGGACGGCCCGCTCGACGGCCGGACTCGACCCGGCGTGCTCGCGGCCGCCGAGGACCACGCCGACGAAGTCGAGCAGGTGTTGCTTGAGTCGCTCGCGGACCTCCTCGGGGAGGTCGGCGGTCGATGCCTCGACGCAGTAGCGTGCGATCTCGTCCGTCGTGCTACCGGTTCCCATGAACGGACACGACGACGGAGGGGAGCATAAACGCCGGGGATCGAGACCGTCGGGGGCCGAAACCGCCGGCGATCGGAGCCGACGGCGGTCCCGTCGGCCTATTCGCCGCGGATGACGGCCGAGGGCGTGTGGGAGGCGAAGTGGTACTTCCCGAGCCCGACGCAGACGAACGCGGTGAGGGTGAACGGGATCGTGATGAACGTCAGCGAGCCGAGCGCCGCGGCGACCATGACGAGCGTCCAGCGGGTCCGCTGTCGGGCGAAGTGGACGCCCGCACCCATCGCGACCGTGGCGACGGCGAACTGGAGCAGCGCCAGACCCATCTCGTACGGTTGGAAACCGTAGAACTCGCCGGTCGCGACGGAGTAGCCGACGAAGAGCGTACCGACGAGGGTGATGAGCGTGGCCGTCGCGAGCGCGCCGGCACCGAGCGAGACCACCGCGTCGGGCACCCTCGCCAGGAGCGGTTCGTCCACGGCGTGTTCGGATGCGGCGTCGATCTCCGTCGCGTCGTCGGCCATACCCCCCCAACTCGCCGCCGGGGTAAAAAGCTCCCTCCGGTGGGGGTCCCGTCGCCGCCCGGCGACGGCCGTCGAACCCGGGGTGGCGAACCCGTGCAAGGTTTTATGTCGTGGTGAGTTCGTTACCAGTGATGTATGGTGCAGCCTAACGAATCACAGTCGAGCGTCCTGGGCGTGGCCGACCCGCTCGTCGTCGCCGTCGTGGCGTACGCGATCGTCTGCGTGCCCGCGTATCTCTGGCTCGAGGGGCCGGTGGGAAACGCGGGTACCGTCGACGGGTCGGTCGTGATCGCGGCGCTCGCGCTCGGCTCGATCCTGTTCGTACCGATCGTCAAATCGGTACTGGAGCGACGGACCGGGCGGACGGGTCGGTTCCGCACGGGCGGTCCGTGGGAGGGCAACGAATGATGTTCGACGCGACAAACGACGACGGACGGCGAACGCCGGTGAACCACCATGGTTGAGGTACGACTCGATACGCTACGGAAGACGTTCAACGACGGACAGGTCGTCGCGGTAGACGACGTCGATCTCCACATCGACGAGGGCGAACTCATCGTCCTGGTCGGCCCCAGCGGGTGCGGCAAGAGCACGACGCTCCGCTGTCTCGCGGGGCTCGAGACGCCGGACTCCGGACAGATCCTGTTCGGCGACTTCGACGTAACCGACCTGCCCCCGAAGGACCGGGAGATCTCGATGGTCTTCCAGAACTACGCGCTCTACCCGTCGATGACCGTGTACGAGAACATGGCGTTCGGGCTGAAGATGCGCAACGAGGGGAAGGAGACGGTCGACGAGCAGGTCCGCTGGGCCGCCGACATCATGGAGATCGGCGACCTGCTCGAGCGCTACCCGAACCAGCTCTCGGGCGGCCAGCAACAGCGCGTCGCGCTCGGCCGCGCGATCGTTCGCGATCCGGCCGTCTTCCTGATGGACGAGCCGCTCTCCAACCTCGACGCGAAACTCCGCGCGGTGATGCGCACGGAGATCCAGGAACTCCAGCAGCGCCTGGGCGTGGCGACGGTGTTCGTCACCCACGACCAGGAGGAGGCGATGAGCATGGGCGACCGCATCGCGGTGATGAACGCGGGCCGCATCGAGCAGATCGACCCGCCCGAGGAGATCTACCACAACCCGAACAGCCTCTTCGTGGCCGACTTCGTCGGCAGCCCGGCGATCAACTTCTTCGAGATGACGCTCGAGGGGAGCCGGGTCGCCGGCGAGGGGTTCGAGTACGAGCTACCCGCGGAGATCGCGGACGAACTCCGGGCCGGACTCCCGGGCGACGAGGTGATCCTCGGCGTCCGACCCGAGGACCTGACCATCGTCGAACCGGGCGCGGGGCTGGTCGACCTCCGGATCGAGGTCATCGAACCGATGGGCGACACCAAGATCGTCTACGTCGACATCGACGACAAGCGGTTCAACGTGGTCGTCGAGTCGACCCGGGAGATCGAGGAGGGCGACACGATCGGCCTCGACGTCGCGTGGCCGAACGTCCACTTCTTCAGCCCCGAGGGTCCGAAGGTCCTCACCTGGCGGCAGGTCGCGTCCGGTGGCGACGCGGGACGCGGCGACGCCGTGGCCGACGGCTCGGGCCGACCGCGCGAGGAGGAGTCGTAAGATGGCGTCCGTCTCAGAGCGCTTCGAACGGCGGGAACGGACCCTCTCAGATCGCATCCTGGAGGAGTACGGCTCGGCCCAGGGGATCCTCTTTCTCCTGCCGACGCTGCTCCTGCTCACCGTCATCGTCTTCTACCCGATGGTGTTCAACGGGGTCCTGCTCTCGTTCAAGCAGTTCACGCTCAACCCGAACGACGTCGATCCCTGGGTCGGCCTCGCGAACTACGAGTACTGGCTCTTCGGCGGCGGGCAGGAGCTGTTCCTCTTCAGCATCAAGATGACGCTCCTGTACGAACTGGTCGTCGTCCCCTTCGACCTGATCGTCGCGCTCGGCGCGGCGCTCGTGATGAACGAGAGCCTGCCGGGACGGCCGCTGTGGCGCGGCCTCATGCTCGCGGGGTACGCGGCACCGGCCGTCGCCGCCGGTCTGACCTTCGCGATCATGGAACAGGCGGCGACCTACGGCATCATCTACAACATCCTGAACATGTTCTTCGACATCCCCGCGTCCGGCGGGATCACGTCCAACACGCCGTGGGCGTTCTGGGGCGTGGTCATCGCCAAGGTGTGGCGCGACTTCGGGTTCATGTACGTGGTGTTCCTCGCTGGGGTGCAGTCCATCCCCAAGGAACTCTACGAGATCTCGAAGGTGGACGGGGCCGGCCCGATCCAGCGCTTCCGGTACATCACGCTGCCGCACCTGCGCACGGTCATCGTCACCGTCGTGATGATCCGCACCATCTTCACGATCGGCAAGGTCGAGATCCCGTGGGCGGTCACGAAGGGCGGGCCGGTCAACTACACCACGTTCCTCGGCGTCGCCATCTTCAAGAAGGCGTTCATCAACTGGACGATGGGACAGGCCGCCGCGCTCGGCATCATGTTCGCGATCGCGATCGTCCCGCTGATCCTGCTGTGGGTCAGAAGCGAGACGGAGGACTACTGAGATGAGCACCGACACCGATCGGCAGTGGCGGTTCGAGACGGCCCAGCAGGGGCTGAACTGGGAGCAGCACTACAAGCCCGTCCTCAAGTACGTCGCGCTGGCGGTCCTGATGGCGTGGATGCTCCTGCCGCTCTACTACACCTTCGTCAACTCGCTGAAGACGCCCGAGATGATCTTCACCACGCCGCTCGGCATCCCGTGGGTCACCTTCCAGCCCGTGCCGTGGAGCGGGCGGAACGCGTGGCGGACGATGTGGGGCGCGTTCCCGTTCGTCCAGTACACGCTGGCGACGTTCGTCGTCAGCGTCGGGACGGCGGGGCTGGCGACGGTGTCCGCGGTCTTCGCCGCCTACGCCTTCGCGCGCCTCGACTTCCCGTTCAAGAACGGGCTGTTCGTGCTCAGCGTCGCCGGGTTCGCGTTCCCCGTCGTGCTGCTGGCGATCCCGATCTTCGTCCTCCTCCAGCAGTTGCAACTGCTCAACACCTACACGGGGATGATCCTCGCGTTCACCGCGTTCACCCTGCCCTACAACATCTGGCTGTTGCGGGGCTTCTTCGAGGACCTCCCGCGGAACTTAGAGGAGGCGGCGCGCGTCGACGGCTGCACCCAGATCGGCGCGTTCTTCCGCGTCATCCTCCCGCTCTCGCGCCCGGCGATCGCGAGCGTCTTCCTGCTCGCGTTCCTGCTCGCGTGGCACAACTTCCTGATGGCGTTCATCATCGGACAGGACCCACTCCACACCACGCTCCCCGTCGCCATCCTCGAACTCCAGGGGACCTTCTTCGTCCGGAACTTCCACTACCTCATGGCGGCCACGTTCCTCACCATGCTCGTGCCCATCACGATGTACATGTACCTGCAGAAGTACCTGGTCGAGGGGCTCTCCTCGGGCGGCGGCGTCAAGGGGTGACGCTCCCCCTCTCCCTCTACTCTCCTCTCTCCACGTTCTCTTCCCCCTCCCACTCTCCCCACGCTCTTCTCTCCTTCACACTCTCGACGTTCCCCTCTCCTTCACTCTCTCCACGTTCCCCTCTCCTTCACTCTCTCCACGTTCCCCTCTCCTTCACACTCTCCACGTTCCCCTCTCCTTCACACTCTCCACGTTCCCCTCTCCTTCACACTCTCCACGTTCCCCTCTCCTTCACACTCTCCACGTTCTCCTCTCTCCCGTGTTCACCGTCGCATCTCCGCTCCGTCGGCGGCGCGGCGGCGCGTTCTCCCCGTCGAGGCGCACCGCTCGCGCCTTCCGACACCGTTTCCACGGAGAACGAGCGGTTCGATACGTGACGGACGGTCGGAGCGACTCCGAGCGATTCGACGGGACGCCTCGTGCCCACCGTCGAAGGACCCACACGTCCGCCGGCAGGTCGCTATCGGGCGTGCGCCGCGATCAGCGCCTGTCGCTTCCCACGTCGACCGTCCACTCCTGGGTCTGGTCGATCTCCTCGGTGCGACGCGCCTCGATGATCCGCCCGGTCTTGCTCAGCAGGAAGCCGACGACCAGGACGACGATAGAGAGGATGAAGAGGCCGCTGTTGGTCGGCGATCCCGTCGTGACGACGAACGGCGGGACGACGACCAATCCCGGGAGTCGCCAGTCGACGAAGAGCCCCGCCAGGAAGGCGACGCCCGCGATCCCGTACAACACGTACGCCGCGAGCACTACGAGGTCCGTCGTCGACCTCCCACCATGTGATACGGTCTGACCTGACATACTCCGCCGTACAGGCGATCCGGTGATAAACGTTGTGCCGCCCCCTCGCCGAGGAACGGCCGTGGAGTAACACTTATTACACCGGATAGTAATACCCACACGGCTGTTAGACTATGACAGGCAATGACGGCGGATCGATCGGTAGGCGTCACTTTCTGAAGACGGCCGGTGCCGGTGCCGCGCTGGTGACGACAGGGCTGGCCGGTTGCATGGGCGGCGGCGGCGGAAACGGGAACGGAGGCGGTGGCGCACAGACCGGGGGAACGGGCAAGCCGACGCTCGACGTCTGGCTCTCGTACTACACCGAGGGGGAGACGAAGCGCCAGTACACCGACCAGGTGGTGAAGAAGTTCCAGAAGGAGACCGGCATCACGATCAACATAAAGGGAGTGCCGTACACGGACGTCGTGAAGAAGCTCCGGGCGGCCCGGGCGAGCGGCGACGTCCCCCACCTCGTCGAGGTGATGACGCGACCGGGCGTGCTCGCCGGCGGGGCCGGCCTCGTGGTCAACGACCTCTGGGAGAGTTCGTCGCTGGCCGACAAGACGGCCGACACGATCATGAACGGCCACAGGGTCTGGGGCTCTCAATCGACGGGGAAGGAGGGCAACCTCGTGACCTTCCCGCTCGGGTTCCGTCCCTTCTTCACCGCCTGGCGCACCGACTGGCTGAAGGCGGCGGGCATCGACGAGACGGAGGTCAACCACGAGGCCGGGAGCCTCCACTGGTACGACGACGTGCAGCCGATCTACGAGAAGCTCAAGAACAGCTCCATGGGCAAGAAAGGCGACCACTACCCCGACACGACCGGGATGAAATCGAGCGACGAGGAGTACATGTCGCTCTACATCCCGCAGTTCGGCGGGTCGCTGTCGGGCGTCGTCAACGTCACGGGCGACGAGGCGACGATCGACACGAAGGAGGCGCGCGAGGCGATCAAGTTCCAGTTCGACTTCATCGACAAGGGGCTGTTCCACCCCAACTCGATCAACCACGGCGACGAGGAGTCCACCACGCTCCACTGGTCCGGGAAGACGGCGGTGAACCACCTCCAGGACTCGACTGACCTCTGGGGCGACTACCTCGAGGAGCAGGGCGACGCGATGCGGAACGGTCAGTACACGTGGGGACTGCCGATGAACGGCGGCACCAAGGCCGCGCTAGCGTGGCTCCCCTCCGTCGGGTTCATGAAGGAGGGCTTCACCAACCAGAAGGAGAAGGACGCGGCCGTAACGTTCCTCGAGTGGTGGATCGGCGACTCCAAGCGCGCCGTGAAGAACGCCGAGAAACTCGGGTTCGTCCCGGTGACGCCCGACGCCATCCAGAAGGAGGACTTCTTCGCGAAGACGAAGATGCACGAGGAGTTCTGGCGCGGGGCCTGCATGAAGACGCTCAAGGAGATCAAGCCGGCCGTCATCCCCGCCGTCAGGGGGGCGAACGCGATCACCTACGACATCCCGCGCTCGATGCACCAGCGCATCCACGCCGGGACCCCCGTCGAGGAGGCGACCGCGCAGGCGGCGAAGGAGATCAACGACCTCCTGAAGCAGAACCAGACCGCGTAACGACGCCCGCCCCTCGACGCCCTCGCGACGGACGACGCTACGCGCTACCCGTTCTTCCGACGCTCCCCGTACCGCTCGGCGAGCAGGTCGTCGTAGCTCCGGACCTGCCTGACCGGATAGCGCCCCTCCGGGGGACTGCCGATCGCGACCAGCTTGCACGGCGCGTCGAACGGGTTGTGAAACAGGTGCGGGACGCCCGCCTCGAACCGGACCGCGTCGTCGGTCGCCGCGTCGAACGAGCCGTCCTCGACCTCGACGCGCACCGTCCCGTCGACGACGTAGTACACCTCCTCCTGATCGTCGTGGTAGTGGTAGGCGTTCTGCGAGAGGCGCTCGCCGGGGGCGAGCACGGCGACGTTGAGGTTGTAGTCCTCGACGCCGAGCGCCGGCGAGACCTCCCAGCGTCGTCCCGGCTTCTCCGGGTTCGTCTCGAGATCGGTCAGCGACACGCGGTGGTAACCGTCTCCCATGGGATCACCGTCGGATCCCACCGATATAGCTCATGCTGTCCGGTCCACCCGAAGAACGTCGAGCAGGTCCGAGAGGGCTCCGTCGGACTCGAGGTCGACCACCGCCGCGGCCAGCGCGTCGGCGTCGTCCGCCCCGAGCACGGTCCCGGCGCACTCGTCGAACTTCGCCCGCAGTCGCGCCTCGCTCACGGGGTTCGTCGGGCCGCCGGGGGCGTGGCGCTCCTCCGCGACGTGCTCCTCGCCGTCGGTCGTCTCGACGGTCACGCGCGCGCCGTAGCCGGCGAACTCGGCCCCGAAGAGGTTCGGCTCGAACGCCCGCTCGACCCTGGCGATGGCGTCGCGCGTCTCGGCCTCGGCGACGTACTCGTCGGTGAACTCGCGGACGCCGGCGTCGCGCTCGCGGAGGACGGCGGCGAGGCAGAACTCGATCGAGAACTTCGCCTGGAGCGCGTTCTGCGGATCCGCGTGGATCAACATCTCGCTCGCCGCGTCGTCGAGCGCGACGGTGATCGACGCCACGTCCGCCGGCGCGAGGTCCTCCCGCTCGACGATCCCCCGGAGGGCGTCCATCGCGGCGTGGGTGATGACGCCCGAGGGGTAGGGCTTGAACCCGACGTCGGTGAGCGACCACGTCTCGCCGAGGCCGTCGGTGATCTCGCCGGGGTCGTAGCCCCCGCCGGGCGTCATGACCGCGCCGTAGCCGATCTCCCCCGACAGCACGCTCGGGTCCGCGGTGAACCCCTCCCGCGCGAGGAGCGCGGCGCGGACCCCGATCTGCGCGGCGTGGCCGGCGTGCAGCGGCTTGGTCATGGAGCCGAAGTTCCTCTTCAGCGACGACGACCCGGAGGCGACGACGCCGAACGCGTGGCGCGTCTCCTCGACGGAGAGACCGAGCACCGAGGCGGCGGCCGCCGCCGCGCCGAAGCTCCCGACGGTGCCGGTGCTGTGCCACCCGTTGTCGTAGTGACTCGGGTAGGTCGCGTGGCCGACGCGGAAGGCGGTCTCGACGCCGACTGCGTAGCCGGCCAGGAGGGCGCGCCCGTCGGCGTCGGCGCGCTCCGCCGCCGCGAGCGCCGCGGCGAAGACGGGCGAGGTCGGGTGGATGACGATCGACTCGAAGGTGTCGTCGTAGTCGATGGCGTGGCCGAAGGTGCCGTTCGCCAGCGCCGCGCCCGGCGCGCTGGCCGACCCGCGGGCGAACACGGTCGCGTCGGTCCCCGGCGACGACGCCTCGACGTACGCCGCGATCCGGTCGCCGACCTCGTGGCGCGAGCCGTAGACGGCGACGCCGAGGTAGTCGCGGACGGCGCGTTTTGCGTGGTCGATCTCCGGTTCGGGCACGTCCGACAGCTCAGTCGAGACGGCGAACGACGCGAGCGCGGTTGTCTCGTCCATACCCGGTCGTTTCGCCCCGGGAATATAACGGTGCGTGTCACCACGGCACGCGGGTCGCGATCGCAACCCCCGGGAAATATTTATCGGTGCCGCGGAATAGCGTGCCATGGACTCCCGCGATCGGACGCGCGTCGTGGTCTGCCTGGACGGGATGGACCCGGCGTACCTCGCGGCGACGGACACGCCCGGCTGGGACGCCGTCGCGGCCGAGGGCGCGGCGGGCGAGTGCGACTGTGTCGTCCCGAGCCTCACGAACGTCAACAACGTGAGCATCGTCACGGGGTCGTTCCCCGCGGACCACGGCGTCACCGGTAACACCTACTACGACCCCGACCGGGGGGATCTCGTCTACATGGAGGACCCGGCGTACGTCCGCTGCGAGACGAGGTTGCAGGCGTTCGCGGCGGCGGGCGAGACCGTCGCGGCGCTGGTCGCGAAGGACAAACTGCGGCGCATGGTCGGGCGGGGCTGCGCCGTCGCGGCCAGCGCGGAGGACCCGCCCGCGGCGCTGGTCGAGGCGGTCGGGCCGCCCCCCGACATCTACTCCGGCGAGGCGAGCGGGTGGCTCCTCGACGCCGCGCTCCACGTCCTCGACGACCTGTGCCCGGACGTGCTCTACGTCTCGACAACCGACGTGGTGCCGCACAAGCACGCGCCGACGGAGGACCGGGCGAGGGCGTGGGTCGAACGCCTCGACGAGGGGCTGGCCGCGCTCCACGACCGCGGCGTCGACCTCGTGGCGACGGCGGACCACGGCATGAACCGCAAGTCGGTCCGGGTCGACCTCGACGCGGTCGCGGAGCGGGCGGGCGTCGACGCCACCGTCGTCCGGCTCATCCGCGACCGGCACACCTACCACCACCGGAACCTCGGCGGCGCGGCGTACGTCTACAGCCACGACGGTAGCGGGGGGGACTGGCTGACCGACGTACCGGGCGTCGAGGCGGTCCTCCCGCGGGACGACGCGGCCCAGCGCTTTCGGCTCGCGCCGGACCGGATCGGAGACTACCTCGTCCTCGGCGATCCGGACACCGTGTTCGGCCCCGTCGAGGGGGGCGTCCGCGCACCCGTCGACCTCCGGACGCACGGTTCGCACCACGAGCGGACCGTCCCGTACGTCACCACGCGCGACGTCGAACTGCGGTACAACGTCGAGGCGTTCGCCGCCCTCGACAATCCGTGATCGCCTCGATCCGTGGAACTATGTGCGAACGAGTCCCATAGACGGACGATGAGTCAGCTATCGGTGGACGGCCTCGCGCTGTCCGACGAGCAGCGGCTGGTGCGGAGGAGCGTCCGCGAGATCTGCGAGAGCTTCGATCGGGCCTACTGGCGCGAGCGCGACGCTTCCGGCGAGTACCCCCGCGAGTTCGTCGACGCGCTCGCCGAGAACGGGTGGCTCGGCGCGCTCGTTCCGGAGGAGTACGGCGGCGCGGGGATGGGTACCAGCGAGGTGGTGGTGATGATGGACGAGATCGCGGCCGGGGGCGGCGGCTTCAGCGCCGCGCAAGCCGTCCACGGCGGGATCTACAACTCGGTCCCCCTCGTGAAGTACGGGAGCGACGAGATGAAGGAGGCGCTGCTGCCGAAGGTCGCGGCGGGCGAGGCGTCGATCCAGGCGTTCGGACTCACCGAGCCGAACGCCGGGTCGGACTCGACCTCGATCGAGACGGCCGCGGAGCGCGACGGCGACGAGTGGGTCGTCAACGGCCAGAAGATCTGGACCTCGCGGGTGGACGTGAGCGACTACCTCGTGCTCGTCGCGCGAACGACGCCGAAGGACGACGTCGAGAAGAAGACCCGCGGCATCTCGATGTTCCTCGTCGATCTCGAGGCGGCGTACGAGCAGGGCGGGCTGGAGGTCGAGGAGATCCCGAAGTCGGCGAGCGGCTTCGTCCACTCCTTCGAGATGTGGTTCGACGACCTCCGCCTGCCCGAATCGGCGCTGATCGGCACCGAGGGCGAGGGGTTCTACCAGGTGCTCGACGGCCTCAACGAGGAGCGCCTCGTCATCGCCGCCGAGTGCGTCGGCCTCGGCCGCCTCGCGATCGAGCGCGGCGTGGCGTACGCCAACGAGCGCGAGGTGTTCGGTCGCCCGATCGGGCAGAACCAGGCGATCCAGCACCCGCTCGCGGAGGCGTATGCCCGCGTGCAGGCCGCGAGGCAACTGACCTACGACGCGGCGGACCGGGCGGACGGTGCGGCCGAGGGGGAACGGGGGTCGGACGACGCGCGCGCCGCGATCGGCGCGCGGGCGAACGTGGCGAAGTTCCTGGCGGCGGAGGCCTGCTTCGCGGCGGCCGACGCGGCCGTCCAGGCCCACGGGGGCTTCGGCGTCGCGAGGGAGTACGACGTCGAACGCTACTTCCGCGAGGCCCGGCTGACCCGCCTCGTCCCGATCACCCAGCAGCTGGCGCTCAACTACATCGGCGAGCGGGTGCTCGGCATGCCACGGTCGTACTGACCGCCGTCCGCCGCTCGCTTACCGCTCGCCGTCCGCGCTCCACCGCCCGCGGTCCGCCGCCCCTCCCCACGAACCTTTTGTACCCGCGCCGCGTCCTCCCGTCCGAACGCCATGGCAGACGACAACGAGAGACGCCTCGCCGGCGGGTGGGAGGGGCGCTACTACGAGGATTTCGCGGTGGGCGACATTTATAAACACCCGTACGGGCGGACGGTGACGGAGACGGACAACGTGTGGTTTACGAACGTGACGATGAACGTGAACCCGATGCACTTCAACGAGGCGTACGCCGCCGAGACGGAGTTCGGCGAGCGCCTCGTCGACGGCACGTTCGTCATCGCGCTGGCGGTGGGCATGAGCGTGATCGACGTCTCGATGAACGCGACGGCGAACCTCGGCTACGACGACGTCCGACACCACGCGCCGGTCTACCACGGCGACACCCTCTTCGCCGAGAGCGAAGTGCTCGCGAAACGCGAGTCGGACTCGCGCGAGCACGTGGGACTCGTCACCACCGAACTGCGGACGTACAATCAGGACGATACGCTGGTGCTGTCGCTCGAGCGGACGCCGATGGTGCTCAAGCGCGAGCACGCCCGGCCCTCGCCCGCCCGGCCGACCGGGTGGCCCGACGGCGTCGGCACCCAGCCCGAGGACCTCTAGACTCCGTCCTCGGCGACCGCCTCGGCGGCCCGCCTGCCGAAGACGGCGGCGTTGGTCAGCCCCGTCCCGCCGGGGTAGTTGTCGAAGAACAGCCCCCCGGTGCTGTTGCCGGCGGCGTAGAGCCCCGGGATCGTCCGGCCGCGGGTGTCGAGCACGCGGCCGTGCGCGTCGATCTCGACGCCGCCGAAGGCGAACGTGATGCCGCCGGTGACCGGGTACCCCACGTACGGCGGCTCCTCGAGCGGGATCGCCCAGTTGGACTTCGGGGGGTCGATCCCCGCCGCGCGGTTGCCGTCGAGCGCGTCGGGGTCGAATTCCCCGGTGGGGTCGCAGGCGGCGTTGTACGCCTCGACCGTCTCCTCGCCCCGCTCGGGGTCCTCACAGCCCAGTCGCTCGAGGACGTCCGCGACCGTCTCGCCGTAAGTCGGGTCGGAGGGACCGTCCGGCCAGAGGTGGGCCTCCATCCCCGCGTCGGCGACGATGAACGCCTCGTGGCCCGGTTGTTCGAAGATGCGGCGGCCGAACTCGGCGTAGGTGTGCGCGCGGGCGTCCCGCCCCTCGTCGACGAAGCGCTCGCCCTCGTGGTTGAGCAGCACGCAGTACTGGTAGCCGTCGATGCGGTTCGCGCCCCCCTCCGCCTCGGGCGAGTTGGCGTCGATGAGCGCCATGTGCGCGCCGCTCCACTGGCCGGCCGCCCGCGCGCCGGCGTCCAGGGCCGCGTCGATGGCCTCGCCGGTGTTGTACGGGCTGCCCCTGACCGTCATCGCGTCGTAGTCGGGTCCGTAGTAGGCGGTTCGCTTGCGGGGGTCGGACTCGTAGCCCCCGCCGGCGACCACGACCGCGTCGGCCTCGAACGTCGCGGGTTCGTCGCCGGAGATCGCCCGGACGCCGGCCACCCGCCGGTCCGCCGTCTCGTGGATCGCCCGCACCTCGGTGTCGTAGAACACCGTCGCGCCGAGTTCCTCCGCGCGTTCGACGAGCGTCGCGACGAGGTCCTCGCCGTCGCAGAAGGTCCGACCGACGGTGTACCCGACGTGGAGCGGTTCCATGCTCCACTCGACGCCGTTCTCGGTCAACCACTCGACGGTCGGTCCCGCCTCCTCGACCAGCGTCCGCGCGAGGTCGGGGTCGGCGCGGCCGCTCGTCTGCCTCATGACGTCGTCGTAGAACGCCTCGACCGTGTAGTCGGGGACGTCGAACGTCAGCCCCCACGGCGAGAGGTCGCAGTCGGCCGACGGGACGCGGAAGGACTGGACGTAGCGCGTCTGTCCGCCCCGCTTCTCGCGCGGCGTCTTCTCGAGTACCGCCGTCTCCAGGCCGAGTTCGCCCGCCCGGACGGCGGCGGCGAGGCCCGCCATCCCGCAGCCGACGACGACGAGGTCGTACGCTCCGGTTGTCGTAGCTCCTGCCATCGTCCCCTCTGTACGTCCGACGGCGTAAATAACCGTGCGACCGTATCTTTATCACGCCGCTCCCGTACGGGACGGTATGGACGCGAGCGCTCCCGGGAGACGCTTTCTCGAGCTGGTGAACCGAGCGGAAACGCTGCGGGCGGTCGGCGCGTTCGACGGGCTCTCCGCGAAGCTGGTCGAAGAGGCCGGCGGCGAGGTCGTCTACGTGAGCGGGTCGGCGGTCTCGACCAGCGTCCACGGCAAGCCGGACGTGGGGCTGACCACGATGACCGAGATGGTCGACCGCGCCCGGAACGTCGTCGAGGCCGTGGACGTGCCGGTCTTCTGCGACGCCGACACGGGGTACGGCAACGCGCTCAACGTCCGCCGGACGGTCGAGCGGTTCGAGCGGGCCGGCGTCGCCGCGATCCACCTCGAGGACCAGCGGTTCCCGAAGCGGTGTGGTCACTTCGAGGGCAAGCGGGTGGTCCCGCGCGAGGAGATGGTCCGGAAGCTCCGGGCGGCGGTCGACGCCCGCGACGACCTCGCGATCGTCGCGCGCACGGACGCGGCGGCGGTGACCGGCCTGGACGACGCCATCGACCGGGCGCGGGCCTACGCCGACGCGGGCGCGGACGTGCTGTTCGTCGAGGCACCGGAGTCGCGGGCCGACCTAGAGCGGGTCGGCGACGAACTCGGCGACGTCCCCCTGCTCGCGAACATGGTCGAGGGCGGGCGGACGCCGCTCGTCCACGCCGACGAGCTGTCGTCGATGGGTTTCGACGTGGCGCTCTACCCGACGACGGGTCAGAAGGCCGCGGCGAAGGCGCTCCGCGAGGTGTACGGCGAGATATTCGAGCGGGGCACCCAGGTCGGCGTACTCGACCGCCTCGTGACGTGGGAGGAACGAAACGAGATCACCGGTCTCGCGTCGATCCGCGAACTGGAGGCGCGCTACGCGGGCGACGATGCGTAGGGACGACCGGGGGCGTCCAGGATGACGGGTTCCGGCCCGCCCGACTGGCGGTCCTGGACGTGCCTGGCCGGCACGTGGGCGCTCTCGCTGTTCGCGAACGCGTACCTCATCGTCCCGGCGAGCGTCCTCCCGCGGATCATGGAGACGCTCGACCTCGGGCCGGAGACGGCGATCTGGATCGTGAGCGCCGCGTTCGGCGCGTGGGCGGCCACGAACTTCCTGCTCGGGTTCGTCATCGACCGGGTCGGCGACGTCAGGGTCGCGGCCGCGGGCACCGCGGCGCTCCTCCTCGCCGGCGTCTGGGGCTTTCGCGCCGGCACTGCCGGCGACTTCGGCGGCCTGCTCGCCTCGCGCGCGCTCGGCGGCGTCGCGCTCGCGGCCATCTGGACGACCGGCGCGAACCTCGTCGGTCGCGCCTTCCCCACGGAGAGTCAGGGGACCGCGCTCGGTCTCTTCACCGCCAGCGCGCCCGCCGGCATCGCGATCGGCCAGTCCGCCGGTCCGCTCGTCGGCAACGCGTACGGCTGGCCGGCGAACCTCCTCGCGTTCCCCCTGCTCGCGGCCGCCGCGTTTCCGGTCTTCCTGCTCGCGATGGGCGCGACGTCCCTGGCCCCGCGGACGGCGACGGACTCCCTCCTCGACGACCTGGACACGGTCCTCGCCAGCCCCGCGGTCCGGTTCGGCTGCGCGATGAGCTTCGTGGGCTACTCGCTCTTTCTCTTCTTCAACGGCTGGATGCCCACCTACCTGACCGAGGAGTTCGCCGTCCCGCTCTCGATCGGTAGCCTCCTCGTCGCGCTCTTTCCGGCGGTCGGGATCGTCTCCCGATCGACCGGCGGCCTGCTCTCGGACCGACTCCTCGGCCGACGGCGACTCCCGGTCATCCGGCTCTCGTTCGCCGTCTCGCTCCCGATCGTCGCCGCCATCGCCGTCACGAACACGGTCGCGTTGCTGGTGGTGCTGCTGGTCGTCGCCGGCTTCGCGATCCAGCTGTCGATCGGCGTCTTCTACAGCTACGTCCGCGAGTCGGTCCCCGCCGGCGTCGCCGGAACCGCCCTCTCCTTTCTCGGCTCCACGGCCGTCGCCGGGGCGTTCACCGCGCCCGTCGTCGCCGGCGTCCTCATCGACTGGACGGGCGCGTACCTCGCCGCGTTCGCCTACGCCGCCGCGCTCGCGGCGCTCGGCGTCCTCCTCGCCTGGCGAGCGTCGGAGCCGACGACGCCGGCGTGATCCCGAGACGTCCGTTCGTCCAGATCGGACGACGGGACGTTCCGATCACCCGCATTACCCTCGATACGGCACCGCCTCGCCCCTCGAGAGACGGGAGATCGCCGACGTGGGCAGCCGCGAATCGATCCGCGAGTAACTCCTCGAACCACACCTGTTCGGTGAGGCGAAACATTAAATATGGACGAACGTTAGGCACTGTATGTCATGATACACCGAACTACCACGACGAAACCCGTCAAATCTACCGAGACGGTGTTCGACATCATCGAATCCCTGAAGGAACTCGACGGTGCCCGCGTGACGGAACTGGCGGACCACCTCGGGCTGGCGAAGAGCACGGTCTACAGTCAGCTGTTCACCCTCCGGAAACGGGGGTACGTGGTGAAAGAGGGAGATCGGTACCACCTCTCCCTGGAGTTCGCCCACGTCGGCGAGTACACCCGGACGCGCCGGCCCAGCTACGAACTCGCCGGACGGAAGGTCGCGAAGCTCGCCGAGGAGACCGGCGAGCGATCCCAGTTCATCGTCGAGGAGCACGGCCGCGGCATCTACGTCCACCGCGAGACGGGAGCGAACGCGGTCCGAACCGACTCGGCCATCGGGGGCCACGTCCCGCTCCACGCGACCGCGTCCGGGAAGGCGATCCTCGCGCACCTCCCCGACGAACGGGTCGACGGGATCATCGAGTACCGCGGTCTACCGCGGCAGACCGACCACACCATCACCGACGAGGCGACGCTCCGCGAGGAACTGCGGGCGATTCGGGAACGGGGGTACGCGTTCAACCAGGAGGAGAACACCGAACGTCTCCACGCCGTCGGCGTACCCGTCAGACTCCCCGACGACCGCGTCCTCGGTGCGATCAGCGTCTCGGGACCGACCTACCGCATGAAGGGCGAGCGACTCGAGGAGGAGGTCCTCGACCTCCTCCTCGGCACGGCGAACGAACTCGAGTTGAACATCGCGTACCTCTGATCGGTCTGCGGTAACACACCCCCCGACACGTTCGTTGAGAGCGAACGGATTCGCGGGACACCACGTCGGTACGTCTCGATCGCTACACGACCGCATTCCGGGGGCATCGGTTGGACGATCGTCGACTACTTCTCCCAAAAACGGCAGAATCGATCGAGGCAGCGACGGCGTAACAAACCTACACCCATTACGGCGATCGTCCGTTTCGCGATCGACCCCGCCCGCTCTGCGTCGCCACTCGGGGGACGAACGACGGATTCGTCGACACTAACCGTCAATAAAAACTACTCGACAGTCGGGTCGTTATCTGTCGGGCGTGACGGGCGCACAGTCGGGGACGCGGCGGCGCGGACCGCCGCGTCGAAGCGGACGCGAGCGCCCGGAGTCGGCGGACGCGATCGCGTCGAACGACGACGGAGCGACAGGTCGACGGTCGACCGTCGCGAACCGCGGCGTGAGCCGCCTTCTGTCGCGAGAGATCCCAGCACGCGCGTTTCCGTGGGATCAGGTCGCCGGCACGACAGGATCCGTTCGGCCCGTTCGGCTGCGCGGTCGCGCCGAATGGCATCCACTCGACACCCTCACGGCGACGAGCCACGGTCGTCGCGTGGCCGAGGTCGCCCGTAGCGACACGTTCGCCCGAGGCGGCCGACGATCGACGTCCGGTATCCGATACCCGACGACCCGACCCCGGCGAGATACCGCCGTTCGGTGCGTCTCGGCGTCGAACCCCTGATTCACGATGGGTCGCGCCGCCCGACGTCGTTCGACCGAGCCCGATCGAACATCCGAGTGATCACTTCTAACGGTACACTCGTTACCGCCCGCGTGGACACCGGGGCGTCGGCCGCATCGTTCCCGTCGCTCGTCGAGGACGCTTCGCGACTTCGAGACGGTACGGTGCACCCGTTCGATCGTGGCCGCGACGTGTTCGTAACGTGAACGGACCGCTGACTGCGACCGTGCCACGCGGCCGGAACGAGACCGACGACGGTCGCGGCGCGCGGGGGATCAGTGGAGGCCCATCGCCTCGATCTGTTCCTGGTAGCGGTTGCGGATGGTGACCTCGGTGACCTGGGCGACGGCCGCGACCTCTCGCTGGGTCTTCTTCTCGTTACAGAGGAGCGAGGCGGCGTAGATGGCCGCCGCGGCGTAGCCCGTCGGCGACTTGCCGGAGAGGAGCCCCTTCTCCGTGGTGACCTCGATGATCTCGTTGGTCTTCGCCTGCACCTCCTCGCTGAGGCCGAGTTCCGAGCAGAACCGCGGGACGTACGCCTGCGGATCGACCGGCCGCATCTCGAGGCCGAGGCTCTGTGAGACGTACCGGTACGTACGGCCGATCTCCTTGCGTTCGACGCGCGAGACCTCGGAGACCTCCTCGAGGCTGCGCGGGATGCCCTCCTTGCGACAGGCGGCGTAGAGGCACCCCGTCGCGACGCCCTCGATGGAGCGCCCGCGGATGAGGTCCTCCGAGAGCGCGCGGCGGTAGATGACCGACGCGACTTCGCGGACGGAGCGTGGGACGCCCAGCGCGCTCGCCATGCGGTCGATCTCGCTCAGCGCGAACTGGAGGTTGCGCTCGCCGGCGTCCTTCGTGCGGATGCGCTCCTGCCACTTCCGCAGCCGGTGCATCTGACTGCGCTTTTCTGCCGACAGGGACCGGCCGTAGGCGTCCTTGTTTTTCCAGTCGATCTGCGTCGTCAGCCCCTTGTCGTGCATCGTCTGCGTGGTCGGCGCGCCGACCCGGGACTTGCTCTGGCGCTCCGAGTGGTTGAACGCTCGCCACTCCGGACCACGATCGATGTTCGTCTCCTCGACGATCAGGCCGCAGTGATCGCAGACGAGTTCACCCTGGTCGTCGCTCTTGACGAGCGTCCCCGCCTCGCACTCCGAGCACACCCGCTCGTTCCCTGATTCCTGCGCTCGCTGCTTCGCTTCGGACTCGCGCTCACGCCGACGGGTGCGGTGTTCCATGACGTATTAACGGGAACGTCGTGGCACCTTAAGACCTCGCCACCCGATCCGGGGGGAATCGAGGGGACCGTCGGCGGCTCGCGTCGGCCGTCGTCGGCCGAGATGACGGCGCTCGACCGCGGGACGATCGCTCACCGCCCCGCGCCGACGCACGCCGCCACGTCGCCGACCCGCTTCATCTCGAAGACGTAGTACGCCGCCGTCGTCCCCTCGACGACCGGTTCGTACGCCGGGAGCGGGTCGTGCGCGTCCGAGTCGCCGTCGTTGTCGTGGAGGTGGACCACCTCGATCCGGTCGCCGAAGCGGTCCGCGAAGGTCCGCCAGTCGACGCCGTTGACCGTCGCGTGACCCACGTCGAGCGTGACGCGGAGCCACTCGGGGTCGGCGTCCACCGCGTCGAGCGTCGCGGCGAGGTCGTCGGGGGTGGTGGTGTGTCGTACCGCCGAGTCGGACCGCGGTTGATTTTCCAGGCAGAGCGGGACGCCGACGCGGGCGGCGTGGGCGGCGCACGCCGAGAGCGACGAGATCGCGTTCCGACGGGCCGTCGTCCTGACGCGCTCGGGATACCGCCGGGGGACGGAGCCGCCGTGGACGACGACGGCCCCGGCGTTCGCCGCCGCGGCGTCGTCGAGCGTCCGGATCACCTGCTCGACCGAGGCGCGACGCGACGCGTCGTTGAAGCTCCCGAGGTTCCAGTCGCGGAACGGCGCGTGCAGGGTGAACGTGACGTCGCGCTCGCGCCCCAGCGCGGCGAGGTCGCGCGGCGTCGGTGCCGCCGGATGCGCGTACAGGTACTCCCGCTTCAGTTCGACGTGGTTCAGTCCCCAGTCGGTCACGCGATCGACGAACGCGCGGACCGACTCCTCGAACCGGAGGTCCATCGCCGCGCCGAGGCGCGTCGCGCGATCGCGTCCGCCGCCGGTCATCGGGCCGCCTCCGCGCGGAAGACCGGTTCGCCGGCGACGAAGGCGCGCTCGACCACCGGCGTCGGCTCCGGATCGACCAGCACGAGGTCGGCGCGCGCGCCCGCCTCGATCCGCCCGCGGTCGGTCAGCCCCACCGCGTCGGCCGGGGCAGCGGTGACGCGGGCCACGCGGACCGGGAGGGGTTCGCCGGTGTCGACGAACGGCGCGGCGAGGAGCGACGGCGGGTGGTAGTCGGCGAGGAGCACGTCGGCGGCGTCGGCCGCGATCGCGTCGCTCGTCGAGAGGTTCCCCCACTGGCTGCCGCCGCGGACGAGGTTCGGCGCGCCCATCGCGGTCGTCATCCCCAGGTCGCGGGCGCGCTCCGCGGCGTCGAGCGTGATGGGGTACTCGCTGATGGCGACGCCGCGCTCGCGCAGCCGTTCGACCTCGACGGGGGTCTCGTCGTCGTGGGACGCGACGACGGCCCCGGCCGTCCGGGCGGCCGAAACGACGCGGTCGACGCGCGCCGAGAGCGTCGCCTCCGAGAGGTTCGTGCGCTCCTCGATCAGCGCGTCGGCGTCGCGGCCCGAGAGGTTCGCGTCGTTCTCGTAGTACGACCGGAAGCGCTCGACGTCGCGGAACTGTCCCTTCCCGGGGACGTGACTCATCACCGAGACGAGCGTCGCCGCACCGCGCGCGAGGACCGCCTCGACGGCGTCGACGCAGGCGTCGTCGGTGATCTCGCACCGCGCGTGGATGCGGTGGTCGGCGAGGAGCGAGTCGGTCGAGCCGACGGCGTCGACGATCCTCGACGCGAGTTCGGGCGACCGGTCCTTCTCGGGTGCCTCCTCGAAGGCGATGGCGTGGAACTTCGTCGTGATCCCCGCGGCGACGTTCGCGCGGTCCGCGGCGACGAGCGCCATCGGAACCTCCACGCGGGCGTTGCTCCGCGGGCGGAGGTGGCGCTCGATGTCGTCGCCGTGCAGGTCGACGATCCCCGGCATGAGTACCCTTCCGGCGGCGTCGACGCGGGCGACGCCGTCGGCGTCGATCCGCCCGGACTCGACGGCCGCGATCTCGCCGTCGCTGACCGCGACGCTCCCGCGGAACGCCGCCGTCGGCGTCACGACGCGGGCGTCCTCGACGACGACGTCGTACTCCCCGGGGTCGGCGTCGGCGCGCTCCGCGGTCTCGCTCACGGCCGCACCCCCGAGTCGGCCTCCTCGGCGTCCGGCGTCGCCGCCGCGAGGTAGGTCTCCACGTCGACGACGCGCCGCAGGCGAGCGTCTTCGAGGACGGCGACGCGGTCTGCGACGCGCGCCACCGCGTCGCGGTCGTGAAACACCCCGACGACCGTCGTCTCGTCGGTGAGATACCGGTCGAGGAGGTCGATCGCCGCCGCCTTCGTCCCGGGGTCGAGCGCGCTCGTCGGCTCGTCGAGGAGGAGGAGCCGCGGCCGGGGGGCGACGGCGCGGGCGAGGTTCACCCGTTGGCGCTCGCCGCCGCTGAACGTCGCCGGATACGCCCCGTGGAGTTCGGTGGGGAGGTCGAGGGCGGACAGGAGGTCCTCGGCGACGTCGCGCGCGGCGGCGCGCGCCACGCCACGCTCGACCAGCGGTCGGGCCACGACGTCCACCGCGGGGACGCGGGGGATCTCGTCGAGGAACTGGGAGGCGTAGCCGATCTCGGCCCCACGGAGCGCCAGCATCCGTCGCCCCGAACACGTCGCAAGGTCGACCGTCCCGTCGCGGCTCTCGAAGCGGACGCTCCCGCCCGACGGCCGGTAGGTGCGGTACAGGCACTTCAGCAGCGAGGACTTCCCGCTGCCGGACTCGCCGACGACGGCGAGGAACTCGCCGTCGCGGACGTCGAGGGAGACGCCGTCGAGGCCGACGACGCGCTTCCCCCCGACGACGTGCATCTCGAACGTCTTCCGTAGGTCTTCGATCTCGAGGAGCGTCATATGACTGAGTTGATCAGGGTCTGGGTGTACTCGTGCTGCGGGTCCTCCATGACGCGGTCGGTGAGGCCCGACTCGACGACGCGTCCGTGTCGCATGACGACGGTCCGGTCGGCGAGGAGTCGCACGACGCCGAGGTCGTGCGAGACGACGACGGTCGCCACGTCCTGTTCGCGCTGGATGCGCCGGAACGCGTCGAGCACGCGGGCCTGCACGCTCACGTCGAGGCCGGTCGTCGGTTCGTCGAGGACGATCAGTTCCGGGTCGTTCGCGATGGCCCTGGCGATCTGGACGCGCCGCTGCATGCCGCCGCTGTACGTGTCGGTCGGGTCGTCCATGCGGTCGAGCGGGACCTCCGTCTCCTCGAAGAGGTCGCGCACGCGGGCGCGAATCTCCTCGAAGTTCCGCCATCCCGCCGCGAGGAGCGCCTCCGCGACGTTCCCCCCGCCGGTGAACTCGAGCGTCAGGCCGTCGCGGACGTGCTGGTGGACCATGCCGACGTGTCCGCTCCGCAGGTCGACGCGCTCCTCGTAGTTCGCCTCCAGGAGGTTCCCGTCGTAGGCGGCGAAGTCGACGCGGCCCGCGGTCGCCGGGAGGTCGAGCGCCAGCATCTCCGCGAGGCTGGACTTGCCCGAACCCGACTCGCCGACCACGCCGAGGACCTCCCCGCGATCGACCGAGAGGCTCACCTCCGCACACCCGACGACCGTTCCGCACGGACAGCGGTTCCGCCCCCTGTCGGGACCGGTCCGTTCGACGCACCGACCGCAGGGGTCGCCGTCGCCGTAGAACCGCGTGACGCCCTCGGCGTCGAGCAGACTCACGCCCCGTCACCTCCGTCGTCCGTCAGCAGCGGATCCGGCGTCCCCGGCCCCCACGCGACGCCGTCGGCGTCGAGGTGGTGGTCCTTCGGGAGCCCCGGGGTCTCGACCCGCTTCTCGCAGAACGAGGCGTCGTTGCAGGCGTGGCGGGTGACCCCGTCGTCGTCCGTCACCTCCGTCAGGTAGGTGTCGGTCGAGCCGCACCGGTGACACGACTCGCCCGCGAAGCGCTCGACCTGGAACCGGCGGTCCTCGAAGGCGAGCGGTTCGACCGACGTGTGCGGCGGCACGGCGTAGACGCGCGCCTCCCGGCCGGCGGCGAAGAGGAACAGCGTCTCGGCGTCGTTCAGCTTCGTCGTGTCCCACCGCGGGATGGGGGAGGGATCCATCAGGTAGCGGTCGTCGACCAGCACCGGATACCGCGCCGGGATCTGGATCTCGCCCCACTCGACGACGTTCTCGTAGAGCGCGACCCACATCTTCGAGTAGTTCCGGTGGGCGTGCCGGCGGCGGTTGGCGTCGTCGCTCCCGTCGACGCGCCGGAGCGGATCGGTCGTCGGCACCTGGAGGACGAGGATCTGCTCGTCGGTCATGACCTCCTCGGGGATTCGGTGGCGCGTCTGGATCACCGTCGCCTCGGCGGTGTCGGTCGTCACGTCCACGTCGGCCGTCCTCTCCGCGAGGCGTCGGACGTTGGCGGCGTTGACGCTCTCGTCGCTCCCCTGGTCGATCACCTTGAACGCGTCGTCGGGACCGAGCAGCGACAGCGACGCCTGGATCCCGCCGGTCCCCCACCCCCGCGCGAGGGGCATCTCGCGCGAGGCGAAGGGGACCTGGTGGCCCGGCAGCGCGACGGCCTTCAGGATCCCGCGGCGCACTTCGCGCTTCGTGTGCTCGTCCAGGTAGGCGTAGTTGTAGCCGTCGAGTCCCCCCTCGGTCCCCGGAAGGAGGTCCGCGACGGACGACGGTTCGTACGCGGCGGACGCTGACCCGTCCGCGTCGGTCGACGGTCCGTCCGCGACGGACGCCGGGTCGTCCGCCTCGGTTCCCCTCGTCCGCTCGTCGGCCGCCGTCTCCGATCCGTCGCCCGCGGCTGTCGCCGGGTCGCTCGTCGGTTCAGTCATCGTCGCTCACCCGCGTCTCGGGTTCGGCCGCCCGTCGCCCGTCCGGATCGTCGTCGCGATCCGAACCGGTACCGCCGACGGTCGCCTCGCGCGCCGCCGGCTCGTCCACCCCGCGACGGGCCCGTATGGCCCGGATGCGATCGAGGATGCTCCCGAACGTCACGTAGTGGGGGAGCTTCAGGTGTTCGATGAAGCCGAAGGAGTCGATCCCGTCGACGGTGTCGAGGACGAACTCGGCGTCCTCCGCGGGTTCGTCGCCGTCGAGCTGGACGGAGGCGTCGAGGATCGACATGCCGATCGCCTTCCGCTCGTTGCGGCCGAAGACGAGACCGTAACCGAAGGCGAACTGCGGGTCGTCGCGCTTCGCGAACACCGGGACGACGCTCTCTACCTCCGTGACCTCGACGCTCGTCACCTCGACGGGATCGCCGGTGTAGGGGTGTTCGATCTCGACCGGCAGGCTCCCGACGCGGACCTCGCCGAGCGTCGGGTGGACCTGCCCGTACCCCCGGAGGGCGCTGTAGGCGAGCGCGGTCACCGCCCCCGTCTCGCCGCGGGCGAGTTCCTGTAACACCGCGTCGCGCGGCGCGGGGAACAGCACCGGCTCGCGCGTCGCGTCGTGGGGGTCGTCGTCCTCGACCGGCGCGGGGGTCGCGACGAGCCCCTCCTCCCGGAGGAGTTCCATCACGTCGCGGAGCGACGCCGGGTCCTCGTCGCCGAGGTCCCACCCCGCCGTGGGGTCCGCCTCGTCGAAGTCGAAGTCGAGGAGCCGCTGGGTGTAGTCCTTCGTCGCCCCGAGGATCTGCCCGCCGGGGACGTCCTTGTACGCGGGCGACACCCGCCGCGTCGCGAACAGGTCGCCCGGGTCCGCGACGACCGTCTCGTCGAAGCGTTCGAGCGTGGAGCGGTAGGCCCGCAGGAGGAACGACGCCTCGGCGGTGTCGCCCTGCGCCTGCTTGATCGCGCGCGCGGCCAGCTTCGGCGCGTAGAGCCCGCCCTCGCCCGTGACCTGCCCGACGAGGCGGCCGAACTGCTCGTCGATGGCCTCGACGCTCACCTGCGGCTCGTCGCCTTCGAGCCGGCGCTTCTCGAAGAGGTCCTCGGCGCGGCGGATGACGTTCTCGCCGGCCTTCACGGCGACGTACCCCATCTACGCCACCTCCGCGGTGCGGTCCCCGACCCCGTCGTCGATCTCGACTTCGACCTCGACGGAGCGCGGCAGCGCGGCCACCCGCTCCTCGTCGACGAGGAAGACGTCCACGCCGCGCGGGTAGGTCGACTGCGCCTCGGCGATCGCCCCGACCTCCGTCGCGGGGAGACCGCCCACGCCGAACGTCCGCGTTCCGGGCACCCCCGGCCCGGTGACAGAGAGCGCGAGGCCGTTCACGCGCGTGGCGTCCGCCGCCAGCGCGTCGACCTCGTAGATGACCGTCGCACCCTCGCTCGGCTCCTTCAGGGTCCCGCGCTCGGCGTCGGTGACGCGGCCGTCGGTGTCCCCGGCCGCGACGATGAGGTCCGCCTCCTCGAACGGCGCTCGGCTGAGCCGCCGCTCGCGATCGAGCGCCGCGCGGAGCGTCTCGCTGCCGCCGTGGACCGTCACCTCGTGGTCGACGAGGGTCGCGACCACGGCGTTGACGGCGGGCGCGACCGGCGTCCGCTCGACGGTGCCGGGGCGACTCGCGGCGTCGAGGAGCGCCCGGAACGTCTCGCGGGTGTCGTGTACCGGATCGACGTCGAGCGCCCTCATTCGGCCTCACCCTCCATCGTCTCGAACGCCACCGTCGTCGCGCGGCTCTCGTTCCACTGCCGGCGGCGGGCCGCCTCGCGGTCGGCCGCGCTCGCCGTCAGGGTCGCGCAGACGCGCGCTGCCGTCCCGTGGTCGGCGTCGACGGCGGCGTCGACGATCGCACCGGCGACGGCCTTCGACTCGGCCTTGCCGGCGACCATCGCGAAGCCGCGCGCGCCGGCGTACTCCACCTCCGCGGCGGTCACGAGCACCTCGCCGAGGTTGAACGCCCGCCGATAGACCGGCTCGCGGACCCGCTGCATCAGGAGCTGCGGCGTCGGCTCCCGCAGGAGGCGCACCGGCGTCGTCCCGTCCAGCAGGTCGTCGGCGAGGCCGACGAGCGTCCGCTCGTCGCACGCCGCGATCAACTCGAACCTGTCCGCCCTGTCGTGTGGATCGGCCATGAACTCGGTCCGTGTCTCCCCGAGGCGCGCGCATAACGGTTCGCTGGGTACTCTCCCCTCGACCGAACGGTGGGAGGTCGGAGCGTCACCTCGCGTCGGCGGGTCCGGACGAGTACGGACCCGTCGGGACGGGACGCCGTTTCGTCGGTACCGTCTCGGTGACAGTAGTGCGGAACGGAGCGCCGAGCGCGGGCGGACGTTCGATCGCCTCCCCCTGCTCCCCTCAGTACTGTACCCAGACAACGGTTATCCGGGAAAGCTCGGAGTCGCCACACGTATGGTGAACTCCACTCGGGACACCACGGACGGCGCGGGGTCGAACGCGACGCGAGCGACGGTCACTCGACGGCGGTTCCTGGCGGGAGCCGGGGCCGTCGGTGCCGTCGGACTGGCGGGATGTACGGGCGGCGGAAACGCGAGCGACGGAAACGCGAGCGACGGAAACGCGAGCGGCGGGACGGATACCGACGGCGGGGCGAAGACCGGGTCGTCGGGATCCGGCGGCAAGGCGGTGACCATCCTCCTCACGCCGGAGAACCCGACGGAGGTAAAGAAGGACTACATGCCGATGAAGAAGTACCTCGAGGACGCGATCGACGGACTCGAGATCACCTACCGCGTCCCGCTCGACTACGCGGCCATCCTCCCGGCGCTCAAAGCGGAGCAGGCCGAGATGGGGATGGACGACATCACGCTCATCGCCGCACCCGACCAGATGGACGTGATGGGGACGGCGGTCACGGGCGGGACGGCGTTCTACTACTCGCTCATGATGACCAAGCCTGGAAGCGGGATCGACGAACCGGCCGACGTCGAGGGTAAGGAGATGGCCTTCGCTGACCCGCTCTCGACCTCCGGCTCGATCTACGCGCTCTACGAACTCAAGAACGCGGGACTCGACATCGGGAAAGCGCCCGGGAGCGACGCGGGTGCGGACTTCTCGGGCACGTGGTCGAACCACAAGGCCGCCATCGAACAGCTCATCAACGACAAGGCCGACGCCTGCTCGACGTGGGGCGGCAACGGGATGGCGTACGTCCCGAAGGGCGACATCCCCGCGGACGTAACGCAGAAGTCCGCGTACGTGAGCGAGGCGGGGACGAAGGATCCCGAACTCGACGTGTTCCTCTGGTCCGAGCCGATACCGAAACAGCCGATCTACGCCCGGAAGACGTGGACGGACCCGGTGAAGGAGGAGATCAGGGAGGCGCTCCTGGCCTCGAACGCGGAGACGATGGCGAAGTACAAGGGCGACGACTACGAGGGCACTATGCCCTTCACGACGCTGAAGGACACCACGATCGAGCACTACCGGCCGGTCATCGATCGCGTTCACACGCTCGGCATCGACCTGACCCAGGAGAGCTAACGCTCCCTCTTCTCCCACCATGAGCACACTCACCGTACGAAACCTCACCAAGCGGTACGGCGACGTCACGGCGCTTCGGGACGTCTCGTTCACGATCGACGCCGACGAGTTCGTGGTCCTCCTCGGGCAGTCGGGCGCGGGGAAGTCGACCCTGCTCCGCTGCGTCAACGGGCTCACGACGCCGACCGACGGGTGCGTCGAACTCGACGGCGAGCGACTGTCGGGGTCGCGCTCCGACGTCGCGATGATCTTCCAGCAGCACAACCTCGTCGAGGAACTCTCGGCGTTCGCGAACGCCCTGACCGGCTCGCTCGACCGGACCGGCCTCCTCCGGAGCGTCCTCCAGCGCAACGACGAGACGGACCAGCTTCGGGCGCTCCAGGCCCTCGAGACCGTCGGCCTGCTCGACGAGGCGGACCAGCGCGTCGCCCGGATGAGCGGCGGTCAGCAGCAGCGCGTCGGCATCGCCCGCGCGCTCGTCCAGGAGCCGCGACTGATGCTCGCGGACGAACCCGTCGCCAGCCTCGACCCCGCCAGCGCGGAGCGCGTGATGCGCTACCTCAAGCGGGCCGCGAACGAGTACGGCATCGCCACGCTGACGAGCCTCCACCAGGTGAACGTCGCCCGCTACTTCGGCGAGCGGTTCATCGGGCTCCGCGACGGCGAACTCGTCTTCGACGGGACGAGGGCCGACCTCACCCGCGAGGCCATCGACGACCTGTACGGCGACGTCGAGACGGTCGGGATGGGCGTCCCCGACGCGACCGACGCGACTGCCCCGGTCGACGCGACGCCGACGGGGATCGAACCCGGTCGGAGAGGGAACGACCTGCTGATGGAGGACCCGACGTGAGCACCGACGCCCCGCGCGGAACGCGCGCGTTCGACGGGGCCGTCCGGGAGCGACTGGACGAGATCCGCCGACGGAGGAGCCTCCGCCGACTGAAGCAGACGCTCGGACTGCTTGTCGCCGCGGTCGCGTTCTACGGCGCGTACACGACCGTCGGGTTCTCGATAGCGACGCTGGTCCAGTACTGGCCGCAGTTCACGGAGGCGCTCGGGGGGTACTTCCCGACGACGACGGTCCTCGGCGTTCCGGTCATCGACGTCGGGCGGTACTGGCGGTTCGTCGTCGCCGAGGACCTGTTTCGCCTCTCGGTCGTCACGGTGGCGATGGCGTTCACGGGCACGCTGCTCGGGCTTCCGGGGGCCCTCCTGCTCGGCACTCTCGGCTCCGAGCGCGTCACGCCGTTCCCGTTCAACTTCGTCTTCCGGACGACGATGAGCGTCATCCGCGCGATTCCGGCGCTGGTGTGGGCGCTCATCTTCATCCCGCTGGGCGGCGTCACGCCGTTCACCGGGACGCTCGCGATCGCGGTGGACACGATGGGGTACCTCGGCCGCCTGTTCACGGACGAACTCGAGGAGATCGACGACGGCCCGGTCGAGGGCGTCCGGTCGACGGGGGCGAGCGAGAGCCAGACGATCTACTTCGGGATGCTCTCGCAGGTGATGCGCCAGTACATCGCGTGGACGATGTACATCTTCGAGCTGAACGTCCGGATCGCCATCACGCTGGGGCTCATCGGCGCTGGCGGACTCGGCTACGTGCTGATGATCCAGCGACAGACGTTCCAGTACACGAATATGATGGCGGCGATCTTCGTCTCCGTCGCGCTCATCCTCGCGATCGAGATGACCAGCCAGCGCGTCCGCTCGCGCCTCCGGGCCGACGAGGAGACCGAGAGCGTCGTCGAACTGCTCCGGGCGTTCCCTCGGCGGACGGCCGAGGCGATGTGGCGATGAGCGGGCGCGGACACGTCGGCGTCCGCCGCGACGGTCGGTACTACGTCGCGTCGTACGGCGGGGAACGCGTCGGCGAGCTGTCCGAAGCGCCGACGCTCCACGAACCGGTGTCCATCGAGGACAGCGCGCTCGGCCGCTGGACCGAGGTGCGGGCGCACTCCCGCCTCGACGCCTCGCGGATCGGCGACTACACGTACCTGATGGAGCGCGTCCAGCTCGACCACGCTCGCGTCGGGGCGTTCGGCAACGTCGCCTCGGACGTCCGCCTCGGCCCGCCGAACCACCCCGTCGACCGCCCGACGGCGCACCACTTCACCTACCGGGCGGCGGCCTACGGGCTCGGCGAGGACGACGAGGCGGTCTTCGAGTGGCGCGCCGACCACCCCGTCGAGGTCGGCCACGACGTGTGGATCGGGCACGGAGCGACGGTCCTCCCCGGCGTCTGCGTGGGGACCGGGGCGGTCGTCGCCGCGGGAGCGGTCGTCACGCGCGACGTCGAGCCGTACGGGATCGTCGCGGGCGTGCCGGCCGAGCCGATCGGCCGTCGGTTCGACGAGGAGACCGCGCGCCGCCTGCGGGAGACGGCCTGGTGGGAGTGGGACCACGAGACGCTCCGCGAACGCCTCGAGGCCTTCCGCGACCTGGAGACGTTCCTCGACCGGTACGCGCGAGAATAAGCGAAGACCCCCGTTCGTCACTGCTCGAGTTCGCCCCCGATCCACGGTTCGCGTTCCGTCAACGGCCTAGCTCGGGATGTGTTCGGCGTCGATGCCGGAGTGGATGCGCGCGGCGAGTTCGGCCGTGTGCACCCAGTAGTAGATGCTCCGTTCGAGCGCCCGCGTCATCGTCGCGAGGTGGCCGTACATCTCCGGATCGTAGGCCGTGACGAGTTCGAAGAGTTCGTCGAGCTTCCGGTGGACCTCGTCCTCCTCGGCGTACAGGTCGTCCATACGATCCACCTCGGCGTCGAAGAGGACGGCGACGACGTGCTCGTTGATGTCGAGCCCGCCGTCGAAGATCTCGCGGACGTGATCGTGGACGATCCCCGCGGCGTCGGTCCCCATCTTGCCGGTGACGTCGGAGATGAAACACGCCCGATCGCCGACGATCTCGAGGTTCTTCGCGACGGTCCCGAGGTCCGAGGCGACGCGGTTGCCCGGCCACTCGGTCGTGAGGGTCATCGACTTCAGCTCCTGGAGCACGACCAGGCACCGCTCGTTCGCGAGCGGTTCGAGGTCGTCCGCGGATCGTTCGACGTCGTCGCCGACGAACGACGCCTGCGCCGCGCGGTACTGCTCCGTCGTCACCGATTCGAGGCGGTCGAGGTGGTCGAACAGGCGTCGATAGGAGACGTTCCCGGACCCCGCTCCGCGCATCAGCTCCGAGATGGCGGGCGCGTTCGCGAAGACCCGGGCGTCGTCGACGACGTACCCCTTGCGAACGATTCGATCGCTCTTCAGCTCCTGTAGTAACTCAGAGAGGTAGTGCTGAGAGAGGTCGAGTTCGGCCGCCAGTTCCGACTTGGTCTCCGGGGCCAGACGGTCGATGGTCTCGATGACCCGGGCGAGCGTCGCCTCTCGGCCGTTCTGTGGCGCTCTGTTTGGCTGACTCCATCGCATCCGTTCGTGACGACTCCCGAGGGGCCGGTATAGGGTTTCGTACCCGAGAGTCCGTACCGGTACGGACTCCCGTCGCACGGTGACCGCGATGTCCGTCGATAGCGCTCGATAGCCCTACGGTCGACACCACGTACCTCATATCAACGACTAAGGTTCGAACCTCCGGTCGTCCGCGTAGCTATGGAGACACGGAAGGTCCAGCTGTCGGGCGGCACCACCTACACCGTCTCGCTCCCGAAGTCGTGGGCGACGGAGCAGCGCATCACCAGCGGGTCGGTGCTGTATCTCCATCCCGACGACGACGGAACGCTCCTCGTCGAGGCGGGAGAGCGGCGCGAGACCGACGGGCGCACCGTCGAACTGGACGTCTCGAACTACGCGCCCGAGACGCTCGCCCACGCGGTCGCGTCGGCCTACCTCGGCGGCGTCGACGAACTCGTCCTCGTCGATCGGGGCGGACACGACGACGAGACGATCGACGCGGCGATGGACCTGACCGCGAACCTGAGCGGGTTCGAGGTCATCGAGACGGGAGAGCGGCGGCTCGTCTTCCAGAACATCATCGACCCGTCCAGCGTCTCGATCCGGAAGACCGTGCTCCGGCTGAAACTCGTCGCCCTCGCGATGCACCGCGACGCGGTTCGCGCCGTCACGGAGGCGGACGTTGGCCTGGCGCGACAGGTCGTCTCCCGCGACGCGGAGGCCGACAAGCTGTTCAGTCTCGTCACGCGGCAGTTCCAGCGCGCGCTCGACGACCTCCAGACCGTCGAGAAGCTCGACCTCTCCCGTCCCGAACTGTTCGAGTACTACCACACGGCCCGGCAGTTCGAGCGCATCGGCGACCACGCGGCGAAGATGGCCTACCTGGTCACCGATCGGAGCGAGGACCTCGCCGAGGTGGACGTGGACGAGTTCGCCCGGCTCGCCCGCGAGTCGCGACGCATCGTCGAGCGCGCGGCGGACGTCGTGCTCACCGACGCGGACGCGACCACCGCGTTCGACGTCATCGACGACGCGACGGCGCTGGAGGAGGCGACCACGGAACTGGACGAGGACCTCTACGGACACGAGGACGCGGTCGCGGCGTACGTCGTCGGGCTCCTCCTGGAGAGCGTCCGGCGGACGGCGGGATACGGCCGGAACGTCGCCGAGATGGGACTCCGGCGGACGATACGCCGGGGGGAGTAGTCGGGGCGGTACGGCGCTCGAACCACCGAGACGAACGCGGCCGGGGGAGTACGACCACGGGTGGACCTCCGCGTGAGGTGTCGACGCTGACCCCCAGCGGGGGCGCTTCCCGCGCGGGAGTGCCTTCGATCTCGCTGGTCGGTCGAATTCTAACCAGTTTTTACGCTGGAGTTCATCTCCCGAATCATGGTAGAGATCTCGGACTCACTGCGGCTGCTGTTCGAAACCTCGATCGAAGCGCGAGACGATCGCTACGTCGTTCCGATTCCCGCGGACCTCGTCGAGAACGGCTCGCTCTCGACCGACGACTCGTATCGGATCGCGCTGTTTCCAGCGCCGGACGCCGCTCCTCAGACGGCGTCCGCGACGGGGACGCGCCAGGAGAGAACCGAGACCGCCTCGGACCAGTCGCGCGAGGCGGCCACCCAGCCGTCACAGCCGTCGGGACGATCTCAGCAGACTCCCCCGGTCGAGGAGGGAGAGGTGCGCTCGGTCACGATCGATACGCTCGGCGATCAGGGCGACGGCATCGCGAAGGTCGAACGCGGGTTCATCCTCATCGTGCCGGGCACTCAGCCGGGCGACCAGGTGAGGGTGGAGATCACGGACGTGAAAGAGACGGTGGCGTTCGCCGAGCCAGTGAGCGAAGCCACCGTCCGTTAGACCGCTCCCGTCGACGCATTGATCCATCCTGTCAGCGAAGTAGACATCTCCTCGGTAGGTCGGTACCTGCTCGCGACGCGGTGCACAGCGCCCTCCCACTCGATCAGGGCAACTCGCGCACGCTACGGTGTCGCCGACGGCATCGTCGGACCTGCCTCGCCCCGACCGCCTCCTGTACCCTCGCGGCAGGCGTCCGACGCCGTTCGGAACTCCGCGCACTACGATCGCAACACCTTTTATGTGGGTAGGTGGCAACGTCGTGCCATGGTGAGCCGTCGATGACACGGAACGACGCACCCTCGACTGCGAACGTCGCCGAGTACCGTCGTGAGGAGGGCATCTTCGGAGTCGGCGACGTCTCCGAGAACGCCCCGCACCCGCGACCGCTGTTCACGATCACGGACGAGCGACTCGAGCCCGCGATCCCTGGACTCGAGGCCACCCTCGCGGAGGTACCGACCGATGACTGAACAGGGGAGGCCGTCTCGGGCGCGGGCGTTCCGCGACGCCCACGCCGGAGCCGACGTCGAGCTGGCCTACGCCGGACACCAGACCTTCCTCAAGGGCGACGCCCGCGACGGCGACGACGTCGACGACGTCGACGCGGCCGTCCTCGGCGCGCCGTTCGACGGCGCGGCCAGCAACCGACCGGGGGCGCGATACGGCCCGCGAGCGCTCCGGGAGGCCAGCACCTGGTGGGCGTACCTCTCGGGCTACAAGGGCGGGTTGACCAACATGAACACCCGCAAGCAGGTCGACTTCTCCGACCTCGACGTCGCGGACTGCGGCGACGTGCCGGTCTTCCCGATGGACCGGGAACGGACGGCCGAGAGCATCACCGCGCACGTCGCGACCGTCGCCCGGCGGGCGTTCCCGGTCCTGCTCGGCGGCGACCACTACTGCACCTACCCCTCGTTCCGCGGCTTCGCCGAGGGCTCCGACGCCGAGAGCGTCGGCCTCGTCCAGATCGACGCTCACACGGACACCGCCGACGGCAGCCCCGTGTTCGGCGACGAGTTCCACGGCTCGAGCACGCGGCTCATCGCCGAGTCCGCGTACTCGGCCTACGAGCACGTCAGTCAGGTCGGTATCCGGGGGTACGAGAGCCCGGACTTCTTCGAGTTCGTCGAGGAGACCGGGCTGTCGCTCTACACGATGCGGGACGTTCGGGAGGGGGGCATTCGGTCGGTCGTTTCCGAGGCGATCGAATCCGCGGCCGCGGACACGGACGCGGTCTACGTGACCTTCGACATCGACGCCGTCGACCCGAGCGTAGCGCCCGGCACCGGGACGCCGGAACCCGGCGGTCTCGACAGTCACCAGGCGCTCGCGGTGATGGAGACGCTCGGCGCTCACCCCTCGGTCGGTGCCGTCGACCTGATGGAGGTCGCTCCGGACGTCGATCCGACGGGATCGACGCAACTGCTCGGGGCCTTCCTCCTCGTCACGCTCCTCGAACGCCGGTTCGCCGAACGGCCCGACTGAAGAACTACGCCCGCTCTCGGGCTCGAACGGCCCCGAGCGGCTCGAACCGCGAGCGGGGCACGAGCCCGGAGAGGGTCTCCCAGGATTCCGCGTACCCCCCTTCGACCAGCAGCGAGAGCACGAGTTCGCCGATCGCCCCGTAGGTCATCGACGCGAACTCCCAGCCGGGGCGCTCGCTCGGGAACGGTCCCGCCTCGCGCGGCTTCCGGATGTCGAAGACGCCGCCGAGGTGATCGCGCACCTCCACCGCCAGGTCCCTGGCTTCGTCGTATCGGGTGAGCGGATACTCCCGGTTGTCGACGACGAACAGCGACCGCTCGTCCCCGCCGGTCAGCGCCGGCCGGACGTCGTCGCGTCCCGCCTCGATCAGCAGTCGCGTCACGTCGACCGTCGATCCCTCGCCGTTGATCGCGTCGATGTAGCGCAGGATCGCGCCCCCGTGATCGGCGTCGAGGTCGCCGTCGTGCGGGAACGCGTCCGGCTCGGGGTCGGGGTGATACTCCGCGACGCCCGCGGTCTTGAGGTCGGCGTTGATACCGCGGGAGAGCAACACGCCGTCGATCGTGATGCTGGAGGGGGCGTAGAGACGGACGGCGTCGTCGGACGGCGCGTCGATCGGATCCGGCTCGACGGCGATCGGGACCGGCGAGAGGGGCGTACCGTCCAGGACGTCGAGCGCCTCGAGTGCGCCGTCGAGTTCGGTGCGAGGCACGTCGGCCGCGGACGCGACGACTTCCCCCGTGTCCTCGACTGGATCGTAGGTGACCTGGCCCGTGAGCATCGCGATGCGCGCCCGGACCTGTTCGAGGCGACCGCTGACGTGTCCCCGTTCGAGTTCGGACGCGCCGTCGGGCGTCAGTCGCCGTCCCCGACCGGGGATCTTCTCCGTGAGCCCCGCCTCGTCGAGGTCCGCGAGCGTCAGCCGCACCGTCCGGTCCTCGATGGAATACCCGTGCCGCCGAAGCAGGTCCACAAGCCGAATGCTCCCGATGGGCTCGTAGTCCGCGATGAGCCGGAGCAGGTCGTAGGTACGCCGGTCCAGGTTATCGGTCATGGACCGAGTACCGCCCTCGAGACCGTAAACGTACGCCTCTCCCCGAGGTAGCCAGAATAACAACCGTTAAGTAGTGAGATGTGGCAACACAGTTCCATGGTCGTGCCAACGATTGACGCCGCCGTGCTGCTGGTGTACGTGCTCGGCATGCTCGGGATCGGGTACTGGGGCTACCGCAGGTCGGAGACGCTCGACGACTACCTCGTCGCCGGACGGAACATTCCGATCTGGATGTACGTGCCCGTCATGTCGGCCGTCATCCTGGGCGGCGCGTCGACGATCGGCGGCGGCGGGCTCGGCTACCAGTACGGGATCTCGGGGGCGTGGCTCGTCGTCTCGCTCGGGATCGGGACGATCGCGCTCGGGCTCCTCATCTCGACGAACCTCGCTAACCTCCGGGCGTATTCGCTGGGCGAAGTCCTCGAACGGCGGTACGACGAGTACTCGGGGACGATCGGTGCGGCGATCGCCGGCGTCTACGCGCTCACGATCGCGATCACGCAGACGATCGCGATCGGGAAGGTGCTGAGCGCCCTCTTCGGCTTCCAGCAGAGTACCATGATCGTCGCCGCCGGCGTCATCGTCATCGGCTACACGGCGCTCGGCGGCATGCTGACCGTCACGATGACCGACTTCGTGCAGTGGATCATCATGACCGTCGGGGTCTTCCTCTTCGCGATCCCGCTCGGACTCGACGCGGTCGGCGGGCTCTCCGGACTGACCGCCGAACTCGATCCGTCGTACTTCGCCCCGGCCGCGATCGGGTGGAAGACGATTGCCAGCTACGTCCTCCTCTACGTCCTGGGCATCATGATCGGGCAGGACATCTGGCAGCGGGTGTTCACCGCGAGGAGCGCCGAGGTCGCGCGGACGGGCAACGTCGCCGCCGGTATCTACACCATCGTCTACGGGATCGCGACCGCCTTCCTCGGCGCGATCGCGGTCGCCGTCCTCCCGAACCTCGCGGATCCGGAACTCGCGCTCCCGCGGCTCATCCTGGAGGTCGTCCCGGTCGGCGTTTCGGGCCTCATCCTGGCCGGGTTCGTCTCCGCGATGATGTCGACGGCGGACTCGGCGCTGCTCGCCTCGAGCACGCTGTTCACGAGCGACGTCTACAAGCGCTTCGTCGATCCCGACGCGTCCGACGAGACCTACACTCGCGTGTCGCGCGCGTTCGTCCTCGGACTGGGGGCGGTCATGATCTACGCGGCCGTCGCGATCGGGAACGTCGTCCAGGCGCTCGTCCTCGCGTACGACCTCTTGACGGGCTGTATCTTCGTCCCGGTTTTCGCCGCGTTCTTCTGGGAGCGTTCGACGTGGCAGGGCGCGCTGTCGTCGATCGTCGCGAGCGCGGGCGTCGTCGTCGCCTCCCTCTGGACGTACGGCTTCTCGTCGAATCTCCCCATCGTCTACGGGCTCGCGACGAGTACGGTCGTGTTCGTCGTCGTCAGCGTCGTCACCGGCCCGCCCGCCGCGGAGAAGCTCCGGGCGTGGACGCGGAGTCTCGGGTACGACGCCTCGACGGACTGAATTCGAACCGGTACCCACGCCGAACCGTAGACGCCCGGTTGCACGGTACGGCCGTCGGAGATCCTCCCTGTCACGGAAGAATCGAGGGAGGGAGTCACGAAGAACCGTCTCACGACATCGATTCCGCACTGGCCACCGTTCGACGGCAGCCCACAGCTATCGGCAGTATCGACAGGGTGGGCTGACGGAAGATGTCGAACTTCGTTACGTTCGACGCTCCGTCACGATTCGTTTGCGAGACCGGACGGGGGACCGTGGCGACACGCCATCGAGACGGCGGCGGCGACCGACCCGGCGGCTCGGAGGTCACCTCACTCGAGGTCGAAGCGGTCGAGGCTCATCACTTTGTCCCACGCGTCCACGAAGTCGCGCACGAATTTCCCCTCCGCGTCGTCACACGCGTAGACTTCCGCGACGGCGCGAAGCCGGGAGTTCGACCCGAAGACGAGATCCGCGCGGGTCCCCCGCCACTCGACCTCGCCCGTTTCGCGATCGCACCCCTCGAACACGTTCTCGGATTCCGCGGTCGGTTCCCACTCGTAGTCCATGTCGAGCAGGTTCACGAAGAAGTCGTTCGTCAACGTCTCCGGCCGGTCGGTGAAGACGCCGAGGTCGGACCCCCGGTAGTTCGCGTTCAGCGCTCGCATGCCGCCGACTAGCACCGTCATCTCGGGAGCCGTCAGATTCAGCAGTTCCGCCCTGTCGACCAGCAACTCCTCCGCAGGCCGGTCGACCCCGTCCCCGAGGTAGTTGCGGAACCCGTCCGCCTCCGGCTCGAGCGCGTCGAACGAGTCGACGTCGGTCTGCTCCTGCGTGGCGTCCGTCCGGCCAGGTTCGAACGGAACGTCCACGTCGTACCCGGCATCCCTCGCGGCCCTCTCGACGGCCGCGCAGCCGCCCAGCACGATCAGGTCGGCGAGCGAGACTCTCGTCCCGTCGGACCGCGAGCCGTTGAAGTCCTCCCGAATCCCCTCCAGGGTCTCCAGCGCGATCGCCAGCTCCTCGGGTTCGTTCACCTCCCAGTTCCGCTGGGGTTCGAGGCGGATGCGCGCGCCGTTTGCGCCGCCGCGCTTGTCGCTGTCGCGGTACGTCGAGGCCGCCGCCCAGGCGGTCTTGACCAGTTCGGAGACGGACAGGTCCGACGCGAGGATCTCCTCTTTGAGCGCAGCGATCTCCTCGTCCCCGATCAGGTCGTAGTCGGCGTCGGGGACGGGGTCCTGCCAGACGAACGTCTCGTCGGGGACCTCCGGGCCGAGGAATCGCTCGGGCGGGCCCATGTCGCGGTGGATCAGCTTGTACCACGCCTTCGCGAACGCCTCCCGGAACTCGTCGGGGTTCCCCCGGAAGCGCTCGACGATCTCCCGGTACTCCGGGTCTCGCTTGAGGGCGATGTCCGTCGTCAGCATCATCACGTCTTCCTTCTCCGACGGATCCTCGGCACCCGGTGCGACGCCGTCGAGTTCGCCGTTCTGTGTGGTCCACTGCCACGCACCGCCGGGACCCTTCTCCGGCCACCACGTGTAGTCGAGCAGGTTGTCGAGGTAGCTCGTGTCCCACCGGGTCGGCGTGGCGCTCCACGGCCCCTCGATCCCGCTGGTGATCGTGTCGGCCCCCTTGCCGGAGCCGTGCTCGTTCTCCCAGCCGAGACCCTGCTTCTCGATGGGGGCCGCCTCGGGTTCGGGGCCGACGTGCTCGTCGGGCTCGTCCGCACCGTGGACCTTCCCGAAGGTGTGGCCGCCGGCGATGAGCGCGACCGTCTCCTCGTCGTTCATCGCCATCCGGCCGAACGACTCCCGGATGTTCTCCGCCGACGCGAGCGGGTCCGGCTGACCGTCCGGCCCCTCCGGATTCACGTAGATCAGGCCCATCACGGTGGCACCGAGTGGCTCCTCGAGTTCCCCGTCGTCGGTGAAGCGTTCGGAGGCTTCCCACTCGTCCTCGGGCCCCCAGTCGACGGCCTCGTCGTGCTCGAAGGCGTCCTCGCGCCCGCCGGCGAAGCCGACCGTCTCGAACCCCATCGACTCCAGGGCGACGTTCCCGGCCAGGACGATCAGATCGCCCCACGAGAGCTTCCGGCCGTACTTCTGCTTGACCGGCCAGAGCAGCCGGCGCGCCTTGTCGAGGTTCGCGTTGTCGGGCCAACTGTTGATGGGCGCGAAGCGCTGTCTACCGCCGGACGCGCCGCCGCGGCCGTCGCTGGTGCGGTACGTCCCGGCGCTGTGCCACGCCATCCGGATGAACAGCGGCCCGTAGTGGCCGTAGTCCGCCGGCCACCACTCCTGGGTCGTCGTCATCACCTCCTCGATGTCGGCCTTCACGGCGTCGAGGTCGAGTTTCTCGAACTCCTCGGCGTAGTCGAACTCCTCGCCCATCGGATCGGCCCGTCGAGCGTTCTGGTCGAGGATCTCCACGTTCAGCCGATTCGGCCACCAGTCCCGGTTGGACTTGCTCATGTTCGAGAAATAATTGCGTTAGACTGTTAAGGTTATCTAATTCGGTAACGAAGTATTCGCTGCGGCCCAAGCTATCTATCGGATCTGTAAACTTTCGTTAGGGAGGGGGTTCACGCCCCGTATTCGGTACGGACTGCCCCAATACAGACACGTGACATTTTCGAGGACGAAATCCCTGTAGAGTTCCTGACTGGACGTCTTTCGTGGCGATCGCGGGGTGACGATCCGGCGGACGTCGGTGCGAGCGGTCGCGATCGCGCTCGTGGTGTCGTCGGTGATGACGGCGGTGGCGAGGCCGTACTCCACGTCGTTGACGACGCGGACCATCTCGTCGTAGTCGTCCCAGCGGAACACGCCGATGACGGGGCCGAATGCCCCTCTCGAACGGCTTCGCCGTCGTAATCCAACCCCCGATGAGCGTCGGCTCGCCGTACCAACCGTCGGCGAGCGCCGCATCGGTGTCGGTTCCCGTGAGGACGCAGACTCCGAACCGACGGTTCGATGGATGCACCCCACAATATCGCGATATAGAGTGTATGGAACCATCGGCCACCGCACGTCTCACCGCAGGGGCGGCGGTCGGTCCCCCTCCTGAGAACTCGGCCCGAACGAAGCGCGCGTACACCGGGGACGCCGGTCCATCCCGATCTTCGGCGAACACGCCATCCCGCTCGACGTGCGGTCCCCCACCGGCCCCCTCGACGATAACGTCCAGTGTCGAGGGGCGCTGCTCGTGGATGG